>JAIOZA010000034.1 GCA_021740825.1 Bacteroidia bacterium | reverse complement strand
ATATTGAGCCACTATTAACACTTAAAGTTGGTGTGGTTGTTACATCCACAGTACTAGTAGCTATAGCTGTGCAAGATCCATTGGCACCAAGAACAGAATAAACAGTAGTTGTGTTTGGATTGGCAACGACCACACTTCCTGTTGATGAACTTAAATCCGTTATTGGACTCCACGAATAATTTGTTGCTCCGTTTGCAGTTATGGTTAACGAACTTCCTGAACATATTGATCCGCTGTTAACAGATATTACTGGAGTTGGAATTACTGTCACTGTACTATTTGCAGTGGACGTGCAATTACCATTGGAACCAAAAACAGTATAAGTAGTACTTGAGTTCGGATTGGCACTGACCACACTTCCAGTCGGCGAACTTAAATTTGTTGTTGGACTCCAAGTATAATTTAATGCACCGTTTGCAGTTATGGTTAAAGAACTTCCTGAACATATTGATCCGCTGTTAACACTTAAAGTTGGTGTGGTTGTTACATCCACAGTACTAGTGGCTATAGCTGTGCAAGATCCATTAGCACCAAGAACTGAATAAACAGTAGTTGTGTTTGGATTTCCAACAACTACACTTCCAGTTGATGAACTTAAATTTGTTGTTGGACTCCAGGTATAATTGGTTGCGCCAGTTACTATAAGTGTTGATGAACCTCCGGAGCAAATGGGAGTTGAAGTGACACTTAAACTTGTTGCTGGACTCACTACTATATTTTTAAACTCAGTAGAACTGCAGCCTAATGAGGATGTTGTTTGCAAAATAGCAACATAAGTTCCAATATTAGGATATGAAACTGTATGAGAACCAACTCCTGAAATATTTACTGGAGCCCCATTTCCGTTGAATGTCCAATTATATGAACTCGAATTTGTGGATGTACTACCATCAAAAACAACTGTTTCTCCCACACAAATAGTTGTATCGGATGCAACAATATTTGGATTAGGACCTGTAAAAGTACCTGTACCTCCCCAATTTAGTGTAATACCAGATGCTGGCGTTGTGGAATTATTTATTAATAAGGCATAACTTGTACCTGCCACCATGTTCACTTGCTGACAATATGCATTTTCTCCAGGATCGCAATTAACATCTTCGGTTATATCAAAATCGGTAGCATTTAATCCTGTGGAACCATTTGCATTTAAACATGCTGAAGCGTTACATCTTAATGTTGTTCTCGGACCACAAGGGTTTGTTGTATTCAATTGATATAAAACAAAATCAACATCATCGTTAGGATTCGAAGGAATAATATCAAATAGCAAAGTTCCTGATGTGCCGCAAGTCCAGGTATACCAAGCAGAATTGTTTTCAGCATTTTGTCCTGCAATTGCCACGCACGTACCAGTAGGTTCATTAGAATTTACACCGCCACCATTTAATCCAGAAACACTCAAACTATTTTTATTACACAAAGTACTTGCGCCACCGCAATCAGCGCCTGGTGAGAATGGCGGCACAAAATTATTTACGCATAATTCAAAAGTTCCTAAATTTGTACTGATAGTACTAATTCTTATTAGATAAGTCTGTCCTAAAATTAAACCTGATGCACTTAATTGAGTAAAACCACTACCAGCATTACCATTACTACAACCAAGTTGGTTGACAGAAGTTGAGGTTGTTGAACATGTGCCGTAATATAAAGCAATGCGCGGTCTGTTCATCGTTCCCCCAAAACCATTTCCGTTGACAGAAATCAAAATATTTGTTCCAACAGCTGTAAATGAAAACCAAACATCTGAAGTTGCTGCACCAGTCCAACATGTAGCGTTTGCTAAACCGCTCGCTGTAGAACCAACATTTGTATAAATAGCAGTATTTGAACAGTAATTTATAACATTTGTTAATGTGACAGCCGAATAGCAATCATCTCCTTGAGCTAAACTACCTTTTGTAAAAAGTAAATTTATTATTAATATAAAGTAAAAGTATATTGATTTCATATGCTAATATTTATTCTAATTGTCGCATTGTATAGCTAGTTTATCTTCATTTGTGTTTTAGCATAAACATGGCTATGCTATTTAAAAAATTATATTGCAAATCGAAAATTTACTAAGAAGTCATCTAATAAATTCTATCCAATTTTTCAATTAAAACAATTGTTCCCGATTATTAAAAGTAAGAAAAAATAAAAAAATAAAATCATGGATATGAGTAAGATAAACTGCTTAATGTGTAAACAGTGTTTTTTAATTATTAAATACACCATGTATACTGCTAATCGTATATTTTTTTAAGGCTAAATAAAAAAAATCTCTTGATGAAATGATTTCTAATAATGTATAGATATCAAATATATTTACTGAAAAATCGGTTAAACTCTATTTAAAATAATTCTAAATGTGGTTCCTTTATTTTCTTGGCTATTGACTACAAAAATTTTTCCATGATGATAATTTTCAATAATGCGCTTACATAAAGAAAGTCCTAAACCCCAGCCTCTCTTTTTAGTAGTGAATCCTGGTTTAAATACTGATTTAAGTTTTGATTTAGCAATTCCTTTGCCAGTATCTTCTAAATCTATTGCAACTCCTTCAGGAATATCAATAACGGTGATTTTAAAATCTCCTTTACCATTCATGGCGTCAATAGCATTTTTACATATATTTTCAATTACCCATTCAAATAAAGGAACGGATAATTGAACCATAATTTCATTATCAGGTATTTCTAAAATGTAATTTACGTTTTTAGATGTACGTTGCTTTAAATAATCTATTGCGTTTTTTATTACTAAACATACATCTTCATTTTGCAAAGTCGGTTGAGATCCAATTTTTGAAAAACGCTCTGTAATCATATGCAAGCGTGTAACATCCCGATTAATTTCGTTTACAATACTTTCATCAGTACCATTACTTTTTAAATAATCTATCCAAGCCATTAAGGAAGTTAAAGGAGTCCCTAATTGATGGGCCGTTTCCTTGCTCATACCAACCCATACCTGATCCTGCTCTGCTTTGCGTGAAATGCTAAACAAAATATAGGCAATTAATAAAAAAATACCTATTACTCCGAATTGCACATACGGATAATATTTCAGTTGAGTTAACAGAGGTGATTGTTCATAAAAAATATAATTTTTATAACCTTCACCTAAATCAATTAAAATAGGCGTATTTTGACTTTCCATTAATGCAAGTGTAGTAGCAATTTTTTCCTGTGTATTTATTTTTAAGGAGTCAATATTTCCTGAAGCTATAATAACTGTTTTTGAAGAATCAGTGTAAATAACTGGAACTGCAGCGCTGTTAATAGCTACATCTGAAATAAATGACTTAATTAAGCTATCAAAAACTATTTTTATATCCGAAAACAATCGACTGTCTTTATGATACATGTAATTTTTTTTACCGCGGTATATATCAATTGCAACAGGCTCGTACAATGACTTCATAATTTCCAATTCTTTATTTAAAGAATCTGAATTATTTACGATAGATGTATCTATATTTCTACTAGCTGTAATGTTATTTTCGTCATCGGTTAAAATTACAGGCACCGTTGTATTGTCTTCCAATACTTTTAAAACAAAATCGGTTACACAAAACATATTTGAATTAAATTGCTTTGTAGCTAAAGCGTATAATTCCGTCTTTTTTTGTTCTTCAGTTTTGAGTTTTTGAAATAAATCATTGGTGAATTTTACTAAACCAGCTTTTTTTTGAACGGCCTCAGCCCAAAGCCTGACTTTTTTTTCTTCATCAGTCTTAATTTCACTTACCAATTTATTAGTATACCATAATGAAGTAAATACAATAATTAATGCAAGTACAAATAGTAGCCATTTCCAACGTTGTTTTTTTGTATAAATGTTCATTGCTTACTAAGATAACAATTATAAAACACTATTGCAATAGTACCTGTACTTTATCTTGAATTTTATAAAAAAAACAGACAGAAAAGTTTCTTACAAATTGAATATTAAAAATGGAAGATAAAGCTAAGAATCACAAAATTGATATTTAAAAAAAACCTAGGTAAATTCTTTAATAAAAAAAACTACAATGAATTTATGAGCAAAGAAATCTGTTCTTTTGTGTTAAATGAATGTAAGGAAATTCTAATTCTCTCAAATCCAACTTTAATTGTGGGGCTTTTAATTGACTTCACAAAAATATCCGTGGAACTTAATTTTTCTTCTACTTCCTGAACTTGCTTATTGCCTGAAATTAATTTACAATGAATTGCACTTTTACTTTCTATAAAATGAGAAGTATGGTTTAGTAGTGAATTAAAAAAAGCAATATTGTGATTAAGTTTTGTTATTTCATCGGTTTTAGTAAGTAGCTTATAAGCGGCCTTAATAGCTATTAATGAATGTTCTGGCATTGCTGTGGTATAAATAAATGAGCGAGAATAGTTAATTAAATAGTGCTTTAATTCTTCACTGCATGCAATTGCTGCGCCATGACAACCCATAGCTTTACCATAAGTATAAATTCGTGCAAAGCAATAATCTTGTATGTTTAAATGCTGACACAACCCCTCACCTTGATTACCAAAAACACCAATGGCATGAGCTTCGTCTACAATTAAGTGTAAATTAAATTCTTTACACATTTTTGAAATTTCAATTAAAGGAGCGCAATCGCCATCCATGGAATACACGCTTTCTACAACCACGTATATTTCATCGAAATCATCTTTAAAACGATTTACTAATTCAATTAAATGATCAACATTATTATGCTTGAATTTATAGTGCGTTGCAAAACTTAATCTAATTCCGTCTATTAATGAAGCGTGCATTAATTCATCGCTTAAAATTAAATCTCCTTTTTGAGGAACGCTTGATAATAATCCCACGTTTGCATCATAGCCAGAATTGAATAATAATGTTGATTGCGAATTATGAAACTTGGCAATATTACTTTCAATTTCTTCAAAAAAGGATGAATTACCGCTAATTAACCTCGATCCTGTTGAACCAACTCTAATTGATTTATCAATTAATTTAATTTCTTCATCTAAAAATCCTTGACTTGAAAAACCTAAATAATCATTACTCGAAAAATCAATAAGTGGATAAATAGTTTTAAGAGAGCGAAAGAGTAATTTTTCTTTTGATTGAAGTAATTTATGTGTTAATTTTTTCGGAAAAGAAGTCATATATGATTACTAAACTATGATGAATCCTTTTAAATTTTTGCAAATTGAAATTCACTACTAAGTACTTTCGATAAATTTTAAAAAAAATAATTCATTAAAATTATCGTAATTGATTAGTAAAAAGAACAACAAAACTACACTAGCTCTTCTTTTTTTAATTTATCTACAAATGCTTTTTTAGTATTTAATCCTAAAATTGAAAACATTTCCATGTCCTGATTATACAATGGATTTGGAGTCGTTAATAATTTTTCTCCAGCAAAAATTGAATTTGCTCCTGCCATAAAACACAATGCTTGCCCTTCCATACTCATATTTAAGCGACCAGCGGATAAACGCACTGCTGTTTTTGGCAATACAATTCGAGCTGTTGCAATCATACGAATCATGTCCCAAATTGGAACAGGCGGTTGATCAGCTAACGGAGTACCTTCAACAGCAACAAGCGCATTAATAGGAACTGACTCAGGTTGAGGACGCAATAAACTTAAAGTATATAACATCCCTACTCTATCTTCTACTTTCTCGCCCATGCCAATAATTCCACCAGAGCAAACTGTTAAGCCAGCCTTGCGAACATTATTTATAGTATTTAATCGGTCATCAAAAGTCCGAGTTGAAATAATATTTTCGTAATTATCTTCACTCGTATCAATATTGTGATTATATGCATACAAACCAGCTTCAGCTAATCGTGTGGCTTGATCTTCTGTAACCATTCCTAAAGTGGCACATACTTCTAATCCTTTGCTATTAATAGTTTTCACCATGTCAAGCACTGTATCAAAATCCTTATTATCGCGCACTTCACGCCAAGCTGCCCCTAAACACATACGACTTGCTCCACCTGCTTTTGCATTATCAGCTGCCGCATTTACTTCGGGTACACTCATAAGTTTATGCACTTTAACTTCGGTATGGTAACGAGCTGCTTGTGGGCAGTACGAGCAATCTTCCGGACAACCGCCCGTTTTAATAGATAATAACGAACTAACCTGAACTTCACCAACAGTATGATGCTGCTTATGCACATCTGCTGCTCTATAAATTAATTCCATTAAAGGTGTATTATAAACCTCTAAAATCTCTTGCTTAGTCCAATCTTTTATTGCCATGTTTTATGTATAAATCAAGTCAAATTTAATACAAAAGCAACAAACAACAAAAACTTATTATTGGAAAAGTCTGTTAGTAAATTATATTCGCTATTAAGTAACTTATAAAAAAATAGGCGTTATTTGTTTTATGAAAAAAATTGTTGTAATCTTTTTACTTTTTTTTTACGTGGGCTACTTAACCTTACAAGCGCAATTTTCTGAGAGTAAAGAACGCAGAAAAATGTGGCGAAAATCTGGCCGAAAGCATAAAGCACGTGAAGCATACAACCCTTATTTAGACAAAAAGAAAAAAGATAAACCAAGTTCTAAAATTGCTAAGGAAGAAAAAAGTGGTTCTAGAAAAATGAAGCGCGAATATAAAAGGCAAAATAAACGCAACATGAAAAAATTAGGGATAAAACCCGTAAAAGTTAAACGCGCTAAGTAAAATTATCCAAGTCTTTCAATATAAAAATTAAATTGAATAGGTTTATTTACTTTAAACACCTTTCATGTATAAAATAACTATTACTCTATAAAAATAGTATTTTTGCACACCATGGAAATTAATGAAAATAGAGAACTCGCGAGTTCTAATCCTTTCCCTTTTAATAATTTATTTTTAATAAAAGGTTATGTAACTGGCAAAAATCAACTTTGGCAATATGCACTGGGTATCCTAATCGCCTTTTCGGGATATTTGTTGTTTCAATTAGTGATGATAGTTCCACTTATTTCTGCTGCTACAAACAATGGAATTAGCATGACTGAAATAGCAGCAAATCCAAATATTTTATTTGACCCCGAAAAAGTAGGAATGAATAAATCACTTTTACTTGCTTTAATGATGGGAATGTTTGTTTTTACATTACTTTTTTTATGGCTAGCCATCAAATTTATTCAGCAAAAAACATTCACATCTATCATTACTGGTTTTGAAAAAATTAGATGGAAACGCTATTTTTTTTCGTTTGGTATTTGGGGAAGTTTAATTACTGTTTTAACTATTGTATCTTACTTAATTGCGCCACAAGATATTGAAGTAAGATTTAATGCTGATCAATTTTTTATTTTATTAATCGTTGCCGTTATTTTTATTCCTATCCAAACAGCTACCGAAGAACTTATTTTTAGAGGTTATTTAATGCAAGGTTTTGGCTTAGCTTTTAAAAATGGAATAGCCCCAATTATTATTACTTCTGTTTTATTTGGCTTAATGCACGCATCTAATCCTGAAGCAAAAGCACATGGCTTAGCTATTATGATGCCATATTACATTTTTTTTGGCGCCTTTTTAGCCATTATTACCATGTTAGATGAGGGATCGGAATTAGCAATGGGAATTCATTGTGCTAATAATTTACTTTCAAGTTTATTGGTTTGCTCTAAAAATTCGGTACTGCAAACCGATGCTATTTTTTATACAGCAGTAGAAAATCCGGCGGGCGAATTTTTTATATGGTTCATTATGGCCTCCGTTTGTTTTTTTATTTTATTTAAAAAATATAAACTATCTAACTGGAAACTTTTAATACGTTAACCAACAAACCATGAAAAAATCTATCTTTATAATTTGTACTCTGTTATCATTAAATCAAGTTAAAGCTGATGGAGCTTACCATTATTATGTAGACTTAACTTCTGTAAAAAATGATAAACTAACTATTACATTAACCCCGCCAGACATAACTGATAACGAAACTATTTTTATGTTTCCAGCAATGGTTCCCGGAACTTATGATGTTTACGACTTTGGAAGATTTATTTCGAATTTTAAAGTAGATGGAAAAGATGGTAAAATAATTACTATTGAAATTCTGGACAAAAATTCTTACAAGCTATCACCTGCCAATGCCATTAAAGAAATTAGTTACGATGTGGAAGATACCTGGGATACAGAAATTAAAGAAAAAATAGTATTTGAACCGGGAGGAACAAATATTGAAGAAGGCAAAAACTTCTCTTTAAATACTCATGGTTTTTTTGGATATTTTAAAAATAAAATTGAAAACAAATTTATTTTAGAAGTTGCAAAACCAAAAGGATTTTATGCTTCTACAAGCCTAACTGATTTAAAAAATGGGGAAACAAAAGATGTATTAACTGTATTTGATTACCATAATTTAGTTGATTCTCCAATTATGTATTCAATGCCTGATACAACCTCTATTCAAATTGGAAAATCGCAAATTTTAATTTCAGTTTATTCGCCAAATAAAATAGTGACATCCAATTTTATTGCGAGAAATTTAAAAGAATTATTACTTGCACAGGCCGATTACTTAGGCGGTCAATTACCAATTGATAAATACGCTTTTTTGTTTTATTTCACAGATAAGGCATCATTAAGCGGTGCGTCGGGAGCGCTTGAACACTCCTACTCCTCTTTTTATTTTTTACCCGAAGCGGATACGGCAGATTTAGCACAAGAAATTAGAGATGTTTCTGCTCATGAATTTTTTCATATCGTAACGCCTTTGAGTATTCACTCGAAAGAAATTGGTGAATTTGATTTTAATAATCCTCAAATGAGTAAGCATTTATGGTTATACGAAGGCTTAACCGAATATGCAGCACATCATATGCAAGTAAAAAGCGGACTCATTGAATATGATGCATTTTTTAATGTCCTAGTAAATAAAATGCAAAATGCTCGTGAAAATTATAACGATACTGTTCCATTTACCATCATGAGTAAATACGCCTTAGATAAATACAAAAAAGAATACACTAATGTTTACGAAAAAGGTGCACTTATTGGTATGTGTTTAGATGTTATGTTGCGTTATTATAGCGCTGGGAAATATGGAACGCAGGACCTCATGAAAGACTTATCAAAACAATATGGAAAAACTAAATCTTTTAATGATGATGATTTATTTAACGATATAGAAAAATTAACTTATAAAGAAATTCGCTACTTTTTAGATAATTACGTTGCAGGTTCAAAACCATTGCCGTACAAAGATATATTTAATTTAGTTGGCCTTAATTATACTGATAAAAAAATTGAAGAAAAAATAACTTTAGGTGGGATTTCTGTAGGATATAATCCTAAGACTAATCATTTAGTAGTTGTAAATACAAGTAAATTAGATGCTTTTGGTAAAAAATTAAAATTTAAAGAAGAAGATGAAATTGTAACTTTTAATAATAGAAAACTAACTTTAGATAATATGAAAGAAATTTTAGGCGGATTTATGCAAAATGCTAAAGTTGGTGATAAATTAGTAATTGATGTTTTAAGAAAAGACAAAAAAGGTATAGAAATAGTTAAAACTTTAAAGGCAAAAGTAAAACTAGTTAAAGTTACTGAAACTGATATTATTGAAATTAATGCAAATGCAACAGAACAACAATTGTTAGCCAGAAAAATGTGGCTTGGTATTAATTAATAATGCATAAAAAACAAAACATATATTGGACATGTCAATTTATAGGTTGGACATTTTTTGCAGCTCTAAACCTCTTTTTTTTCAAACTGAGTTACAACACAAATGTAAAAGACATTCTCAATTATTTAATTTGGCTACCAGTTGGAATTAGTATTACGCATTTTTACAGGTACCTAATCTTAAAATTCAACGTCCTCAGACTAACCATTTTTTCTCAAATACCAATTGTTCTAATTTCGGGATTTGTAAATGCCTTTTTGTTTTTCGCGTTAACTGTTGGTTTAGCTAAACTATTTGGAATTATCACTTATAAAATTGATGTGATTGCTGCCCTTTCAAATATTTTAAGTTTAACTGTTATTTTTGTTTTTTGGTCGCTGATTTATTTTGCATTTCATTTTTTTGATAACTATAAAAAAACAGAGATTCAAAACCTAAAATTAGAAGCTAATTCAAAAGAAGTAGAGCTTAATAAATTAAAGTCGCAACTAAATCCGCATTTTATGTTTAATAGCATGAATAGTATTAGGGCTTTGGTTGACGAAGATCCTAAAAAAGCAAAAGTAGCCATTACACAATTATCTAATATTTTGCGCAACACATTAATGATGCACAAAAATAAAGTCATTACATTAGAAGAAGAATTAGTGCTAGTAAAGGATTATTTAGAGTTAGAATTAATTCGTTTTGAGGAGCGTTTGAATTTTAGTTTTGATATTGATCCCAATACACTTTTATTGCACATACCACCAATGATGATTCAAACTTTAGTTGAAAATGGTATTAAGCACGGTATTAGTAAATATGCTGACGGAGGACATATTTCGATAGTTACTAAAAAAAATTCAGAAAATTTTATCATTGAAATTATTAATACAGGTCAATTAAAAACAAATCATGAATCTGATTCTGGATTTGGAATTGCAAATACAACCAATCGTTTAGAACTATTATTTGGAAAGAAAGCTACTTTTACAATAAAAAATGTGGGTGACAAAAACGTTAGGAGTTTAATAACAATAAAAACGAATTAAATTATAAAAAAAGAAATAGCGACGTTTACTTTAAATACAAATTACAAAACTGACAATAATTTAAGGCAAAAAAAAGCAAAAAAAATATACAGATGAAAGCAATTATTATAGACGACGAACGATTAGCAAGATTAGAGTTAAGAAACCTGCTTGCCGCTCATAAAGATATTGAAGTAATTGCAGAATGCAACAATGCGCAATCTGCAAAAGAAAAAATTGCCGAGTTAAATCCTGATGTTATTTTTTTAGATATTCAAATGCCTGGTAAAACAGGGCTCGAATTAATTGAAGAAGTCTCTGCTCTGCCTGATGTAGTATTTGTAACTGCATACGATGAATATGCCATAAAAGCATTTGAAGTTAATGCGTATGATTATTTATTAAAACCGGTTTCACCCGAACGTTTAGCTGAGACGATTAAAAAACTAACACTTAAAGAAACTGCTGAGAAAAAAGAAAATACCACTCCCTTAAAAGAAAATGACCAAGTTTTTATTAAAGATGGTGAAAAAACATGGTTTGTTAGATTAACAAACATTCGCTTATTTGAAAGTGAAGGAAATTATGTGCGCGTTTACTTTGATAATTTTAGACCATTAATTTTAAGAAGTTTAAACAGCTTGGAAGAACGCTTAGACGAAAAAACTTTTTTTAGAGCAAGCAGAAAACATATCATCAACTTAAGTTGGGTTGAAAGTATTGAAACCTGGTTTAACGGCGGTTTAATGGTTAAATTAAGAGGTGGTCAAGAAATTGAAATATCTCGCCGTCAAGCCGTTAAATTAAAAGATATGATGAGTTTATAATTAAAATGTCAATTAAAAAAATGCATATTTCAAATTGGAAATACAGTTTGGTATATTTGCACACTAAAACATAAAATCAAAACTAATGAACCTCAACGAAGATTATAATATAGATGATTTGCCTGAAGAGTTAAAAGGTGACATTGTTCCAGAAATTGACCCTACAAAATTATTTGATGAAAAAGAATATGCTACTATTATTATTGGTAGCGAAGGGATGAGTAAAAAAGATACTAGTAACGCAGATTATGTAACTGCTTTAGTTAGTAGCAAATCTTCTCGCGAAGAAAAAGATGCCGCTTTAATTGCATTAAAAGAAAATAACGCGCAATCCTTTATGTTAAATGCCATTGCAAAAACTAAAAACCTTGATCAAAAAGCCCTTTTAATTGCTGCATGCTGGGAAACAGGTTTGGATTTTAATAAAGAATATGCTGTATTTATCGATTTAATTTGTCATGATAATTTCATTGTATCTTTTGAAGCACTTACCGTTATAAAAGAAATGGAAGCAACTATAGATCAATTAACTCTAGAGGCTTCGCTAAATAAATTACAAAAAGTAAAAGATGCCAATGTAAATGTAGCAGAAGCCATTACATTCATACAACAAAAATTAAACGCTGAGTAATTGAAAGCAACTATACACTATTTATTATTTATTAGTTTTCTTTTGGGTTATGCTTTTTGTTATGCTCAAGAACAAGAAGATGTAAAAATAATTAAAATAAAAAAAGAGAAGCTTTTTGTAAAGGCAGCTTTTGATGACACTGAATTTAAAGTAATAGCTTTTGATAGATATGGTAATCCTCATGAACAAGCCATTAAATCGTTTACCATACTTTATAACGAAAAAAAAACAAATTACGAAGCGGCAGTGGTTGGAAATACATTCCCTAAAAAAACGATTAACTTTTTGACAAAGAAAAAAAAGCTAGCCACTAAAATTTGTTTAACTAAATTAAAAGCTGAAGATAAAGATGGGCACATGGAAGATTTACCTGACTTGTGTGATATTGTTATTTTTCCGGATTGTAAAAAAGTAAACAAAAACAGGTAAAATCATTTTCATTTTAAAATCCAAAAAAAATGGAATAGTTAGTGACTAAAAAAACGATGTAAGTTTCATTAAACGCTGTATCGAGAACTCGAGAATGCTAAAATCTCGATGCTATTTTGTTTCCCAAATGTTTAACATAAAAACAAAAAAACCTTGCAATCTATTGATTTGCAAGGCTTTAATAACTACTCTCGTAGCCCGTACGGGAATCGAACCCGTGTTTCGTCCGTGAAAGGGACGCGTCCTAACCCCTAGACGAACGGGCCATTAAATTAATGGAGTGCAAATTTACTATAATTTTCCTATTTGCAAAAAAAAAATGCCAAAATCATGAAAATCTTTTAGCTCTGTAGGTTTCAACTGGAATTACAACAAATTTTTGGAGTAACACAGCAAATAACAGAGAGCCAAATACAGTAACGTATCCATATAGATACAGTAGATGGGGATTTTCAAAAAAATAACCTCTACAAATGCTTACAACAATGTGATGGCCTATGTATATAGAAAATGATAATTCACCAATTAAACGGTCCGTCTTGCTGCTTTTAAAGGAAAAAAACATAAACGGTAAGGAAATGAAAACCAAGGCATAAAATAAATTATTTTTTAATTTTTCTTGCACAGAGATTTCCTCAATAAAAAAAACGCCTAACACACACATTATTAGCAATAAATAGCCAATATATATGGAGACATCTTTTTTTTTAATCCATTTATAAAGATAATAGGATATACTTCCAAGCATGAAAAATGCAATTTCAAAAGGAAAAAATCGGTAGGTCCAAGGATCATAACTAAGATACTGGTAATAGCTAAAATAATACTTAATAGCTAAACCGAATACGACTAAGGAAATTTGCCATTTTATATGTTTAGTCACTACAAACGGTGCTAATAAATAAAACATAAATTCTATGCTAATTGACCATGATTGTGGTACTAATAAATACTGAAAACCATTATGCTTAAAGGAAAGTGGATTGACTATAGTTAGTAATTCGCAATTTTCATCTATCCGCGTAAAATAAAGAATATCCTGCCCTATTACTATTACATTTTCAATTATAAAATAAAAAACTGTTATCCCTGATAAACAATTGTAATTACTTATATAACGCGATAGATAGTACGGATGGTTAAACAAAAAATACCCTACAATTGAAATAAAGAAAGCTAAACATAAAACAATCCAATAGACAGGAAATATCCTATAAAAACGACTTAAAATAAACTTTTTATAACTACCTACACCGTTATATTTTTCATTCAAAATAAGCGCCATATAGAAACCAGAAATTATGTAAAAAGATTCTACTGCAATTTGGCCTCCACACATCCTTAAACCAAAAATTTTATATGAATGGTAAACAACAATAGCAATAGCTAATATGGTTCTTAAAATGCCCAACTATTTTATTAATTTTTGATTTTGAACTTCAAGAGATATATTAAACTATGCTTATAACAAGTAATGACATTCAGAAAACACTGGTTAAATAAAACAACGTAATACTATACTACTTTATTTAAAGCGGTTCCAGTGGTAAAATAATTATTCTACTGAATTCATGACATTTTTAGCATCATCCACTACTTTTTTTTGAGCTTCAATTTCAGCTTTTTTCTTTACTTGCTCTGCTTCATTTTTAGTGATGTCATCCTCAGCCTTTTTAATTTTAGCTTTATAATTTTCTATATCAGATTTATAATCTTTATTATCTTTTTCTAAGTCTTTTTGATTTTCTACTAATTTACTATAAATTTTTTCCAAATCTTTTAATTTATCTGCCATCGATTCCTTTGTGGTTTTAATTGCAAATTCCTTAATAAGCTTCTCAGCACTATGGTGTTTATCTTTTTCTGACCCTGTTAAATACGTGCCGCCTAAATCAAAAGCCACATGCATGACAACTTTTTTAGCCTTAGCATCCTCTTCAAAAGCAGTATAAATATCAACCGGATTATTTCCCCAATCTTTAATAACAATATTATCTCCAAAAATTTCACCTTTTTCACTTCGCACTTTCTCATTCTTAAAGTCTTTTAAAAAACTCTTCCATTTACTTTCTACATCATCTTTTGAAATTTCATACAAAGTTGTTGTATAAGCATTATGGCTACCTGAGGAAAAATTCTCCGAACCATCTTTCACTAAAATTTTTTGAGCGTTCACCGAAGTGAAAAATGAAATAACGCAACACGTGTAAATAATTTTATTCATGCTAATTGTTCTTAATTGATTTTACTAATTTATAATTTTAATCAACATCTGTTACACCGCCCGAAATAATAAACTTCATAGCGTCTCCTCCATCTATTTTTAATGCAGTAATTTGTTCTTTAGGAACAATAACTAATCTGCCAGAAAATGAATAGGAATAGGGCAAGTACACAGCGCATTTATCTTTTATATCCCATTCATTTAGGTCATCTTGAGTTATAAATCCAAGTTCTTGAATATTTGCTTGAGGATTTGTTAATACTAATACAGGTTTCGTAAATCGTTTTTTATTTCCCATAAAGGCATTCATAAAATCTTTTATTGGCGAATATATATGACGAATTATTGGAGCGTGTTCTAACTTTTCTTCTAAAAAAGTAAAAAGTTTTTTAAAAATAAAGGACGATCCTAATAAACCTATAATGGTTATAATAATCAATAATGCTAAGAAGGAAATAATGGTGTCAAGAAAAGCGTTTCCTGTTAATCCAACAAATGAAAATATTCCTTCAAAAAACTGAAATAACTTAATAAATACAATAACCGTAATTCCTAGGGGTATAAATAATACTAAACCTTGTAAAAAATATTTTAAAATATTACTCATACGTTAAACCCAATTAATTCCTTTTTTAAGTTTGTTAAGCGTGTTTTGTTCTTCTGATCCCTCTGTAGTTTTAAAATCGTAAAGCCAACTTGCATTAGTTGGTAAGCTCATCAAAATAGATTCAATCCGCCCATTTGTTTCTAAACCAAATTTTGTTCCTTTATCGTAAACCAAATTAAACTCAACATACCTTCCGCGACGTAACAACTGCCATTGCTTTTGTTCAGGCGTAAATAATTTTGATTTATTTTTGTTCATCAATGTTGTATAAGTAGATGCAAATGTTTCTCCAACATCCTGCCAAAATGCAAAATTTTGTGCAAAATTAAGTTCTTCATTTTCATTCAATCGATCAAAAAATATCCCTCCTATTCCTCTAGTTTCATGGCGATGATTTATGTAAAAATAGTCATCAGCCCAGTTTTTAAATTTAGGATAATATGAATTATGGTGTTTATCGCAAACTGCTTTTAGTTGCTCATGAAAAAACCTTGCATCTTCATCAACAATATAATGCGGCGTTAAATCTATACCACCTCCCAACCATTTTGTACCATTACTCATTTCAAAATACCTTATATTCATATGAATAATTGGAACCAAGGGACTTTGCGGATGAATAACAATTGAAATACCAGTTGCAAAAAAAAGCTCCTCCTCAATGCTCCCCAAAGAGGAGGACGTTATACTATGTTCATGTTCTTTCAATAAAAAAGCTGGAATTTTACCACTTACTGCAGAAAACATAACACCTCCTTTTTCAATGACTTTTCCATTTTCAATAACTCTTGAACGACCGCCTCCGCCTTCATTGCGAGTCCAGTTTTCTTCTTTAAATTTCGCGAACCCGTCTTCTAATTCTAGTGCTTTGCAAATATTATCTTGTAAGGATTTTAGCCAGTCAGTTATATTTTCTTTATTTATTTCCATCCCAATTTTTGCAATTTATAATTAGAATATTTAAAGATATAAACGGCCCGATTTTCAAAACCTGTTTCATTATCTGGTCTAACAAATTTAAATCTTGTAGAAACACCATCTTTAGGATATTTTTCTAGATTTAGAAAAAAATCGGGTCCCTGATTTTTTAAATTTGAAAGATAGTACATTGCAATGTCAAACCCTTGAAAGAAATAGTCAGAAGGATCTGCTGTGTATACTTCTTGATATTGGTAAGTTAATTGACGAATAGTTGAATCTTGAAAATTGACGTAATTAGAAGTGGCAAAATGAAACTGCAATGCATTTAAATAGTCTTGATCTAAATTATCAATAGCAGAAACATTATTGAATCCAACTAAAGAGATATCTTTTTTATCTGAGAATGCATATAACTGAGTAATGAAATCTTGCAAAAAAACTTGGTTATTGGTTAAAAGTATAATCACATTTTTTTTTCCACTAACATAGGCGTTTTTTACACCAGAAATTCCTTTAACTTCTGTAATACTGTCTTTTGCGCTTTTGCCATGCGTTAACAAAGAACTATTGTATCTACTTTTAAATGCATTAACGTAAGATTGATCTTTTTTTGTTGCACTAACAATTATACTATTAGACGATGCTAATAATGAGTCAATACAATAATCTGCTAAACCTTCAATTAAAGTATATTGAGATGGATTAACTTTACTGACTAACGGATTATTAAATAATATTTTATTTTGCTGAATAACAGGTGAAATAATTGGTATACCTAAATTTTTAGTGTGACCACTTACTAATTTAAAAACACCGGCATTTAAAGGTCCAAATACCGCATCTAATAATTTAAACTCGCCACTTTTACAAATTGCTTCCACTTTTGCCGAATCTCTTTCATCAATATCAAACAAATGAATATTAACTTCAAAATCTTTTGAAACCAAAGAATCTACGGCCTTTTTAAAACCAAAATAAAAGTCAAGGGCTAGCGATTGTGTTTGAGGAAAAGAAGTTTTTAATCGGGCTAATTCATCTATATTAATTGATTCACTTTCAACTAATTTAAAAGGCAAAATTAATCCAATATTGTATGATGCTTTTTTAGCTTTACTAATTACCGCTAATTCAGTTGACATTGGAATGATTGTTGAAGAAGCTACTATGGATGTAGGAATTATTGTTGTGGAAGTTACAATGGATGCTTGTGAAATAACCTTTCCTGAATTTATATTTAAAACCTGGCCAGTAGAAATCCCCTCCTTAACTGCAGGATTCCATTTTAGTAAATCTTCTTGAGACATATTTAACTTTTTAGAAATTCCATATAGTGTTTCGCCTTGCTGCACAGTATAGGATTCGGATGCTATTGTGGAATTTGAACTTGGACCAATATGAATTACCGCATTATTACTTTTTTTCTTTTCAGCAATAATAACATAATCACCTTCTTTTAAACCACTATTAATAGTAGGATTATAGGAAACAAATTTTTTATCATCAATCTTATATTTTTTAGTAATGGAGTAAACGGTTTCGCCCTTTACTACTTTATGATATATATATTTATTGGTATCTATTGCTACAGCTTGTTTTGGCAACAAACTCTCGAACGGGATTTTTAATTCTTGTCCATTTTTTAACCCATCAATAGCATCATCGTTTTCTGCTAAAACAGAATTAACATCTATGTCGTAAATTTTAGAAATTGCATATAAACTTTGCCCCTTTTCTACTTTATGAATGTAATATTTTTTACCGCTAATTGTTTTTACATCTGTAGACTTAGTTTGTGCATTTATAATCACAGAAAAAAGACAAAGCAGTAAAGACAATGTACATTTTAAAAATATGTTTTTTATTTTAATCATGTAAATAGTTTTTAGAGTTCAGTACTTAGTGTTTATTACAAGAACAATTAACTTAAACCTAAGCACTAAAAACTAAATGAATTATTCCCATTCAATGGTAGCAGGTGGTTTTGAGCTAATGTCGTACACTACTCTATTTACACCTTTTACTTTATTGATAATATCGTTTGATACTTTTGCTAAAAACTCATATGGTAAATGACACCAATCAGCTGTCATACCATCCGTTGAAGATACTGCACGTAAAGCAACCACCTTTTCGTAAGTTCGCTCGTCACCCATAACACCTACACTTTGTATTGGTAATAAAATTGCTCCGGCTTGCCAAACTGAATCGTACAAGCCAGCAGATTTTAATCCTTCAATAAAAATAAAATCAACATCTTGCAATAATTGTACTTTTTCAGCAGTAATATCTCCTAAAATTCTAATTGCTAAACCTGGGCCAGGAAAGGGATGACGACCTATTAATGAGGCATCAATTCCTAAAGCAGTTCCTACTCTTCTTACTTCATCTTTAAATAAACTCCTTAAAGGCTCTACAACTGATAATTTCATATAATCAGGTAAACCGCCCACGTTGTGATGAGATTTAATGGTAGCGGACGGTCCGTTTACAGACAAACTTTCAATCACATCAGGATAAATTGTTCCTTGTCCAAGCCACTTGGCATCTGTAATTAATTTTGATTCATCATCAAACACATCCACAAATGCTTTACCAATTGCTTTTCGTTTAGTTTCAGGATCTGATACGTTTTGTAAAGCAGCATAAAAACGATCTTTTGCATTGACACCTTTTACATTTAAACCCATATGTTTATATGAATCTAATACGCTTTCAAATTCATTTTTGCGCAATAAACCATTGTCTACAAAGATGCAATGTAAATTTGAACCAATTGCCTTATGCAATAAAACGGCTGCAACGCTACTATCAACTCCACCTGATAAACCTAAAACAACTTTATCGTCACCTAATTTTGCTTTCAATTCTGCAACCGTTGAATCAATAAATGAATCAGAGGTCCAAGTACCTTTACAACCACAAATGCCTTTGACAAAATTATTCAATAATAACGCGCCTTCGGTTGAATGATAAACTTCTGGATGAAATTGAATTCCCCAAGTTTGTTCATCACTAATAGCATAACCTGCAACCTTAACATCATGCGTACTTGCTATAATATGATAATTTTCAGGAACTTTTAAAATAGTATCAGCATGGCTCATCCATACTTGCGATTCGTTACTGATGTTATTAAACAACGGATTGTTATCCCCAACAAAACTTAAGTTGGCTCTTCCGTATTCCCGAGAATTTGATTTACCAACTTCGCCACCGTAAAAATGTGCTAATAGCTGGGCGCCATAACAAATGCCCAACAATGGTAATTTACCTTTAATGTTATCCAAATTAGGATTTAATGGATTATCTTGCCGAACACTATGTGGACTACCTGATAAAATAACACCTTTAATATTAGCAGTAATTTCAGGAATTTTATTGTAAGGGTGAATTTCACAATACACATTCATTTCTCGCAAACGACGAGCAATTAACTGAGTAAATTGTGAACCGAAATCTAGGATTAATATTTCTTCTTGCATAATAGCTAACAAAGATATGTAAATCTTTTGTTTAAAGAATTAAGCTATATAAATTATATGTGAAATAAGGTGAAAAACTAATCTTTACTCTTCATAAATTTCACCAAAGTGTAAATACCTAAAATAAAAATACCTGCAATGAAAATCAGAATAAAATAATCGCTTATTTCTAGTGAGGATTTCAAGATATTTAAACTGATAAAAGATTATTTTTAACTGCAAACATTACAATTCCTGCAGTATTAGGGATATTTAGTTTAGACATTATATTTTTACGATGCGTATTAACTGTATGCGTGCTTAATTCTAATTTATCTGCTATCAACTTATTGGATAATCCTTCCGAAATTAAACGAATAACATCTAATTCTCTATCTGTAATACCCAATCCTTGACAAGAAACTTTATCTAATTGAGGTTTACTTACTTCTAATTGTTCTTGATTTGATAGGAAATAAGCAACTTTACCACATAAATAACGCTGGCCATTAAAAGTAGCATGAAGTGCTTCAATTATTTCATCTTTATCACACTCTTTTAATAAATAACTTCTTACTCCCGAATCTAAAACAGATTGCATTGCACTCCTAGTCAGATAATCAGTAATTGCAAGTATCTGTAGTCGCTTAAAAGTTTGAGTGAGCGTTAAAATATGTTTAGATGTGAATCCCAGCGACTGGAAATCTAAAACTAAAATTTTTGGTTTATTTTTTTTAATACAAGCAACTAAATTTTCAAAACTTTCATCCTCTGTATATTCGACATTAAAATTTAAGGAACTTCTTAATAATGTATATAAACCTAAGCGGCTTAAAAAATTTTTATCTGCTATTAAAACTGAAATCATTACAAAATTTCTTATTTAGATTAATTTTAAACAAAGATACGTTTCATTATGTAAATTCAAAATTTAAATATGAAAATAAAATTCACAACATTAAATAAATATTACAAACTACTATAAACTAAATAATTTGCCTTCAATTGCCAATTCTGTGTTTTCAAAAATAGATTTGGCTTCAGTTAAAAACTCATCTAAATTACTATAACGAGATGAAAAATGTCCTAAAATTAATTTTTGAGCATTTGCCAATGTAGCGATTTTTGCGGCTTGCTTAGCAGTACTATGAAAAGTATGTTTTGCTCTATCTTGTTTTTCCTCTAAAAAAGTAGATTCATGATACAATAAATCAACATATTGTATATCGTTTGCTAACTCTTCAAAAAATCTAGTATCGCTGCAAAACGCATAACTTCTGCAATTTGGTGGATCTATTGTTAAATCTGCATTTTTAATGCTATTTCCATTGTTATCTATTGCATCCAATCCTAATTTTAACTTATGAATTTCGGCAAAAGACACATTTAATTTTTCCAATTTATATTTATCAATATTTCGTGGTAGTGGTTTTTCTTTGAATAAATAACCAGTAGTTGCTATTCTATGTTTTAAAGGAACACTGTAAACTTCTACTTTCTCGTCTTCAAATATAAGTTGCTTATTTTTATTTTGAGTATGAATAAATTTTACTTCGTAATTTAAATAAGTATCAGAATGTTTATGAATCATGGAAATGATCTCTTCTAATTCTTTTGGACCATAAATAGTCAAGTCATTTTTTCGGCCTAATAAATGCATAGTGGCTAAAAAACCAGGCAGTCCATAAAAATGATCTCCATGTAAATGGCTAATAAAAATATGGTTAATACTTTGAAATCGTGCTTTGAACTTGCGCAATTGCATTTGAGTACCTTCTCCACAATCTATTAAAAAAAACCTCTCAGCTATATTTAATAACTGAGAGGTTGGATTTCTGCTGGCAGTTGGTGTTGCTGCACTACTTCCTAAAATAAATAATTCGAAGGTTTGAGCTGACATAAAATTGACCTTCGAAGCTGATAATTAATTATTTATAATCATCATTCGTTTTGTTGCTATTGCTCCTTTATATTTCAAAGAATACATATAAGTTCCATTTGATAAATTAGAAGCCTTTATCGTTACTTTGTTTTCTCCAACTGAAGTATAAACAGATTGTTGAGAAACTATTGCACCTAACGTATTATAAACTGTTACAGTTGCGTTATCTTCTCCTTCAACGTAAAATTTAATATCCGTAGTTGAAGAAAATGGATTTGGAACATTTTGAGATAAGGACATTTTATCATTTCCTAAATCTTGTAATCCTGTTGGTGCAGAGATGTTAATTACATAATAATTTAAAACTTGAGGGCCTGCCGTTACTGTACTTCCACTAGCAGGATTATTACTGCATGGAGAAATTATAGGAACAACTGGTCCATTAGTATAAGGCTGAATTTCTAATTGCAAAGTATAAGAGCCAGCAACGGTAGGTGTACCATAAATACTAGCGCAATTATTTGCATTTCCCGGGAATTTTAATGATAAGGACCCATTTACTGTGCCGTTGGCAACAGCAGTGGTTGATGATCCAATATTTAAACCTGGAGGTAAATTATAATTTGTAACACCTACGGGAGTATACAATACAAATTTATTAAAGCAAAATGTAAATCCAGCAGCCGAGGTATCTTTTGGTACTTTTACGGTTAAATTTTGTTCATAAGGAATACCAACAGTTCCAGAAATAAAATTGGTTAAGCTATCAGGCCAAACGCCAACTTTATTACTTGCAATAAACGTTGGATTTAATGAACAAGTTGGCACTGTTTGTGCAAAAACTGAAGCAATAACTGCTGTAAGACTAATAATAGTTAAGTAAATTTTTTTCATAGAAGGTTAATTTAAGTGAATAATTAAATATTATGTAGTAAATATAAAACTAATATATATTAAACACATTTTTTTACGACAAAAATGGATTTAAGTTTTTAACAATAAATTTGTTAACGTTATTGTCGGCCAGCTAAAAGAAACATAACTGCCATCCGCACTGCTACTCCATTTTCTACCTGATCTAAAATAATAGATTGATCGCTGTCAGCCACATCACTAGTAATTTCAACACCTCTATTAATTGGACCTGGATGCATAATCACGATTTTTTTTGATAAAGAATCCAACAAAGTCTTATCTAAACCATATAACATGGTGTATTCTCTGATGGATGGGAAAAATTTAATATCCTGTCTTTCTAATTGAATACGCAACATATTAGCTACATCACACCATTCAAGTGCTTTTCTTAAATCAGTTTCAACGGTTACTCCCAAACTTTCTATATATTTAGGAATGAGAGTTTTAGGCCCACATACTTTAACTTCTGCTCCTAATTTTTGTAAGCAAAAAATATTTGATAAAGCAACGCGAGAATGTAATATATCTCCAATAATGGCAATCTTTCTTCCTTTTAAATTTCCTAATTTTTCTTGCATCGAAAAAGCATCTAATAATGCTTGAGTTGGATGTTCGTGCGCTCCATCTCCTGCATTTACTATTTTTGCTTTTACTTTTTTAGATAAAAACTCAGCAGCTCCAGCACTTGAATGTCGCATCACTACCATATCCACCTTCATGGCTAAAATATTATTAACCGTGTCTATTAAGGTTTCTCCTTTTTTAACTGAAGATGATGACGCTGAGAAATTAACCACATCAGCGCTTAAGCGTTTTTGAGCTAACTCAAATGATAAACGGGTACGTGTTGAGTTTTCGAAAAATAAATTAGCAACTGTTAAATCTCTTAAAGATGGAACCTTTTTAATCGGTCTATTAATTACTTCTTTAAAATTTGTAGCGGTATCTAATATTAATTCGATATCAGTTTTAGTGATATATTTTATTCCTAATAGATGATTAACGCTTAAGTTGCTCATGGTTTATAAATATCTTTCTTTAATAATATTAATGTGATGTTGTGCATGACCGCATAAGAAATAACCTAAGGATAAAACATTTACTTCTCCTGATGCCATTTGGCCTTTTAATAATAATTCTTTTTCAGATAATTGCCTAAACATTAATATGTTAGATAGTCTCACTGAATCAAATTCATCAGCTAATATTTGTGCGTTTGTATTAGTTAAGTTAGCATTAGCTGCATATAAATTTTCATCAAAACCTAATAATTTTTGGTTATCACCTCTTGCAAAACGCAAAGCTCTATAACTCATAATACGCTCAGTATCTATTATATGATTAATTACTTGTTTTACTGTCCATTTACCATCATCATAAAAATAATTTAATTTTTGACGAGGAATATCTTCAATAAAATCTAAAATGGTTTGATGATTTGCTTTTAAAGCTGAAATAATATCTGCTTCAGGAATTAAATCGATGTATTTCGAAAAATATGGAATGTGATCTTTTACTTGTGGTCTCATTATGTTTGATTACGAGTTTATACGAATCTTTTACTAATTATAATTACGAATCTTTACGAATATACGAATCTGTATTTGCTATATTTTAATTTCTATTTAGTCTCTTTCATCCCTTCAATCTCTTTAGTCTTTTTCGTCTCTCTTTCTATTTGTTCTCGACTGCGCTCGAACTGACAAGCGAAATCATATTAGTTTTATTTATCTATTAAGGTTACACGGTCTTTACCATCTAATTCCTTCCAATCTACTTTTACATTTTGTGTTTCAATGGAATCTATAACTAATCCAATATATTTTGCTTGAATAGGCACATGACGGCTAAATCTTCTATCAACTAAAACTAATAATTCAACATCACTTGGTCTTCCAAAAGCTAACATGGCATCTAAACCTGCTCTGATTGTTCTTCCGGTAAATAATACATCATCTACTAATACAACATATTTATCTTCAATTATAAAATCAATATTAGTTTTATTAGGCTTTAATTCTTTTTTACGAAAATCATCACGATAAAAAGTGGTATCCAAATCGCCACAATCAATTTTTTTCTTTAAAATACCTTCTAATAATTTTTGAATACGATGAGCTAAATAGATACCTCGAGGTTGTAAACCAATGATAACGGTATTACTAAAATCGTTGTGAACTTCTATTAATTGATAGCAAAGTCGAGTAAGAGTAATTTCTAATTGTTTATTTTCTAATAAAACTCTTGGTTTCAATTTAATAGTTGTTTGAGATTAGTTGTAAGTTGTTTGAGACAAAAATTTGTGCTCTAAAATTAATGGTTATAAATTCAAAAAACAAGAAACAAATCTCAAACAACTAATTTAATTACATAAAAATAGTTTGAGTTCTGTCAGGACCAATAGAGGTAATACTGATAGGCACTTCTACTAATTTTTCGATATACTTGATGTAATCAATTAACTCTTTTGGTAACTCACTTTTTTGAGTCATTTTAGTTAAATCAACATTCCAGCCTTTTACTTCTTCGTAAACCGGAGTTACATCAGCAGGATCAATACTATATGGTAAATAATCAATTTTTTCTCCTTTATGCATATAATGTGTACATACTTGTAATGTATCAAAATCAGATAAAATATCCGCTTTCATCATCATTAATTCTGTGACACCATTAATTGCAATAGCATATTTTAATGCAGGAATATCTAACCATCCACAACGACGAGGACGACCAGTTGTTGCACCAAACTCACGTCCAATCTGACGCATTTTCTCTCCCACTTCGTTATCTAATTCAGTAGGAAAAGGGCCACTACCAACACGGGTACAATATGCTTTAAAAATACCAATTACATTCCCAATACGATTTGGAGCAATACCTAATCCATTACAAGCACCGGCACAAATTGTGTTTGATGACGTTACAAATGGATAAGAACCAAAATCAATATCTAATAAAGAGCCTTGAGCACCTTCAGCTAATATTTTTTGGCCTTTTTTAATCGCGTCATTTATAAAATGTTCGCTATCAATAAAAGTTAGTTTTTTTAACTCTTCAATAGCGGCAAACCAAACTGGTTCAAGTTCTGAAAGATTGTACTCAAATTTATGAAACTCTAAAATTTGCTTATGTTTTTCAACTAAAGCGGTATATTTTTCCTTAAAGTTAGCTCCTTCAATATCACCAATTCGTAAACCGTTGCGTCCAGTTTTATCCATATAAGTTGGACCAATGCCTTTTAATGTAGATCCAATTTTATCTTTACCTTTTGAAGCTTCGCTAGCTGCATCAATTAATCGATGAGTTGGTAAAATTAAATGTGCGCGCTTACTAATCACTAATTTTTTGCTTACATCAACTCCCATTCCAACCAAAGCATCAATTTCTTTTTTGAAAATAACAGGATCAATAACAACTCCATTACCAACCACATTTAAAGCAGTTGGATGAAAAATACCACTTGGAATAGTATGTAAAACGTGTTTAATACCATTAAACTCTAAAGTATGTCCTGCATTTGGACCACCCTGAAAACGAGCAATAATGTCGTATTTTGGAGTTAAAACATCAACAATTTTCCCTTTTCCTTCGTCGCCCCATTGAAGGCCTAATAACACATCTGCTTTGTTCATAATTTTCTACTTTTTTTGAAAGCGCTCAAATTTACGATTAAGCAACAATTATCATTCAATAACAAATTAACAATTATTTGATTTTTGAACAAAATCGTAAGAATATCGCTTTCCGCTTTGCAATAACTAATAGCATTAATGAAATCTGTTACAAAAGTCCAAAACAAAAAATATTCGTAATTTAGAGCTTTATGAAAAAACTATTTTCAGTACTTAAATACACCAAAGATTATAAAAATTATACAGCGTTAAATATTCTGTTTAATATTTTCTTTTCAATTTTCTCGGTTTTTTCCATTTCATTAACTATTCCGTTTTTGGAATTAATTTTTAAGAATGACGCCGCTAGCTACCAAACTATAATTGATAAGGGTTTACCAATTTTTAATTTTGGGATGAAGGGAATTACAGATTGGGCGTACTATCAGATGGCTTTATTAATTATTGAACAAGGAAAAGCGCATACGTTAATGCTAATTTGCATTGTTGTATTCTTAGCAACCTTGCTTAAAAATATGTCTCGTTATTTTGCTATGTTTTTTTTAGCGCCTATTCGCAATGGAGTAGTGCGAGACTTAAGAAATAGAATGATGAAAAAATCATTAGAGTTACCTTTATCTTATTTTAGTGATGAGCGCAAAGGCGATATGATGAGCCGTATGACTACTGATGTCATAGAAATTGAATGGTCTATTATGCAAACGTTAGAACTTATTTTTAGAGAACCTTTATTAATTATTATTTCCTTAGCAACTCTTATTTTTATTAGTCCCTACCTTACCTTGTACGTATTTTTACTTTTACCTGTTGCTGGTTTAGTAGTAGCCTTGGTAAGTAAAAGTTTAAAAAGTCGTTCGGCAAAAGGGAAAGTAGTTTTTGGTCAGTTATTTAATATTATGGAAGAAACCCTTGGTGCTTTAAAAGTAATTAAAGCATTTACAGGTGAACGCTTTGTACAAAATAAATTTGAAAAAGTAAATGAGGATTATAATAAAATATCAGTTGGTTTATACCGTCGTGCCGATTTAACTTCTCCAATCAGTGAGACCGTAGTTTTGGGAGTACTATTACTAATTTTATTTATTGGCGGAACGATGGTTTTTGATGGAACGGGTTTATTAAGTGGAGCTGCGTTTTTAGGTTACTTTGCTGTTGCCTCTCAAATTGTGCCACCCATTAAACAAATTACCTTAGCATATAATAATATTCAAAAGGGACTTGCTTCTGAAGAACGTATTGATAAAATTTTACAGGCAGAAAATCCAATTGTTAATAAAACTAATCCTGTTAAGCTCAATGAGTTTTCAAAACACATTGAATTTAACAATGTATCCTTCTCCTATAAAAAAGGTGATGATGGTTATGTATTAAAAAACATCAACCTATCAATCCCAAAAGGCAAAACAATTGCATTAGTTGGTCAAAGTGGAAGCGGAAAAACAACTTTGGCAGATATGATTCCTCGTTTTTATGACACCGATTTAGGAGAAATAAAAATTGACGGCATTTGTTTAAAAGATATAGAAATTGAAAGTTTAAGAAAGTTAATTGGCGTTGTTACTCAAGAAAGTATCTTGTTTAATGATACCATTGAAAATAATATTGCGTTCGGAATTGAAAATCCTGACATAACAAAAATAATGGAAGCGGCTAAAGTAGCTAACGCTCACGATTTTATTTTACAACAGCCTGAAGGATACAATACAAATATTGGTGATAGAGGCGGCAAACTTAGCGGCGGTCAGCGACAAAGAATTAGTATTGCACGCGCTATTTTAAAGAACCCACCGATTTTAATTTTAGATGAAGCCACAAGCGCTTTAGATACAGAAAGTGAGCGCCTAGTGCAAGATGCACTCACTAATTTAATGAAAAACAGAACAAGTATTGTAATTGCTCACCGACTAAGTACAATTATAAATTCGGATGAAATTTTTGTAATCAATAAAGGCGAATTAGCTGAACGTGGTTCTCACAAAGAATTATTAGAACTGAATGGTATTTACAAAAAGCTATTTGATATGCAAAACTTTGCATAATTGCTATCAACAATTTGCTAATATAGAATTACGAAAAACCTTAATGATTTTAATCGTGTTTTTAGAGACAAATTTCTACGTTTCTTTCTTCAAGTAGTTTCTTTAAATTTATTAATGCATAGCGCATTCTGCCTAACGACGTATTAATAGAAACATTCGTAATTTCTGCAATATCTTTAAAACTCATATCATAATATGTTCTCAAAATGACTACCTCTTTTTGATCCTTTGGTAAATCATTTACAATTGAACGGATCTGTTTTTTTAAAGCCCTACTCTCAACCGTATCTTTCGGACTTTCAGTGTTGTCAGGAATAATATCAAAAATACTAGTTTCTTCACCTTCATCATTGATTACAGATGAAATAGATGGCATTTTTTTTACTTTCCTAAAATGATCAATAATTAAATTTTTGGCAATTCGTAAAATCCAGGGTAAAAATTTACCCTCTTCGTTGTATTGATCTTTTTTTAATGTTTGAATAACTTTAAAAAATGTTTCTTGAAATATATCTTCTGTTAAAGCTTTATTACGAGTAATCATATATATATATGAAAATATACGTCGCTTGTGACGTTGAACTAAAACCGAAAGAGATTCTTCATTACCAGACATGTAGAGCTTAACAAGCTCATTATCATTAAAAAGTTGCATAGACATAGGACTACAATTAAATTATTTAAACAATAAAAATTTAAGTAGATGTTTATGCGATGGTAATAGTTTTTGAGTGAATAATTGGTTAAATGTAGTAACTTTTAGTTTACTTTTAAATAATTTTAGTGAAACTATTAGATTAATTATTAAAAGAATGATCCTAGTACGTGAAGCAACTTATCAATTTGACTATGCCACAACAATTTTGCTGAAATTTCATCATCCTTATCAGTCGCAAAATCAGTAATAATTAAAGAAATATCGTTAGTTAGTTCATCTTTTTGGGTTTTAAATTCAAAATAACTTCCATCATTTTTATCTAACCACTGGTATCTAATTGAAATAGGTGGCACTTCTTTTACCAATTTGGCTTGCTGAATTTGTCCATCCCAGTTAAATGTGAAAATACCATCTCTTATGTTTACGTCATCACAAAACCATTCAGACAAACCACTTTCAGTGCTAACAAATTCAAACACCATATCTTCAGAAGCTCTAATTACAAACTCCATTTCAAATTTACCAGCTGGTTCTTTAACAACTTTAGTAGGAGTTGAGTTTTCTACCTTTCTAAAGGTTGTTGGCGCTACAATTGGCTTTTTAACAACTTGAGCTTTAACCTTTTTTTCTTTAATTGGTTTTTCAACTTTTACTTTGGGCTCCTTTACAATAGTTGACTTTTCAACCTTTTTTGCGATACTTTTTGCAATAGGTTTATTAGTTATTTCGGCTTTTACAGTTGATTTATTAAGAGATTTTACAACTTTAACATTTTCTTGTTTTTTACTCGCTTTAGCTGCTTTTTTAATAATTACCTTTTTAGCAGGAATACTACTTTTTTTAGCAACTGCTTTTTTTAAAGTTTTAGCAACTTTTTTAATTATACTTTTCTTTACTATTTTACTGGTGCTTTTAGCTACTATTTTTTTCGCAGGCTTCTTCGTAAATGCTTTTGATGCCACTTTTTTAATAGACTTAACAACCTTTTTTGGCGCGTTTTTCTTTGCAGTTGCAACTGCTTTATTATTTTTTGTCGACGATTTAGTTACTATTTTTTTACTAGCAACTTTTTTACTAGCAACCGCTTTTTTGACTACCTTTTTTGCTACCGCTTTCTTATTTTTTGACGAAGCCTTAATTTTTGTCGACATAATCTATTTATTTTTTCGGAAATATATAAAAAAAAATCTTTTTCAGAAAATATATTATCATTTTTTTTAACTAATTATTAAGTGACCTCTATTTTTTACAAGTAAATCAAGTAAAAAATTACCTTTGCAACTATGCAAAATATTATCACGCTTTTACCCGAAAGTGTAGCAAATCAAATAGCAGCAGGCGAAGTTGTACAAAGACCTTCATCTATAGTTAAGGAGTTACTAGAAAACGCAATAGATGCAAAAGCTACTTTTATTAAATTAATTGTAAAAGATGCTGGAAAAACACTTGTTCAAGTGATTGATAATGGATTAGGGATGAATCCTGTTGATGCGCGAATGGCATTTGAGCGCCACGCAACCTCTAAAATAAAAAAAGCAGAAGATTTATTTCAAATTCATACCAAAGGTTTTAGAGGTGAAGCTTTAGCCAGTATTGCGGCTGTAGCGCAGGTTGAATTAAAAACAAAACGTTCTGAAGATAGTGTAGGTCAATTACTTGAAATTGAAGGAAGTAAATTTATTAAACAAGAGGAATGTCAGGCTCAAACAGGCTCATCATTTAGCGTTAAAAATTTATTTTTCAATATTCCCGCTCGACGCAACTTTTTAAAGGATGATAATATTGAACTAAAGCACATCATTGATGAATTTGAACGTGTATGTTTACCGCATAACACTATTCACTTTCAATTGTATAGTAATGGCAATGAAATTTACAACTTACCACCAACTTCTCTCATTGAGCGCATCTCTGGTTTATTTAGCCGAACATTACAAGGTAAACTTCTTCAAATAAATGAAGTAACTGATGTTGTTAAAATTTCGGGATATATTGGTAAACCAGATAGTGCTAAAAAACGGAGAGGAGACCAGTATTTTTTTGTCAATGATCGATTTATTAAAAGTCCGTATTTGCATCATTCCATTGCAGAGGCTTATCGCGAATTAATTTCAAACGATTCGCATCCTGCCTACTACTTGTTTTTAGAAGTAAACCCTGAATTTATCGATATCAATATTCATCCCACCAAAACAGAAATTAAATTTCAGGATGAAAAAATTATATATGCCATATTGCACAGTGCGGTAAAACGCGCATTAGGAAAAGCCAACCTTGCCCCTAGCCTAGATTTTAATAGTGAAATGAGTTTTGAAATTGATTATACTAAATCGGTTTCGCAACCTACCGTTAATGTTAATAGAGATTATAATCCCTTTAATAATTCGTCTTCTCAATCCTCAAATTCAACTTCTGGCTATAAAGTGGCTCCCGAAAGCGCCCTTCAAAAAAATAACAAACAAAATTGGGAAAGCTTATATCAAAATTATAATCAAACTGACTATAAGAAAGAATTAGAAAATTTACAATTAGAAAAGCAAGCTGAACAAACAAATATAGATCATCAAACATTTACCCACAAAGGTTTTCAGTTATATAACAAATATATTATTTCGGCGCACGAAAACGGACTTTTAGTAATAGACCAACAGCGCGCTCATGAACGCATTTTATACGAACATTATCTTAATAGTAAAGAAAGAAATATCGCGGCTTCCACTCAACAAGTTCTATTTCCTATTACAATTGAATTAACACCAAATGATTTTGTTTTGCTAGAAACTTTAATGCCTCATTTTAAAATACTAGGCTTTGAAATTGAACATTTTGGTAAAAACACCATTATTGTGCAAGGAACACCTGCGGAATTAGGAGAATTTAACACGCAAGAAATGGTTGAAGGCATTTTAGAAACATACAAATTAAATACCTTTGATACAAAAATTGA
>JAIOZA010000033.1 GCA_021740825.1 Bacteroidia bacterium | reverse complement strand
CAACGCTGAATCGTTTAACTCAAAAATAAAAAACTTTAGGGCAAATTTAAGAGGCGTTACTGATGTAAAATTCTTCCTCTTTAGACTGCAAAAATTATTTGCCTAGCAATTTATCCCCAACTTTTTAATGTGACCCCTTTAAATGAGTGTCCATAATTCGACACACCCCAACAAGTATTAAATTCTTTAAAGCAACGTATAACCTATAAGAACTACCCAAAGGTATAGAGTTACATCAATCACTACCAACTTTAGTTGTGATTTGATTTAGCTCAATTTTTTATATTGTTTTATGCAAAGCAAGTATTTGCGATTCAAGGTTTGAGAATAAATTAAAATTAAGTAAAAAAAACTTCATTTGATGTTTTGATTTGCCTTCAAATTGTATCTTTAATTTATTATAAACACAAGATGTTTGTCTTTCCTAATAAGGTATTATTTGGTTTAAATTTTAACACCAATAATTGTAATATCATCTATTTGATGATATTCGGTAATGTTGGCATTATCATCCTGGTGGTGCATCCACTCTTTTAAAAATAGCTTCAACTTTAAAAGCTGATCATTCATAGGAAGATGCGATATGCTTAAAAGGGTTGATTCAAATTTTTTATACATTAATTTTTTTCCTTTAGGTCCCCCAAACTGATCCGGATAGCCATCCGTGCTTGTATAAACAATATCACCTTTTTGTAAATTTATTTTATGCGATTTAAAATCTCTCATATCATCACCATGAATACCTACAGGCATTTTATCTCCTTTATATTCTGTAAGCATTTTATTTCTTAAAACATAAAGTGCATTATTTGCTGCAACGTATTCTAAAGTCATAGCATTAAAATCATACTTACAAATTACCATATCCATTCCGTCTTTCGACTCTTCCAATGAACCTTCTTGATTTAAATTTTTAATGATTTCTTTTCTTAATAAATTAATAATATCATCAGGATTTGTAATTTTTCTGCCGTCAATTATCTCTTTTAATAAATTAATTCCCATCATACTCATAAATCCACCTGGTACACCATGACCTGTGCAGTCGGCCGTAACCACATAAACAATACCCTCGTTTAATGGGTCAGCATAAATCCAATAAAAATCGCCACTAACAATATCTTTTGGTTTAAATAATATAAAATAATCTTTTAAATATTTTTTTATATAAAAATCGGAAGTTAGCATAGCCCTTTGTATGCGGCGAGCATAAGTAATACTATCCATTACTTCTTTGTTTTTTGTTTCAATAATTTCTTTTTGTGCACCAATTTCATGCTTTTGCTGCTCAATAAATTCTGTTCGCTGCGCCACGCGTTCTTCCAAAATTTGTTTTTCTTTTATCAATTTGTACGTGCGGGTTTTAATGTAAAAATAAATACCAGTAATTAATGCTATAATGCACAAACAAATAAACCACCAGGTTTTATAAAAAGGAGGAGTAATAGTAAATGAAAAAAATATTTCGTCACTTTCTACCCCAGATAAATCTTTAGCTTTTGCGTGTAAAATATACTTGCCATGATTTAAGTTTGAAAAATAAAGCGCATTGTTCGAACTATATGCAGACCATTTTTCATCAAACCCTTCTAAGTAATAACTAAATTGCAATTCGTTTATATCTTTAAAATCAAGTGATCGTATATCAAATGATAAACGATTTTCTTTATAATTTAGAACTAAATTGGCTGGTAAATTGGTGCTTTTTTCTATTTGATATTTTTCATCATTCCAATTTTGTAGCTCTGCATTTATTTTTAATTCATCAAAAATGATAACTGGCTTTATTGTATTTTTCGGCAAACTATTTTTAAATAACATATATAAACCATCCACCGAAGAAATTATAATTTTATCATTATTAATCACCAAGCCATTTGGACTAACCTCCATTGCCATAAATCCGTGCGACTGTGCATAATTATGAATACCGCTTAATTGTAAATTTGGAGTAAAAATTAAATGTGATAAACCTTTGTTTGTGCCAAGCCATAAACTATAATCATCATCACATGCAAGTGCTGTTATTTGTTCGCTTATTAAATTAGAGGTGGTTGAATAATGTTTTAATTTATTTTTTGTAAAGCAGTATAATCCATCATCCGATGTGCCAATAAAAACATTGCCTTTACGATCGCAACTAATTGCATTAATATTTAAAGAATTTAAGCCCTGTTCTTTATTAAAAGTGTTAAAAGTATGGCCGTTATATAACATAGCACCAGCATCTGATGTACCAATCCAAATTTCTCCATTGCTACTTTTATCAGCAGTTAACAAATTATCTGATGTTAAGAATTTAGAATTAACATCCAATATTCTCGTAACACCCTCATTATTAAATTCAATGATGCCTTTACCAAAAGTTAAAGCCCAATACGTATTAGCATCAACTTCTAAAATTTTAACAACCGGCGTATTTGTAAATATGGAATCTTTAATAGTTACCAGTGTTTTATATACACCTTTATCATCTATGCTCAATTTACAAATGCCTGTACTATTATTTGCTAGCCATATACTATTATCGTCGTTAACCAAAACAGCGGACCCGATCAATTCTGGTAAATTTATGTAAGCACCGTCCTCATTAATTATTTGAATGCCAGATGTAATTGCAAGAATATTACTTTTGTAATTAGAAATTAACCCCACTGATGGCGAGCTAAGTTCTATTTTGCGCATATATTCATTTTTTAAAACAAAAACTCCTGAACCTGTTGTGCTAATCCAAATATTATTTGCTTTATCAATTAAAATATGATTGGCATATACATTTAATAACCCATTTTTTTCGCCAATATATAGTGTATCTGAGCCGGCAATTTTCATTAATCCTTTTGTTTCTGTAGCCACCCAAATTGTGTGCGCTTGGTCTTCTTTTATACTTGAAACAAAATCAGTTCCTATATCTTGCAATTTCACTTTCAAAAAATTATTGTTTGAAAATTTAAACAGTCCTTTTCCATTAGTACCAATCCAAATATGGTGTTTACTATCTTCAAAAAAACAAAAAGCAGACTTAGCTTGATAACCGTTATCAGCGGTATAGTTTTTTATAACCTTAAAATTATCTACAATACAAATGCCTCCTTTTCGAGTACCAACCCATATTTTTTTATCACTTGTTTCGTAGGTCGAAAAAATAATATCACTTGTTAAGCCCTCTGCCTTTGTTATGTGTTTAATTTTTCCATCAGAAATAACACTGATACCTTGTTCGTTTGTAGATAGCCAAATTTGATTTTTACTATCACACATAATATGATTTATAAAATTTGATTTAAGCCCATTTTGCGTGGTATAGTTTATGAATTTACCATTTGAAAACTTCGAAGCTCCTTCGGTCGTTGCAATCCAAATACTTCCATTCTTATCTTCTGTTATGCAAGTAATATTTATCCCTACAATACCAGATGATTTATTGAATTTTTTATGGGCAATACCATTAAACATATCCAAACCACCTTGCGTGGCAATCCAGATTATACCCTTTGAATCTTGAAACACTTGGTTTACTGTAGAATTTGGTAACCCATTTTTAGATGAAAAATTACTAAAGGCATAAACCTGTGCTTTTGTTTGACAAAAAGCAAAAATAAAAATAACGACATATATTGATTTAAAAAATGGCATACAATCAAATATACTAATTATTGATAAAATTAGCTGAATTAATCAAATCATAATTCTTTTACAGTGATACTAAAAATCAGTTAAATCAAATTAACTAAATAAGTTACTCTTTCACAAACTGTTTTCGTACAATGCCTTTAGCGGTTTGTATTTCTGCCAAATAAATACCTGATGCAAAATCTTTAATACTGATATCAATTTTATTATCATTGTTTTGTAAAGATACTTGACTCAGTAATCTAGCCGTTATATCATACACTTTTACAGAAGTAATTAATTGATTTCTTGTTGAAATATGCAATACATCCTTTGCTGGATTTGGAAACAAATTAACCTCAAATAATACACTCTCTTTAATGTCGGTTGGCGTTAAAGATGTTTTGTCTTTAGCATTTGAGCGCGTAGTATTTACTGTTGAAGTAATGTCTTTTGCTGTTGAATTACAACTAAATCCAGAGGTTGGCGCCACTTCAATCATGTAACGTAAAGCGCCTGAAAGTGGCGGATTTAAATCAGTATAACTATATAAATTGGATGGCAAGGCATCTATTTGCACCCAACCTGTTGAGGCATGTTTGCGCAAAATATAAAAAGTTTGATAGGCAAAACCTTCATACTGATCCCAAGCTAAGTTGACAGTATTACCTATTCCTTGATTGACAGCTAAATGAATTGTTTTATGATGTATACTTAAATCCGTTTCATTACCACACGAATCTAGGTAAGTTATTTTATAACGCCAGCCTCTTACTGCCGGATTAGCTGTAGGATCTGTATATTGGCTTAATGCCGAAAAGGGTTGAGTGTGTACTAAATTATAAACTCCTAGTGCACTTCCCTCTCGGTAAATGTTATATGATTGAATGCCATTTGCAGTTGCCGGTTTTTCCCACACAACTAAATTAGTACCTGTAATTGTATCTACTGTAATGATGCAAATAGTTGGATTTATATTACCAGAAGCATTTAAAATAGTGACTGAACCTGTTGATGAACAATTATTTGTGTTTGTTACAACTACAAGATAATTATCAGGCGCAAGGTTACCTATGTCTTCTGTTGTTGCTCCGTTACTCCATTGATAAGTATATGTTGAACCTCCTGTTACAGTCATATCAATGCTTCCTCCATTTGAATTTCCACATCCTCCGGCGTCAGTTGTTACAAAGGATAATGCAGGGCCTGATGTTGAAGAAGCCACTGCTCCTGAACCCGAAATTTGACATCCTTTATTATCCGTTACTACGCAAGAATAAATACCTGCCGAAAGATTAACTGCTATAACTGTTGTTTGTGAGGCTGCGTTGGCACTCCATAAATAATTATAGGGCATTGTACCCCCTGTAACATTTGCATTTAAACTACCGTTATTTGAACCACAAAGTGCAGCCGTTGATGTGAAATTTATAGTTAACGGCAATGGTTGACTAACGGAGTAAGTTTGTATTACCACACAATTATTCGCATCTGTTACCGTAACATCATACACACCGGCATACAATGAACTAACTGAAGATGTTGTTACTCCATTACTCCATAAATAGGTATAAGGTGTTGTGCCACCAACGGCACTTATACTGATAGCACCATTATTGCCAACAGGGCAACTTACATTTGTTATACTTGCCGTGCTTATGCTAGGACCGTTAGCAGTATTGATGTTTACTATCGTTGAATTATAACAACCGTTAGCATCTGTTACCTGAAACATATATTGCCCTGCTACCAAAGAATCTGCGGTTAAACCAAAATCTCCATTACTCCATTGAGTGGTGTATGGAGTAGTACCTCCTGAAACAACAACCGTGGCGCTGCCATTGGCATTACCGCAGGTGGCATTGGTGACATTTAAATTGATGTTGATAGTGCTAACACTGATGTTAACAGGATTAGAGGCAGCAGTACAACCGTTAGCCGAAACACTTACCGAATAAGAGCCGGCGCTGTTTACCACAATAGAAGTTGTGGTGGCTCCGTTTGACCAGATATTGCCTGTGTTGCTGCTAGAGCTGAGTGTTACAAAACCACCCTGACAAATGGCAGTGCCTCCCGAAGAGCTGATGACTGGTGAAGCGGGCGGAGGTAATTGTGCTACTGTAAAAGGTATTAAGCCGGTTTGAGACTGGAGTTGATGGTTACTTATTATAAAAAGGCAAACTAAAAATAATACTGCCTTATGTTTTATAAAATTAGATGACTGTTTTTTCATGAGTCGTATTTTTTTGATATTATTATTTTTCAATTTTTTTTAATTTCTTAATTCGCGTTTGCCACAATTTTGGGCTATGGCATTTTGGGCGTAATATAATTTTGAATCTATTGATTTTAAGCTAAATAACTCGATGAAGTGCGACCAACTCAATTTTGCCACCAGTGGCGGCAAAATGTTGAAATCAGAAAATTCTTGATAGAATTTAATCATCCTCCTCACATTTTTTTCGGTAAAATTCCTGCCGTATCTCAACTCCAATTGCTCCGAAACTCCCGAAACAATTTGTTTACCGTATTGAGCACGCTCGTTTTTCAATATCTCATCGTTGATGCGTTTACCAATTTGCCAAAACAACAGGGTTAAAGCACTGTTCGCTGCTTTTACAACCTGCTGTTTACTTTCTTCAATCAGCACGGAAATCTCCCGGTCTAAATTAGGCGCATTGTATTTTTCAGGTTCTTGCATCATTTTTTTAATTTTTTAAAATCAAAGTGTCGCCACTTCACTTCATTTAATCTTTAATGCAACGAACAGAATTTCCGTTTGCACGATTATTAGAAGCGTTACTCCCACTACTACTATTAAAAACTAAATAGGTAGCCCCCATAGATGCAATAGTGCTACTCCAGCAATATCCGCTTGAACCAACATTAAGTAAAGTCCCTGAACTAAAATTACGGTAACCTGAAACAGTCCATTTTAATGGAGAATTAAAAGCACCTGCACTATTATTGAAATTCCAACTTGGTCGTTCTTGTGCATCCAACTCAGCATCTGTTGGTAGGCGGTAACCACTAGGGCAAGGGTTATTTAATCCATTCACACCTTGCCACAAATTGCTATTTTGCGGATTTCTCCAATCGTTTGGTATAGAAGATGTCAAAATAAAATTTCCATTCGTTGGTTGATCAGTACTACTTAAGATGCTTGTTGCAGAAGAGTTCCTGCATTGGTGCCCGTCACTTCCCCTCCCCCATTGGTATAAATCTCCATACGCATTAGCATCGGTACTGCTTGTTGCTGTTTGTGCTGCACCCAAATTTCTGTCCATCCAAATTTTACCAGTGGCGGGGTTTGTTACATCTACAATCGCTGTAGGGCCGCTGCAAAATACTGAGCCTGCGGGGTACATAGAAGCTAAGGTAGCCACACTAAAATTTAACGTACAACTTTGCCCTCCAATATTAATTACAAAACTCACAGTGCCGATAGCAGCAGGTGTACCATTAATACTGTATGTAAGTGAACCATTACCACTGGCAAAATTACCCGAACTTAATGAGGCGGTTAAACCTGTTACGCCTGTTGAAGTTATAGTTTGTGCTGCATAATAACTACCGTTGCCCCCTGTGTAAGGAACATTTGCAGTTACATTATTAGCTGCTTGCCCGCTAATGAGGTTACCGACCAATGTTGAGCTGCCGCAATTTAATGCACCAACAGAGCCGGGTTCCTTAATGCAACGAACAGAGCGTCCGCCTGCTCGGTAGTTGAAGGACATGTCGGCAGTGCTTACAGCGAAGTAGAGGCGGCGCGAATCGGTGCCACTAACCGTATTGCTCCAATAGTAGCCGCCTGCACCAACACCCCCAAGCGAGCCATTGCTGAAGTTGCGGGCGCCCGCCATGGTCAATTTTAGCGGAGAAGCAAAAGCACCTGCACTTGTGTTAGCGCTCCAGCTCAAACGTTCTGCGTCTAATTCTGTTTCTGTTGGCAATCGATAAGCACTTGGGCAAGGGTTGTTTATTCCATATAATCCCTGCCATAAATTTACGTTTTGAGGGCTGCGCCAATCAAAAGGAACATTCGGTGCTAGGATAAAGTTTCCATTAGCAGATTGGTCTGTGCTGCTCAAGGTAGTTATAGTAGATGAAGTACGGCACTGGTGCCCGTCACTTCTACGTCCCCATTGGTACAAATCACCATAAGAATTGGCATCGGTACTGCTCGTTGCTACTTGGCTCGCACCTAAGTTTCTGTCCATCCAAATTTTTCCAGTGGCGGGATTGGTTACTTCAACAATTGCCGTTGGGCCACTACAAAATATAGAGCCTTGAGGAAATGTAGGAGGGCAATTTGCATTGCTAACAGTCTTTTTTACAGGAGAATAAACTGGATTGCAATTAGGTGCAGAAATTTTTGCACGATAATATTTTGGTGTAGAAAAGACAAATCCGTAAGGAGAAAAGGTGGCTCCGATGATGTCGCTCCAGTTCAAAGAGTCGCTTGATTGCTGCCATTGCAGCGAACCAGTGTACGAGGCAATACCCAGGTGAACGGAATCTCCCTGACAATGGTTGTAAGTTTGCGAAAACACATTTATACAAAAAATTGTGCTTAAAAAAGAAATAAAAAAAGTTTTTTTCATTTTGTTTTATTGTGTGTAATTAAATAGTATGCGTACTGTTTTTTTAATTTATAAATGATGTATTAAAAATATTTGAAAAAAACATAATTTAAATAATTCTTGTATTAACCTCCACTTTGTGAATTAACATTTCATGTTTATTGTTAAGTCTATTTTCCAAAAATAAATATACTATTCCTTTGTTGTTAATTTTTCTTATCATCATCCTTATTTCCTTTTATTAAATTCCAATCAACCCAGGCATCTAATTGATTTACTGAATTTGGCCTCAGTAAAATCTTACGACTACTATCCAGTAAATATAAAGTTGGAGTTCCAAATACATAATAGTCCTTTACGATTGCACCACCCCATTTTTTAAAATCACAAATTGAGATAAACGGAAAATCTTTGACGAATTTTTGAAAAATTTCTTTTTCCTCATCCAACGAAATAAAAATTACTTCTACTTCATTTGCTTTCCATTTATTGTAAAGTTTAGCTATTTGAGGAATTTCTTCGTTGCATTTAGGACACCAACTTGCACCAAATACAATAACTGAGTATTTACTTTTGATGTCAGATAGTTTTTTTTGGGAATTGCTAATGTTATAACTTTGCACTGAATTATCAGCATAAAATATAATATCAGGCGCAAGATTTCCTTTTTTCATGGCCCGATATGTTTCTAATTGCTTTGCAAGGTCGCTATTAAGTGTACAATTTATTTCATTTAAAACCTTTAGTGCCAAATACTCAGATGCTTGAAACAAACTATGGCGCTCCAATAAATCAAAAAGATAATCGGTAATTTCATTTAGTTTTTTCTCATCTTTTACAAGAGTTTTCATCATCGCATCAATAGATATTTTCATTTCAATAAAAACGGAATCTAACGATCGGCCACTATTTTCTAATAACCAAAAATGGCTTTCAATAGCATCTTTAAATAATCCGCTTTTATATAAGCGAATGTCTGTGTAGTTTAATTGTCGGAAGGCAGAAATGGTAGAAGGAATTTCTTCTGGCCTATATTGAGCAACTATTGAAACCGAATTAACCAATTTGCGAGTCGGCAAAAACCAACGCACATAGCTATCAACTGGTATTTTATTAACAAACTCTTGTTCTTCATTTTTAATACGTTTCTTCTCATTCTGTATTGCTTGTGTCGGTAATTTTTGTACCAAAAATAAAGAATCTATCGAGTAAATTTTTTCCAAATATAACCAAGCACTTAAGGCCTGTTCTCTTCTCGGCTGCTCTTTAGCGTATTTCTCAAACCATTGATTTTGTTTACCTTTAATAACTTTAATTGATTCAGTATGGCTTAGCGCTTCACCATTAATTTCAATATCTTCGCCGCTCAAAATGATATATAGAGGTTTGTTATCCGAAGATATTAAACACCCAACTCCATAATCTAACTTAGAATAATTAAGTTGAAAATTTCCACTTTTATCAATTTTGCTTTTTGAAATTGAATAAGATTTTAATCCGTTAAAGCCCTCAAGTTTTATCTCTTGATTGATAAGCAGTGACAACTTACCAGTTATAGTTTGAGCAAAATGAGTGGTGAAGCAAAAAAAAAATAACAACAATATTACAAATAACTGTTTTGTAAATATAAATTGTTTCATTTTTTAAATATTTAAGTATACAAAAATAGCATTTAACTGATACAAAGTACTTTTTATCGAAAATTTAAAACTGTTAAATTTTCAATGTTTCAAGAAAAATTAATTACTCCTTCACAAATTGTTTTCTTACGATGCCTTTAGCGGTTTGTATTTCTGCTAAATAAATACCTGATGCAAAATCTTTAATACTGATATCAATTTTATTATCATTGTTTTGCAAAGACACTTGGCCTAGTAACCTAGCCGTTATATCATATACTTTTACAGAAGTAATTAATTGATTACTTGTTGAAATATGTAACAGATCCTTTGCTGGATTTGGAAATAAATTAACATCAAATAATACATTCGCTTTAATACCAGTTGGTACTAAAACAAAATTATCTTTTGCGTTTGAACGCGTAGTATTTACAGTTGAGTTAGCCACTTTTAATGTTGGGTCGCAACTAATATTCCAAATAGTTTGCACGCGCCATTTGGCAGTTGATTGGTACAGAGCATAATTAACGTCGGTGAAAGCCGTTGAAGAGGCACTTAACGTTTGAATGAGCTGCCAGTTGCCGTTGCTCAGATTGTCTTTATAAACTAAATAGTTTTGCAAAGAAGGCACCGGTATTGTTTGCCCTTCTATTTGATAATGATTCCAACTAAAGTTGGCTCCATTATTTTGAATAAAAATAGTTTGATGAAACGGACTCATGGAGCTTTCTGTGCCGCAACTGTCAATTACCGAAAGTTTGTATCGCCAACTAGACACATTTGGATCTCCATTTGCCGCGTACAAAGTGGTAAGGGTATCAATAAATTGAGAAAGAGAATCGAAAGGAACTTTGCCAATGATACCATAATTGTTATTACCAATATCTCTATATACAACAAAGGTATCTGTAATTTGATATTGCGATTTATCCCAATAAATAATATTGTAGTTAGATAAACTATCTACTGTAACCATACAAATGTTAGGGGTTGGAACGTTAGACGCATTTATAATGTAGGGGGCAGAAGTAGATACACAACCTGAAGGGGCATCTGAAATAGAAACAAAATAAGTTCCCGAAGTGTTAACCATTATGCTATCAGCTATTGAGCCTGTGTTCCATAAATAACCTCCGGCAATGCCGCCAGAAGCAGATAAGGTAACCATACCCCCCGCGCACGATTGAATAATACCGTTTGCCGTTATTGTTGGTGGTGAAATACCTGGAACTGTTGTAACTTGTGTTTCGGCAGAAGTAACAGGACAACCGTTGTTCAGCACGGTAACAGAGTAGTAGCCAGATTGTGTTGGTTGATAGGTGCTATAAATTGCTCCGGGAATAGCCACTCCATTAATATTCCATTGATAGGTGTAATTAGTGCCCATATTAGCCGACAATGAATTGCCAATACAAATGGTGGCAGAACCGGCAGGTGTAACGGAAGCAGCATGCGTGCAATTATTACCTGCTGCAAAAATATAACCCGGCAGATAGAGCGTATCACTGCAACCCGAAGAAGTTGAAGTAGCTACAACAGAAATATCATATAGACTAGGAAAGGTATAGGAATGAAACACAGTAAGCGCATTTGAATTACCAGTGGTGCCATCACCAAAGGTCCATTGCCAGTTATAATTGCTGCGATTAGGGGTTGTATTATTAAAGGCTGTGTACAGTGGCGCGCTGCCAATTTGTGGTGAAGCCGAAATGTTAATTTGAGGAATAGCTCCGTTAATAGTAATGTTTGAACCATTATCTGCGCTAATAACAAATGGATCAGCTACTACAACACGCACTCTGTAGCCATTGCCATTGGGAGTATTTTGGGGTATAGTGCAGGAAATAGTGCCAGAAGCTGAATTGCTATTAAGCGTACCAATGGTAACTGGAAAAGCAAAATTACCTAACGCATTTGATAACTGAACCGTAAAAAGATTACCTGCCCCAATACACTGTGCAGCATTATAGGAAACCATAATGGTAGAACCTGCGCAAATATTTGTAGTTGCAGTAAAGGAAGTAGATAAAGGAAAAGCCACGATATGTGGAATGTTGGTAGGAAAGTTGGGTATTCCAAATCCTAATGGATAAGTCGCAGCCCCTATCGAAGCACAACCCCAAGAATACAAATTATTACTAGTTCCCATTGCAAAGCTGCTAAAACCTCCAGCAGTAATTTGTGTCCAATTTGTTGCATTACCTATTTGGGTTGGTGTAGTTCTATCTGTAAGCGTTCCATCACCTAATTGGCCATCTAGATTGATGCCCCAAGCCCACAATGTGCCATCTGTTTTTATGGCAAGAATATGCCAATCGCCAGGAGAAATTTGACTCCAATTATTATCTATACCTAATTGAGTTAGTATGGGCATATCTGAACCTATTGTGCCAATACCTAATTGCCCTAATTGATTACCTCCACAACCCCACAGAGTGCCATCTGTTTTTATAGCGAAGGTCGTTCCTTGTCCACCACAATCAATTTGAGTCCAAGCATTATCTGTGCCTATTTGCTGTGGTAAATAACTATTTATAGACGTTCCATCTCCTAATTGACCGGCTTGATTATCTCCCCAAGCCCACAGAGTACCATCTGTTTTTATAGCATGACTATCACCACTACCACTAGCAATTTGAGACCAATTGTTATCGGTACCAATTTGAGTTGGAACATTTTTATCTATTGTTGTTCCATCTCCTAATTGACCGCTTTGATTATTGCCCCAAGCCCATAATGTGCCATTGGTTTTTATGGCAAGACTATTGACACCTTCACTAGCAATTTGGCTCCAATTGTTATCGATACCAATTTGTATTGGTAAATTACTATCTGTATTTGTTCCGTTGCCTAATTGACCATAATTATTTAAGCCCCAAGCCCACAATGTGCCATCGGTTTTTATGGCAAGATTATGAGAATACCCAGCAGAAATTTGACTCCAGTTAGCTGAAGCACCTAGTTGGGTGGGTATATTTTTACTTATATTTGTTCCATCACCTAATTGCCCGGAAAAATTATCTCCCCAAGCCCAAAGGGTGCCATCTGTTTTTATAGCAATAGTGTGCAGATTACCAGCAGAAATTTGACTCCAGCATTGTGCCCTTGCATTGTGTGTTAATGCTAGTACCAAGCAGGCATAAATTATGGTTAATGTCTTTTTGCAAATAATTTTTTTCATTTAAAATAGTTTTAACTATGTAAAAATACTATTTAACTAATATAAAATACTTTTTATCGCAAATTTATAATTGTTAAATTTTAAATGTTTCAAAAAACTAAATTTTTATTCTTTCGCAAATTTTGGCAACAGGTGTTAACGGCGGTTAACTCAAATTAATATCGGTTAGCAAGTATTATTCATTTAATAATAATTGGGTAAATGCATTATGTTGTATTATTGTGCAACTAAAAAAAATAGGTTGATTTAGGTTGTATAATTATGTAACTAAATACCTTTGCCTAAAAATTTGCAGCTATTTGTTAAGATTCTAATTGGTCGATAAAATCTAATTCAGGATAATGAAAAGGTAATTGCACTTCTGGACAATCTTGATTCTTATTTTTATTGGTAATTAGTTTTGAAATTGGAAAAGTATCGAGTAATCCATTTTCAAGTGGTTTCAGCATGTGTGCAATTTCGTTCTCACTTAAATTTACATTAAGCCATTCATTTTCACTACCTTTTGGCAAAATAAATGGCATTCGCAATTTGGTATTATGAATTTTAGTCATGACATCATTTGCTGGAGTGGTAATGATCGAAAATGTTTTAGTTTGTTCTCCTGTTTGTTTATTTACCCAATCGTTAAAAATGCCACCCATGGCAAATACATCATTATCCTTGTATTTTATAAAATACGGATATTTTTGTTTTCCTATGGTTCGCCATTCATAAAAACCATCTACTAAAATTAAGCAGCGTTTTTCTCTAATAGAACTTTTAAAGGAAGGTAGAGTAAAAACAGTTTCACTTTTAGCATTCAACGTTTTTGTCTGCATATCTTTTGCATCCATTTCAGTTTTACAAAAATCTGGTATTAAGCCCCAATTGAAAGCTGTGATTATATCTGGCTGCAATGCACTTATAATTGGCACTAAAGGTTGTGTAAAGCCTGATAAGTAATAATTAGTTGGCAAAGTTATAGCAGGATCAATTTTTGCTTTAAATTGCTTTTCGGTTAATTTACCGACTTTTTTTGTGGATACGTTATAGCACATTATTACATTGATAAATATAACGCAAAATTGCTTTATAAAGTTGTAAAAATAATGGACTTAACTTACCAGAAAATTATTAAGAAAAGTACATTTTGTTTTAATAAAATATATTCATTTTTTCCAATTTCATTATTTTTTATGAAATTAGAATGTAATCAAAATTTACGATTAGTAATTTTGATATATGAAACTGCTAAGTTTGTATAAAACAGTCATTGTGGGAAAAATGTGGGGGAAACATGTGAATAATAAACCCTAAACTATTGCTAGTAAAGGGTTTATGATTTTAAGTGGCGGAGAAAGAGGGATTCGAACCCTCGGTACGGTTACCCGTACGCATGTTTAGCAAACATGTCCTTTCGGCCTCTCAGGCATCTCTCCAACTCAATTATAAAAAATTGAGGAAACAAATGTAGCGATTTTTTTAAACTATAAAAACTTATTGAAAAATAAATTTCGCGCCTACTTTAAGAGTTCAAGTTTGTACAATTAAAAATGAACTAAGAATAATATGAAGTAAAAGCAATTTATAAAAAAGATTACATTTTAGCTTGCTTTTTTTCTATTGCACAACTAACTTTTTAGTAACTAATTTTAATTGCTTGCTTTCCTTGCTTTGTATTTGAATAAAATAAATGCCGCTGCTAAAATGTGAAACATCAATTTGATTAAGTTTGTTAAAAGTGGTTGTTTCAAAAACTTGATTTCCAATTAAATCATAACACTTAATGGTCATTTCAGACAAAGTATTATCTTTAATTGAAATAGTAATTTTATCTGATGATGGATTTGGAAAAACAATTACATTCTCTTCATTAAACAATTCGTCAACACTAACCTGATTAACATTAGTTGAATTAAAAAATGCTAAGCCTCCTCCATAATTCCCTAAAAATAAATCACGTTTTCCATCATTAGTAATATCTTCATAAAAAGGAGCACATCTTGGACCCTCGTTAATTAAAAATAAAGTTGTATCCACTCTATTAAAAGTTCCAGTTAAATTACCATCTATGTTATTATACAAATACATATTCCCAATTTCACTTCCAACCAACAATTTAGTAACTCCGGATTCGCTAAACATAAAAGGCGTACTAAAACCAGTTAAAGAACCAATACTAGTTTGCCTCACATCAACCCCACCAAAATTGGCAGTTTGCAATACAAAAGCAGGATTTGTTGCTGAACCTGTATTTGAATAGTAAGCAATTTTACCATTTAAAGAACCTATAAGAAAATCTAACGTCCCATTTTTATTGACATCAACTAATTGAGGGTAAGCAAAATTACCCACATCAATTGTTTTATAATTACTTACATGGTTGCTAAACTGAGCGGCTGTTCCAATAGGCGCTGTATTTTCAAAATAATGTAATTGTCCATTATTATCTCCAATAATTAAATCCTTATCGCCATCATTATCTAAATCACCAAATGTTGGTGCCATAGAGTAAATATTATATGCAGAAAGGGATTGATAATCTCTTGTAATTAATGAAAAAGATGGTGATGAAGAAGTTCCTATGTTTTTATAAAAGGCTAATTTTGATTTATTAGTATTTACAGTATAATAACCCAAATTACCTACAATTAGATCTTTTTTTCCATCTGAATCTGCATCAAATAAAACAGGATAGGCTCCTTCTCCCAATTCTATCATATCTTCTTGTAAAAAATTCTTTTTGTGAAAAACAAAATTAACTGTTGGTGTTATTGATGCATTTTTATAAAGCCATACACTTTGATAGTTTTCTGAGCCACCAATAGCATTAGGACTGGCAATTAAATCCTTAAATCCATCATTATCTACATCTAAGTTAAATGTACAAGGAAATGAATTTAATTTAATCGTTGTGGTACTTCCTTTATTTGGATAATTTGGATACAATTTTGTAGTGTCACCAATATGCGCATTGTTTAAATCTCCCTCATTTTCAACAAAAAAAACATCGCTACAAGAAATATCTCCCAAAATTAATTCAGAATCGCCATCGCCATTCCTATCAAAGCACATAATGCAAGAGCCCGAATGCAAAGGTTTATTTGAGCTATCTTCTAATATATCCTGATACAATTTCATAAAAGGACATTGATTTAAATCAACTTGGCAATTACTTTCTTTAATGTCACCCCAGCAATCATCAACCATATCAAATACCAAACTATCTGAATGTCCATATAATTCTTGACTCATGTTTCTGTGAAATTCAATTTTTACTCCAAAAACAGAATAAGATAAAATATCCAAATCGCCATCATTGTCAAGATCTGCAATACCTGGCAAAGCAACAGCATTACAATAGACATTGGAAATACTTGGAGATCCTGTAGGGTTATAATCAGTCATTAACAAAGGTTTAACCAGATTAAAAGTTAAATTCTGACCAACGGTATTGTTTTTATAAACCTTAATGCCACCTGTTGTATATGTAAAAATATCTGATCTACCATCGTTATTATAATCAAAAAACAAAGCCCATTCTTTTACTTCCGGAAATTGATTTTGATGGTTATAGTCATGAACGTATTTTGCCTCTCCAATCGAACCCGTATTTAAAAAAGTTCGTAGTCGGCCTCCTGAACTGCAAATCTTATCAAATGCCACAATATCCTTTTTCCCATCTAAATTCAAATCAATTTGGGTAAAAGAACTGAAATTAATTCCTCCGGCCCACGGCATCGATAAACGTGCATTAGATTCAAAAACTGGAATAGTATCTCTGTAAACTGAGTTTTGCGAAAAAATAACCCGCGCAGGAATTAAAAAAATAAAAAAAAATCTAAAAAAACTCATCAAGACAAAAATACAGATTATAACTTAAATAAAAATGCTAACTACTTAATTACCAATATTAAATTAATTTGCTTTATATAGTCTATAAACATATATTTGCAACCTTAATTTTTTAGAATAAAACACAACTTTATGCAAAACAAAGGTGCCATCAAAATTTTCGCTATACTTTTAGCGCTTGCCTGTATTTTTTATTTATCATTTACTTGGGTTACTCGAGGAGTAGAAACTGAAGCGAAAGAGTATGCTGAAACAATATCTAGCTCTGCTGGAGTGCAAACCACAGCAAAAAAATATGCTAACGGCGACGCTACAAAAGAACTATTTTATGTAGATTCTTTAAAGGAAAAGTTAGTTGATAGATATTTAGATTCGTTGAAGAATCAGCCAGTATACGACTTATTAGTAGCTAGTTATAGTTATGAAGAGTGTAAGAAACGTGAAATAAACTTAGGTTTGGATTTACGTGGTGGTATGAACGTAACCTTAGAGATTTCAGTTGCTGAAATCATCAAAAATTTATCAAACAATAATCCGGATGCAGCTTTTAATCGCTCAATAAAAGATGCTCAGGATAATATGGGTGTTGGCAACAACGATGCTTTTTTAACTTTGTTTGCAAAAAAATATAAGATAAATGCGCCTGCAGGTCAATTAGCTCCTTTATTTCAAACAATTGAATTAAAAGGTAAAATAGCCTATAATGCTACTAACGAAGAAGTACTAGCGTTTTTAGCAACCAAGGTTGCAGAATCAATTTCTAACTCTGAAAAAACATTCCGTTCTCGTATTGACCGTTTTGGAGTTGCTCAACCTAATATTCAAAAATTAGGAAATACAGGGCGTATCTTAGTTGAATTACCTGGTGTAAAAGACAAAGAACGCGTGCGCGAATTATTACAAGGAACTGCTAATTTAGAGTTTTGGGAAACATATGACAACGCTGAATTAGGTAACCTATTAATCGGTGCCAATGATAAATTATCAAAAGTATTGTACCCTGACTTTAATGTAAAAAAGGATTCAACATCAACTGCTGACACTACTAAATTAGCAAATAAATTAGTAGCAAAAACAGATACTACAAAGCAAAAGATTGATTCGAGTGCAGTTGCCGCAGTTAAAACGTCATCCGCTGTGCCAACTTCATTAGATTCTTTTAATTACCGTTTTCCATTAATTTATGTAGGAAATGTACCTTGTCCATTAAAAGCTAATGTGTCGTTTAATCAGCAAACTAATCAACCTGAGCAATTTTTGCCTGGACCAGTTATAGCTCGTGCATATAGCAAAGAAGATACTGCTAAAGCAAATGCATTATTAAAAAATCCTGTGTTAAAATCATATTTACCTAATAAATTAAAATTTATGTGGGGATCAAAACCAGAAGAAGTTAAAAATGAAGCTGGTGAAGTTATAGGATCTTATTATGAATTATATGCAATCAAAATTACAGACAGAAGTGGTAAAGCTGCCATGTATGGTGATATTATTACAGATGCTCGTCCTGATTTTGATGCTCAAAGTGGTGGTCACCCATACATTAGCATGACCATGACTGGTGAAGCTGCTACTAAATGGGCCAAATTAACAAGAGATAATGCACCTCAAGGGGATAAAAAAGGACGTTCTATTGCAGTAGTAATGGATAACATGGTTTATTCAGCACCAACAGTAAACGGAGAAATTAAAGGTGGACAATCGCAAATCACTGGAAATTTTACAGTGGAAGAAGCAAATACATTGGCAGCAGTTTTAAGTGCTGGTAAATTACCTGCTCCTGCTCGTATTGTTGAAGAAAGTGTTGTTGGTCCTACATTAGGTCAGGAAGCTATTGATTCAGGTTTAATGAGTACTGTAATTGCTTTACTAGTTATTTTAGTATTCATGTACATGTATTATAACAAAGCTGGTATGGTTGCGAATATTGCATTGGTTGCTAATATGTTCTTTATTATGGGAATACTAGCATCAATGAATGCCGTATTAACGTTACCAGGTATTGCAGGTATTGTGCTCACCATTGGTTTAGCGGTGGATGCAAACATCTTAATTTTTGAGCGTATTCGTGAAGAGTTAGCTCTTGGCAAATCATCTGCAAATGCTATAAAAGAAGGTTTCAAACACGCTATGAGTTCTATTATTGACTCTAACGTTACTTTAGCAATCTTAGCAATTATCTTAATGGTATTCGGTTCTGGACCAGTCCAAGGTTTTGCAACTACTTTATTAATTGGTATCGGAGCATCATTATTCTCAGCTATTTTAATTACTCGTGTAATTTTTGACTGGATGTTAGATCGTAAAATGGAAATTCCATTTGATAATAGCGCTACTAGAAATTCTTTCAAAAATGTTGCCTTCAATTTTGTAGGTCGTCGTAAAATCTATTATGCTATTTCAACTACAATAATCATTTTAGGAGCTGTCATGTATTTTGCTCATGGTGGTTTAAAATTAGGTGTAGATTTTAAAGGTGGTCGTACTTACCAAGTTCGTTTTGAAAAAGAAATGAATACAGAAGATGTAAAACAATCATTAAAAACAGCCTTTAAAGACGCATCATTAGAAGTAAAAACAGTTGGTGGAAATAACCAAATGAAAATTACTACTTCATATCGTGTAACTGATAATTCACCAACCGTTGATACTGAAGTTGAAAATGCATTAAAGGATGGATTAAGCACTTTAAAAGTTAAAAACGAGATTGTTAGCCAACAAAAAGTAGGTCCAACTATTGCAACAGATATTTTATATGGTGCTTATGCAGCTATTTTATTTTCTTGTTTAGTAATGTTTATTTACATTGTAGTTCGATTCAAAAAATGGCAATATGGTTTAGGTGCGGTTGTGGCATTATTCCATGACGTGTTAGTTGTATTATCATTCTATACCATTTTAGATGGAATTGTTCCTTTCTCATTAGAGATTGGTCAAGATTTTATCGCAGCCATCTTAACTGTTATGGGTTACACCATGACAGAAACAGTGGTTGTATTTGATAGGATTCGTGAGCGTTTAACTGAAAATGAAAAAGCAGATTCTACAGCTGAAGAACGCAATACTCTTATTAATTATGCGTTAAATAGCACATTAAGTCGTACGATATTAACATCATTAACTGTGTTTTTCGTATTATTAGTAATATTTATTTTTGGAGGAGAAAGTATTAGAGGCTTTATATTTGCCTTATTAATTGGTCGTATCATTGGTACATATTCTTCATTATGTATATCAACTCCAATTGTTGTTGATTTCGATAAAAGAAACTAAATTATAAATAACCACTATTAAGCGCCCCTTCTGAAAAGTTGGGGCGTTTTTTATTGCAATTGGTCGGAAGTAATTAATAATAAAAAACAAATTAATATTCATATTTTTGCAAAAAATATTTTTAAAAGAAAAAACTGATGAAATTATCATTTGTAATAATAAATTCAATTTTATTATTTAGTGCCACTATTTCCTTTGCACAAACACCAAAAAAAATTAAACAACAAGCCGACCTTGATTTTAAGTTAAATAAATTAGAGGATGCAATTGCAGGTTACAGTAAAGTACTTGAAATAAAACCTGATGATTATGATGTAATATTTAATAGAGCAATTTGTTATGAAAAAACAAATCAGACAAAAAATGCTATAAATGATTATTTATCGTGTAATAAGTTAGATTATAAAGAAAAAGAGGTTTACTTAAAAATAGCGGATTTGTACATTTTATTAAAAGATTATAAAAATGCAAATCTAATTTTAGAACGATTAGTGAACTATGATAAATGGAATGTTGAAGGATTGCGCAAATCTTCGTGGTGCCATATAATAATGAAAGAATTTGAACAAGCAGTAGTTAAGGCAGATAGAGCAATTAATAAAGATTCGAATTCTGAAGATACAGGTACTGAAATATTACATTACTATAGAGGAATTGCAAAAGATAGTTTAGGAGATTATAATGCTGCAATTTTATCTTATAAAAGAGCAATTTCTATAATTAAAGGTCGAGAGGTAAATCGAATTAAGGCTAAATCCGAATATAAGCCTTATTATGTAAATATTGCAACCGCCTTATACAAAACAAAGTTATTTGATGAGTCTATAAAAAACTATGATATTGCTGTCTTAATTGACCAACCTGATACAGTTAAACCAAACAATTATTATATCTATTACTTAAAGAGTTTTGCATTTTTCGCAAAAGCTGACTTCAATGCAGCTATTGGTGATTTAAATAGATCTATTGCCTTGAACAGTAAAAATAGTACCTTATTCTATCAAAGGGGAATTGTTTATAAGCAAATAAGTCAGTTTCAAAATGCAATTGGTGATTTTACAAAAACAATTTTACTAGATGAAACAAATTATTTAGCGTATTATTATAAAGCACAATGTTTAATAGAATTAGGAAATTTAAAAGAAGCAATTATTGACCTACAAAAATATTTAATTTATAACCCAACAAATCAAGAAGCGTTAAATCTATTAAAAGCTACAAAAGAAAAGAATTATATCGCTAATAAAGAAAATGATTCCCCGTTCATTAAGTTAGAATATCCAATTGTAGATCAAAATAACTTCGTTAATGTATATGTAAACCAACTGAACGCATTAGTGGAAGCACAAATAACAGATAAAAGTAATATAAAAAAGATATTAGTTAATGGAAACGAAATAAGTTTTAATGAAGAAAATTTGAATCCTTTTCTAAAATATAAAATATCAACAGAAAATTTAAAAAAAATTGAAATATCAGTTACTGATATTTACGATAATGTTGCTACAAAAACAATAAAAGTTGGCAAAATAGTTAGCGACACTAGAACCTTTGTAAATTTAGAAGGCTTCATTCAATCTAATGATAGTGAATCAAAACCAATAGAAAACAAAAATATATTTATCACAAATACAAAAGGTGAAATGTTTTATTCTGGAAAAACTTCACCTAAAGGTTATTTTAAATTTGAAAATGTTCCAATCGACAAGGATTATTTAATTGAACTAGAAGATGACACAATTTCACTTCAAAATACAGGTTTTAAAATAGTTGACAAAAATGGTAAATTTATTATGAAGTCCGCTTTGTCTGAAAAATCTAAAAATAAATTCAATTTTGAACTGTTAAAGACTGAACTTTCATCTTTAAGTTTGATGTCAATTGATGATGTAGCTCTAACAATAAATATAAGTGGAAAGTTAATAGCAATGGGGACTTCACAATTTCCACTTGCAAATGTTAACTTTCAAATAATTAAAGATAACGGAGAAATCATCATTAAAAAAACAAACGAGAATGGTTACTTTATTTTTAGCAATTTAGATCCAAGTGAAAATTATTCAATTAAAATTAATGAAGAAGATGCAAAAAATATTACTGCAACCAAAATTCTAATTACTGATGTAAATGGAAAAATTATCAAAATTATTGCTAAAAATGAACTTGGTTTTTTTGAATATAAATTTCTCTCAATTGAAAAATCTCAGTTAAGTTCGATAACGGAACCCGATCCTTGGTTAAAAATTAATACCTTAAGCATTGACAAGAAAGAACTTACGATCATTGAAAACATCTATTATGAATCTGGTTCCTTTGAAATCCCAAAAGTTTCAGAAGTTATTTTAGATAAAGCGGTTTCAGCCTTAATAAATAACCCTAAACTTGTTTTAGAAGTTGAGTCGCATACAGATGCGCAGGCCAGTGATGAATATAATATGGAATTATCTCAAAAAAGGGCTAGTAAAGTTGTAGAATATATTAAATCAAAAACTATTGACGAAAAGCGATTATTTCCGATTGGGATGGGAGAAACTAAATTAATTAATAGATGTTCAAATAACGTAGAATGTTCTGATGAAGAGCATAAACAAAATCGCAGAACAATTTTTAAGTTAATTTATAAATAGATTGATTTTAAAATATTTGAAACTATTTGATTTTCGTTCGTATCTTTATAAATCATGATTTTAGAACGTTTATCCCTTATTAACTTTAAAAATTACGACGAAGCTCAATTAGAATTTTGTCAAAAATTTAATTGCTTTGTTGGTAATAATGGCATGGGTAAAACTAATTTATTAGATGCCATACATTATGTATCATTTTGTAAAAGCTTTTTTAATGCAGTTGATAGCCAAAATATAAAATACGACTTACCTTTTTCTGCAATTCAAGCATGGATAAATAAAAATGCTGAAACTCATGAAATTTTTTGCGGCGTAAAACGCGGAGCTAAAAAACAATTTAAGCACAATAAAAAAGAATACGATCGTTTATCTGAACACATTGGATTGTATCCTTTAGTTATGATTTCACCTTCGGACATTGAATTGATTTGGGACGGAAGTGAAGTGAGACGTAAATTTATGGATAGTATTATTTCTCAATACGATAAAGTGTATTTAGAAAAACTAATTGCATATAATCATGTCCTTCAACAACGCAATGCCTTATTAAAACAATTTTATGAAAGCAAAAGCTTTGATAACATGAGTTTGGAAATTTGGGATGAACAATTAATAATTTACGGTGAAGAAATTATTAAAATTCGTACAAGTTTTTTACAAGAGTTTATCCCTTTATTTACAAAAAACTATCAATTTATAAGTGGAACTAATGAAAATGTGAGTTTAGAATACGAATCCTCTATAAAAGATTTATCCTATAAAACAGTTTTATTAGCAAGTTTATCAAGAGACAGAGCTGTACATTATACAACAGCAGGACCGCATCGCGATGATTTAAATTTTAAATTGATGGGGAATAGTTTAAAGAAATTCGCATCGCAAGGTCAACAAAAATCTTATTTACTCGCATTAAAACTAGCACAATTTGAGTTTATCAAAGAAAAAAAAACAACTAAACCTTTGTTATTATTAGATGATATTTATGATAAGTTGGATGAAACTCGTTTTAAAAAGTTAATTGAATTAGTAAGTGGTGATGAATTTGGACAAGTATTTATTACAGACACGAACCCAGAAAGAATAAGCAAACTATTTGAACAAAATAATTCCGAACATTTAATTTACATCGTTAATAATGGCAGCATAGAAAAACATGGCTAAAAATCATAATCTCATAAAATTAGGTGATGCCATTTCTCAAATTTTTAAGGAAGAAAAATTGGATGAGAAATATAGCATCTTTGCTATTAGAAATGGTTGGGAAGGTATTGTAGGAAAAATAGTCGCTAAACATACCACTCAAATAAACTATGCTCAAGGGATTTTGTTTGTTTCAATAGATTCACCCATTATTAGAAATGAAACTGCCTATGTTAAGGAAACAATCATTGAAAAAGTAAATAAATTTGTAGGAAAGAGATTGATAAAGGAGTTAGTTTTAAAATAAATAAAGTGATTAGAGTTTAGTGATAAGATATAACTAAACTCTAATCACTTATCACTAAACACTAAAAAGATGAAAGCATTTAACGTACCAGAGTTTTATAGAAGCCCAATCATAAGCAAAATAAAACAATACCGAAAAATACAAGATCCTCGTAAAAAAGACAACTCTCCTACTCTATTAGACTTTGGGGCTGTTCAATTTTTAATTGCTCGCCATTTTGGTTTTTGTTTTGGAGTAGAAAATGCCATTGAAATTTCATTTAAAGCCTTAGATGAAAATCCTACTAAAAGAATTTTTTTATTAAGCCAAATGATTCATAATCCGGATGTAAATAATGATTTAATAAATAGAGGTGTTCAATTTTTACAAGATACAAATGGAAATCAACTGATACCATTTGATTCATTAACACCAGATGACATTGTTATTATACCTGCATTTGGCGCTCCGCTTAACATAATAGATTTATTAGAATCTAAGAAAATAAAAACAGAAGCTTATAATACAACTTGTCCTTTTGTTGAACGAGTATGGAAAAAATCTGAAAGTATCGGAAAAGAAAACTATACCATCATTATTCATGGAAAACATAGTCACGAAGAAACGCGTTCAACATTTTCGCGAAGCGACAAACATAACAAAGCAATTATTGTTAGAGATATCAATGAATCAAGATTATTATCAGAATATATTTTAGGGAATCGGTCCTTAGAACAATTTAAAATTGATTTCAAAGATCGTTATTCTGAATCGTTACATCTTGAACTTGATTTACAAAGAATTGGGGTGATTAATCAAACTACAATGCTTGCAAGCGAAACGCAAGAAATAGCAGATTTTTTTAAATCAGTAATGATAGAAAAGTATGGAATTGAAAATATCTCAAATCATTTTGCAGACACTCGTGATACATTGTGTTATGCGACAAACGAAAACCAAGATGCAACCTACGGTTTATTAGAAACTGAAGCCGATTTAGCAATTGTTGTTGGTGGTTATAACAGCAGTAATACATCGCATTTGGTTGAACTATGCGAGCGCAAGTTTCATACATACTTTATTTCTTCCGAAAAAGAAATTATTGATAAAAATACCATTCAACATTTTGATTACCCAAATAAAAAACATTTAACAACCTCCGATTTTTTGCCAAACAAAACACCTGTTAGAATTATTTTAACAAGTGGAGCATCTTGTCCAGATTCTGTTATTGAAGGCGTTATACATAAAATAAATAGCTTTTTTACAAACATTAAATCAACTGAGGAAGTGATTAAACATTTATCAAATTAAATCCATGCAATTAAACTTAACAAAACCACTCGCTTTTTTTGATTTAGAAACAACAGGTATTAACGTTGGAAGTGATCGAATTGTAGAAATATCAATAGTTAGAGTAAACATTGATAATACTACAGATATTCTTACAAAAAAAGTGAATCCAACTATTCCAATACCAGAATTCACATCAAAAATTCATGGCATATATGATAAAGATATTATTGATTGCCCAACATTTAAAGAACTTGCTCCGCAATTATCTCAGTTTTTAACAAATTGCGATTTGGCTGGATTTAATTCCAATAAATTTGATGTTCCTGTTTTAGTGGAAGAATTTTTGCGTGCCGATATTGATTTTGATTTAAAAAATAGAAAATTAATAGACGTGCAAAATATTTTTCATACAATGGAGCCTCGTAATTTAACTGCTGCTTATAAATTTTATTGCGATAAACCCTTAATTAACGCGCACTCTGCAGAAGCTGATACTATTGCAACTTATGAAATTTTTAAAGCTCAAGTTAATCGTTATCAAGATGTGGAATTAGAGGATGAAAAAGGAAATAAATTTACGCCTGTTAAAAATGATATGGCAGTTTTGAGCGCATTGTCCAATCGCAATAAAAACGCCGATTTAGCGGGTAGAATTGTTTTTAATGAAAAAGATATTGAAGTATTTAATTTTGGAAAACATAAAGATAAATCAGTAAAAGAAGTTTTTGAAAAAGAACCATCCTATTATAATTGGATGATGCAAGGTGACTTTCCATTATACACAAAAAAAATCATCACTCAAATTCGATTGAGTATGAAGTAAAAGTTATGCACGAACTAGAACCTTTTTATAATTGGCAACATTTATATATCGCTTCCGAAGATGAAGATTCTCCATTTTATGGAGCTGAGTATAGCGAATTTACATTTACTAATACTGTTTACAATTACTACATACATCCACAATGGGATGATATGGGAAGCGAAACAATGTACCTCAAAATACTATTTGTAGATTATGATGAAAAATATGCCATCATTGAATTAATAGGTGAATGGAATGATGCTATCAATAACGACATCATGCTGCTAAAACGAGATATTATTGATGAACTCGCATTTCATGGAATAAATAAATATATTATCATTGGTGAAAACGTATTAAACTTTCATCATTCTGATGATTCATATTATGAAGAATGGTTTGAAGATGTGCAAGAAAATGATGGTTGGATTGCCTTTATAAATTTTAGAGAGCATATTTTAAAAGAATTCAAAGTGGCTAACTTAGATTATTATTTTATTACAGGTGGCGAATTGAATGATTTTGAATGGCGTAAATTTTCTCCCGGTCAAGTATTTGGAAATATTTCGAAAATTATTTCTAAACGTTTAGAGTAATTGTAATAGAAATATTATTATGACGTGGCTGTTACCTTAAATTTGAAATTAATAATTCGATTTTACCACACACTGCGTGAAGGATTGAAGTGAAAATCCTTTTTGTGTTCCTTTACAAAAAGATTGCAACGAAAAGCCTGATCCGCCAACTGGCGGACACGCCCGAAAAAGGAAATAAAAATAAACCAAACTATATAACATTTGTTAGTACATAAAATGCTCATTCCATTTTACAAACTATTATATTTGATATTGATTTAATAACAACGTTTTGGCAAAAGAAAAAGATATAACTACTCTCAATCCTAAAGAATATATAATTATTAAAGGTGCGCGTATGCACAACCTTAAAGGTATTGACGTGGCTTTACCACGAAATAAATTTATTGTGATTACTGGTTTATCAGGTTCCGGAAAATCATCTTTAGCTTTTGACACGTTGTATGCAGAAGGTCAAAGACGTTACGTAGAAAGTTTGTCTGCCTACGCCCGTCAATTTTTAGGAAGATTAGAAAAACCAAAAGTAGATTATATCAAAGGAATTTCTCCTGCAATTGCCATCGAACAAAAAGTTATTTCACGTAATCCGCGCAGTACAGTTGGTACAATTACCGAAATTTATGATTACCTAAAATTATTATACGCTCGCGTTGGTAAAACATACAGTCCAATTTCTGGCAAACTTGTAAAGCGAAACACGGTAAGTGATGTTGTTGATTTTGTAAACACATTATCAAATGAAACTAAGTGTTTAATTTTATCAAAATTAAACATACCAAAAGATAGAACCTTAGAAACCTATTTAGAGTTATTAAATCAACAAGGTTTTTCTAGAATTTTAGTTAATAATCAGGTAACTAAAATAGCAGAATTTGATGCGAAAAAATCAAAAAAATCAGACACAATTTTTTTATTAATTGATAGAATTGTTGTTGATATTACAGATGAAGATCTTCAAAACAGAGTGGCTGATAGTGTGCAAACTGCTTTTTTTGAAGGGAACGGAGAGTGTGAAGTTTTTATTGAAAAGAAAGACAAATCATATAATGAACATCATTTCTCTAATTTATTTATAGCTGATGGCATGTCGTTTGAAGAACCTGATATGAATTTTTTCAGTTTCAATAATCCTATTGGTGCTTGTAAAACCTGCGAAGGATTTGGAAGTATAATTGGCATTGATCCGGATTTAGCAATTCCAAATAAAAGTGTATCTGTTTATGATAATGCAGTTGCATGTTGGAACGGAGAAACTATGTCGTATTACAAAAATCAATTAGTTAAAAACGCACATAAGTTTGATTTTCCTATTCATAAACCAATTGTACAATTAACCAAAGAGCAATATGCTTTACTTTGGAGCGGTAATGAATACTTTGAAGGAATAACTTCTTTTTTTAAAATGTTAGAAAAAGAAAGTTATAAAATTCAGTACCGTGTTATGTTGGCTCGTTACAGAGGAAAAACATCTTGCCCAGATTGTAACGGAACCCGCTTGCGAAAAGATGCCAACTATGTAAAAGTTGGAGATAAGGGAATTTCTGAGTTAGTATTATTACCAGTTTCAGATATTCGCGATTTCTTTAAAAAATTAAAATTAGATGAACACGATACATCTATTGCCAAACGTTTATTAATTGAAATTAATAGTCGTTTACAATTTTTATTAGATGTTGGTTTAGGTTATTTAAGTTTAAACCGTGTTGCTAATACGTTAAGTGGCGGTGAAAGTCAGCGTATAAATTTAGCAACCTCATTAGGAAGTAGTTTAGTGGGGAGTTTATATATTTTAGATGAGCCAAGTATTGGTTTACATTCAAGAGATACCGAACGTTTAATTGGTGTATTAAAATCATTAAAAGCGCAAGGTAATACCGTTATTGTTGTAGAGCACGACGAAGAAATTATGAATGCCGCTGATCAGTTAATAGATATCGGTCCGGAGGCAGGAACAAATGGTGGAGAATTAGTATTTCAAGGGAATCATCAGGAATTATTAAAAGATTCTAAAAGTTTTACGGCTAAATATCTAACTCATAAATTACTAATTGAGGTTCCTAAAGTTCGTCGTAAATGGAAAGAGTTTATTGAGGTAAATAATGCCAACGAAAATAATTTAAAAAATGTTTCAGTTAAATTTCCATTAAACACTTTGTGTTGCGTAACCGGTGTTAGTGGTTCTGGGAAATCAACTCTCGTTAAAAAAGTTTTGTACCCTAACGTAAAAAAATATTTAGAAGGTTATTTCGCCAATGCAAAGAGCGATAAAATATCTGGCAGTTTAAAACAAATTCAACATGTTGAATTTATTGACCAAAACCCTATTGGTAAATCATCTCGCAGTAATCCAGTTACCTACACAAAAGCTTATGATGAAATTAGAAGTTTATTTTCGGAACAAGCTTTAGCAAAAGTTAGAAACTACAAACCTTCTCATTTTTCATTTAATGTAGACGGTGGTAGATGCGAAGTTTGTCAAGGAGAAGGATCAATTACAGTGGAAATGCAGTTTATGGCAGATATTTCGTTACCATGCGAAGCTTGTAATAGTAAGCGTTTTAAAGCAGAAACACTTGAAGTTCTATACAAAGGAAAATCTATTAGTGATGTTTTAGAAATGACCATAGATGATGCCGTTATTTATTTTAGTCAGGATGAAACCGACCGAGTATGCAAACGCATTATCGAACGACTAAAACCTTTACAAGAAGTTGGTTTGGGATATGTGCAATTAGGACAATCGTCAAGCACTTTGAGCGGCGGAGAAGCACAACGCATTAAACTCGCTACCTTTTTAATTGGAGGAAGTTCAACCACTCAAACATTATTTATTTTTGATGAGCCGACTACCGGATTACATTTTCATGATGTAGCTAAACTTTTAAAATCCTTTAATGCGTTAATTGATAGAGGACATTCAATTGTTGTAATTGAACACAATTTAGATGTGATTAAATGTGCTGATTGGATTATTGATATTGGTCCTGAAGGTGGCGAAGAAGGAGGAAATATAGTTGCAGAAGGTACACCAGAAATTATTTCTAAAAATAAAATAAGTTATACTGCTAAATATTTGAAAGATAAACTTTAGATAAATTACATTTTTTTATCTTTTCAATAACTTTTAAACTCAAAATATTTAAGCTTACAATTGCTATGATTTAAAATCATTTTCATCTATAAACTTTTATTATATCACAAATCATTAATTAAAATGCTAATTGCTGTTTTAAAAAAAATTTAATGAATTTACCTTGTAAATATTATTAAACTTTAAAACACAAAATCATGAAAGCAACCGCTGTAATGAATGCAAACATTAGTAATGAATGCATGCAACCAAAATCAAAAAGTAGTAGGAACGAAAAGAATATAATTTCAAATCAACTTTTCTTTTCGAATACTTATGACCGAAATAACAACTATAAAGTTAAATTAGAACGTGAAAAAGTAAAGCCGCGACAAAAATATCGATCAATAATTTTCTTATTATTATTTACGATAACAGCTCATATTATTAATGCTCAAACCGGTAAACTAGACCCTACTTTTAATACAGGTGGTTTAGGGGTATCAAGCGGTTCAGTTCTAACAACGCAAATTCAAACTGATGGTAAAATTATTTTAGGCGGTAGTTTTACTGCATATAATACAACGTCAACTTTAACAAATATTGTTAGAGTGACCACAACAGGAACATTAGATGCAACATTTAATTCAGGTTTTGATAATACTGTAAATAAAGTGCTCATTCAACCTGACGGCAAATTGATAGTAGTTGGTGATTTTAGTAAATGTAATGGTAGTAATAGAAAGGGAATTGCTAGAATTAGTACAACAGGAGCACTAGAATCAAGTAGTACTTTTAATCCGGGTAATGGCCCAAATAATACCGTATATGATGCTGCTTTACAGTCGGATGGAAAAATTATTATTGCTGGAGGTCACACCAAATACGGAACTAACTTTATAAATAGAATAACTCGCGTAAATACAAATGGCACCTTTGATGGTACTTTTAATCCGTCGTCTGCTGCTGATAACACCATTTATTCAATTGCCATTCAAGCTGATCAAAACATTATTGCAGGTGGAGCATTTACAAGTTTTAATGGTGTCAGTAAAAATGGAATTGTTAGAATAACGCCTTCTGGTAGTATTGATGGAACTTTTAATATAGGAACAGGAGTAACAAGTTCCCCTACTAATTCTGCAACTGCTATAAGAGCTTGTAAAATTCAAAGTGATGGAATGATACTAATTGGCGGATTATTTACCACATATAATGGAGCCGCAAGTAAAAATATCGCAAGGTTAAATGCAAACGGTTCAATTGATGCCGGATTTGCTATTGGAACTGGTCCAAATAATAAAGTTAGTACAATTAATTTACAATCTGACGGAAAAATTATTATTGCGGGTGAATTTACATCGTATAATGGAACACCTTGTAATCATATTGCCAGATTAAACACAAATGGAAGTATCGATAATACATTTAAACCTACTTCCGGAGCAAATAATACCATCTATTCGACAAGTTTTCAAGCAGATAATAAATTGATTATCGGTGGATTATTTACAAATTATGATGGAGTTGGTATAGGAAGAGTTACAAGACTATTAATGTCATGTTCAACGGTATCGGTGTCTTCTTTACAAAATAACGTTACATGCAACGGACTAAGTAATGGATCAGCAACGATTTCTGCTAGCGGTGGTTTCAATTTTTCATATTCTTGGTCTCCTATTGGCGGATCATCTGCAACCGCGAATAACTTATCAGCTGGCATATATACTTGTGTTGCAACTAATGATTGTTTAAATTTTGCCTCTGCCACTTTTACAATTAGTCAACCATCTGCTATTAGTTTAGCTACTGGATCTAGTAAAACAATCTGTGGTGGAAATACGGCTTCACTTTCAGCAAACGCTACAGGAGGAGTAGGAATATTTACTTATAATTGGATGCCTGGTAATTTGAATGGAGTAAGTCAAACTGTTACTCCTTCTGTTAATACAACATATACAGTTACCGCAACGGATGCAACCAGTTGTATAGCTACCAATACTCAAACCGTTACAGTACCTTATATTTGCCCAGTTACTTTCCTTCCTTGTGGAAATACGTATGGAAATCTTTATACATATGCTGTTTGTCAGCCCATTAGTGGAGCAGCAAATTATCGATTTAATTTTTACGATAATGCAACCAATGCTTTAGTAGCAACTAAAACTCAAACATCTTATATTCTTTATTTTAATACTTTAACTGGTTTAAATTATGGAAAAACATATAAATGGACGGTGGAAGTTGATGATGGTTTGGGCTTTGGTCCTACTAGTACTAATTCTTGTACAATAACATTTAGTCCTCCCAAAACCACAGTTCCATGTGGAAATTCCTATGCAAATATGAGCACATACATAGTTTGTCAGTCAATTAGTGGAGCAACAAACTACCGATTTAATTTTTATGATAATACTACCAATGGTCTAATTGCCACTAAAACTCAAACGTCAAACATTTTGTATT
>JAIOZA010000032.1 GCA_021740825.1 Bacteroidia bacterium | reverse complement strand
AGAAACAGCTACTGTAATGCTTGCTGATGGGATTGTTAAATTGGTTGAGTAGTTAATATCAAACTCTGTTAATTTATTTGCCTCTTCTTTTTTACAAGAAACATGACCTGTAAAAATTGCAGCAATAATAAAAAAATAGATGATTTTTTTCATAGTGGTTGTTTTAAATTTTATTTAAAGATAAATCATTTTTTAATATTTCTGCTAAATTAGGACGTAATCTACTTTTGTAAACCGATAAACATTCAGGTCCGTTTTTTATACGTCCTTTTCTTAATTCTCTTTGCATTTCTATTGGTAAAGCAGCAATGTCCTTACACTTAGGTGTGCAACAGCCTTGCATTGTAGCCGCACATTCATCACATTGTATAAAAAGTAAATGGCAATCGTCATTTTTGCAATTAACATGGGTATCACTTGGTTTACCGCATTGGTGGCATTTACTCAAAATATCGTTGGTAATACGCTCTCCAATTCTCTCATCAAACACAAAGTTAATTCCTCTAAATTTACTTTCTAAACCTTGTTCTTTTACTTCCTTAGCATATTGAATAATGCCGCCCTGAAGGTGATTTACATCTTTGAATCCTTTATGCTTTAAATATGCACTTGCTTTTTCACAGCGAATTCCACCAGTGCAATACATAATTACTTTTTTGTCTTCTTGTCCTTTTAAATGATTAACTACCAAAGGCAATTCTTCTCTAAAAGTATCAGCATCAGGACAAAATGCGTTATCAAATCTTCCAACTTCACTTTCGTAATGATTTCGCATATCCACAACAATTGTGTTTGGATCTTCAATAGCTTTGTTAAATCCTTGGGCATTTAAATAGTTGCCTGTATGCGATGCGTCAAAGTCAGGGTCGCTAATACCGTCTGCAACTACTTTCTCTTTTACTTTAATAATTAATTTATAAAATGATTTTCCGTTTCCGTCAACTGCTATTTTAAACGGTACATTCTTAAAGCGATTATCCTTATATAATTCTTTTACAAAAAAATCCCAGTTTTCTTTAGGAATACTCATTTGAGCATTAATACCTTCATTAGCAACATATATTCTACCAAAACAATTTAAATTGGTCCAATTAGTAAATAATTCATCTCTAAATTCTTTTGGACGTTCAATTTTTACATATTTGTAAAACGAGAAAGTTACACGCTCAATTTTTTCTTGAGCTAAACGCGCTTTAAGTTCGTCTTTGTTAATTCGGTTTCTTAATTCAGGCATTTTCATGTGAAAACATTATTGTTTTTTTATAGCCACATGGTTTATTCATCATCCTTATTATCAGATGTTTTTGTTTATATGATGAATAGTTCATAATAGATATAATTGCAGGTTATACTATTTTTTATGTTTAAAAGTAAAAAAGATTCTTAATTCAAATAAAAATTAATTAATATTTATAATTCAAATAAACTCATTTTTATTTAAGCGCATTTTTAATTACGTTTGCAAAGGTAGTGAAAAAGTAAAAAACACAACTGATTTTTATCATGTACAATAAAGAAGATAAAATTTTAATAATAGGTGCTGGTGGTCAAATAGGCATTGAGTTGGTGCAAGAGTTAAGTTTATTATATGGCTCAAGCAATGTCATTGCAGCAGACTTAAAACCAATTGAAGCTCTGGAAGTTAATCCATTTGAAAAATTAGATGTATTGGATAAAGATGCATTATTAGGTGTGATTAAAAAGCATAAGATTTCTCATGTATATCTTTTAGCGGCATTACTTTCAGCAACTGGAGAACAAAACCCTATGTTTGCATGGAAATTAAACATGGAAGGTTTGTTTAATGTTTTGGATTTAGCAAAAGAAAAACATATTTCAAGAGTTTATTGGCCTAGTTCTATTGCAGTTTTTGGCCCCACAACTCCAAGAATTAATACGCCACAATATACGGTGATGGAACCAACAACTGTTTACGGAATTAGTAAACAAGCTGGAGAAAGATGGTGTGAGTGGTATTTTCATAAATATGGTGTAGATGTGAGAAGCTTAAGATATCCAGGTTTAATTGGTTGGAAATCGGCGCCGGGTGGCGGAACTACGGATTATGCAGTGCATATTTTCCATGAAGCTTTAAAAAATAAAACTTACGAATGCTTTTTAAGTGCTGACACCGCTTTGCCAATGATGCATATGGAAGATGCTATTAGAGCAACGATTGAAATAATGCATGCACCTGCTGAAAATATAAAAATTAGAGGTAGTTATAATTTGGCTGGCATCAGTTTTACTCCGGAGCAAATTGCTGCTGAAATTAAAAAGCATATTCCCGATTTCACAATTACTTATAAAACTGATTTCAGGCAAGATATTGCAAATAGCTGGCCTCAAAGCATCTTAGAAGATGAGGCTAGGAATGATTGGAAATGGTCTGCAAAATATAATCTCCCATCTCTAGTAAAAAATATGTTGCAAAATTTGGCATAAAAAGTGTTTCAAAAAAAGTTAGTAACTTATACTGCGCTAAATAACTTAAAAAATAAATTTGAAACAAATTGTAGTGATATGCGTTATTTAATAGGCAATTTTAAATAATAAACATACTATTACGTACTTAATTAATTGCTTTTTTCAATGAAAAATAATTATATTATTCTGATATTATTGGCTTACCAAATAATCCATGCTCAGATTATATCATTTGAAAAGGGAATTAATGGTGATACTATAAATGCTGTTGATAATTTTGGCAAAAAACAAGGTAAGTGGATTATTAAGGGTAAAAATAAACAAGGAACGTGTTATACCGCTGAACAAAAAGTTGAGGAAGGAAAGTATCTTGATAATCGTAAAATTGGTAAATGGCTTGAGTACTATTGCAATGGCAACTTAAAAAATCAAGTAACTTTTCAAAATGGTAGGCCCGAAGGCTACGTTATTATGTATCACGAAAGTGGTAAAATAATGGAGGAGGGAAATTGGAAAAATGGCCGCTGGACTGGTTCATATAAATTGTATTATGAAAACGGACAACTACAACATGAATTTAATTTTAATACTAGCGGAAAGCGAGAAGGAAACATAAAATACTATCATCCAAATGGCCAAATAGCTATTGAAGGTAACTTTATAAATGGAAAAGAAACTGGAATTATTAAAGAATATCACGAAAATGGCGATGTAAAGGCTGAAAAAATGTATGTGGATGGTGCGGCGGATTTAGCTTCTATTAAAGAATTTGAGCCAAAGAAACCTCTTGTTAAAATTAAAGATACACCATTGATGCAAGCTCCTAAATTAGTGCTTAAGGAAGATGAAAGACCAAACGGAATAACTACTAAAGGCCCTTTAATATTAAATGGACAACACATAACATATAATAAAAAAAAATTAATTACAAAAGATGGTGTTTTTAAAGACAATAGATTAATAGAAGGTAAATCCTATATTTATGATGACAACGGTATACTACAGCGAATTTCAATATATAAAAATGGCTTTTATGTTGGCGATGCTCCCATAGAAAACTAATTTTTAAAATATCTTTAAATTATTAAAAGACGGACTTTGCCGTCTTTTTTTTATTAAATTTATAACCTACTATTTTTATGGAAAAATTATTTATTTACAATACGCTCAATAGAAAAAAAGAAGAATTTAAGGCCATTAACGCTCCGTTTTTGGGAATGTATGTTTGTGGACCCACAGTTTATAGCGACGTGCATTTAGGAAATTGTAGAACCTTTATGTCGTTTGATATTATTTATCGCTATTTATTGCATTTAGGTTATAAAGTACGATACGTTCGAAACATTACTGATGCCGGACATTTAGAGGGAGATTCGGATGTTGGTGAAGATAAAATTTCTAAAAAAGCAAAGTTGTCTCAGCTTGAGCCCATGGAAATTGTACAAAAATATACGGTTAGTTTTAGGGACATTATGGCGATGTTTAATACATTACCGCCAAGTATAGAGCCAACAGCAACTGGTCATATTATTGAGCAACAAGAAATAGCAAAGCAAATTATAAAAAATGGTTTAGCCTACGAACATAATGGCACGGTTTATTTTGATGTAGAAAAATATGCCACGACAAATAATTATACAGCACTTACTAATCGAAAGCTAGAAGAGTTATTAGAAAATACGCGCGATTTAGATGGGCAAGAGGAAAAAAGAGGAAGGCTTGATTTTGCATTATGGATTAAAGCAAAGCCAGAGCATTTAATGAAATGGCCAAGTCCTTGGGGTGTTGGATTTCCGGGTTGGCATATCGAATGCTCGGCAATGAGTACTAAATATTTAGGAGAACAATTTGATATACATGGCGGCGGTATGGATTTGCAAGCAACTCATCACACCAACGAGATTGCTCAAAATATAGCTTATTGTGGTAAAAGTCCTGCTAACTATTGGATGCATACAAACATGCTAACCGTTAACGGACAAAAAATGAGTAAATCTTTAGGGAATAGTTTTTTACCTATGGAATTATTTACTGGTAATCATCCATTATTAACTAAGGGCTTTAGTCCGATGGCCGTTAGATTTTTTATGATGCAAACCCATTACCGCAGCACCTTAGACTTTAGTAATGATGCATTAGCTGGCGCAGAGAAAGCATATAATCGTTTAATGGATAGTTATAAAGTGCTTCAAACCTTAAAGCCTTCATCAACCTCATCAGAAAACATTGCAGCTTTAGAGAAAGAATGTTACAACGCAATGAATGATGATTTTAATACGCCTGTGGTTATTGCACATTTGTTTGACGCCATTCGCGCAATTAATTCAGCTAACGATAAAAAGGCAAGCCTAACGCAATTTGATTTAGATTTATTAAACAAAATATATCAACATTTTGTGTTTGATGTGATGGGATTGAAAAAAGAAGAAGAAACTGGTAAAGCAAGTAATGCTTTAGAAGCTACGATGCAGCTAGTTTTAGATTTAAGAGATAAAGCAAAAGCAAATAAAGATTTTGCAACTTCAGATGAAATAAGAAATAGATTAACCACAGCAAATATTCAAGTAAAAGATAGTAAAGAGGGCACTACTTGGAGTATCTAAAATTTAAAATTATATATGAGTTATAAATTAAAATATGTTGCTTGCCTTATTATTTCTTTAGCTTTTATTCTTTCGTGCGAATCTGATACAATAAAAGAAAAAACAGTTGAGCAGCCAGTTGTTGCAGAATCTCCTAAAATTCCTGAAATTAAATTTACGGTTCAAAATCAATATCCACATGATGTAAATTCATTTACAGAAGGTTTATTGTTTAATGACAATAAGTTATTTGAAAGTACAGGAGCCCCAGATAATTTACCGCAAGCAAAATCATTATTTGGAATTGTGGATTTAAAAACTGGTAAAATTGATGTAAAAGCAGAAATTGATAAATCGATTTATTTTGGCGAAGGAATTGTTTTTTTAAATGGAAAAGTTTTTCAGTTAACTTATAAAAATCAAACAGGATTTATTTATGACGGAAAAACCTTTAAAAATATTGGTCAATTTACATACGCTAACCGCGAAGGTTGGGGATTAACAACTGATGGAAAAAGTTTAATCATGAGTGATGGTACAAGTTATCTAACCTACTTAGATCCTACTAATTTTAGTGTTACAAAAATTTTAGATGTGGCGGAAAATGGTTATGTCCTTGAACATTTAAATGAACTTGAATTTATTAAGGGATATATTTACGCTAATATTTGGACAACAAATTATATTGTAAAAATAGATCCAAATACGGGCGATGTGGTTGGTAAAATGGATTTAAGTAATTTGTTGTATGAAAGTAAAACAAGAAATCCAAATGCCTTAGAAACTAACGGTATTGCCTATGATTCTGTTTCTGGAAAAGTACTCGTAACCGGCAAATTGTGGCCAACTATTTACGAAATAAAATTTCCACTTTAAGTTAACTTACTAAAAATCATACTTACATTATTAACTAATGAAACACTTATTTTGCACTTTATTCCTATTTACTTCAATAGTAGTTTTTTCGCAACCAAAAAAAAACACCGATACATTTGAAGAGGCATACATGGTAATGCCTAAAGGAGACACAATTCGAGGTGCTGTTAAAATTCCGAAAATTAAAAAAAGTGAATTGTATCAAAAAATTAGTTTTAAAGATAAAGCGAATAAAATACGACTGTACACACCCGATAAAATAAATGGTTACTGCCTCAATAACTATTACTACATCAGTGCTTATCATAATGATAGACCTTGTTTTTTTAAGCTATTAAGTAAAGGTAAAGCATCTTTATTTCAAATAGTTTTTGAAGAAGTACATGAAGGAATTGTGGACGAAATAAACGAATTTTGTGTACTCGAAGAAAAAAGTGATGGGCAGTTTAAAGTCATTGATGAAAAAAATGTGAAAAAACAATTGAAGGATTTTTTTAAATCTAACAAACTACTTGTCCAAAAAATTTCTGAACAAAAAGAAATTCTTTTAAAAGCAGAAACACTTGAAGCTTATTTTGTAGAATTTAATAAAACGCCGCTAACTAATTAATGTATGATAACTAAAGATACTCCAAAAAAATTATTTCTTCTTGATGCGTATGCATTAATCTATAGAGCATTTTTTGCATTTAGCACTAACCCACGCATTAATTCAAAAGGATTAAATACTTCAGCCATATTTGGATTTACTAATACGTTATTAGAAATTTTAAATAAAGAAAAACCTACCCATATAGCAGTTGTATATGATACCCCAGAGGTAACAATCAGGCATACCGAATTTGTAGAGTACAAAGCACAACGCGAAGAAATGCCTGAAGATTTGCGCGCTTGTTTACCTTACATTATACAATTGATTGAAGGCTTTAATATTTCAATTATTAAAACGCCAGGTTTTGAAGCAGATGATGCTATCGGTACTTTAGCAAAAGTTGCAGAGCAAAAAGGCTTTACTACATATATGATGACGCCGGATAAAGATTACGGTCAGTTAGTTGATGAAAATACATTTATCTATAAACCTGCCCGAATGGGTAATGGCGCCGAAATATTGGGAGTGCCTGAAATTTGTAAAAAATGGGATATTCGTAATGTTGCTGAGTTAATTGATATACTTGGATTAATGGGCGATAAGGTTGATAACATTCCTGGAATTCCCGGAGTAGGGGAGAAAACAGCCATTCAGTTGGTGAAGGATTTTGGGACCATTGAAAATTTATTAGAGAATACAGATAAACTTAAAGGTAAGCTAAAAGAAAAAGTAGAAAATAATAAAGAAAAAGCATTACAGTCAAAATGGTTGGCTACTATAATTTTAGATGTACCAGTTGAATTTAATGAAGAGGAGTTAGCGCTTAAAGCTATTAATAAAGAGGCTTTGCGTGAGTTGTTTTCTGAATTAGAATTTAGAGGCATTGCACAAAAAGTATTAGGCGAAGATATTGGCGGTGCAAAAGAGTCCTCTAATTTTGCAACAGCAGCTAAACCAAAAGAAACTGTAAAAGCAAAACCTGACTTGTTTACCACAGGCGATATGTTTAGTGAAGAAAACATAGAAGCAGTTGCAGAAGCGGCTAAAGTATTTAAAACAATTAAGGATTTAAATCCTAATTATATGTTGTGCGACTCGCCAGAGTCTATTAACAACTTAATTGCTTTATTGAACGTAAGCACCGAGTATTGTTTTGATTCGGAGACAACTGATTTAAATACTATTAATGCTGAGGTTGTAGGAATGTCGTTTGCAGTTAAAGAAAATGAAGCATATTACGTTCCTGTTTCAGAAAATCAAATGGAAGCACAATCTTTAATTGATTTGTTTAAACCTATTTTTGAAAGTGCAACAAAGATATTAATTGGACAAAATATAAAATACGATTTACAGGTTTTAAAAAATTATGGCGTTGAAATTAAAAATAAATTGTGGGACACGATGGTTGCTCATTTTTTGTTTATGCCTGATATGCGCCATAACATGAATATTTTAGCAGAAACCTATTTAGATTATTCGCCAATTAGCATCGAAGAATTAATTGGTAAAAAAGGAAAAGATCAAATTAGTATGCGTTCGGTTCCTTTAGATATTATTAAAGATTACGCTGCCGAAGATGCTGATATTACTCTAAAATTAAAACAAGCTTTTGAACCTCATTTAAAAGAATCGGGAACAGAAAAATTATTTCATGAAGTGGAGTTACCATTAATTGAAGCTTTAGCCGGAATGGAGCGAGAAGGAATTAATGTGGATGTTGCAGGATTAAATGAATTTTCGGCGCAATTGCAAGAAGATATAACCAAAGTTGATTCGGAAATACAAGCATTAGCTGGCACCAAATTTAATATATCTTCTCCAAAACAAGTTGGCGAAATTTTATTTGAGTATTTAAAAATTATTGATAAACCTAAGAAAACAAAAACAGGGCAATACGCTACAGGCGAAGATGTTTTATCTAAGCTAGAAGGTAAGCATCCTATTGTGGCTAAAATTTTGGATTATCGCGAATTGGTTAAATTAAAATCAACTTACGTTGATACCTTGCCTTTATTAGTTAACGAAAAAACACATCGCATACATACCACTTTTAATCAAGTAGTTGCTGTAACAGGTCGTTTAAGTAGTGATAATCCAAACTTACAAAACATTCCAATTCGAACTGAAAGAGGAAGACAAATTCGTAAAGCATTTATACCACGTAACGAAGATTATGTTTTACTAAGCGCCGATTATTCGCAAATTGAATTGCGTATTGTGGCTTCAATAAGTGGAGATCCAAATATGTGCGAAGCCTTTAATTTAGGGAAGGATATTCATACAGCAACAGCTGCTAAGGTTTATGGTATTGAAGAGAGCGAAGTGACTAAAGAAATGCGTTATAAAGCTAAGAGCGTGAACTTTGGAATTATATACGGACAAGGTGCATTTGGTTTATCAGAAAATTTAAATATTCCTCGTGCTGAAGCAAAACAATTGATTGATAATTATTTTGCGCAATATGGTTCCATTAAAACTTATATGGATAATGAAATTAATTTTGCTAAAGAGCATGGTTATGTGCAAACATTAATGGGACGTAAACGTTGGTTAAAAGATATTAATTCTAACAATGCAACTGTTAGATCATTCGCTGAACGAAATGCTATTAATGCGCCCATACAAGGTTCTGCTGCTGATATGATAAAAGTGGCGATGATTAATATTCATAACGAATTAAAACAAATGAATATTAAATCAAAAATGATTTTGCAAGTGCATGATGAGTTAGTGTTTGATGTTTATAAACCAGAGTTAGATTTAATAAAACCAATTATTGAAAAACACATGAAAAATGCTCTTCCGCTAAATGTTCCAGTTGAGGTTGGAATGGGAGTAGGAGCCAATTGGTTAGAGGCGCATTAATAATAATTTAGTTTCTCATCATAGCAGATTATAACTTCGGGTAAACTTGTAAAAGTTATTACAAATTTAATGTCACGCAGGTCAAATCCGTTGCACTAAGATTGTAAATATTATTTCTTGGCAGTATCTGCCACAGCAGTTGCTGAGGAAGCTGGAATTGCTACTTCAGCCATTGCGGCATCAATTACATTTCCAATTGAATCTGAAATACGTTTAGCGTTTTCATGCATTTTAACTCTATCTTCTGCGGCAGGCTTGCATGCAGCAAATGATATCAAAATTGAGGTAACTAGCAAAATGCTATACAGTTTTTTCATAAATGTAGATTTTTTTTTAATAGGACGAATGTAAAGATAATTTTTATTTCAATAAAGAAGTTGAACTAAATCACAAATAAAAAGCCCACGTATAAATTATACGTGGACTTTTCCTAACTAAACACAAATATTCTTAGTGACCAGTATGAGCTTCAGCAGCTGGAGCAGCAGTTTCAGTAGTTGCAGCAGCAGTAGAATCAGTAGCAGTAGCCTCAGTCATTGCACCTTCTAAGCTAGCAGATAATGCAGCAGCGATAGAATCAGCAGTTAATTTTGCTTGCTCTTCCATTTTAGCTTTTTCTTCAGCAGAAGGACCACAAGATACAACAGTTGTAGCCATAATAGCTACTGCGATAATCGAAAATAATTTTGTCATTTTTTTAATTTTTAAATTTGTTTGTTTTAAGTTATTTGAACATTTATGCCATTTTCTAAATTAAGTAACCCAAAATCTCGAAAATAAATAAAAATAAAATATAAGTTGTTGATTATTAAATAGTTAAATTTAAAAAATAATCTAAAGAAAATTCTATTAATCCTTGATTACTAGACTTAGGTTAAATTAAAACGGAAGTTCATATTTAATACCTGCGATAATTAGTAATTGCTAAGCACTTTTTTTATTAAATCCATTTGAATGCCACAAGCTAAATTGTAATGACCTATATTGTTGGGCAGAGCAAAACATAAATTAGCAGCTTCATTTTTTTTGTCATGTATGATGTACTTTAAAAGCTGTGCTTCAATTTCCTTTGTGATTTTAATTTTTTTATAAATTGAAGTAGTGTACTTTATTATTTCTTTATATTCTTTTTGACTAATTTTTTTTAAAATCTTAGCCAATTCAGCTTCCATTATCATACCAGCAACAATTGCTTCGCCATGCAATATATCCTTGTTAAATTTAAGTAGTGCGCTCTCTAAAGCATGACCAATGCTGTGCCCAAAGTTTAAAGATTTACGTAAATCCATTTCATACAAATCTTTTTTTACAATGGCATTTTTTAATTCAACGGATTTAGTAATAATTTTTTCGGTACAAAATTCTTTTGCATGTTTTAGTTTTTTTAGTTCTTGCCAAAACTTTGCATCTGCAATTAGCGCTATTTTTATTACCTCAGCATAACCATTTTTAATTTGTCTTTCAGATAAGGTTTCTAAAAACAAAGGATTTATAAAAACTGCTTTTGGTTCGCAGGTGGTTCCAATATGGTTTTTTATCCCTTCAAAATCAACCCCGGTTTTTCCGCCAACGCTAGCATCTACCATGCTTAATAATGTTGTTGGGATATTAATAAAATCAATACCTCTTTTAAAAGTAGATGCTACAAATCCGCCTAAATCAGTAATAACACCGCCGCCCAAATTAATAATTAAACTTTTTTTATCAGCACCAGTATCGGTAAGCGCACCCCAAACTTGTAAGCAGGTTTCTAAAGTTTTTTTATCCTCGCCACTTTCTAATTCAATAATTTCAGCATCATTAAGTTTTGGAATATGAAATAATAAAGTTGATAAGCAAAATTCAAAAGTGTGTTCATCGCAAATGATATAATAGCTACTATATTTATTTTTTGATAAAAAATTATTGAGTGCATCAAAACTTTTGTCGCCTATATAAATTGAATAGGATGTAGATTTTATAGTTGCCATTTTAAAGCAGTTGTTTTATTTGCGTTAAAGCTTGTTTAGCTTTTAAATTATTTGGGTTACGTTTAAGTAGTTTCTTTAAATAGAGTTCCGCTTGCTGATAGTCCTTTTTGTAAGCATATAATCCAGCAATATTTAATAACAATGCTTCATAATCTGGGTCAAGAGATAATGCTTTAAAATACAACTGCTCTGCTTTAGTTACATTGCCTTGAGCTAATTGTACATAGCCTAAATTTGTCAATGCTGAAACATGTTTAGGGTTTTCCTTTAAAATTTCTGTGAATATTTTTTCTGCAGCTGGCAATAAACCTTTCGCCGCTAAGGATGAACCATATTTATTTTTAAAATCGAGTACATAGGGCGCTAGGTCAGTTGCTTTTTTATAATAGTTAGTTGCTCGTTGCAAATCGCCCACATTAAAAAATGCTTCTCCAATGCGATAACTTGTCCAAGCATGCTCATTTGAATATGATTTTTTTGATAATAAATTATTTAACAAAGCTTGGTCAGTTAAACGGTCAACGTAGGTTATGATTTTATTAAAATCATTTTTGATGAAGTATAGTTGAACTAACAATTCAATATTTGTTTTTAAATCAGCTTCCGTTTTATCTTTTAAATAATACCTTGCGCTATCTAAATAGTATAATTTGTTTTCAAATTTTTCAAATTGATTTAAATAGGCTTTTGCTTTAATGTAAGCGCTTGGATTTTTTTCGTTAATGGCATATAATCCAATAAATTCTTTAATAGCTTCTTTATCTTTTTTTGTAATGGGTTTACGAATGTAATGGTCGTGAACGGTTACGTGAGGAATATCAATAGAACCTGATTTTGGCATGTGACAACTTACACAATTAGAAATTTTTGTAATTCCTTTTTTATTACAAATTAATTTGGAACCAGTTTTTCCTATCACCTTGAGCGGAGTCGAAGGGTTTTCTGCACCGCTATTATGACAAGAGTTACAAGCATCGTTAAATACATTAGGATTAGTTTCTCGAACGCTCACATGAGGATTATGACAAGTTACACACGTCATAGCATCTTTATAAGGTTTTAATTGCGTTCGAGAGTTTGCTTTTGATTTTTGTAATGATTTAATAAAGCAGGCACTTTGCTTCAGTCTATCGGCATGCGATGCCATAATAAATTCATCATCGGCATGTTTGTATTTAGGCAAAAACACTGTCATGAAGTCGCTTAATTTCATACCTGGCTTAAAATCATAAAATGATTTACCTTCTTTTAAAATTGTATTACCTTGTAAGTGGCAACGCTGACATATATCAAATTGAGCGTCAATACTAAGTTTGGCAGGATTTACGATGCTATAGTCAATATATTTTGACGTATCAATTTTAGTTCCAGTTTGTCGTTGTGCTACATGAATGCTTCCCGGTCCGTGGCAACGTTCACAATTAATGCCTTCTGGAACGGAGTTGAATTTATTTTCAGAACCTAATACAAAATCCGGATAATTGTTATGGCAACTCATGCATTCTAAACCTATCTTTCGCATAAATCGACTATTGTGACCATCTTCAAATCCTGGCGGTAAATCCCACTGTTGTTTTTGCGTATAAAACGTCATCGGCATTTGATTGAGGTATCCATTTACTGATTGAATGTGTGAATTTGTATGTTGCCCTGAACCAACAATGTAGTTAACCGTTTCTTGTCTCTTATAAATGGTGTCTTTTCCTGCTAATCTGTATTCTAGTATTTGTAAGCTATCATGTAACCAAAATGCCTTGTAATTGTAATCTCCAATTTTATCTTGAATAATTGAAGTATGGTAGTTTGCAGCTGATTTAGTTTTAGTTGCTAAATCAAAGGATTTTCCCATTCCTGTTTTAATAAACGTATTATAAATATCTTGATGGCAAAGTTTGCATGTATTGATGCCAACGTAGATTGCCGAATCTGCATGATTTAAATATAATAAAGTATCCGTTTGAAGTTGTTTGGTGGTTAATTTTCCTTCAGGTGTCTCACACGAAAAAATCAGCGCAGCAATACTAATTGTTAAGAAGAGTAAGAGGTATTTTAAATTCTTTGACAATTGCATTGATGTTTCAAATTTAGTATAACAAATTGAAAAGTAGGAGTTAATTTGGTGCTAAATAGTATTCTAAAACTGGTAAATTAACGATTATTTAATGCCAAATGCTACATTTTCAATAAGATAAATTGGTTTCTCATTTAAAAAGAACTACTTTTGCGCCCTTATTAAAATATAATATGTCAGAAATTAGAAACATTGCCATCATTGCCCATGTCGATCACGGGAAAACAACATTAGTAGATAAAATTTTACATCAATGTAATTTATTCAGAGAAAATCAAGCATCAGGTGAGTTAATCCTTGATAACAATGATTTGGAGCGTGAACGTGGTATTACCATTTTGGCTAAAAATGTTTCTGTAATGTATAAAGGAACAAAAATAAATATTATTGATACACCTGGTCACGCGGACTTTGGAGGTGAAGTGGAACGTACATTAAACATGGCCGATGGTGTAATTTTATTAGTAGATGCGTTTGAAGGGCCAATGCCTCAAACTCGTTTTGTGACGCAAAAAGCTATTGCTGCTGGCAAAAAAGCTATTGTGGTAGTTAATAAAGTGGATAAACCAAACTGTCGTCCGGATGAGGTGCATGACCAAGTTTTCGATTTGTTTTTTAATTTAGATGCAACGGAAGATCAATTAGATTTCCCTACCGTTTTTGGTTCTAGTAAAAATGGTTGGATGGGCCCAGATTATAAAACTCCTACAACCGACATTACCTATTTATTAGATACTATTTTACAAAATATTCCTACAGCTCCAGAGCGCGTTGGAACTTTGCAAATTCAAATTACTTCGTTAGATTATTCGTCTTTTATTGGTCGTATTGCTGTAGGCCGAGTATTTCGCGGTATTATTAAAGAAAATATGCCTGTATCAGTTGTTAAGCGTGATGGTAGAATTCAAAAATCTCGTATTAAAGAACTTTATGTGTTTGAAGGATTAGGTAAAGTAAAAGTTACTGAAGTTCAAACAGGCGATATTTGTGCATTTACAGGAATTGAAGGTTTTGAAATTGGCGATACGGTTGCTGATTTTGAAAATCCGGAAGCAATGCCAACCATGAAAATTGATGAGCCAACTATGAGCATGATGTTTACCATTAACAACTCTCCGTTTTTTGGAAAGGATGGTAAATTTGTTACTTCTCGTCACTTACGTGATCGTTTATACAAAGAGTTAGAAAAAAACTTAGCAATGCGTGTTGAAGAAACTTCTTCACCTGATTCTTATTTAGTATTTGGACGTGGTATTCTTCACTTATCTGTATTAATTGAAACAATGCGTCGTGAGGGGTATGAGTTACAATTAGGACAGCCACAAGTTATTGTAAAAGAAATTGATGGACAAAAATGTGAGCCAATTGAGGTATTAACGGTTGATGTTCCTCAAGAGTCGGCTTCTAAAGTAATTGATTTAGTAACTCAGCGTAAAGGTAATTTACTAATCATGGAGGCTAAAGGAGATTTAACGCATATTGAATTTGAAATTCCTTCTCGTGGTATTATTGGTTTACGTAATAATGTACTAACGGCTACAGCTGGTGAGGCAATCATGGCTCATCGTTTTAAAGATTACGAACCATGGAAAGGCGTTATTCCTAGCCGAATTGCTGGCGTATTAATTTCTAAAGATAAAGGTACTGCAGTAGCTTATTCTATTGATAAATTACAAGATCGTGGTAAGTTTTTTGTTGAAGCAGGAGATGAAATTTACCCGGGAATGGTTATTGGTGAACATATTAGACCAGATGATTTAGTAGTTAATATTTGTACCGAAAAGCAATTAACTAACATGCGTGCTTCTGGTACAGATGAAAAAATGCGTATTGTCCCAAAAATCAACTTCAGTTTAGAAGAAGCCATGGAATATATTCAAGGTGATGAATATGTAGAAATTACTCCAACTTTTATCCGTTTACGTAAAATTTATTTAGATGAAAATGAGCGTAAACGTATGGGAAAAACGTTAGTGGCAAAATAACAAAGCCCTTTTTTTTATTAAGGCAAATGAAACTTCGTGTTTTGTTTGCCTTTTTTTATTTCATTTTTGGGCGTGCCAGCGCAAAGAGACAGCGCTGTCAGGCTATCACTCCAATCTTTGCTTCGCTATGGCTGCGCAAAGGATTTTTGTTCTATCCTTCACGCGTTCACATCATGTTAATTTATAACTTTCAACTTGAGTAAAGGCGCGGATTGCAAATCCGCGACAACGAAGTTTATAATCCGTCACCGTCATCCGTTGTGTAAAATGTTTCCTCAAATATTGATTTCATGAGTAATACCATTTATAAGTAAGTGATAGTCCAAGTAGTTATCCCATTAGCTTTTATAGTTTAGTTTTTTTGTTCTCGACTGCGCTCGAGAGTCGAAGGGATTCCAGTTCTTTCCACTTAATTCCATTTAATATTGATTTACAGTTAGTTATGATATTATCGATTTTCTTTAAATGTTAAAAAGTAGTTATAAATAGCACTTTAGGATTCAACCATGTTTCAACCATTTGGTTTAAATTTGATAAACAATTTTAAAAAAATAATCAATGTCTGCTGCTAAAGTTACTCTTGTACACTACAAATATAAAACTTATTCTAATGGAATGAACCCTATTATGATAAGAATTACCGCTAATCGTAAATCAAGGTATATTGCAACAGGTTATTCTGCTATGAAGGAGAATTGGGATGATGTAAATAATAAGTTGATAGAAACACGATCTAAGCTATTTCCAGATAAAAAACCTCTATCAAATTCAAAAGCTATAAATACGGATATTGAAATAAAGCTTAATGAAGTATTAAGAATTAAACAACAGGTTTCATTAACTGATGGTGTGCAAAGTTCACTACTAATAAAAACTAAAGCTTCACTTAAATACCTTGAGGCAGAAAATTTCATTGAATATGGTAAGAAATTTGCGCAACTTATGCTTGAACGAAAAAGCGTCCGTACGAGTAAGAATTTTACATCTGTGTTAAAAAGAATTACCGAATTTCAAACTGGACGTGTGCTTTTATTCTCTGATATTGATGTTAACTTTTTGACTTCTTATCAAAGTTTTCTTTTAAATGGAGGAGTAAAAATCAATACTGCAAATTATCACCTTAAAACAATTAGGTCGATTTTATATAAAGCCATGAATGAAAACGAACCGCTAATAAGTCGAGATAAAAATCCATTTTTAAAGTTAAAAATAAAAAACACAGTAACACAAAAAGAATCACTTGCAGAAAAGGAAATTGAGCAGATAAGGAAGGTTATATTAGTAGCTCCAACACAACAAAAACAAATTGATGCAAGAAATTATTACCTATTTTCATTCAACAATGCAGGAATAAGAATAAGTGACCTCATTCAACTTAAATTCAAAAACATTATTGGTGAACGCCTACATTACGAAATGGGAAAAACCGGGCATTTTAAATCTATTAAACTAAACACCGAATCAAAAGCCATTATAAATTTATATAAAAAAAGAAATAGTAAGCCGGATGATTTTATATTTCCATTATTAAAGAATGATGAAGATTATTCTGATGCTGAATATTTGAGAAAACAGTTAGAATCAAAATCAGCATGTATCAATGGAGATTTGAAAAAATTGGCAGAATCAGCTAAACTAAATAAACGCCTTCATTTTCATAGTAGTCGCCACAGTTTTGCTAATATAGCCCGAATGAAAAAAGCGGATTTGTATAGTATTTCTAAAGCTCTTGGTCACAAGAGTCTTAAAGTTACTGAAATGTATATGGCAAGCTTTGATGAAGAAGCACTGGATGAAACAATGAAAATGGTATTGGGTAAATAGCTTATTTAAAAAACTAGATATGGAAGAAAACAAAAAAGCGAAATTTGATAGTGAATTTGCACTAATCTTAAAAAAAGGTCAAGAGAGAGCCGCATTAAACCAAAAACTCTTCAGCGAAATTAGAACTGTAATAAAAGAATTTTCGAAATTTGGGAAAGAACTTGCAACATCAACAAAAGAGCATTTACTAGAGTATTTAGAGATGGTACAATTAAAAACTGTTGAATTAAAAGATGCTGCCGAAATCTGTCAGTTTTTATATGCCGAAAAAAGAAAATATATTGCTAAAGTAATTGATTCTAAAATTAGAAAAGATGGATATGATACAAAATACTATCAAAGTGTAATAGATCAAATAATAGAACCACTATTAAAAGATTGGGAATCAGCATTAGAATTTGAGAAAAGAATCCCTCAGTCAAAACAGATTGTACAAAGTGAAAATGTTTTGCAGGAAGAACGTGTGGAAAAAACCCAACCAATAGAAATAATTAACCAAAATCCACCACCTGTACTTGAAAAAATATCACCGAAAGATATTAGTCCAATTTCAAAACTACCCGATAACTTTAAGCAAATTCAATGCGATGGTTCCGAAACTGAAATAATGAATTTTTTTATGCTTTTGGCCAACTCAAAAAATAGGATGAATGATGCTTTTTACATGTCGGAAAATGATGTTAAAACGTTTGTTTATAATAATTTTTCTATTTTTAAAAAGGAACCAACCGCTGAATATTTCACAATTAATCTTCTTCCAAGACAGAAAAGAATTTTGATATATTTTATATACCAATTCACAGTAAAGTATAATCGAAAATTACATGTTCATAAAGCACAATATGCTATGCTTTTAATAAATAATTTTAATGCGTTTAAGAATGATATTCCAAAAACTTTAGTGAGTAATATGAGTGAATCCAAAAGACCAAAATTACTTTTGGATATTATTCAAATTCCAAAATAAAACTTAGCTAAATTTATATACTAATTACCTTTATTTTGTTGCACCAACTAATTAACAAATTAGGGGTACATTTTTGTAGTTTTATAGACGCTATCCCAAGTACTCTTCATACTTTTTGATATACTCTTCATACTTTTTGATATACTCTTCATACTGTACTTCATACTCTTCATACTGGAATGGCCTATTTCAGAAGCATCCTATTTAATTGCGTCGTAAATTTGTTTAAAATTATTTATACGGTGATGATATATCAAATCATTGTTTAAAAATCTAAAAACAGACATTAAAATGGAAAATAAAGTAATCGTAATATCCCTCAATGAATTTTCGGAATTTTTGAAGCCGATCCTTCAAAAATTAGTAAAACTGGAAGAATTTTTATTCATAAGTGCGCCTAAAAATGACACTGTTTATTCTGATACTGAAGCCAGTCGTTTTCTTAAGATTTCGAAGAAGAAACTACAAAACTTACGTAATGCAAGAGAAATTGGTTTTATAAGAGAAGCAAATGGCCGGAGAGTCCTATATAAACACATTCATTTGATGGAATACCTTCAAAATAATGAGTTGAAAAAAAGAGGTAAATAGAATTAACTATTTAAAAATTAAAGTAATGGTAAACACATATAAAAATAATAGAAAATGTCAAAATTGCAGTACTCCTATTTCGGATCAAACTCATGCTTTACGGAAGTCTTGTCCAAGAAAAAGAATGCCCGATGGCTCTGTTCTTTCTTGTAAGGATGATTTTCATTCTGCAAAAAATAAAAAAGAAAATAGATCGTATAGGAAGCTGATTGCTCATCACAAATCCATGGATAAAAAAATATATTATCTATTAAGAAATATTGGTGAAACTGTAATTTTGGAAGATATTAATAGGTATGGCATTATACTAAAACGACCAATAGAACTTTCAAAAAACGAAAATGGAGGATTTATTTACACCTACATGCAATACTCAATAATTCAATTAAATAATAAACAGTACAAAATTACTAAACATGACCCCGTATATTAATAATAATCCTTTTGTTAACAGTATAACGAATACTAAAAGTACTAAAGATGCCGACAATACTCTTTTTATTTTAATTGGAGGAATAGTTCTTATCGGTGGTGCAATTTGCATTTATAATTATCAGAAAAAAAAGTTTAATAAAGTAATTATTAATCTTAAAACTGAAAACGAGATTTTAAAAGCAGCATTAATCGTTTAATTAATAATATGCTTGAGAATTTTAGAATTATCGTGCTCAATGCATCCGGTATTTTTTATCTCAATAACATTTTAAATTCTATTAATAAAATAAGATTATTTTATTTTCAATATTGCATTGAAGCAATTTAGATAATTTTATGCCATAGGATAGTTAAGTGGTTCAACACTATCTTTAATTACAACTCTGTAGCATTAATAATTAAGACTTAATATCATTAAAAATAGAGGTTTTATTAAAAAAATAATAAACCGGGATAAAGACATTCTTTAAATCAATTTTTTTATTAAAATTTAATACAACTGATTTTTTGTGTTACAAATATTTTTTCGTGAATTCACGAAAATCTTTCTCGCTACTTTTTGTAAACCATTTAATAAAAAGGATTTCTCGTGATAACACAGAGATTTTTCTTACTTCATTTTTATGAGTTGTGAAATCATGAGGTTTCTCGTGATTTCGCTGAATTTTTTCTCACTTCTTTTTTTTTCGTGATGTTAAATTGCGTGATTTTTCGTGATATCACAAGAAACCATGAGATTTACCTTATAGTAGCACGCTATTGACAAAGAACAGATAATTGTCTTTCCCGCAGGGACTTTGTTTGCAAATGCCGCAGCCGAATGCCCACATTTTTTTTAGGTGTTGTTAGTGGTTAGGTGTTTTTTCTTTCCATTTAGTTTAAACACACATTCGTGTCAATTGATAACAGGAAACTATGGCGTCTTTGCATTTATATTTATTCGGCTACGAATAACTGTAAATAGAAAGTTATTTTTAAACACTGAGTAATTATAAAACAAAAGCCTTCTCCAAATTGGAAAAGGCTTTTGTATTAAACTGTTTATATTATAAATTTAGTTTTTTGATATTTTTTCCGGTGTACCGGGATTAAATACTTTATTATAAATTTGGGTGATAGTTGCCTGGAAACTTCCACTAATTGTAGCAGTATTGCCGGTACTGTTTTGAAAGCCCGGGATGCTAAAAGAATAGTTACCCGTGTATAAACCTGTACTTGTGTTGTAAACTAAGCCACTAATAGTTGTAGTTGGAGAACTATTTATAGCAAACTTAAACTTTTTATTTGTTCCAAGTGATTTTGTAAATGAAAAGCCATTTAAATTAATATTACCTGATGAAGCTGTTTTTGAAGTTACATTTATAATAACCCTGGCGAAATCGGAACCAAAAATATCTGATCCTCCACGAGTAATAGTGAAATCATAACTTGCAACGTTGTTGCTATCCAAAGTTCCTGATGGCCCGTTCGAGTAATTCTGATAATTAAAAGGTTCATTAAACGCTGTACCATCTTTGCGGATACCTATAACATTCCCTTTAATAAACCCATCAGTAGATGTTGACACTACTCCATTTACACCATCTGTTCCGGCAGGGCCAGCAGGACCTGTTTCGCCTTTTTTACAAGATCCAAATAATAGTACGGTAGCAACTATACCTGTTGCAAAGGAATTGATTGTGATTGTTTTCATGTTTATTTTATTTAAAAGTTTCGTCCAAGTAAAACGTTTTTATTTATAAAATATTACATCTGCATGTAAATAAATTTCGTATTTATTATGAGTAGTTTTTTGTAATAATCAATCGTTATTGTCAGAGGTAATGGGCTATAGTCCATCGCATGAGGTCGATATGTTTATAACTCCAGACTTAAGTCTGGTTAAATAGGTTTCGGTTTCAACACACAAGTCGATACGTTTTGTGAGTTCTGAGTTTTGGTCTACCGAGTTTAGTGCGGTCTAAACGATACATGATAATTTGATTGTGCAGTTGTCGAATGATATAGTAACATGAGCTAACTTCTTTTTTATTTTAATAAAGTAACATGCCCTACAAAATGTTCTGTAATGTAATTTGTATAAGTCACATCCACAACATAAACATATACATCTTGTTGTTGCGTAATATTATTTTTTTCGCCGCTCCATTTGGCTTGTGGGCTATCATACTCAGCTATTTTTTGACCCCAGCGGTTATAAATTTTTAAACTATAAAACTCAATAGGGCAAACTGTTTTTACTTCAAACTCATCATTTAAACCATCGTTGTTTGGTGTAAACGCATTGGGTATAAAAAGGCATTTGTCGCAATTTTCATAAGTAACCTGTATACTTTTATATAATTCACCACAATTGTTTTTAACTTGTAAAGTATAAAGTCCTGATGTATCTGCAACAATATATGAAGTTGTTTGATGAGTGTTCCACAAATAAAAATATAACGTATTATAGGGCACACCAATACGTGCTAATTTTTTTTCACAAACAAGTGTATCAGATGCTAATGCAATTTCGGGTATAGGATAAATAGTAACAGTTGCCGTATCTTTATTACTCTCGCAATTATTTACAGTTTGTGTTAAATAAAAAGTATAAACTTGTGCAAGCTCACTTGTAAGTGCAGGGGCAGTTGCTGCAATAATATCATTAGCATTTTCGTACCATTGTATGTTTTGCCCTGATACCACAATACGCGGATTCACTTCGTTTTGACAAAAAGCCGTATCCTTAGCAATCGGAGGCATAGGGTTATTAATAACAGTAACATTTACAGTATCTTTAAAAACGCCACAGGCATAATTGGCGGTTATATGATAGCTACCACTTTGGTTTATACTAATGCTTTGGGTATTAACTCCTGTGCTCCATAAATAACTAGCAAAGCCAGTTGGTGAATTTAAAATTATAGCACCTTGGTTTTTACAAAATGTAGTATCTTTTAACGCGGTAGTTGGCAACGTATTAGTGGTTTTTATGTTTATGGTATCTGTTAAACTACCACAACCGTTGCTAGTACATTTTACCCAATAAGTGCCGGCTTGCAGTACATTTATGGTTTGTGTTGTAGCGCCTGTGCTCCATGTAATACTATCATAGCCTAAAGGTGCTGTAAGTAACATAGGCAAGGTATTTTGGCAAACCGTCGTATCATTTCCCAATTTTGGTGACTTTAAGTTAAAAAGTGTTACACTCACATCATCTATAAAATAACTAATTAAGCCATTGCCATTGCCTTGATTTATAATATGTATAGGCGTATTATTAGAATCTTTAAAATTACCAATGGTTAGGTGCATTTCGCCACCATGGGCTTTATAAAAACCAGATACGGGCATCCAGTTTACGGTATCGGTTAAAAAAATAGGACTGGTAATTTGTGGGGTAAAGCCTACTAAATTTAAATTCATTCCATTATTCCAGTTCAATAAGGTATCATTAATATACGCATCTACATTTTTTACAGCCTTTATTTGCATGCCTGGCATGTTATGGCCTAAGTTTACCCAATAGTTAATACAATATAGACTGTCTTTTATCAATGGTTGTGTAAATGTAGCCTGGATATAACCTCTAATATTAGGTGCAGTCGTATACATAAATATTACGTTTACCATAGAATTACCTGTTCTTGGATACTGATATCCATAGGATGTTGCAGGTAATTGTCCGTAGCCATTTGCAGCGCAACTATTAAAAATTTCAGCGCTAGATGAATCCATGCTCCACCAGTCATTAACATACCAATTAAATTTATTTGAGTTTATTGGGCAAGTATTTAAGTTTTCGAAGCTGGCATTTTTAACCAAATTTTGAGCTGTATAAGGTTTGCAATAACCCAACATAAACACTAAAAATATTATGTGATGTAATTTAACCAATTGAATTCAATAACGAATAACATTAAATTTTATTGTTTTTTTATTTTAAATATTGCTACTCAATAATATTTAATAAACCGGTTTTGTTAATGGAAGTTGAGCTTACTTTGAAGGTGCAAGTATCATTTGGTAATCTTATTTTGTCGGTTCTCGTCAACCACTTGGCTATAAAGTTTTCGCGGTTTATTTCTGTTTGGGGATTTGAAACAATGTCTACCGAAATATTAGTTTAAAGATAAATGTTTAATGGACTTTTGCAAAGCGAAAATTAATTAATTGTCTAACGCTTTTGCAAAAGCCGAAGCTGAATGCCCAAATGGGATTTAGGTTGTGTTATAGCCTAGGCGGTTATACTTGGTTTGCGCAAAAATTTCGGGAAGTGTCTCAAATACAATTATTCTTTGATAATCTTAACTGTTTTCTTATTGTCTTGTACCGATAAAAAATACATACCCGATGAAAAATCAGATATATTAATTTGAGAAGTAAAGGTGTTGCTATAAATAATTTTCCCTAAGCAATCTGTGATTTGAATTATTGAGTTTTGTAATTGATTATTTATATCAACGATGTTTAAAGTTGAATTTATTGGATTTGGATATATTTTGTAAGTAGAATTATTTAGTTCTGGAACAGAAACGTCGGTTGTGATATTCATTGTAAGATCAAGTTGAGAAGATTGAGTATTTACATAATCGCCAGCATCATCTTTGCGCCACTCTTTTATAATCATAGAAAATGCATAGATGCCGATTGAATCTTTATGGAAATAGATATTACCATTATTGTCAATTGCTGAACCGATTGGAGTAAAGTAACTACTAGCGAAGCAAGGTGTTAATTGGTAAGACAAACTATCGCTGTCTAAATCATTGAAATTTGGTTTAAACACAACACTATCATTTTGTAATGATAGTGTTAGATTTTTGTTTTGAAGAACTGGTGCAGTATTAATTAGAGAACCAAAGGTCTGTATACTTAATAAAGTACTTAATTTGATGTCTTGGATATTTGACTGAATTATATTATTTATGTTTCCTATTCTAAATGAGTCCTGCCATCTTATCATATAGTTCCCAGGTCCAGGATATGTGCATGTTCCATAATATTTTTTTAAATAACCATTATTCGTAAGTGTGGTTTGTACTAATCTTGAAGTATCAATTTTTACATTCCAATTTATCAATATATATGGTCTATTTACATTTGTATTTAAATCTGTCAATATATATGTAGTGTCTGCATAAGTATATCCAAATAACCTTTCAATCTGCATGTAACCCATTTTAATGTCTTGAGAACGGCAGCTTAGACAACTTGCAAAAAATAGTATTGTGAAATAATACTTTATTTTTGATAAGGTTGTATGATTTACAATCGCCATAGAGTTTAGTCTTTTTATTAAAAATAGCAGCCAGAAATTACCAAATATAAATATACAATTTTTTAAGACTCTTGTGTCTTAGATTTAGTTTGATGGTTCTCGTCAACCGCTTGGCTATAACGGTTGCAAGCTAAATTCCCGTTTGGGTTTTGAAACATTGTCTACCGAAATATTACTAACAAAGCTATAACTTTACTGGACATTTGCAAAGCTAAATAACTGTGTTTCCCGAAGGGACTGCTTTTGCAAATGCCAAGCCGAATGCCCAAATAGGAGCCGTGTGCTACCACTAGTAGCTTTTATTTTCAGTTTCTGCATACATAGGTCTATTTAACTGGGTATTTATAAAAAATAAATTTTAATATTTTAGGATTTCGTATTGCCTGATGTTCTAATTGCTCTTTTGTCATACCCGTTGAATGATTTAAAACGAGCGAGTCTCCATAGTTAATACCTTTATATTCAATAAAAATATTTTTTGATGTTTGAGATATTATGATTGAGTCTTTGTCTATTCGATCTAACTTAAAACGAATGAAATCTTTATCAATAGGGTTTGCTTTTTCATAATTAAAACTCCATTGATACATTTCGGAAATTTTATTAAAGGGAAAATTGCTTAATAGAGTGTCTGAATGTGGCACAATTATGCCTTCATTTTGTGATGTAAAACGGATTATATATAAAGCTTTTTTTATAGTTGGCTCACTAATATCTGGTCTAGAGGATATAGTTGCAAATGGATTATATGCGATATAAATACCATTGGTGTTAATTGTATTTAAGTCTTCTTCGTTTAGTATTTCTTTGGAACTAGAGCAAGATAATATTGCTGTCAATGTAAAAACTGATATGAGAAATATTGTATAATTTACTTTCATTGCGGTTAGGTCGACAAGTTTAATTAATGTTTAGTAAAGCTATGTATTATTTTAAACTTTATATATGTCTATAACATTGGTGTAAACGAAATTTTAAAATTTATATTGTCGTCCTTAGCTATTAGGGGTATCGGTTTGCAAGCAGGCACAGTTTGCAGTTTGAAACATTTTCTTACCGAAAAGCTTACTAACAAAACTAAATGTTTATTGGCCATTTGCAAAGCATAAATAACTATCTTTACCGAAGGGACAACTTTTGCAAATGCCTTATACTTCAGCCCAAATTGAATGAAGCGTGTATTAGTAGCTCGGCGTTTTTTCTTTCTGTTTAGTTTACCCAGTTGTCCGCAAAATGTTGTATTATAACAACATGCATTTATTTTTGAACTATTAGTTTCTTGATGGTTTTTAAACCGCTAACAGTATCAGTTATAGAAACAAAATAAACACCATTTGTCAAGTTAGTTTTAATTGTGGCTTTGTTGTTCGTAGGGGTTATCAGTTCAGTGCTATATAAATTTCCATGAGTGTCGGTTATGTCTACTTTTAATTGTGATGATTCGGCTAAATTTGAAATAGTAAAGTTATTTGGCGTAGGATTAGGAAATAACATTATGCTATTTTGTAATTTATCATATTCATTTGTTTTAGTTATTAATACAGTAACTGTAACCGTGTGATTGTAAACTACGCTGTTAAAAGTTTCTGTGGCTTGGTAGCTAGTTGTTGTAGTTGGCTTTACATAAATACCAGGTGCATTTTTGATAAATGCATTACTCATTGTAAACCAATTTACATTTAAACCGCTAATTGCAGGGCCAATTAAAACGCTGTCGCCAATTACAACTGATGTATCTCTATATTGCCATTGTGGTGTCGAGATATTAATTACAGAAACATCATCGATGTAATAATTGGATGCACCATAAAAACCTGATCCTATAAAAGCAGTATCGGTATTTATATCATCCATAAAGTTACCTATCGTAATATAATTTTCGTTTCCATTTGCTAAATATATTCCATCAATTTTTATCCAGTTAATAGTATCATTTATAATTGGGTTACCGTATTTAATAATTTGCGGAGTATAATTAAGGACAGCATTTGGATTAGAATTATATGGTACTCCTGCAGAAACATAAGCTCCAAGATTATTAATAGCATATTTAAATCCTCTCAAAAAAGTACTAGCATAAAAAGAAATATAATAATAGTTATTAGTTACTAATGAATTTGTTAAACTAGTTGTAATATATTTCCTTAGATTATTATTGCCAGGAGTATAAGACCACAAATTACCACCAAATGCATTACCAGTATGAGGTTGTCTATAATCTGTTCCGTCAAAATAAGGAATTGCAAATATTGAATTGGTTGCGCAAGTATTGAAGTATGATGCCTTTTGCGCCAAAGTTGTTGCATTTGGAGAAAACCAAGGCGTTGCTAATTCAATTTGAAAATCACCACTTGGGCAAGCAGTATAAATTTCAAAACTAGGATTAGGCACTAAGTTTTGTCCGCTCAAAAACAAATTAGACAAAATAAAAACTATAAATCCTATTTTTTTCATTACATAAATATCACTGAATAACTTATTTTTCTGTAATTTATTGCTTAATAAACTTAACTGTTTTGCTACTACTCTTATCTTGTATAGTTAAAAAATACATCCCCGCTGAAAGATTTTGTAAATTAATTTGAGAATTAAAAGGAGTCGTAAAAACAACTTGCCCTAAATAGTTTTTTATTTCAATTGTTGAGTTTTGAAATTGTTTTTTTTCATCGTCAATATTTATAAATGAATTTGTTGGATTAGGGTAAATGGAAATGGAAATGGAATTATTATTGGTAGTGTTTTGGTTAATATTAGTTGTTAAACCATTTATCACATTAACCGTAATCATTGAATTGCTTGAACTCATTTTATATAAACTATCATATAGGCAAGTAGTAGATGCACAACCATTTGAATCAGCAATTGTTACACATATATTATACCAGCCAGCTGTGGTATAAGTATGACTTGGATAAGGAAGTGTTGAATTTGGACTTCCATCACCAAAAGACCATATATATGTGTATGGGGCAGAACCACCGCTATAGCTAGGAATAATATCCCATACATTAGGAGTTGCATTTTGAGTTAAAGAAAAACTTACAATTGGTGATGGATGAACTGTAACTGTAGTTGTAGCTGAAGAGATGCATGAGCCAATACTACCTGATACTGTGTAAACAATTGTTGTAGAGGGTGTAGCTATAACAGATGCCCCCATAGAAGTATTTAGGCTCAATATTGGAGACCAAGTAAAGGAAGCAGCTCCATTAGCATTTAATGTTATGCCAGAACTACCACTACAAATTGTACCTGAATTTACTGATATAGTTGGACTTACACCAGAAGTTATTGTAGCTGTTGAGTTCGATGTACACCAATTAGAGTCCGTAATAGATACAGAATAATCGCTAGCACATAAAGCTGTTTGATTTGGTGTTATACTACCGATTGACCACTGGTACATATATGGGGGAGTTCCACCAGTAACTAGAAGATCGATAGCTCCATCACAAGAACCATTACATGTAGTGTTTGTTTGCGACATTACTATATTAAGCATTTGTGGTTGGGAAATAGTAACTGTTATAGTATTAGTATTTGCCATTGCATCCATAACTATAGCACTGTATGTACCTGCTGGTAAACTAGTACTAGTTGGTGTAGTTGCACCCGAAGGTGTCCAAGAAAATGTATATGGTGAAACTCCTCCAGTTGCAGTAATTGTTGCACTGCCATTTGCTAGCCCAAAACAACTTACATTAGTTACTGTTGATGTTAATGTGATTTGTGAAAATGCCATTGAGCATAACCAAATAAAAAGAGTTGATAGTAAAAATTTTTTCATGATATTAGATTTAAAATTTATTGTTTAATAATTTTCTTGGTTTATGTTAATTACTTGCATTATAATTTACCAAAGTTAAGTATTACATAACATATTAAATAATTATTCACTCATTAGTAATGTATAACTACTCATTTATTTAATTTCACTAAGGACGTTTATAACTTATTAAATTGGCTATAACGTTTTCGCGGTTTATTTCTGTTTGGGGATTTGAAACCGTTGTCTACCGAAATATTACTAACAAAGCTATAATATTATTAGCCATTTGCAAAGCAAAAATAATTGTCTTTCGCGGGAGCGACTGCTTTTGCAAATGCCGAAGCCGAATGCCCAAATAGAATAAACCGTGTGTTAGGTTTTAGTGCCCGCCACCCAGTTTAAACACAGCTTACGTGTCTGCCGAATATTTACTCCTTAATGAAACTAGAATAAAATTGTCCAACGCGTGTTGCGATTTTTAATGTATAATAACCCGACGAAAGAGTGGAAACTAAAATGTTATTTGAGTAGGGTATTTTTAAAACCGTTTGTCCCAAATAGTTTATGATTTCAATTTCGCTGTTTTCAAATTCTATTTGGTCAGATTGAATGTTTAATGAATTGAATGTTGGATTTGGATAAACAAGAATTTGTTTTGGTTTATTGATGTTTTCATTAATTGCCGTATAGGATAGGTCGCAAAAATTCTGTGTAGAAGTACAATAAGTAATATTAGTAAGAGTACCAGAATTTGAATCTAACATTCCTCCGTTTGTTGACGTTAAGTCGCAAAAGTCAATTGTGCTTATTGTTCCAGTGTTTGTACTTAGTCCATTTACTTTTAAATATGGTGACCACGTCACCATATTTTGATTGTTGACACGACCGTTATTTATGAAACATGAATCAACGCAAATAAAAATAACGCCGTTGATGAAAGAACCCGAATTAATGTGAAGCAATTTTCTTACAGATAGAGCACCATATATATTATATAGATAAGAGTTCGTGTCTTTTATTACAAAGTAATTTGATTTTATAGCACCATGTGAACCTATCATGCTTTTTGATGCAATAAGAACGCTATTTACATCCATCCAGTAATTATTGTCTACGCTTGTATTATTATATAAGTTAAAGAGATTACAAATTAAAGTGTCATTGTTATGCAAATGACCGAGGCTATCAAGTGATATAGTGTCGCACTTAATTACATTATTATTTTCTAAGACATATTGGTTATTATAAGCACTTTGTCTCATTGTGATTTTTTTTGATAAGATTGTACCACAATTATACAAGGATGAATTATTCAGATAAATATTGCCAGTAATTGTCGCGGTTGGCGTAACATATACTTTACTAGTTGGTGTCGGGTTAAGGTCTGCTGAATATAACCCAGTAATTGTCATTGTTGTTGGACTTGTCGGTGGACACTGAGCCTTAATTGTGTTAACGCATATTAAAATTAAAAGAGTATTAAAAAATAATTTCATGTGTCTATAACGAAGATTTAGGTCTATTATTGTTTTGGATTAAAATGAATGCTCGATTGTCGACCGAAATGTTTGTTTGAAATATTTTCACCGCGGGCATTGAACCTAACGTTTTCGCGGCTTGTTTTGTTTGGGGTTTGAAACAATGTCTACCGAAATGTTTGTTTAAAGATACTATGTTGCTAAGCATTTGCAAAGAAAAAATAAAAAACTTTTCTACCGATTTTGCAAATGCCGAAGCCGAATGCCCAAATTAAATTTAGGTGCTGTTACCTACTAGGTGGTTTTTACTGTGCTAATTTACACGCAGTTTTCGTTTCTGCTGTTAAAAGCTGGCGATATTCTTTAACAATAGCTTACTGCTTTTGTCGCTTTATCGCTATAATTTAAACTAGTAAAATTTATTTTATAATTAATAAGAATCATCTTATTAATTGAACAAAGCCTTTAAATGTTTTTTCTTCCGTTTCAATAACGTAAAAATAATTACCATCCGTGCAAAGTTCTCCGCTTGTAGTTCTCCCATCCCAACTATTATTTGCTTTATTTGTTTCAAATATTTTTATTCCCCAACGATTATATATAGTAATATTATAGTTTAAGGAATCACAAAGCTTAATTTTAAAAGCATCATTAATATTATCTTTATTCGGAGTGAAAACGTTTGGCACTTTAAACTCACACTCTACTTCATGTAATTTTAAATCATCAATAAAATAATAATTCCCAAAGTTTGTAATATCATTGGGTACATTGTATTCTCTTAATGTATCTAAATTTAAAGTATCAGGAAAGTAACCTATTGTTAAGTACTCTTCTTGCCCTAAAGCAATAAAACTTCCTTTTATTTCAATCCAATTTAGTGTATCTATTAAATAATTGTTTTTTGAGTTTAAAATTTGTGGGGTAATATTTACAAAAGGCTTAGCAGTAGCATTTGCTATTTTGGATTTGGTAAAATATGCACCTAGTTTCCAAAAATAATAATCAAATCCATAATCACTACCTACTACTTTAAATGAAAAAGAGTATGTTTTTCCAGGATTTAATGGTTGAAGTAATTTGGTTTGAATATACTCAACCCACCATCCATTACAGCTAGGTTGAGTACAGTTTTGTATCAATAACCCACAATATGCATTGCCAGAATATGGATATTGAAACCCGAAATTATTTAAGGGCACTCCAACGATTGAACTAGCGCATGAATTATAATAATCAGAAGTTGCATATGTAGGAGCATACCATCCTAAACAATGCTCAATTTGATAGTTACCGGGATATGAAGTTGTATTAGGGCATGTATCATAAATCTCAAAATCACCATTATAAACTAGGTTAGTTTGTGTTTTTGCTTCACAGCTAAACATTAAAAGAAAAAGAAAAATATAAAAAGTTTTATTCAATTACTAGTTTTGTTATTTTTAATTATTTCTTAAAGTAAAATGTTAACTAACTTAGTTTACAAAAAACTTATACAAGGTACAAAATATATTTGTAGCAGTATAAATTTCCTTTTTTGTTCTATTGTTTTATTGAAAGAGCCATGAGTTACAACGTTTTATTTTGAAACAAAGTTCAATACGTTTTGGTGTCGACACTAAGCTCGATATGTTTACTGAAGTCTAAGTATTATAAATTATATTTTTGTTTCTAAGTTTTCGCCACGAAACAGAAAAGTGAATTTGTTCTGATTGAACTTTGCGGTTTAAGTTAAGTTTTTCGGTTCTCGTTGTCTGTTCCTGAAAATGGTTGACATGTTTTTATTATTTAAAATTAATATTATTTTGTATAGCTTTTTCTTTTTTGCTTCTTTTTTCTTTTGTTAATATGTGTTTATTTGTTAATAACCTAGAGTAGAATTTCGGTTTGTGTTTTTGTTGTATGTGTGCAAGAACAGGAGTAACATAATCGCAACTTATATGAGGTCGTTTATTGTTATAAATATTAATTACATTTTTTATTTCTCTTTGCGCTTGAGCTTCGTTTACAAATCCTTCGGCAATATCAAATTCACCCTTTAGAATACCATTGACTCTTTCAGCTACGGCGTTTTCATATGGGTCGTAACTTTGAGTCATGCTTATTTTAATTCTATTATCTTCTAATAGTTTGGTGTAGTTGTCAGCACAATACTGAAAGCCTCTGTCAGAATGATGTATTAATGCTCTGCCAGGATATACTCTGTTCGCTATTGCCATGCGCAAAGCAATGGCAGAACTTTCTACTTTCATATTATCTGATAGGTTGTAGCCCATAATTCTTTTAGAGTATAAATCTGTTACTAATGATAAATATAAATAACCTTGTTCTGTTTTAATATAGGTGATGTCACTTACCCATACTTGTTCTGCTTTAGTGTATACATTGCCTTTAATTAAATTGGGATGCTTTCTAAAACGGTGATTTGAGTTCGTTGTTTTGACAAAGTTTTTCTTACGACGAATGAGTAGGGCATGATCTCTCATAACACTGTAAAAACGGTCTCTGCCAAGTTTAATTTGCATTTTATCCAATGATGGTTTGATAAGTTTATAAACCTTTAGCGTACCTAACCGACTTTGTTCACGCCGCAAAGGTTTAACCAAATTAATTACTTGAGCCTGTTTTTGCTCCTCATTAAAATTTTTATGTATACGTTTATAGTAAGCCTGTCGGCTTATCCCGAACACCTCATAAAGAAGCCTTACTTTTTCTGGGCCTTCTTTTTGCTTTCTATCTCTTTGGCTAGTTGTTCGGGTAAATGCTTTTTTGCTAATGCTTTC
>JAIOZA010000057.1 GCA_021740825.1 Bacteroidia bacterium | reverse complement strand
TTTGCAAGAAGTTAGCCATTTCTAATTTTATTTTTTCTTCCTCTTGCTCCGTTTACGGTAATGTTGAAGTATTGCCTGTAACCGAACAAACTCCATTTTCAGCAGCTGAATCTCCGTATGCGCAAACAAAACAAATGGGTGAAGAAATAGTAACAAATTTCACAAAAAGTAGTTCGATTTTTAAATCTGTTTTGCTGCGCTATTTTAACCCCGTTGGAGCTCATTTAACTGGCCTTAACGGTGAATATCCCAGAGGAAAGCCAGATAATTTAGTGCCATATATTACGCAAACTGCTGCAGGCATTTTACAAAAATTGACGGTGTTTGGCGGCGATTATGATACTCGTGATGGATCGTGTATTAGAGATTATATTCATGTAAGTGATATTGCAGACGCTCACGTAAAGGCATTAAATTACTTAATTGATGATAAACAAAAACAAGCAACTTCTATATTTAATTTAGGAACCGGTAACGGCGTAAGTGTTTTTGAAGCTATCAACTCTTTTGAAAAAGTAAGTGGTGAAAAATTAAATTATGAAGTGGGGCCGAGAAGGGCCGGAGATGTGATAAATATTTATGCAAATAACGATTTTGCGAAAAAAGAATTGAATTGGATTCCGAAATTTAATTTGGATGATATGATGTTAAGTGCTTGGAAATGGCAGCAGCAACTTGCAAATCAAAAATAATTTTGTAGAGTATAGTGTCAGTTAAGATTACTCCGAAAAATCAATTTTTACGAGTACCTCGTTCTCTCTATTAATAAGATCCCAAGGGGCGTTATAACCTAAATAAACGAACTTATTGTTATGAATTATTTTTGCTTCATTTAGTTTTTTCTTGAGTTCCTCTTCTTTATTTAAAATTGTTTTCTCATTGGCATATCCTCCAAATTTAATCACTGCAAAATATCCTTCTTCAGAATAATGCAATTCAATGCTATTATCATTTGGTTTTGGTAATTTCTCCATCGTATAACCTTCAGGCATAACAAAACTCATATTACTACCTGTACTATTTTTTTCCATGTGTACTGGTGCAGTCATGGCTATTTTATCAGAGGATTTATTACTACCAAAAATGTAACCCGCTAATTTTCTAAAATTGTTATTGCTATTGCCAGTGTAGGTTTCAGAAGGAGCTTTTACTGTAGCCATAATTGCTTTTGGATAAAAACGAATTTCTATTTCTTGAAACGTTTTTACCAATCTGTATTTTTGACGTTCGGTTTTTTGCTTTAAAGTATATGACATAATAACTATTAACAGTAGTATCATAAACAAAATGATACTCGCACTTTTTATAAACTGAAGCATAATATGATAATTTAATATGAAACAAACTACAACGAAAATTGTTTTTACATTACTTAAACAAAATCTGTGATAGGGGCAAACATCCTATTAATGGATGAAAAATAAAATGATTTTTATTACACTGGTTGGTGAATACTATTTATAAATTAAAAAATGTAAGTATGTTTGTATCAAATAAACCGATAGTCAAAATGAGTGTAACAAGAGAAATTACGGAAACAAAAACCATAGCGAAAACTGATGTAAAGCCGATGGAGATTGAAGAACGACAAACTATTGTACACTGCAGTTGCGGCGATGATTATGCATATCGTATTTGGCCAAGCACGTTTTTAATTGAACATGGAACAGATAAACGCGCAAAGCTAATCACAGCATTTAACATTTCATTTGCACCGCAATGGACATTAAATGATGGTAAAGGATTTACATTAATTTTTGGAGGCTTGAGTAAAGCATGTACATCATTTGATTTAAAAGAAATAATTCCTGAGTCTGGTGGCTTTGAAGTGCTAAACATACAACGAAACAAAATGGATGTGTACTCAGTCAATTTTTAAATTAAATTGCTTAAGTTATGCTAATAAGCGTTTGCGTGGCGATTCAAAATTATTCAGATAGATTTAAAAGTTAAGATCAAAACGCGCAAATTATTTAAATAAAAAATAAGTACATTGAACTGATGATAAATTCACCTACCATTATTTACGAGGATGATGCTTTGCTGGTATGCAACAAGCCGTCCGGATTAATGGTAGAACCTGACCGAAATAATTTTCCGAATTTATTACAACAGGTAAAAAATTATTTAAAAGAAAAAACAAGCGAACCGTTACCATACGTTCAGCATCTTCATCGGCTAGATAGACCAGTAAGTGGGGTGGTTTTATTTACAAAAAAGAGAGAACATTTACGTCATCTAAGCGAACAATTTGCTCAACGTACTGTAAGCAAAAATTATGTAGCCTTAACACAACACGCGCCAAAAGTTATGGCTGATGTATTAGAACATTGGCATCGTAAAGAAAAAAAGAAAGCGGTGCTCGTTCCAGAAGGAACTGAATTTTCTGAAAAAGTAAAGTTAGAATATACAGTGGAACCGAAAGGCAATTATTTTTTATGGAAAATAAAATTGCATACCGGAAAATTTCATCAAATAAGAGTGCAGTTAGCAAGTTTAGGTTGCCCTATTTTAGGTGACGAATTATATGGATCAGAGGAACCATACAAAGCAAACGCAATAGCATTACATGCTCATTCATTAAGTATTACACATCCAGTAAATAAGCAGGCAATGGTTTTTGAAACTGAAATTATTTTTGATGTGCTTTAAATTATTTTTCAGCGCCTAATGGAATCAAAATAGATTATGAAAAATGTTTTGGAACGTTAGATTATTTTTGCGTTATTTTAAAAAACGCATTTGTATCACCCCAATAAAAGCTTCTTTAAAAATTTTTGTACTCATTTTGCTTATTCCTAAAACTCGGTCCGTAAAAATAATTGGAACTTCCATTATTTTAAAACCTTTTTTATATGCTCTGTATTTCATTTCAACCTGAAAGGCATATCCCATAAATCGTATCTTATCTAGTTCTAAAGTTTCTAATACTTTTTTGCGGTAACATTTAAATCCAGCAGTCGTATCTTTTACTGGTATCCATAAAATAAGGCGCACGTAAACCGATGCAAAGTAACTCATTAAAATTCTTCCAAGTGGCCAGTTACTCACTTTACCTCCTTTACAATATCGCGATCCTACTGCAACATCAGCACCATTTTCGCAAGCTTCTAAAAGTCTTACTAAATCTTTCGGGTTGTGACTAAAATCGCAATCCATTTCAAAAATATAATCGTAGTTGCGCGCTAAAGCCCATTTAAAGCCATGAATATAGGCAGTACCTAAACCTAATTTTCCTTGCCGTTCTTCAATATGTAATTTGCCAACAAACTCTTTTTGTAATTCTTTTATTTTGTTTGCGGTGCCATCTGGCGAGCCGTCATCAACAATAAGTAATTCAAATTCACGAGGCAAATCAAAAACCGTTCGAATCATTTTTTCAATGTTCTCAATTTCGTTATAGGTAGGTATAATGACTAAATTTTTGCTCATAAATTATGTGCTAATATACAATTTTGTTAGATTAATTGACGTATCATTTTTAATGTACAATTTGAGGACTCTGTTAAAATTGGTTAAGTAATTATTATTTTTGTTTCAGTGCTATAAGTGTTTTTATTAAAATTGATGTAGTTTTGAGTATGAGAGTTTTTTTGTTTATCATTGTTTTTTGGGGAGCTGTAAATAACTTGTTTTGTCAAGATACATTGGCTTCGGTGAACGTTACAAAAGGTACTGCTAGTTTTTATGCTCAAAAGTTTAATGGAAGAAAAACGAGTTCTGGCGAAAGATTTTCGAATGAGAGTTTAACTGCCGCTCATAAAAAGCTTAAATTTGGCACCTATGTTATGGTGAGGAATTTGAAAAATGATTCAACCGTTATAGTAAAAATTAATGATAGACTTCCTCAGCAATCTAAGCGCACCATTGACTTAACTGTGAAAGCAGCGAAGCAATTAAATTTTATAAAATCGGGTTTAACTAAAGTAGAAATAACAGTTTTAGATTCATTAAAAAGATAGCTATGCAAAAAATATTAATAAAAAATGCCACCATTGTAAATGAAGATGAACAATTTATTTCTGACCTTTTAATTGAAGGAAATTTTATTGCTGAAATAGGAAGAGATATTACGGATAGCTCAGCTAAAGTTATTGATGCAACAGGACTTATTTTAATGCCAGGTGCTATTGATGATCAGGTGCATTTTAGAGAACCGGGGTTAACTCATAAAGGCGAAATTTATACAGAAGCTAAAGCTGCTGTAGCTGGAGGAATTACATCATACATGGAAATGCCAAATACAATTCCGCAAGCCGTTACCATAGCTGAATTAGAAAAAAAATATGAAAGAGCTAAAGCATGTTCATTGGCCAATTATTCTTTTTTTATGGGCGGTACTAATACTAATTTGGAGGAAACTTTAAAAGTGGATTATAAAAATGTGTGCGGTCTAAAAATATTTATGGGTTCGAGCACAGGGGATATGTTAGTTGACAATGAAAAAACATTGGAAGGGTTTTTCTCAAAATCAAATGCACTAATTGCTACACACTGCGAATTTGATCCCATGGTGAAAGAAAATCAAAAGCGAATTATTTCGGAGTATGGAGAAGATTTACCTGCCTATTTTCATCCAATTATTCGTAATGAGGAAGCTTGTTTTAAATCATCATCATTTGCTGTTGAGTTGGCAAAAACATATAATACGCGTTTACATATATTGCATATTAGTACTGCTAAAGAGCTATCGTTGTTTAGTAACAAAATTCCATTAAAACAAAAACGAATTACTGCTGAAGCTTGTATTCATCACTTATGGTTTAATGATGATGACTATAAAACCAAAGGGAATTTTATTAAGTGGAATCCATCAGTTAAAACAGAATATGACAGAGCTCATATTTTTGAAGCTGTTTTAGATGGACGCATCGATGTAATTGCTACCGATCATGCCCCTCACACTTTACAAGAAAAGCAGTTACCCTATTTACAAGCACCAAGTGGTGGACCGTTAGTTCAGCATGCAGTGATAGCAATGCTGCAATTTTACAAGCAGAAAAAAATTACATTAGAAAAAATTGTTCGTATGATGTCGCATAACGTGGCTGATATTTTTAAAATTGAAAAGCGTGGCTATATTCGCGAAGGTTATTTTGCTGATTTAGTTTTGGTAGATTTAAATACGCCAACAGAAGTTACAAAATCATCGCTACTTTATAAATGTGGTTGGAGTCCGTTTGAAGGAACAACATTTTCTGCAAGCATTAAAAAAACGTTTGTAAGTGGGCATTTGGTTTATGATAATGGAACTTTTGATGAAAGTAGAACAGGGGAGAGGTTAAGTTTTAAAAGAGATTAATAATTACTACAATGAAGTTTAAAGTCAATCATACATTTTTAGTACAACTATTGTTTTTATCGTTAGCTGGTATAACTGCTTGGCAAAAGATAAGTGGTTTAGCTGTTCCGCCATGGTTTCAGCATAAATTTGAAAACTCCTTTATTGCAGCTGTGCCTTTTGGAATTACTTTTTCTTTTTTAATAATTACTTTTTTAGAATTAAGTATTGCTTTGTGCATGATTTATTCCATTGTTAAACAAGAATACAAATTACAAGAAGAAAAATTAATTTTTAATTGGGGATTAGATTTAAGTTTGATACTTTTTTTGCTGTTATTTTTCGGTTCCTTTTTAGTGGGCGATTATGATAACGGAGCGCTTGATTTCCTTTATTTTATTGGAACATTATTAATCAGAAAAAAATTAATTAGTTAAGTTTAATTAGCATTCACTCAAAGTATTGAAACCTTAAAAAATTATATAAATTAAAAGTGTCTATTTATCTTCTCCAAGTGTTCTGTAGAAAAATTATCAAAAAGCTTGTATCATTTAATAGCAAATTTATCATACGTTGGTAATAGTGCGGTTGCATTTGGCGAAAGAGTGCGAACTGCGATTTTTTAGGCGGCTCTGCGCAGGCTTTTTGAGAGATAAAAAATAGGAGTTGGTCTTTCGTCTTGGGTTTTTGTTTCTTTTTTGCCAAGCAAAAAGAAAATAAAAAATAAAATTGAGCTTTTGAGTTAAGTTTAATTATTACTAAATAAACTATCTACAAATTCGGTACGATTAAAAACTTGTAGGTCTTCCATTTTTTCACCAACACCAATGTATTTTACAGGAATTTTAAATTCGTCGGAAATACCAATAACAACGCCACCTTTAGCTGTTCCGTCTAATTTTGTAAGTGCTAACGCAGTTACATCCGTAGCAGCTGTAAACTGTTTACATTGTTCAATTGCATTTTGTCCGGTGCTGGCATCAAGCACAAGTAAAACATCGTGTGGTGCGGTAGGAATAACTTTTTTCATCACGTTTTTAATTTTTGTTAACTCGTTCATCAAGTTAATTTTATTATGTAAACGTCCTGCTGTATCAATAATTACTACATCAGCTCCTTTTGCTTTAGCGCTGCTTAGCGTATCAAAGGCAACGCTTGCGGGGTCTGCATTCATGCCTTGGCTTACAATATCAACACCCACGCGCTGACTCCAAATGGTTAATTGCTCAACCGCTGCCGCTCTAAACGTATCTGCTGCACCCAAAACCACGCTATAACCAGCAGTTTTAAATTGATGTGCTAGCTTACCAATAGTAGTCGTTTTACCAACGCCATTAACACCAACCACCATAATAACGTAAGGTGTTTTTTCGCCAGTTGCAGATAATGGTAATTTTGGAATTTCAAATGAGGTGGCGTCGGTTGAATTATTTTCGGTAAGCAAGGCAGCAACCTCTTCTTTTAATACATTATTTAATTCGCTGGTGCCAACGTATTTATTTGAAGCTACTCGTGCTTCAATGCGCTTAATGATTTTTAAGGTTGTATTTACGCCAACATCTCCGGTAATTAATACTTCTTCTAAGTTATCTAATACATCTGCATCAACTGTTGATTTGCCTGCAATAGCTTTAGCTAATTTACCAAAAAAACTTTCTTTAGTTTTAGCTAAACCTTCGTTTAAGGTTTCTTTCTCTTTTTTTCCAAATAATTTATCAAAAAATCCCATGGCTTTTTTACAAGTTGTAAAGGTATCAATTTATTGTGGAACTAAAAGTGTATGGATACGTATTTATGTGCTTGCTAACGATTGCATATTGTAGAAACTAAATTATTGTAGTTTGAGATGTTGAATCTAGTTCAGCATGACTTAATGCTTGTCGGTTCGAGCGCAGTCGAGAACAGTAAACGTGAACGCATCTCGACTGCGCTCGATGTGACAATCGAAACACTCGTTCCTCGCACTCGAAGTGACTGAATCGTTGAAGGATGGAGATGCTTGATCAAGTTCAGCATAACTTAGTAGTTGTCAGTTCGAGCGGAGTCGAGAACAGTAAGATCGAAGTCGAAGTGGCAGTCAAGAACAGTAATCGCGAACGCATCTCGACTGCGCTCGATGTGACAATCGATAGTCTATTTCAGTTCG
>JAIOZA010000031.1 GCA_021740825.1 Bacteroidia bacterium | reverse complement strand
AACTAATTTAGCTGCCGGTGAAATCGAAAAAATGTATGGTAATCGCTTACGTTCGCGCATAAGAGAACTTTGCAACCTCATAGCATTTCCTTCTCACGCTTCAGATAAAAGAAGATAACCGATTAATTCAATTTAAGATGAAAACATAATTACATTAAAATCAAATCAGTTTATAATTTAAATATTCTCATCTACTTTACTTATCAAATAAAAAAATCAGTAGCACTACTGATTTTTTTATTTAAGTACTACTACTTAATTTATCTAAGTAGTAGTACTTAATTTTATAACTAAAACTACTTAGAAAATGCTTATTATCATATAGTACCGTGATTTTTTATATTTTTATCCCTAGTATATTTTACATAAAAAGACAATATAGTTTAGATAGATGATTTATCATTGCATCAAATAAACAATTTACTAACCTTATAAAAATTAAAAATTATGGCTTTTACAGGCAATGAAGCGGAACAATTTCCGCTAGACACAGCAGCAGAGTGGACAAAAAATTATCGTGAAACTATCAATAAGGGTGATGTTCATGCCCATTTCTTTGGTAGGGAAATTATCCAACAAATCTTAAACCAGGGTGGTTGTATGGGAATTCGTATTTATTACGCCTTAGATGAAAATGGTAAAAAACAATTAATAATTGTTGGCGCTGACGCAGAAGAAAACGATATTTACAACGGGATTATAGCAGAAAGGTCATTTATCTGTCCTCCATACTGCGGTAAAGATAGTCCCTTAAACGAATAATGGATTTAAACTTATTAGCACAAGGATTATCATACTTATCTTTTGGTAGTTTATTTCTTCCTTTAATTTTATTAATTCTTAATTACAAAGCTTTTAACAATCAGTTAAAAGCTTTGCTAGCTTATATCTCTGCATCAATTTTAACTGAAATAACGGGTCTATATTTTATCAATAATTCAAAATTTAGTTTACCTATTTTTTACATTTTCACACTTATTGAGGTTTCGCTAATCAGCTATATGTTTATAAAAGAAATAGATGGTAATAAATATAAATCTATCATAAAATTGGGATTAGCTATTTTTATAGTATCCTCTATAATTTCTTTTTTAACATATAATTGCAGTCTCCTAGCAGATAACTTTTCTCGCCCTTTCGCATTTGCGCTAATTTTTAGTTTTTCCCTTATTTTCTTTTATAAAGTGTTTATCGACTCAAATATATCCAACCTAATAAATTATTATTTCTTTTGGTTCAATTCTGCCTTCTTATCTTATTTCGGAACAAATTTTATTTTCTTTCTGTTATTACCCTACGTAGTTACCGAAAATAAAAATTTCGTGAGTGTTTTAGGAGTATTTCATTTGGTTATGAGTATTATTTATAATATTTTACTGTCGATAGGTATATGGAAAATCAAGAAGGATTAATAACGGCAATAATTATAAGTTGTTTAGCAATGTTTTGCCTCATTGTAATTATTATTTTATTTGTTGTAATATACCAACGTAAAATGCTACTCAAAGACGCTAGTATCAAACTAATGGAGCAAGAAAAACAAATCGAGTTATTCAAGGCCTCAGTCGAAGCTGAAGAGAAACAAAAAGAAAAAATCGCTCGCAATCTCCACGATGAAATCAACCCAATACTCAACACTCTAAAATTCAATATAACTAAACATCGTATCAAAGCCCAAAAAAACGAACTCAATCCTGCTAGCATGTTCGCTGATGAAGAAACCTTAAACAAAGTAATCGAAGGTATTCGTTCTGTTTGTTACGATCTTATTCCTTCTTTCTTTTTAGAATACGGCCTAATTGTTTCTCTAGAATCTTATGTAAAAAACGTTCAAAATATGGATGATATTTCAGGTGAGTTTTATAGCGATGTCATACCTGAAGAACTCGAAACATTTAGCCGTCAGGAGCAGTTGAATATGTATAGAGTTTGTCTCGAAATATTAAACAACTTATTTAAACATTCTGAATGCAAGTTCTTCAGTGTTTCTATGAATAGTCTTAATAAAAGTCTTGTATTTAAAGTAACACATAACGGTAAAGGCATTAGCAATGAAGAAATGAATTTATTTACCGAAAATTCAAAAGGCTTAGGACTTAAATCGTTAAAAGCGCGCATTATTTTACTTAAAGCAAATATCAATTATAATAAAGATATTAATTCCTCATCAATTACTTTAACAGTGCCACTAAATTCAAATAAATTAGTATAAATGATCAAAAAAACAATAAACATAGCCATAGTTGATGATCATGTAATTATGCGTCAAGGACTTATATCACTTTTAGCTGAATATGAGGAGATAAATATTTTATTCGATGCCAACAATGGAAAAGAATTGATGGATAACCTCAAATCGTCAAAACCAGATATTGTATTATTAGATATTGCAATGCCTGTTATGAATGGTAAGGAAGCTCTGGAAAAAATGCAACTGAAATATCCAAATATTAAGGTCATAATCATGACCAATTATTTCCATGACGAACACATCATCGAATTCATAAAAGCAGGTGCTTGTTCTTTCCTTCCTAAAAATTGTAATATCGATAAGTTACTCGATGCACTAAATTATGTTTACGAGCATGGATATTTCTACGAGAATAGAATATCTGCAGCAATGGCATCCTTATTAAAAAAAACACCTACAAATAACAAAGTTGTGGCTGATACAGCATTTACTAAACAAGAAATTAAAATTGTAAAACTAGTTTGTATAAAAAAAACAAATGCTGAAATTGCCGACGAACTTTGCGTCAGTGTTAGAACTATTGAAAGTCATCGATATAATATTTCTAAAAAAACAAATACCAATACACCAATCGACCTCATTGAATATGCCGAAAAAAATGGCATTCTAAATCTGTAACTTCAAAAATTAAGTAGTACTACTGATAGGTATTGATTTTATGCTGCTCTAACTTTAGTATAAAAAATATCAATGCTAAAAAATCACTTTTTGTTTTAATACTTTTTTAACGCTGTTATTTATAAAACTCCGCATGAAATTAATGATATTTATACACTTTCATCTTTATAACTATAACCTTCGTACCAATACTATTTTTACAATATCTATTTCACCCTGCAATTCTTTCATTTTTACATTATCACCATTCTGTTTAGCTTGTTTCCAAGCAATCATATTTATTGTAGGTATAAAATCATAAATTGTTCTTGTCTTTTTTGTTTCATTGTGATTCATTGGATCACTAAGTAATCCCGATAATTTAGTTCCATCATCAAGCTTGAACTCAATATGAAAATTATGGTATGGGAAAAATTCTGATTCAGTCATAAATTTTTTTTTAAAATTATTAATTTTTACTGGCAATTATTTCGTAGAAAATTTGCAATAATCTTTTGCTGGATAATCATCGCTTTTCGTTCTATTATTCTTCCATTGCAATGGCTGCAAATTACTCAAGTCATCTGTGCCATCTTTAGCAACCGGTTTAATATGGTCAATTTCCCAACCGCTTCCGTTTTCTGCCGTGTCACCATGTTTACTCCATTCTATCCAAGCACCACAATGATCTTTTCTCTTTTGTGATGAATCAATACCTGGAACTATTTCTGCTTTATTCCAAACAGCTTTTTTTGTTTCATCTGTCCAGGAATTTCCATTCCTATCCGTGTTATGTTTTCTTGCCATAATATTTCGTATTTTAGTTTTAAATATACACCTCCCAATCTCCCACCACCCCAAAATCGAAGCGTATTCTGCAACACTGTTAAAAACGATAACAAGGTGCTAATTTTGATTTCATTAGTTGAGTTTGAAAAACCTTTAGTGTTTTTTGTTACGAAACTTTGCAACCGAAAGAGCGCGCAGCAATCGTTTTGCCTTGATTTTTCTTTGGTTCTTTCTTTGTATTAAAGACAAAGAAAGAATAAAACGCTATGTATTCTATATAGCATTTTTAGGATATGCAAAAAGAAAAAAAAGTCCCTCTCTCTACTTAGAAAATTAATTTAAAATTCAGTACTACTACTTAAATAAATAATTCAGTAGTACTACGGATTGTATATAGCGTTCACTAAAATTAGTTTTGTTATTTATTTAAAATATTTATTAAATAATCTTACTAAGCAATGGCAAAACCTATCAACTTAGCAATCGTAGATGATCACTCCTTATTTCGTGATGGTTTAATAGCACTTTTAAAAGAATTTGACAACATAAATATTGTTTTTGATGTAAGTAATGGTAAAGAATTATTAGCAGAGTTAAAACTTAAAAAACCCGATGTTATTTTACTCGATATCGAAATGCCTACGATGAATGGCAAAGAAGCTTTATATATAATTAATCTCAAATACTCAAAAATAAAAGTCATTATGATGAGTTCTCATTTTAATGATGACTATATTTTTGAATTCATTAAAAATGGAGCTTGTGCATTTTTACCTAAAAACTGTGATATAGAAATTATTCTTAAAGCTATAAATTCAGTTTTTGAGCTCGGTTACTATTATGATGATAAAGTCTCAAATGCAATAGCATCTTTGCTACAAAATCCACCTATTTCAGAAAATTTAATTCCTGATATCTTTTTTACTTCTCGCGAAATAGAAATTCTCAAACTCATTAATAGAAAAAAATCAAATTATGAAATTGCAGATACCCTATATGTAAGCGTAAGAACCATCGAAGGACATAGGTATCGTATATCCAAAAAAACAAAAACAAATAGTCCTATTGAACTTATGGATTATATAAACAAAAGTAATATATTCAAAATACTCTAATTTTTTTCTCAAAATAGAGTAGTAATACTCTATCTAAAATCAGGTAGTACTACGTATTTTATTTATCAAAGCTCTTCAATAGTTTTGGCTAATCTATTTATTTAAATTTTATTAATAACCAAAACAATGAAAAATCGTCTTTTATTTATAGCACTATTAACAGTTTCAGTAAAACTAATTGCACAACCAATTCCTGTGCCATCTCAAACTGATCCGAATATTTCTTCTCCAGTTTCATCTGGTAATTTAATTTACCCTGCTAACTATGAAAATGATATAATATCTTCTTCAAACATAGTAAATACTGGTAATTGTAATATTTTTTCATCAGACTACGTAAATAAATATTCTAAATTCCAAACTTATATTCCCACAATAAATACTCCAGTAAAAACCATAAAAATTGCTCTACATTTTTTTCAAAAAGCAGATGGCAGTAATATGTGGCAAAATAATGCTTACACTATTACTAATTTCAATTTAGCAGTTAATTGGTTAAATCATAGACGTGAATTTACCGATTCACCGAGTTGGCCTATACCAGGTATTCCTTTTATAGCTGATGCAAGAATTAGATACGAATTAACAGGTATTTATTTCTATCAAGACAATACATTAAATACATCTTCAAATGTAAATCAATTACAATCAGCTGTTATGGCCGCTGATCCTACGAGATTAAATTCTATTCCAATCTATTTTACAAATGGTAGCTTTGGTGGAGCTTCTGCATTTGCCACAACTCCAATTTATCAAAATAGAACAGCAAACTCTTCAATTGTCGTTTTTGGTGATGGATCTAGTGGCTCTGTTCCTTCTGGCACTATTGACCATGAATTAGGACATTGTTTGGGATTATATCATACGTATCAAAATGGATGTTGTCCTGAAACTAATGATATGACCAATCCTGAATACATGAGCGATGTATTTGATGTGTCTTGGAACAATTATTGTTCTCCTCCTGCAAATAGAGCATGTTATCATCAAGGAGGCTGGAATTGGGATCCGTATGACCATGTGACAAATCCATATTCTACTAATAATTTAATGGGGGCATGTTTATATATGGGATATGTATCCCCAATGCAAATGGGTAAAATGCATAGAACTCTTTCTACTTCTAATGTTCGTAAATATGTGAAAGAAGTGACCTCTGCAGCTAATTATCCGCTTGTCGTGAATAATAATGAAACTTGGGATTTTGATATTCAAATGTATCAAGATATTGTTGTAAAAACTGGAGCAACTCTTACTATTAGATGTGTAGTTGGAATGGCTAATAATGGAAGAATTATTGTTGAAAGAGGAGGTAGATTAATTGTTGATGGCGGTGAAATAAATGCATGGGGTCCGAGCTGGTCTGGTATTCAAGTATGGGGCACATCAAATCAGCCACAGCGTATCAATGCAAATGGGTTAAGCACATATCAAGGCATTGTAAAGATAATTAATCAAGGATTGGTACGAGATGCAAAAATTGGTATAATTACTTCTAAAAACGATGAAAATGGGAATATTGATTGGGGGGGATATTTTGGCGGTATAGTGCAATGTGATAATGCAAAATTTATAAACAATAAAATATCTGCTACTTTTTGGGCTTATCACAATTTTCTCCCATTTAACGGTAATAAGTTAGCTAATATTAGTTATATCAATCGTTCTCTATTTGAGGTAAATAGTAATTTAAAAGACCCATCAGAGCCATATTTTGAGTCTTTTATTAATCTTTGGGCTGTAGAAGGAATTAAACTGTATGGCAATGTTTATCAAAATATAAATCCAAACTTACCTAATATAGAAAATAGAGGTAATGGTATTACATCTTACGACGGTAGTTTCTTTTTAGATAGGTATAAAGTTTGTTCTATATACGGTTCAAATGGATGTGCTGCATATTCAACAAATATTCAATCTAAATTTTTAAATTTAAATTACGGGATTCACTCTACTGAAGCGTCTCCATTTGCAAGTATTACTGCTAATGATAATGATTTTGTAAATTGTAACCGTGCAATATATATAAGTGGTACTCATAATTCCAGAATCACAAACAATCGTATTGATATAGCCCAAGGAGGTACAACAAACAACACATATCCATATGGTATTTATTCTGAAGTGAGCACAGGTTATGACATTTCAAATAATAATTTAACTACTACAGCCACTAATAATTTTAATAATTCTGCAACAGGTATTTTCTTTTATCAAACTGGTGGGTTAACTAATATGTTATACCGCAACTCAATCAATAAATTAAATGTTGCTACTACTATTGTTGGTGACAACAGAGGTAACAATCCAGGTGATGGATTACAACTACGTTGTAATCAATACGGCCAAACTTCTCAAAATTGGATGGATATTTGGTTACATGATGATGGGCAACCATGGGGCAATGTAGGTATGATTGATGCTATACAAGGTAATAGTAATATTGGAGCAAATAATAGATTTTCACATAATAGTGCAAGTCCTCCTCCTCGTGATTTTTATGATGAAGGTAACCCAACCGTAACATACTTTTTTAATCCTGAAATATCTCAAAATACTCAACCATTTTATTATAGTTCTCAACTTTTACCAAATGCAAATTCTTCAGCATTAAATTATAATAGTATGTGTCCTTTAAGTTTAAATTCAACAAGTGGATTAGGTGTTGGCCAAGTTTTAGGTTTAATTGCAAAAAACACGGCAAGTATAACAGCGTTAAAATCTGTAATTGACGCTAATAATACAGCAGGCTTAATAGATGCAATTAATAGTAATATGAGCGAGGGAAATTTAAAAAATGTATTAGACCAAGCTAGCCCTTATTTATCAGATGAAGTTTTAATGATCTATTTTTCTAAAACATCTACTCCTAATGGGCATATTCTAGAAATTCATGATAAAAATAAGCCCGTATCACAAACAGTTTGGCAAGTTTTATTAGATCGTAATTTGCCCAATGGTATTTTACAAAATTTAACCGAACAACAAAACATAAATACTCCATCTGCTCGTATTCTATTAGAAACACAAATAGCCACACTTAATCAAGAAAAAGCATTGGCAGTTGATAATCAAGTAAAATCAATGTTAACAGATACTATTAAAGGCTATAATCAAGATAGTATAATAACTCTTTTAATTGCAGATAATCGTATTCGTTCAAAAAACCGCTTATTGTCTTATTATGTTGCAAATGAGAAGTTAGCTGAAGCAACTAATTTATTGTATGATATCAAAGCAGAAAATAATGGAAGCCTTGATAATTTTAGTAAATTACAAGAGTTGATAGTAACTTTAAAATTAACTTCCGATAAAATTTACACCATCAAAACAGATGCTCAAATTAGAAATGCTATTGAATTAATTGCTAATGATAAAAATGATTATGCTTATGCTCATGCTCAGGCTTTATTAAGTAAAGTTTTTGGTTACAAATATGAAGAGTATGTAAAATTACCTTCTATTGGTAGTGGTTTACGTTTAAAACAAAACCAAATAACAGAAAGCTTTGAGTCTGTAACAAATAGTATGCTTATTTATCCTAACCCAACTAATAATAATACCAACGTACTTTGTTTACTGCCTGCGAAGTTTTCTTCTGCGGCTGTTATAGTATATGATTTAATGGGTAAAGAATTACTAAAAGAATCATTAAGCAAAGATAAAACATCAGCTATTTTAAATACTCAAAATTTAACTTCTGGTATATATTTTGTAAATTTATTTATAGATAATAATTTAACAGAAATAAAAAAATTAATTAAACAATAAAATCTATAATAAAAGGTTAGTTATACTTACATTTATTTGAAAACTGAAATTTTGATAAAAAGTCTTTTTATATTCTTATTATGTTGCATTGCTCAAACTCATTTTGCGCAATCACCACCATACTTATTTCAAAATTTATTTGGTAATCCAACTAGATTTGAATTAGCTCAAAGTGTAAATAAATTCAATAATGATTATTTAGTGATTAGTCATAATGATGGATTTAATAATGGTAATATAGAAATAGATCTCCGATTAATTGATGAAAACGGAATTATTACTACTCTAAAAAACATAAGTTTGCCAAATATAAATTTGGTTACAACACCTCGTAAACCTTCTATTAATTGGCTAGATACAAGCATTTTTATAGTAGGTAGAATGGCTGGCAATGTTTGGCATGGTATGCTATGGAAAATTGACAAAAATTTGGATACACTTTGGCATAAAGAATATACTAATCCTATTGCAGATTCTGCACTCCAATTTGCATCATCTTTAGTGGTAAGCGATGGCTTAATAGTTTATGGTTCTTCTGGCCAATTTGATTTTGGCGATTGCTTTATTATGAAGGTAGACTTTAACGGAAATGAATTGTGGCGGAAAACAGTTCAAGTGCCAGGTCAAATAGGAGGTATCTTAAAAATGGTTCATTCACTTGATAAAGGTTTTGTGTGTTATCAACAGATTATCTATCCTAATACAGACACAGATTATAGAGTTGTTAAATATGATAGTTTGTTTAATCAAATATGGGCAAATACCTACTACACTCCTTTTAAGGATTATGAAGGAAATTTTATTGAAACATCTGACAGTAATTATGTAATTTGTAACGGATATACGGACGTAATGCTTGCAGGCGTTATGGGGACGCCAAAATCAAGAAATAATTTACTGAAAATAAATAAAAACAACGGTAGTGTAATTTGGAATAAAAAATATGGTACAGCTGGTAATTTTACTGAATTATTAAATGTTCAAGAACTTGATAATGGCAATTTAATGACTATAGGTTTACACGTTACGGCTTATGTTGGGCCTAAGCCAAAGGGTGCTTATGTTACACACGTAATGCTTACAAACAGTGTTGGTGATAGTTTAAATTATCAAACGGTATTTGCAGATTCAAGTTCTACAGTTAATCGTTTACGAGATTTTTGCAAAACTAATACTGGTTATTTTTTTGTTGGTGATGCCGCAGATGTTAATATAGGAAGCAATGCACAAAACTGGCTTATAAAAGCAGATATAAATATATGTTTTTTAGCAGATTGTTCATCATTAACAGGTTTGCCATCATTTAATAATACCAATACTATAAAAATATATCCTAACCCTGCACAGCATTTTATCTCAATTACTGCACCTTACAATCAATCTGCTACTATTAAAATAATTGATATACTTGGAAGCATTGTTTTGCAACAAGAACTTAAAAATGAAACTAGTACTATTAATACTACAATGCTACCAAATGGTACTTATATTCTACAATTTACTCAAAACGAGACGATATTTAACCAATCTTTAATTATTAATCATTAACCAATGAGAAAACTTTTTTTAATTATACAGATATTATTAATTACAATTTCTGTTAAAGCGCAATTGTGGTGTACCCCAAATTCTGTTTGGCATTTTGATAATAGTAATCCGTTATGGGATACAAAATATACAAAGCAAACTTATTTATATGATACACTTGTTGGAACTACTATCTTCAATAAAATCAAAAACGAAACGCACGGTTATAACATTAATGGGCAAATAAATAACTATAGTTATTTTTATACCTCATTACAAAATAATGTGGTGTTTTTTAATAGTACAAATACTAATATTAGTGATAGCGACACTCTAATATATTTTGGACCAATTGGTTCAAAATGGCGTTGTTGGAAAAATGGAGGCACAAGTTGCGCACAATCTTTTATTGAAATTGTTGACGCAGGCACAAGTACTATACAAGGACAAAATTTAATTTGGCGAAAAATAAATTACACAAACTATTACATGTTTGGAACTACAAATCAAAGCACTCAAACTGGTACAGATACTATTTTTGAAAGAATTGGGTACAAACATTTAGCATTTCAATTTTTAGGTTATTGTTCCGATGTACCTGATGCAGTTCCGAGTAGTTTTAGGTGTTTTCAAGACAATCAAATTAATATAAATTCTACAAATAAAGTTTGTGATTTTACAACTGGAATATTTGAAAATACACATCATTTTAATTCCATTTCCATTTATCCAAATCCAACCATTTCAATTTTAAATATTATTGATAAGCAAAATCAATTTCAAAACGCAACAATTCAAATAAAAAACTATTTAGGTCAAGTTATTTTTACTACTCCTTTTACTTCACAAATTAATTTACAAAATCTTTCAGCGGGGATGTATTTTTTAACTGTTAAGGATAAGGATTATTTAAAAACAGTTAAAATTATAAAAGAATAATAATTTTTACATTTTAGCACACTTCACAAATACACGCACTGCATCTCTGGCAACAATAAACTTTTTCAAACTACCTTATTCAGTTTTATTTTTTTTCAAAGCAATTTTAATATGTTGTTCTGCCTTAGGCTATAATTTTCTCACATTATAATCTTCCAAAACCAAGTAGTACTACTTGCATTAAAATCAGGCAATAATAAATATTATTAGTTCCAATAATCATAGGCAAAAGCCGAGGCCTTAATAAAATTTCATTTTAAAACGTTAATGTCAGTTCGAGCGCAGTCGAGAACTGCGTAACTCCAAATTATTCAAAAGGCTTCTTTCAGTTTTCCGTAAATAAATCAAACAGTCTATAACATTTTTTCTAAATATAAATCATGCAAAACCAAGTAGTACTACTCTATCAAAAATCGAGTAGTACTACGTATTGTGGCTACCAAATAACAACAGTACCTTTTCAACCTAAAATAAATTACCATCAATTTTATTTTCACTATCTACAAAAAAAATAACCAAAAATCAAACCGATGAAACAAAAACTATTACTCTTTGCATTTACTTTAATAAGTGCAATGCTTTGTTCTCAAGCACAAAATATGGCTTTCGAGGATTTTAAAACAAATGATGGTACTCAAAATTTCTTTTACAAAAATATTGTAAAAACAGATGCTTCTGGTAATATTTACACATTAGGTGCTACAACCACAAGTAATAGTAGCACTGATATTTTATTAACTAAAAAAAATTCTTCAGGTGTTACTCTTTGGTCAAAACAAATTAATGGTACTGCTAATTATCACGATTTTGGTTCAGGTTTAGCAATAACTTCATCAGGTGATGTATATATTACTGGTGCTATCACAAACAATACAACCACATTAGCTCCTGAGTTAATTATCAGAAAATATAACTCTTCAGGATCACAACAATTTTCAACAACCTATTCAGGGGCTGGATATGGTTGTGTTGGTAAAGATATAGTAGTTGACGGTAGCGGTAACTCTTATATTACTGGGGCGGAATACAATAGTGGATTTAATGCGGACATTTTAACTATTGCATTTGGAAGCACAGGAACACAGATTTGGACAGATTTATTTGATAATAATTCCTTGAATGATGGCGGCGTAAAAATTGGGTTTAGGTCAAATAAAGTAACCGTTACAGGTGCTGTAACCCAAAGCACAAATAACTACAAAATCGCAACATTAACTTTTACCGCATCAACTGGTGTTAGATCCGAAACCATTACTTTGGGTTCAACAATGACATCAAGTGTTGAAATTGTAACAGGAATGACTACCGATGCAAGTGGTAATACTTATATATGTGGTGCTACAGAAGTAAGCGGTCAAGGATTCAATATGTATGTTGCAAAATTAACTAGTTCATTAACTATTGCCTGGCAACAAACCTACAATGGCGTTTCAAATTTAGATGACCAAGCTAAAGGTATTCAAGTGGATGGTTCTGGTAATGTCTATATAACTGGTTATTCAACAAGTTCTACACTTGGTAAAGAAATTCGTACCATAAAATACAATAGTAGCGGTACATTACAATGGAACAACGTAATTAATAGCACAGGTAATAATCCCGACCAAGCTTTTGATATGGAAATGGATGCTTCTTCGAATATTTATGTTTGTGGTAGTATTTCTTCTGACATTAATCAATTAGATTATTACACCGTAAAGTACAACAGCGGTGGAACAAAAATTTGGGACATTCAAACTGATGGTAATCATTTAAACGATCAAGCTACTAATTTAGCAATTGATAGTTTAAATAACATCATTGTAACCGGAGAGAGTGAAACTAGCACAGGTAGTTACGTTTATTCAACATGCAAGTATATTCAGAAAGATATTATTACTCCTACTGATTTTAATGGCGAAATTCCATCCCCTAATTTTATGTATTATTCAAATAAAGGCCAATTAAGGAATTCAAGTAATATTTCAATTCCTGAAGTTAAATTTTATACTAATAATACGTACCCTCAATTTTATTTCAATAATAATAGTCAAAGTTTTGTGTTTGCAAGAATCGATACTGTTGCGTCAACAAATGATACATTACATCGTATTGATTTAACTTTTGATAGGTCGCTATCCAGTGCAAAGACTTATCCTATGGAACAGCAAGATAAAGACTATTTGAATTATTATTTAGGGCATTTAGATAGTAATGGTGTACGATGTGTATTAGGCAATAAACGCCTAATAACTCCAAATCTTTATAATAATATTGATTTAATGTGCAGTTCAAATCAAAATGGCATTAAATATTATTTTATTGTAAAACCAGGCGGCAATCCTGCAAATATACAAATGACTTTTACTGGAGCTACTTCTTTTAGTTTAAATGGTTCAACCAATGCGTTATCTATTAACAGTAGCATCGGCAACTTAACTTATGATAGACCAACAGTATATCAATTAACAACCAGTAACAGCACAGTAGCAGTAACTAGCTGGACTCCTGCTTGGCAAACAAATGGTGCTAGCAATAAATATACTTTTAATTCTGGTTCATATACTTCTTCTTTAACTTTGATTATTGAAGTTGATCAAGGTAACTCAACAACTTCGGCAACAGCAATTGCTAACTTAATATGGAGTACGTATTATGGTAATAATGGAGGTAGAGAGTCAGGTCAATCAATTAAAAACGACAATTTAGGTAATATTTTTGTCGGAGGGTTTTCAAATAATCCATCATTTCCAATTACTACTGGTTCTTCATATGTTGCAAATGATATAGGTAATGGCATACTAATAAAATTCAACGCCAACCGTCAAAGACAATGGTCAACATATTTTGGAGGTAGTAATGATGAACAAATTACGAGTATTGTGCCAGATAATTCAAATTCATTCGTATATGCATGCGGTTATTCCTGGAGTTCTAACTTTCCGAAAATTAACAAGTCAGGCGCTACTCCTTGTCCAAATTTTCAGGGCTATTCAGATGCTTTTATAGCACAGTTTAGATCATCCAACGGTGCAGCAATTTGGTCAAATTTAATAGGGACTTCTGGTGATGAGCGTGCATTTAGTATTTGCATGGATGCATCTGGTAATAAATATTTAGTGGGTTATACAGCAAGTGGTCTTACATTAGTTAATACTGCATCATATTATACGCAAAGTGCATACGGTGGAGGCTCTTCAGATGGCCTAATAGCGAGATTTAATTCTAGCGACCAATTAAGCTGGCTAACTTATTATGGTGGCAATGCAGAAGATTATCCAAAATCAGTAACAACGGATGCAAGTGGTAACATTATTGTATGGGGGCAAACTGGCAGCACTACGTTTAACACTTTTGACCCAGATCCTTTAAGCACTACTAAAGTTTATAATACAACTAATGCCGGTCAAACAGATTTTTTTCTTCTTAAATTTAATCCAAGTGGTACCAGAATATGGGCAACGCTTTATGGTGGCGCTTCAGATGATTGGGCTGCTGATGGTGATGGATTACTAACAGTTGGTAATGATATTTATTGTTTTGGAACCACTTTTAGTTCTAATTTACCTATCAAACAGTTTGGTACTACACCTACATTTAATTTAAATGGTGTCCAAGATTGTTATATAGTTTGTTTTAAAACTAATTTTGAAGCAAAATGGGCAACTTATTACGGCGGTTCTGACACAGATTGGGCAGGAGCTATAACGAAAGATAACAACAATAATATATTTATTACAGGCTCCACGAATAGTAGTGATTTTAATATTGTAAGCCAACCTGGGTTTTATAATGGAACATTTTATGGCTCATCCGGCACTGGTTTTATAGATGGGGATGTATTTATTAATGCATTTGCTAATGATAGTTTTGGGCCTGTTTGGTCGACTTTCGTCGGAGGCAATCGTTCCGAGTCAGGATTTGGAATATCAATTTTCAATAATAAATTATTTATTACTGGTGAGACACTTTCTAGTTCATTTAATTTTAATACTCCCTACCCAGTAGTTGATCCTGGAAATAACGCATATCAATTTTCACCTCCAAGCACAACAGGTACAGGAAATGGCGATATTATTATTAATGAATTTGACATAAATGGTATGAGTACTCAAGTTGGTATTAATGAAAATGAAATGTCGCAAAATAACCTTTCAATTTACCCAAATCCTTTTACTAATAAAATTTATGTTAATGGCGTTAAAGAAAAATCAACTATCGAAGTATTTGACGCAATAGGCAAAGTTGTTTTTTCTAGCATTATAAAACCTGAAGAAAATAGTGTAAATTTATCAATACCTGCTTCAGGTATATATATATTAAGAATAACTAATGATAATGGAGATTATAAATCATTTAAAATCGTTAAATATTAAACGTTCAGTATTAATATTTCTTTTTTTTAGTCATTTGCACCTTAGTTCTCAGGATATTAAAGCTGGGTATATGCAAGTGTTATGGCAAAGTGGATATAAGTACGCCGATACAACTTACTTATTAACTGACGCAAACACGAATGTAAATAGACCATATATTTTAATAAATTGGGGTGTAAAAACCGATACATCAAAATTGGTTCAAACCATTTCTACAAATAATGGCTTTTTAAAAAAGTATTATGGCACTTGTACTTATCCAGGTCCTGGCAATTTTATGATTAGATGGCAAGACAGTTTTAGGGTTGCAAATATTAACAATATATTTCAGTCGGATAATGAAAATATTAAATTATCGACATTTTTGTATATTACACCATTTAGCACACAAGCAAATACTGCGCCTATTCTACAAAATAAAAATATGACACTATTAATTAAAAACGATAGTGTCATATTTAAGCCTCAGTTTTATGATTTAGATAATGACAGTTTGACTTTTGAATTAACACAATGTTTTGCTTCTAGCTATTATACAGCAATTGGCAGTTCGATAGATGTTTTAGGTAATGTGTCTTTTCATAAAGACTCTTTAGGTATTTATGCTTTTTCATTAATTGTTAAAGAATGGCGTAATGATGGCGCAGGTACTGATGTAAACATTCAATCTTCACAATTAGATTTTACTATGAATATAACAACAGATGTATCATTAAATTATATAAATGAATTTCATAACATTAAAATTTCCCCTAACCCAACAACTTCAATTTTAAATATTGATGATAAAAACAACCAATTACAAAACTCAACTATTCAAATCAAAAATTATTTGGGGCAGTTAGTTTTTTGTTCTCCATTTGCAAACCAAATTAATTTGCAAAGCCTTTCTGCTGGTATGTATTTTTTAACCATACAGGATAAAGAGAATAACAAAACGGTTAAGATACTTAAGGAATAGATATTTAAGTCTTAATAGAATAAATCATAGTAAGTAATAAACTCTAAATAAAACTAAATAAACTAAATATGGAACTTTTACAAATGAAAGCATTCGCGCAACAACCAACTTATGCTTCTGCAACAGTCACGTATAAGACGGGAGAAACTTTCGTTGGTTTTTTTCAAACTACTTCAAAAAGTGTAGAATTAGAAAAAGAAAACAAATGGTCATTTATAGAAAATAATAATGCAGGGGCATACAAAGAAAATGGTGATGAAAAATTTGCTACAATTCTTGATGGAGAAAATATAATGAAAATTCTCTATCCCACTTTAAAATAATTTCTAATGAATCAATTATATCATCCAACGGACGTTTTCATTTCACGAAATTTGAAAACATTTTAAGTATTTTAGATCAAGGTTTTCAGCCAAGATATATTACTGAAAAATTTATTAAACAGTAATGAGTAAAAAAACGTTATATATTTTATTAGGTATATTAATTACCATTCCTGCATTAGCCCAGAAATGGATTAATACAGGCATTCCAATTTCAGTAGCACAAGTGCGAATGGTAACTAGCGACACTATTAATAATAAGATGTATGTTGGTGGCTTTATACCATTTGATACTAATGGAAATATAGCTATTTGCATTTATGATGGGGTTAGCTGGGTAGTAAAAGATACCATTGACAATATAGTGAGATCGATGGTAATATATAATAACGAATTATATATGGGGGGTGATTTTGTAGCAATTAATTCTCAATCAATGGAACACTTAGTTAAATGGAATGGTACGAATTGGATTAATATTGGTGCATCGGGGGGAAATGTTTTGAATTTAAGAGTCATTAATAATGATCTCTATGCTGTTGGTACCTTTACTCAAGTTGCAGGGATCAATTCAAATAGTATTGCAAAGTGGAATGGAACTTCATGGTCTAGCGTTAACTTTCCAGCTTCTTATTTTTTAGGTAACAATAGTTTTGTAGGAGATTGCGCTATATACAACGGAGAATTATATGCTGGTGGAAATTTTCACATCTCAACTGGTCAAACGGATATAGCAGTCTTAAAAAATGGAACATGGCAACGGGTTGGAAATTCAGATTCGTTAAAAGGGGCTTTTAGTAGTATTAATAAATTAGAAGTATTTCATAATGAATTGTATATAGGAGGATATATTCTTCATTCAGAAGGAAATGTGGGTAATGGTATCCAACGTTGGGATGGCGTCAATTGGAAAACCGTTGGTACTGGCTTACAGGATTATAACAATACCACAAATAGTGGCACATCTGTTTTAGATATGATGCAACACAAGAACAAGTTATATGTTGCCGGAGGTTTTTCATTTGCAGGAAATTCTATTGCACCCAACCTAGCAACTTGGGATGGAACAAAGTGGTGTGCTATAGATACTTTAATTGATAAGCCTATTACAGCTTTTGGAATATTTCAAGACACAATTTATGTTGGAACGAACGATATTTTCGAAGGAAACTTCATTAATAGTTTTGGTAAATTTACGGTTGGTAATTATAGTTATACTGAAGAATGTAGTTCAGATTTTGATGTTTCAATCAATGAACTATTGATTGAAAATCAAATCTCTATTTACCCCAATCCAACAAATTCAATTATAAATATTGATGATAAAAACAACCAATTTCAAAATTCAACAATTGAAATCAAAAACTATTTAGGGCAAGTTGTTTTATCTAGTCCTTTTACTTCTCAAATTAATCTGCAAAATCTTTCAGCGGGGATGTATTTTTTAACTGTTAAGGATAAGGATTATTTAAAAACAGTTAAAATTATAAAAGAATAATAATTTTTACATTTTAGCACACTTCACAAATACACGCTCTGCATCTCTGGCATCAATAAACTTTTTCAAACTACCTTATTCAATTTTATTTTTTTGCAAAGCAATATTAATATGTTCTTCTGCCTTAGGTTATAATTTCATTATATATAAAAATCTTTTAAAACCAAGTAGTACTACTCTATCAAAAATCAGGTAGTACTACGTATTGCATGGTAATATTCATTAAATTAAGTTTACATCAAATATTAACTAAAAGAAATAAAAATTATGGCTTTATCTTCAACTCAACAACAAACCTTTGAGAAATGGTTAAACAAACATAATTCTAATTACAAATGTCCGTGCTGCGGTGATAAAAATTTTGGGTTAGGAGAAATTATTGCTCCACCAACATTTTCAAATGGAACAATTAATATGGGAGGCAATACTTTAGCTATGTTGCAACTTGTTTGTAACACATGTGCTCACGTAACAATCTTCGCCAGTGTTCCGATTGGATTATAATGATTATTGCATATTTAAGTGTTAGCTATCTAGCTTTTTCAGGTATGAGTATCTAAAGATAATTAATTTTTGCAAATTAAAAATAACTACTTGGTTTTTAGCCATAAAATCAAGTGTTACTGCGTATAGTAATTTACTTCTAATTACAATAATTGTGTGTCAAAATAATTAAGATATGGATTCAAATTTAAAAAAAGAGTTAGAATTATTGACAAAACAATATTTTAACATTGCGTTATCACACATCGACAAAGATGCAGAGACAACTGATTTATTAAAAAAAGCAATGGATTCTATTCGCCTGAACGAAGAGGCTGAAGTACCAGGTTTTGAAACTAAGCCAATGAAATTTGGCAAGTTTGAAAATCGAGAATTTGCAATTATGATGACAGACATCAGAGGTTCAACTAATATAATCAATGGTCAAAATGGGCTAATTAACATGTTTCTTATTTTTTATGTTTACGCTGGTATTGTTGCCAAAATAGTTGATAAAAACAAAGGCACCTCAACCGAATTCTTAGGTGACGGAGTTTTAAATTTATTTGACACAAAAGAAGTAGGTAGAGATGCGGCTTTATCAAGTAGTATGCAAGCTTCTTGGGATATATTAGAAGCTAGAGAAAGTATTTTAAATCCATTTTTTGTTTCAAATGGCATCCCAGCTATTAATCTAGGCATTGGGATTGATCATGGTATCACAATTGTAACTAAGTTCGGTTATAAAAATGATACTGATTTAAAAGCATTTGGTAGATGTGCATATAATGCATCCAAATTATGTAAAGGTATGAATGAAATTCTCGTTTCTGAGAATTCAAAAAATGTTTGGCCTAGTGGTCCAAATGGCAAATTAACTTTTGGGAATCAAAAATTGATAGATGGTAAATTAGCTTTTAAAACCTTTAAATCAAATATTTAAAATGGAAAATAAAATTAATTATTTATCCCTAGCTATTAATGATGCTCAAGAACTTATAAGATTTATTGACACTAAAACAGCAATTATTATAACAATTTTAGGTTCTTATATTGTTGGTTTTTTTGTCTCTTTAGATAAAATAGCACAATACTCGATTTATTACAGCTGTTTTTTTTGGTTTTTATTAATCTTATTTATAATTACCCTAACTGTTTGTATAATAGTTACATCTCGTATAATAAAACCTACTAATAATCCTTCTGATAATATTACATTTGGCAATGCAACCCCACCTGCAATAAATTTTTTTATTGCTCCTAATAATTATATATTTTATTTTCCTTTTTGTAACTCTAAAAAGCATAAACTAAAAATAAGTTTTAAAACATTTCAAGATGAAATGAATTTAGCGTCAGATGCGGAAATTGTCAAATCATTGTCCTACGAACTTTTAAAAGTCAGTTTCATACGAAACATTAAAAATGATAGGTTTAATTTTTTAATTAAGTGTCTTGTAGTTAATACAATTATTTTTATTATCGCCTACTTGTTCTATAGTTTTGAAACGCAGAATGCTATTGAAATAATAGAAATGCTAAAAAAATACCGTAAATAATCATGCCAATTTTAGAGGATTTACAAAACAAAATAGATACATTAAAAAAAGAAAAATTCGAAATTGAAGACACTTCAATAATTCCTGATGCTGAAAACTCCAAACTAACTTTTGGCAATAAAGGTTTAATTGGTGAAATGGTGTTCCTCAGCAGGTGCAAGCAACAAATCGCGCCAAACCAAAATAGCACATGCTTTAGCTAAGTCTTTTCAAGGCTTTTAGCATAAGCTATTTTGCCTTACAGGCTTTGGGTTTGTCACGTTTGTTGCTCGTTGCACAGTGCTTTCGTCACGGTAGCCTATCCTGTCCTTCAAGTAACTTCATTCATTTCGCTCCATTATTCACCCGTTACATCCGTTTCACTACTTCCACTGGGTGCCATTTCACTTCATTCATTTCAGCCACTTTCAGTCCACCGGCTACCAACTTTTCAGCTCGCCTGCATAGTCGTTCGGGCTTCGTGCATTTTTGTTTTTTCTTGCAATAAAAATTTGCAACAAAAATGCACTCGTGTTGTCTATCGTGTGGCATGCCTTTTGGCTTTCCCCCTTTGGGGGAAATGTAGGGGGCTTTTTGCCACACTTGCAACATAGTTTGCATCCGCTTTCGTACCTCAAGCTCCCATGCTGCACACCCTCTCTCCACTCGCAGGTGGCTCGCCGCACATCGGATTGCAAACCGTTCATTTCGTTCAGCGCACCTTTCAGGATGCACTTCACTTCATTCACTATTTGCAACCTCATCCCACGCTAGCCGCAGGCGCTTTTACCTTACTTATTCCAATTTATCAATATTCAAATAAAAGAAAAATCTATACTACAAAACTCAAATCAATAAATTTTTAATTATTTTTTATTTCCCTTTGAAACTATTGTTAATTAAGTCATTTTATAGAGTTGTTAACTTTTATCAAGAGATTATCAATGTTAAAAAAACTACCCAAATGTTAATTTCATTATGTAAAAAATATTATTTTTTTAAGCAGCTTTGTAAGAGCAAAAAGCCCACTAAAAGTGAGCTTTCCAATGAAGAAATCTTATTGACATAAGCCTCATAAGCTGATACCAATCTCATTAGTTGGGTGCGCTAAAAGGTTATCAATATATATAATCTTTGTAAGACTTCCGAAAAGGCTCCGTTCCAGCGGAGCTTTTTTGTTTTACAAACTTTACTTTAGTAAAGGTACAATAGTATCTATTTACTTTCTGTTAAATTGGGATCTAATTTTGAACAATTCTGCCAAAATATTTTTCAAACTGTGAATAAAAATCAGAAGGTCAGTTGGATTATTCTGTTAGTAACTCTTAAGTTTTGCTTTTTATATTAGTCGTAGCCAATCACAATAAAAAAAGAAAAGCAAGTTAAGGCTTTCCACTTTCGGATTGCAAGGTCAAGCCCTTCGGGTTTTGCAAAAATAATCTCCACACTTCATGCGGTATTATTTTAATTAAAAAAATTTATTAATACTACCGCATTCAGGTAGTATTTTTTTTGTCAAAAACCTTGGCAACCTCATTGTTCAGCCTTTTCAAAATGCTTTCTTTTTTCATTTTTTTCGGGCTTTTCTTTAGCTCGTTTTTTTGGGTTTTTTCTTTGTTTTCAAATTAGTAGTAAACAGGTTCAAAACACAAGGTGAAAAAAGGGATACAAACCCTTTAAAAAAAGCATTATGTTAAAATCAAAAATCAAAACACACAAATCAGGTAAAACCTACAATCAACCGCACTTTTTTATTTTAAATAAAGGGCTCAACTCAGGCAAGCCATTCAGGCATTATGTTTGCAATTCATTTGTTTTCCTGGCAGATGATAAAAATGAAAGAGATTTTTATTATTTCATGCTTCAGGGCATTTGGGAGCTTCGTTTGTTACGTCCATACCTCAAAGGCTCGGTCATTGAGTTTGTTCGTTTAGGTGATGTAATTGATGTAATTGAAGAAACTTTAAACTCAGTTAATACCGGCAATCGTTCATTTTCAGATGTTCAAAATACATTAGCTCAAATTGAGGCGCATCAAAATAATTTGCAACAGCAACTTTCTCATTTAATGCAATTGCGCAAATCACTCTTCTATAAATATTTAAAGGCAAGTAAAAGCTGAGGCGGTAAACCTCTAAATTTAAAATAAATAGGATAATCGGAATATTTCCGATTATCCTACAAAATATCATTTATTGTTGTTAAAATAATTGCACTTAATCGGAATATTTCCGATTTTTGTATATAAATATTACATTATGGAATTAAGAAAAATAGCTAAAGGCTTTGGAGACGCTCCCTTTTCTAGGCATTTGATGTTGGAAATCCTTAAAGATTATAAGCGACCAAATGATAAAATAAGTGAATGGGTGAAGAGCGGACAATTACTTTCCATAAGAAGAGGGCTTTATATACCAGGTCTCGAATCGGACTTACCGGTTCCTGAGCCATTTTTAATAGCCAATCATTTACGTGGACCAAGTTACGTGTCGCTCGAAGCTGCATTATCCTATTGGGGATTCATACCAGAACGTGTCTATGAAATCACTTCTGTAACAATGAAAACTGCTAAAAAGTACAACACTCCGGCGGGAAGATTTAGTTATCAGCATCTTCCTTCCCCGTATTATTCTTTTGGTATAGAAAGCATAGAGCTTACTCCTAAACAAAATGCTCTGATAGCTTCTCGCGAAAAAGCTGTTTGTGATAAAGTAATTTTCACATCAGGAATTACACTTAGAAGTACACGTCAAACAAAAGATTTTTTAATTGAAGATCTGCGGATGGATGAAAATATGTTAAAGAAATTAGATACAACAATTATTCATTCCTGGCTGAGTGATGCACCTAAAAAAAACAGTCTTGAAATGCTTATTAAAACATTGAATGAATTATGATTAAAGAATGGATAGCAGAATACAACCCGCAGAATGAAGAGCAAAAGTTGGATGCCCTCCGTGAAATCATGCAGGAAATAGCACTGGCGGGATTGTCAAGAACAGATTTTTTTGAAAAAGCAGCTTTTTATGGCGGCACAGCATTACGTATTTTTTACAAACTGGATAGGTTTTCAGAAGACTTGGATTTTTCATTACTAAAAGAGGAAAGCAATTTTTCTTTAGAGGCTTACTTTCCTGCAATCGTCTCAGAATTTGAAGCAATTGGAATAACGGTGAGCATTAAAGAGAAAGTTAAAACAGCACAAACCAGTGTAGATTCGGCTTTTTTGAAATCAGAAACGATATGGAAAGAATTGGTACTTGAAGATATTGTTAAACAGGCTGGCATAAAATCAAACAGGGACATCAAAATTAAAATAGAAATCGATTGCAAACCTCCCCTTGGTTTTGAAACAGAAGAAAAATTATTGTTGCGACCCTTCTCTTTTTATGTAAAGTGTTTTACACAACCAAGTTTGTTTGCAGGAAAAATGCACGCGCTTTTATTCAGAAAATGGAAAAATAGAGTAAAAGGAAGAGATTGGTATGATCTGGAATGGTACATAAAAAACGGAATTCAATTAGATGTTAATCATTTTTTACTCAGAGCCAAAGATACAGGAGACTGGAAGGAAGAAAGCATTACACCGGAACAAATCATCGTACTGCTTAAACAAAAGATCAATGTAGTTTCATTCGATAATTTAAAAGAAGACGTAGTTCGCTTTATTAAAGATGATAAAGCCCTTCAAATTTGGTCGCCTGCTTATTTTAGTGACCTCATTGAAAAACTGAAATTTGTATAAAAAAAAGGTCGCTCCTTGCGGGCGACCTTTTTACTCTAATTTTCAAAGTCACTTAAACTTCTTAAGCAACCACTTAAACAATAAAGAAACTCCAAAACTAACCACTGCACCAAGTACAGCAAGGACAACTGTTTTAATAATATCCGATGAACCTATGTTCACTAATACAGTTAAGACTGTTCCTGAAACAGTGCCCATGATAGTTCCGCTTTCTATGTTATGATGTGTTGACATAATTTAGTTTTTAAGCAATACCTGAATCAGCTTTCGTTAATTTAGAGCCGCAACGTTCGTGCACACTTACGTCGATATCTGGAATTTGTCCCGATTCTGCTTTAGTAACTTTTGCATTTACCCAAATTTCTTCCTGAAATTCCTCAACGAGTCCAGAATCTGCTTTGGTTAATTTTGATCCATCACAAGTGATGGAAAAAATAATTTTCCTTGCGCTTAATTCAACCTTTGCTTCATCAGGTATAATTTGTAACTCAACTTTTGTTTGCTTAGTTCCGATTTGATTTTGTTCTTCTTGCATCTTAATCATGATTTTAATAATTAGTATTCAGTTTTGTTTAATTGTTTCGTTTTCGGTCACAGTTTGGCTTATAGCAGTGGCCACACTACCAGCTACAATTAAATAACCGCCTATGGTTACAATAATTGTGGGTATAGCTATTGGCGCTGCAACAATAACGCTACCTGCGGCAGCTAATCCTAATCCAACGTTTCTTAATATTTTAAAGAACTTTGGTGTTGGGGATTTTAGTCTATCAATAAGTTTCATAGTTCGTTTTTTGATTTAATAGTTAGATAAATTTTTTCTTGTTGTTCTAGCCTTGGAAAAGCGATGGAGATTATTTTCTTTAAGGCACTCTTAGATTCATAACCCTTTCCTGCCGATGCTAAAAATGTAACAGGTGCAATACACCCTTTCAATTCTTTTAGTGCATCGTTTGCAGGATGAATTAATATAAAGGCTCTGTTTGGCACATTCATTAAAATAAAATGCCATTTAAATTTATCATTATATCTTTTTACCATTGCATACCTGCCTTCAGGTATGCATGAAATCATTTTTTGATTTTCTTTCCAGGGTAATTCAATAGTATGACAAATTATATCATCGCCTTTATATAGAGTTCCATTAGTACCTAACTTATCGTATTTTCTAATGAGCATTAATTCCATGATTAATTTACCTCAACTATGCTTAACGAATTATAAGCTCCGTTCTTCAATGTGTATTGAACGCCATTTACTTCCTGAAAGAATTCAATTTGCAATAAATACAAATCCGTTCCTGCTCCTGCTGGCACAGCTGCTGGTGTTAATAACATGTTTGTAGGATTCGCATCGATTGGCGCATTGACAATATTTGATAGTTGTACATCATAAATATTGTTTACAAAATCTACTTTTGCCCAAGAACTTTTAATACTCACATGAGTTGCTCCTGCCGGATAAGCAATGTCATTGATGGGTACAAGACCGTTAATCGTTATTTCACCCGTTCCAACATTCACTGAATAAGATTTAAATAACATACTTCCTAAAATAGCTTTGTTATTAAAATTAAATCCTTTCAACAATGCTTTTGCAGGAGCAAGAGCAATAGCAGTGCCAACAGTTCGTTCTCCGCGTGCTGAGGTTGTATCAAGATTTTTTATATCAGTCATCACTTTTGTTAATCGAGATGTAACTCGGTTATCTGAAGCGGTCATTACCATAGTGCGTAACGAATCTCTCAGAGTTTTTCCAGAGGTGGCTGATGATCCAAATTCAGCACCGTTTTCTCTTGTTCTAACAAATGCTGGGTCGTTAGCTATTCTGCTAGCATCCACACCGCCTTTTTCACGAGCCAAATGCCCGTCTTGTGTTTTGTAAAAAGATAATTCTCCGATTTTTCCTTTTAGCTTGATTATTCCTTTTTGTATTGCCATGATTATAATTTTTAAATTTTAGTTTCATTTTGTTGGCTGCTGCGCAGTCAACCACCAAAACGGTCAAAGTTAAATCCTATCGCGAATAGATTTTTTTGACAATACAAAAGTATATTAGCTTTGAATCACAATGAAATAGCGTGTTCCGCTTATAATCATTTTGTTAATTTAATTCCGATTATGCCACATTATTCAATAAATGATAATGTTATCTTTGTTATACATAAAGTATAATTAATGTATAGATAAAGCATAGATAGTGTATGAAAGTTCCGCAGCGTATTTGTATTTACCCTAAAGATATTATGCGTATAACTGGAAAAAGTGAAAGATATGGTCGTAAACTTCTTGAAAAAATCAGAGAGAAGAATCAAAAAGAAGTACATCAATTTATTACCATAAAAGAATTTTGTTCTTATACAGGCATTGATATTACTGATGTTCAAGTAAGCTTATCAACTTAAAAAAAATATTAAATTCACATTGATTAAATTTTATTTAATCAATTTTTATTTTTAACTTCGTTTCAACAAGTTCATTAACAAGCTGAATTGAAGTATTTTAAAAGGTGGCATTTTCGGTGGCATTGATTAATAAAACTAACTCAACTAACTGAAAGCCAAGTGCTATTATATTATAAGTGGTTCCCGTCCGGACCGCTGAAAGTTTCACGAAAGCCTGTAAATTAATCATTTACAGGCTTTTTGATTTTTAAGGGGGAACATAGGGGGAATATTTGAATTGTTCATTACTTTTTCTCAAAAAGCTTAGGCAATAAACCACTAAATTTAAAATAAATACGATAATCGGAATATTTCCGATTATCGTATATAAATATGACATTAAAGAATTAAGAAAAATAGCTAAAGGCTCCAGAGATGCTCCCTTTTCCAGACATTTGATATTAGAAATCCTTAAAGATGATAAAGCCCTTCAAATTTGGTCGCCTACTTATTATAGTGACCTCATTGAAAAACTGAAATTTCTATAAAAAAAGGTTGCAATTATACCATGTACAAATTATCTAATTCAGCTTTTAATTTTTTAGTTAAACTAACAACTATTAAATTATAACTATCATCAATCCAGGATTCAATTAGTTTTTTATTAACCGACCCATCGCATACAATAGTGTTCCAATGCTTTTTATTCATATGATAACCGGGCAAAACACACGAATAATTTTCTCGTAATTCAATTACTTTTTCAGGAGCACACTTAACATTAAATTGCACTGGTTGCCCATCAATACCAGTTAGCAAAAATACTTTCCCCATCACTTTAAATACCAAGGTATCATTACCAAATGGTAAACATTCCTCAACCCCTTTTTTTAATAAGCAGTATTCTCTAATTTCCTCTAATTGCATTTTTTAAAATTACTATTTCCATAATTAAACTTATAACATTTTATTGGAGGGGACAGTTTAGGGGACAGTTTTATTTCCCCTATGTCATTTAAAACGAAATAATAGGATTTTAAATAATCGTTTTATTGCAGTGTGGGCAAATTAAGCTCGCTTTTTTCTCTCTATTTGCCAATTCTTCAGAAAACCCTGAAGCTAAAATTCCTGTAGGAAGTGCGAAAAGTCCAATGCCAATTATTGATATAATAGAACCTAAGATCTTTCCAATTATCGTAATTGGGTACATATCTCCGTATCCGATAGTGGTTAGAGTTGCAACACCCCACCACATAGTTTCTGGAATACTTGAGAATTTATCAGGCTGTGCATTATTTTCGATATAATACATCAATGTAGAAGATAGCACAAGCATAAACAGCAATAATAAAATGGTAATAAATAGATGTTCCTTTCTTTTTTTGAATACATCACTTATAATATCTAATGCTTTTATATATCTAGCAACTTTAAATAATCTAATGATTCTTAGTAGTCTAAAAATTCTAATAAAGCGCAAGTCTATTGATAAGAAAGATAAATAGAAAGGGGTAATCGCCAGAATATCAATTATAGTTTCAAATGAAAAAATGTAAAGTAATCTTCCTGAAATTGGTTTCTGATATTTTGAATTTTCGGTGATTGTCCAAATTCTAAGTAATAATTCAATTGAAAATATCCATACTGAAACACCTTCTATAAAATCAAAAATTACTCCATATTTTATGCTATATGCTTTAACAGACTCAAATATAATTGATAAACAATTTAAGAATATCAACAGCAATATTGTGTAATCAAAAATCTTACTATAAATCCCTAATTCTAGGTTTAACAGTTTGTAAATTTTATTTTTTAATTTATATTTAGTCATGAAATGTATTAATTTTTAGAATGCAGCTTTGTATTCTTCGAAAATATCTGTAAATTGTTTTGAATTTTCTACATTACTAAATAAATAACTTTCATTCAAACCTAACTTAGATTGTAGTTCGATTCGACCATATTTATATACAGGTATTTCAATATTACCTTTAAATCTCTTATCTGGAGTCCCATCTTTGTTTACTTTTGTCCATTGTTTTTTAACAAAAAGAGCATCTGTCGGGTTTACTTCAGGTTCAGCGCAATCAGCTTTTGTATGAATTAAATTAACATCTTTTATGTCAATTAGTCCAATGCTGTCATTTATTACATCCATATAAATAATAAATGATGGATAGATGTAAATATCACCGTCGCCATTTATATTTTGCCAAAACATTCCTTGGTATGAAGATTCTATAATATCAATATTTTTTAATTCGAGCTTTACTTTTTTTCTTGAAATAGTTTCGTCAGCATTACTTCTATCCTGAGATTTATTTACTTTTTTAGATGAAGTGATATCCCAGATAAATTCGGAATTAGATAATTTCATAAAACTATCTTTTAATTTATTATAAATTTCTAGATCACTTTGATCGATTAAAATATCAACATTAACTTTACATTTTTTTGATTGATTTACTATATCAAACAAGTACTCCTCTAATTCAGTAATCTTATTTTTAAACGAGCTAAAAATAAATCCAATTAAAAAAATACATGCAATATTGTATGCTTTTTTAGCTTTTTCTATATCTGCGTGCGTTTTAACTATTTCATTTGCTAAATCATTTTTGTCCTTATAAGCTTCTAAAATAGTGTCCTTCAATTCCGTTAAATTGGAACTAGTTATTGCACTAGCATCAGCACTTTTTATTTCATTCTCATTATTTGCATTTGAAATATTTTGTGCATTATCATTAATCACCTCATTAGTATTTCCACCAATTTTTTGTCTATTGTAAAGACCGGTTCCCGCAATACTTGTGTTTAAATATGCGCCATTTTTACCAATGGTTACACTTGCTCCATTTCCACCTATTGAAGAAGTTACTCCAGATTTTGATATATTTAAGTAAAACCCTGGAAATACTTTTATTCTTTTTCGAAACCTCATATGATAGTTATATAAATCAAATATAGCTAAATATAAAATTATTATCGCTGAAATTGCAATTTCTCTTAATATTTAAAGAATTGTATTTATAAATAATTATTGGCTTTGCGTAATCAAATTATTAAGCAAAAGTCACAACTAAAAGAGTATAATTTGTTGCAAAAAGAACTCAAAGTGACTGCCTCAATTTTTATGCGCCAAATTAGGAGATGCACACCTAATTATTTGCAAGTATTTACGCGATTTCTTATACAAAAAATAAATTATTTTAAAAAAAGTTAAAAAAATTTAAAACAATGCAATAAATAAATTGTTATTGTATTATCTGAAGATGAAATCAGTTAAAAAAACAAGGCGAATCCGAAAAGCCAAACGAGTAGGAATATCTAAAACAAATAAAAAATGGAACACTTAAAAATTGCCAGCGACAATTACGTTGCGTTCACGTTCTTCATCGGAACAATGGCCATGATGGCCGCCTCAGTATTTTTCTTTTTTGAACTAAACAACACTTCACCAAAATGGCGTACGTCTGTTTTAGTTTCAGGATTAATCACCTTCATCGCAGCAGTTCATTATTATTACATGAGAGGTTACAATCTTGAAACAGGTGATTCTCCAACCTTTTTCCGTTATGTAGATTGGATCTTAACGGTGCCTTTGATGTGTGTTGAGTTTTACTTAATCACTAAAAAAGCAGGAGCAAAAATTGGTTTATTATGGAAATTAATTGCAGCGTCATTAATTATGCTATTAACGGGGTATGTTGGTGAGGTTTTAAACAGAGACGCAAGTGTTCTGTGGGGTGTATTATCAGGAGCTGCATATTTTTACATAGTATATCTAATTTGGTTTGGAGAAGTTGCTACATTAGCACAAAACGCTGGTCCGCAAGTAGCTAAAGCTACACGTGTATTAGCTTGGTTTGTACTTGTTGGTTGGGCAATTTATCCATTAGGTTATATTTTAGGAACTCCAGGAGGATTATTTGGTGTGCAATTAGTTGCAGATCCACAAGCTGCTGCTCACGCAATGGATATTGTATATAACATTGCAGATGCTATCAACAAAATTGGTTTTGGTTTAGTTATTTATGCTTTAAGCAGAAAAGAAGACTAACAAAATTTACAACAGTAGAAGCCATCTTTGTATTGTTATACTTGGATGGCTTCTTTTTTTACAATAAGATAAGCAAATAATGAGCAATAATTCAATCCAAAAAGCAGATTTTGTGTTTATAGGCATGGGTGCTGCTAATTGCTTATTAGTATTAAAAATGCATGAACATGGCTTGTTATCTAAAAAAAAACTTGCCATTATAGAACATAATAGTAAAGCAATTTGTGAACGAAATTTTTGTTTTTGGTCAACCGAAGAGGAACTTCTAAAACTTAAACTAGAAAAGTTAGTTAGCTCAAAATGGCAACAAATAAAAGTTGGTGCGCGCAATTACCAAACTATCACTCCGTTATCCTACCATCATATTAGAGGAATTGATTTACATGATAAAGTAACACAACTACTCAAGGAGCAAGACGTTAGTTACTACAATGAGCTGTTTGATAGTAAGCCGCTTGTAAAACCAAAATCTTTTGTCATTAATTTAAAAGATACTACAATAGAAGCTAGCAAAGTTTTTGATAGCAGACCGCCTAACTATAATGTAGTTGAAAATAATCAAAGCCATTTATTACAATCTTTTTATGGTTGGGAAATTAGTGCACCAGATTATAACTTCGACACAAGTACCATGGTGATGATGGATTTTGATATTCCTCAAAATAATTATTGCCAGTTTATGTATATATTACCCTTTACTAAAAATTCGGCATTATTTGAAGTAACACGTTTTGGCAAAGAAAAAATTACAAAGGATGAGGCTAAAACAATATTAATTGATTACTTAGCTAAATTTGGTTTCTCTTATCAAATAATTGAAGAGGAAAAAGGATTAATTCCAATGTCATCGTGTGAAATTACTAAAGCAAACTATGGCGAAAATTGGGTTGTTACCGGTGCAAACGCAAATATGGTAAAACCAACCACAGGTTATGCTTTTCACAATATGGCAACAGATGCAACTAATCATGTTGCTGCGATGGTTAATCAGCAGCCATTTGTTAGAGAAAAAGATTTTACACGCTTCAAGTATTATGATAGTTTACTGCTTAAAATATTAGAAGAAACACCACAACACGGAAAAAAAATATTTCAAAATTTATTTCATCACATTTCAATTAATAATGTACTATCATTTTTAAACGAAAAATCTTCATTTACCAAAGAACTTTATATATTCTCAAAACTTCCTATTTTAATATTTTTACGTGTTGCATGTAAAGATCTTTTTAGCCGATGTGTCAAACTTTCTCCTGCTTACTTGGCATTTATCATTACCATTGTTTCGTTATTTTTTTACGCTTTACATTTAGATAGTTTTCTTTGGATACTTTTAGGAATTGGCTTCCTAAGTGTCGGTCTTTCTCACGGCGCTGTTGATTACCTTACCGATAAAGTTATTCATACCAAAGCGCAATTTGTAAAGTATATTGTAACTTATCTGATAAAGGGCACTTTGTTAGGTTTGCTTTGGATTTTTATACCTGATTTAGCTTTAATAGTTTTCTTGGCCTTTTCAGCATGGCATTTTGGTGAGGCTGATTTTAGAGAATGGAACCATAAACAAGGCTTTAGTTCTTTTATATGGGGCGGCATAGTTTTATTTACCATTTTGTTTTATCATCAAGAAGAAACAATAGCCGTTCTTCAGCATATTAAAGGTTTACATGTGCAGCATCTTATTGAGAGTTTATCAGTAAATCAATTATTCATTGGTAAATTGGTGTTGTTATTTTTCTCATTACTTTTTGCAGCTTACAACAGGTCAAAGTTGATGCTTTTAACATTGTGCTATCTGCTTCTTTCTACAATGCTATCGCTAATTCTTTCTTTTGGAATTTATTTTGTAATGCAACATAGTTTGCACGGTTGGCGTCACTTAAAAAATGATTTAAAAACAAATTCATATAATCTTTTTTTAAAAGCACTTCCGTTTAGTTTAGGAGGAGTGTTCATATTTTTAACCTTTATGTTCTTAAATAACAAAGATTACATTGGTATTTTCTTTATCATATTATCGTGTATTAGTATGCCTCACATATTTTCAATGCATAATTTTTATGCAAGTTCAAGTAAAAAATAGAGATAGATTTAAAGCAAATTTTTTTATAAAGTTGATTTAAATTAAATTCCTTAGGTAAGAGATTTAAAAATAGTTGGTGCTTTTTTACAAATCAAAATTTCTATTGTCTTCCTCATCTAACTTTCTGCTTAAAATTGGTTAGAACAAGTTATACCAAATACATTTATTATATGATCCAATGATGGTGGTCATGCTGAACTTGATTCAGCATCTCAGAGACCCTGAATCAAGTTCAGGGTGACTAACTGCTTGCACTATCTATTACTTATAAATGGTATTAATTATTAGCAACTTATATTAATTACAGAGCGATTAGTTCACTACTACTAATAAGAGGAGTAACACTCCATAATATTTATAATATTAAGCCCTAAATACTAGTATCACTAACATTTTTTAAGAATTTAATCTTACTATGGTAGTTAATAATGTCTATTTTCACTTAAAATTACGTGTTATGAAATGTTTACTTTCTGTTTTATTTTTTTGTTTGGCTAGTGTTGGTTTTTCGCAAAACGCATTAAAACCAGTTACTTGGAATGTTACTTATGTTGAAAAATCGGCAACCGAGGGCGAAATTGTGTTTACGGCTACTATTCAAAAAAAATGGCATATTTATTCTCAACGTCCAACAGATGTAGGGCCAATACCAACTTCGTTTACGGTTACCCCCAATGCTAATGTTAATTTAGTTGGCAAAGTAGAGGAAGAAGCCGCACACGAAGAATTTGTGCCAGCGTTTGATGCTAAAGTGTTTGTTTTTAGTGATCAAGCGGAGTTTAGACAAAAACTAATTCGTAAAAGTAATAAGGCTTTTACAGTTAGCACTGCACTCGAATTTATGACTTGCAATGATTTACAATGTCTTCCGTCAAGTACGTTGCAGTTTGTGGTTGCAATTCCTGAAGTAGTTAGTGCAGCTAAAAAATAGCTTGTGCGCCAACAAAGAATTTAATTTAGTTTTACATCACTTATACTTTTATTTTAAAATAGTTTTACTTTTACTACATAAACTTTAATTATGCTTAAAAAAATATCACTTCTTATTGCCTTATTTGTTACAACAATTTCATTTGTAGTAGCTCAAGATAATCCGGTACATTTTAAATTAAGTTCAAAAAAAGTAACCGATTGCGAATATGATTTGCAATTTGTGGCTTCTATAGATGAGCCATGGCACATGTATTCGTTAAGTCCTGTAAAAGATGGGCCAAATCCAACGGTGTTTATTTTTACAAAATCTGCCGATTATGAGTTAGTAGGTAAAACTAAAGAAAGTAAGCCTATTAAAGAGTTTGATAAAGTGTTTGAAATGAATGTGCAGTATTTTGAGCATACAGCAACATTTACGCAGCGTGTCAAATTAAAGTCAGATAAAAAAGTAACTATTCAAGGTAAATATGAATACCAAGCTTGTACCGAGGAAAAATGTATTTTTCCACCTGCCGATAATTTCGATTTTCAGTTGCAAGGTACTACTGCTTGCTTAGCTCAAGCTACAGTTACAAGCACCGTTACCCCAGTTGCAGCGGCTACTAGTGATAGCGTTATAAAAACAGATTCGGTAATTGAAACTGCTACGCAAATACCTGCTGAGCCATCTAACGTAAAAGTTAAACAAGCTGATGCAGAAACTACAGAAGTAAAAACTCCAAAAACATGGTGGGCTATTTTTATTGCTGGTTTTATTGGAGGAGCACTTGCCTTGTTAACACCATGTGTTTTCCCAATGATTCCAATGAATGTGAGTTTTTTTACAAAGCAAAGTAAAACTAAAGCACAAGGTGTTCGAAACGCTTTATTGTATTCGGTTTCTATTATTATTTTATACGTTGCTTTAGGTTTAGGAGTAACCTTGATTTTTGGTGCAGGAGCTTTACATTCCTTGTCAACCAATGTCTGGTTTAATTTGGCATTTTTTGTTCTGTTATTTGTTTTTGCTTTGTCGTTTTTAGGTGCATTTGAAATTACCTTGCCAAGCGCCTTCGTTAATAAAATGGATGCAAAATCAGATAGAGGCGGCTACATTGGTATTTTCTTCATGGCGTTTACATTGGCATTGGTTTCTTTTTCGTGCACAGGCCCCATCATTGGAACTTTATTGGTAGAAGCGTCTTCTACTGGAAATATCTCTGGACCATTTTGGGGTATGTTTGGCTTTTCGTTAGCTTTGGCATTACCATTTGGCTTTTTTGCAGCGTTTCCGGGTTACTTAAATTCATTACCACAATCAGGTGGTTGGTTAAATTCTGTAAAAGTTACTTTAGGATTTTTAGAATTAGCCTTGGCTTTAAAATTTGCTTCTAATGCCGATTTAGTGGTTCAAGCAGGTATTTTAACACGCGAAGTTTTTGTAGGCTTATGGATTGTAATATTTGCTTTATTAACGATGTATTTATTGGGGATGTATAAAACGTCACACGATAGCGATTTGAAACATGTTTCGGTAGGTCGATTATTTATTGCTATGATTTCTTTTTTTATGGTAATTTATTTAATTCCCGGAATGTGGGGCGCACCATTAAAATTATTTTCTGGCATTTTGCCTCCTTTAGAATATTCTGAATCGCCTCATGGTTTTGGTGGTTCGG
>JAIOZA010000030.1 GCA_021740825.1 Bacteroidia bacterium | reverse complement strand
GTTTTTCAATTTTAGTGGGTGGTTTTGGCATTGCCAATATTATGTTTGTATCTGTTCGAGAGCGTACCAACTTAATCGGAATTCAAAAGTCATTAGGTGCTAAAAATTATTTTATTTTAGCACAATTTTTATTTGAAGCCGTTTTTTTATCTTTAATAGGAGGGATAATAGGATTATTAATTATCTACTTGCTCACTTTCGCAGCCGGTGGAGTAATTGATATGGAAATTACCTTAACGCGTAGCAATATTATTTTAGGTTTAACTATTTCGGTTTTAATTGGAATTATAAGTGGCTTTATTCCTGCTTATGGGGCCTCGCAATTAGACCCAGTAGAAGCAATAAGAACAAATTAATATGGCAGTAGTTCATCGTCCAAAAACAATAAGTGTTATAACAATAATAGCTATTGTCTTGGTATTGTTAGCTTTTCCGATGTTGTTTATGCCGTCTATTAAGCGTATGGGAGATTTTATACCTATGATTTTAGGCATCATTATTACCCTTCAGTTTGTATCCTTAATTGGTATTTGGCATATGAAACAATGGGGAGTTAGATTATTCATTATTATGTTTTGTATAAGAGTAATTACCTTTATGTTTTTAGACATGTTTGGCTTCCGTTTTTACTTTAATATTTTCTACTCTCTCATTTTTATTATTTTCTTTTTAATTCATTATCGAAAGATGAATTCGAATTTGTAATAAAGCCACAACTTTAATTTTAGAGATTCATCGTTTTAAATGGTTAATTAGTCTTAAGTAGGACAATTACCTCAAAATAATTTTTCTTTATTCAAAAATTTAACTATATCTTTATTTGTAATTAACGTAAATCGTTTACTCACTCAACAATACATTTTAATCAGTAAAGCCATGATTGCAGAAGTTGAAAATCATAATTTAATTGACCCATTAAAAGCTTTTTTTGGCTTTGGTGGATTTAAAGGTACCCAAGAATCGATTATCAATAATATCCTAAATAAACAGGATACGTTTGTTATTATGCCTACCGGTGGCGGTAAATCACTTTGCTACCAATTACCTGCAATTATGAGCGAAGGGACAGCTATTATTGTTTCCCCGTTAATTGCCTTAATGAAAAATCAAGTAGATGCTATTAGGGGTTTTAGTAACGAGAGTGGAATTGCTCATTTTTTGAACTCATCCTTAAATAAGTCTGAAATTGCCATTGTAAAACAGGATGTTTTATCTGGTAAAACAAAATTATTATACGTTGCTCCCGAAACGCTTAATAAAGAAGATAATGTTGCTTTTTTCTCTGAATTTAAAATATCTTTTTTTGCAATTGATGAAGCGCATTGTATTTCGGAGTGGGGACATGATTTCCGTCCAGAATACCGTCGTTTACGACCTATTATTGACAAGTTAGGCTCAGTGCCTGTAATGGCCTTAACAGCAACTGCTACGCCAAAAGTGCAGCAAGATATTCAAAAGAATTTAGGCATGTTAGAGGCTAAACTATTCAAATCTTCCTTTAACCGCGATAATTTATATTATGAGGTTCGTGCCAAAAAAGATGTTATTAAGGAAATAATCAAATACGCTAAGCAAAATACTGGAAAATCTGGTATTGTTTATTGTTTAAGCCGCAAAAAGGTTGAAGAAGTAGCGCAAGCCTTAAAAGTAAATGGCATTAAAGCTGCGCCGTATCACGCAGGTTTGGATGCCAAAGAACGGGCTAAAACTCAAGATGGCTTTTTAATGGAGGACATTGATGTGATTGTTGCAACCATTGCTTTTGGAATGGGAATAGATAAGCCAGATGTTCGCTTTGTAATTCATCATGATATTCCAAAATCGTTAGAAGGTTATTACCAAGAAACTGGTCGTGCTGGCAGAGATGGTGCAGAAGGAAATTGTGTCACGTTTTATAGTTATGACGACATCATGAAATTAGAAAAATTCATGAAAGACAAACCGGTTAACGAGCAAGAAATCGGTAAACAAATGTTATCCGAAACAGCTTCATTTGCCGAAACGTCTTCATGTCGTCGTAAATTTATTCTTCATTATTTTGGCGAAGAATTTAATGACGAAAAATGTAACGAGATGTGCGATAATTGCCGTCATCCAAAACAAAAATTTGAAGCTCAAGATGATTTAAAATTGGCAATAAAAGCTGTAAAAGAAAGCAAGGAAAAGCACAAAGTTAAAGATATTATTAACCTGTTAATGGGCAACTTAACCGCAACGGGTAAATCATATAAACATAATGAGCTAAAAACGTGGGGCGAGGGCGTTGAGCATGATAAGGATGATAAATTTTGGAATGCTGTCATGCGTCAAGCTATCGTTAATGGATTTTTTGCAAAAGATATTGAAAATTACGGATTGGTAAAAATTACAAACAAAGGAAAAGAGTATTTAAAGAATCCGTTTAGCATCAAATTTACCAGAGATAATGATTTTAGTAATGCTGAAAGTGATAACGACGATGATATCACTACAGGCAAAGGATCAAATAGTGCAGATGAGGTACTATACGCTATGCTAAAAGACCTAACTAAAAAAATAGCCAAGCAAACTAATCTGCCTCCGTATGTTATATTTCAAGAAATATCCTTAGAAGAAATGTCAATAAATTATCCAATTACGATGGATGAAATGACCAAAATAACAGGGGTGGGCGCAGGGAAAGCAGCTAAATACGGAAAACCTTATTTAGAGCTAATACAAAAGCACGTTGAGGAAAATGAGATTGAACGACCGATCGACATGGTTATTAAATCAGTGGTTAACAAATCGGGTTTAAAAGTATTTATAATTCAAAATATTGATAGAAAGGTTAGTTTGGAGGATATGGCTAAAAACAAAAACCTAAAAATGAATGATTTGTTAACGGAGATAGAAACCATTGTTACTTCTGGCACAAAAGTTAATATCAATTATTATATCGACCAAGTGATTGATGAAGATAAAAAAGATGAAATTTACGAATGCTTGCGTGAAGCTGAATCCGATGACATTAATGCTATTTTAAAGGAATTAGGTGAAGATGAATATAGCGAAGAAGAAGTGCGATTAATGCGCATTAAATTTATTAGCGAATTTGGAAATTAAAGATTAATACGCTTCAGGAAAATTGGTTAATCGCGTAGCTTAAAAATTTATTTATTTAATAAATAAAAATCATTCCTAAAGTTTAGCAGGTCTAAAATTCTAAGGCGATTTTCTTTCATAAATACAACTACTAAAATGGTTGAAGCTACAAAATAAGAAATGATGGTTGAATAACACGCGCCCAATAATTGATAATTTGATACAAAATAATGACTCGTGCAAATAGTTGCTAATAAACCAAAGGAGTTTGCAGTCAGTAATATTTTTTGCTTCCCTAATCCTGCAAAATAGTGACTGATAATTGTGGCAAAGCTTATTAGTAAAATGCCCGGAGACAAATACAACATCACTGTTTTTACATGAATAAAATCTTCTCCTAATAAATACACAAAAAAATCTCGTGGAATAAAATACAAAACAATTACGCAAAGTAAACTTAAAAGGAAACATATTTTAGCTAGTAAAAATGTAATTCGGGCGTTATTTTTAGAGTCTTTGGAATTGGCGATATGAGTTAAAATAATAGGAGAAACGCTACCGCTAATAATCCAAATAGATTCAATTAATGAAGTGGAACTTGAGTATATTCCTACCAAAATGGTATTACCCAATAAATAAAAGTTATATCGATTACTTAGCATGTGGCATAAATTGGCTAACTGATTATAAAATCCATTTTTAATAATTTGTTTGGGTTCAAATAGTGGTAAATTTTGATGTGGATTACCTAATAGTTTATATACTTGAAAACTAGAAACTATAATTACAATGCTAAAGGAAATATAAAGTGCTATAATGTAGCTATCAGCATTTTTAAATTTAAAACAGAAAAAATTAATTAATAAGACTATGAGTAATAAGGTAGGTTGCAGAAGATTTAAAATATTATAAAGTTTAATCTGCTCTCTAGCTAAAATTATTACCATATGAAAAGAGTGAAGGATAATTATAAAAGATAACAGCAATAAATGCATCCAATGTTCTTTTACACCAATATCAAACCAAGTAAATAACAATAGCATAATAACTGCGCAAAACAATGTGCATGCTATAGTCCAAATAATACCTCGTGTATAGACTTTTTTTAAAGAGAATTTTGCAATAAAGTGCACTAGCGCATAGCCAGTATAAATTTCATTAATGATTTGTATGATAGCGATATTTAATATTAATAAACTTACCTGACCTCTCACATCGCTGCCTAATTGCTTTGATGATACTATTAAAATAGTTAAATTAACTAAGGCAACAAATCCTTTCGTGAAAAGTGTAGATATAATGTTTTTTAACAACCTGATGCAGTAAAATAAGAATCCTAAAAATATGAATTTTTAATGGACTTGTTACATAACAGTAAAATTTGCTCTATATTGTATGCGTATTATTTGTTATTATAAAATTGAGGCAATTCATCAAAATTATATTGTTATTCGTAGCTCCGTTATTTATCAAAAAACGGGTTTTTGTACATTACCAATCTTTAAATTGGAAAAGTCTTTCTAAATCAGATTTTGATGCCGAATTATTGCTTTTGGATTTTATCCTAAATAAAAATTCGGTTTTATTTGATATTGGTGCAAATAAAGGTGAATACGCTTATTATGCTGAAAAAATAATGAATCCAAATAATATCTATTTATTTGAACCTGAAAAAAAATTAAATAAACAATTGAAATCCATATTTAATGCTTCTCATATTTATGATATTGCTTTGTCTGATAGTAAAGGGATTCATCAATTTAAAATTCCTATAATTAACGGAGTTGTCGATAATTGTTTAAGTTCATTAGAAGTTGAAAATAAAGAAGATAATGAAACTGAAGCGATTGTTTATAATGTAAAAACTGACACCTTAGACAATTTCACCAAGGAAAATAGCATATTTCCTGATGTCATCAAAATTGATGTGGAAGGGCATGAATTATCGGTATTAAAAGGTGCTGAAAATTACATCAAACAACATCATCCTGCTCTAATTATTGAAATAGAACAAAGACACCATAAAAATATTGAGATAGAATCCGTTTTTAATTCATTTACTGAACAAGGTTATAATTGCTATTATTATTCTAAAAAACAATCTCAATTATTTTCATTTGAAAACAAAACTTACTTAACAAATACAAAAGACTACTTCGGTAAAATTGATTACATCAATAATTATATTTTTATTCATAAAACTAATAAAACGATTGAACCTATTGAATTAATAAATAAATCTATTTTAGTAAAAACCAAGCATTGAGTTTCCGCAAACATAAACATGCCTTAGTGTTTTTTTCAGCCGGGGTTGGAGATGCAGTACTTCTTGTGCCTTTAGTTAATGAACTTAAAAAACAAGGCTATCAGGTTACTGCGCTATTTACTTCTGCTTTTAATTGTGAATCTATATTTGAAAACACAACGATTTTTGATTTTATTGAAGTAAAGAAAACTAAATTTTCACTTCTACTTTTTTCGATATTCCATTTTAGAAAATATGATGCAGTATACTTAAATCATTTTTCTTTTAGCAAATCTCATCATACTTTAGCAGCCTTTATTGGGAAAGGTGTTTACACTAATTATAAAGATTTAACAGCGCAACAAAGCTCAAATTCTATTCACTTTGTTGATGCAAAATCAAATACACACGACGCTTTACAAAATCTGTATTTACTAAATCAACAAGCAATTTTATCTGCTTTAGATTTTAATCTTCATTACAAAACTCAACATAAAAACGTATTTAACCTTCCCGCAAAGTATATTGTAATACAAGTAAGTTCTTCCAATAATAATGCGCCTTATAAAAATTGGGCAATTGAAAAATGGTTGCAGTTATTTAAACACTTGAATACTATATTACCAACTTCAACTTTAGTTTTGTTGGGCGATCATACTGAAATTTATGTAAATGAAATTCTAAATAAATCAAACTTAAAAAATACAATTTCATTAATTGGAAAAACAACTCTAAATAATGTGATGGAAATTATTTTTGCCTCACAATTTTATATGGGGTTAGACAGTGGTTTAATGCATATTGCTGCGGCATTAAGTAAACCAACGTTTACTATTTGGGGAGCTTCAAATCCGGTTTTGTATGGTTATGATTGGATGGGGGAAAAACATAAAATTGTTTCCTTAAAATTAGATTGTGCGCCATGCAGTTCATGGCTGAATGCAAACACAAGTAGGGTTTCAAGTCCGCTAAAATGCCCTGATTTTAAATGCATCAAAACTATTTCTGTGGATCAAGTAACTTTAGAATTAGATGCATTTATTAAAACTACTTTATTTCTTTTACCATCAAATAATGTAGAATAATCTCCTACAATTTAAATCGGGTTACTTTGACTCTATAACCTTGACAATTATTAAATTCCAAGGCATTTTTCTTGTTTTCAATTCAATAGTTGATAGCCCCAATTTTTTAGCAGCAAATAAAAATTAAAATGGAATATGAAAAAAGACAGATTACAAACTTGGTTAATCCGCATTTATTAAATTTAGTTATTCAATAGACTCTAAAGCAAGATTGCTGCATATTCTGCAACTTAGCACATAAGTTTTAAAATATGGTAATTTTTCAATTTTTTAGTATCTTTACCCTTTAACTAATTACCAAATACAATGATATATCTTGATTTTGAAAAACCTATTGAGGAGTTAGCTGAAGAGTTAGAAAAACTAAAAAGCGTTGCTGAAAAAAGCAAGGTGGATATGAGTAAGCCAATTGAAGAAGTTGAAGCCAAAATTCATGCAAAGCGAATAGAAATTTTTTCGAACTTAACTCCTTGGCAACGCGTTCAATTAAGCCGTCATCCTGAAAGACCCTATACTTTAGCATATATTGATGCCGTTTCAAATAGCTCGTTTATAGAATTGCATGGAGATAGAACTGTGGGCGATGACAAAGCAATGGTAGGTGGTTTTGGCGATATTGATGGTCAAACCGTTATGTTTATTGGTCAGCAAAAAGGTATTAATACTAAAATGAGACAAATTCGTCGTTTTGGTATGGCAAACCCTGAGGGCTATCGCAAAGCTTTGCGTTTAATGAAAATGGCCGAAAAATTTAATAAACCAATTGTTACTTTTATTGATACACCAGGAGCTTATCCGGGTTTAGAGGCTGAAGAACGAGGACAAGGGGAAGCTATTGCTCGTAATTTACTGGAAATGGTTCAACTAAAAGTCCCTGTAATTTGTATCATCATAGGTGAAGGTGCAAGCGGTGGAGCACTAGGAATTGGTATAGGTGATAAAGTATTAATGTTGGAAAATACATGGTATTCTGTAATTTCTCCTGAATCGTGTTCGTCCATTTTATGGCGCAGTTGGAGTTTTAAAGAAACTGCTGCAGATGCGCTAAAGTTAACTGCAGATAATATGAGTGCTAATGGACTAATTGATGGCATTATTAAAGAACCGCTGGGTGGTGTTCATAACAATCATCAAGAAGGATTTGCAACTGTGAAGGCAGAAATATTGAAGCATTTAAAAAATTTAAAAAAACAAACACCACAACAACGAATAGATGCTCGTATTGATAAATTTAGTTCTATGGGCGTTGTTCACGATTTAGAGGAGTCTAATTAAAATATAAAAACAAAAAATAAAAAATAGTAGTATGGCAGACACAGGAGACATTAATGTAGGTTCAATTATTAGATTTAATAACGAATTGGTGATTATAACAGAGTGGCAGCACCGAACTCCGGGTAACTTGCGTGCATTTTACCAAGCAAAAATGAGAAACTTGATTAACGGAAAACAAACCGAAAATCGTTTTAGAAGTGGCGAAACAGTTGATATTGTTAGGGTAGAATTTAAAAATATGCAATACATTTATCAGGAAGGTGAATTTGCAGTAGTGATGGATAAAGAAACATTTGAGCAAGTTTATGTACCTGTAAAATTATTTGGAGATAGTTTTCAGTTTTTAAAGGAGGAAATGGAAGTGAAAATTAGTTTTGAAGGCGATTCCGTAATTTTAGCAGAAGCACCAACATTTGTAGTATGTGAAATAACCTACGCTGAACCAGGAATAAAAGGTGATACAGCAACAAATACTTTAAAACCTGCAACATTAGATTCTGGTGCAACGGTTAGCGTTCCTTTATTTTGCAACGAAGGTGATTTAGTAAAAGTAGATACACGCACAGCTACATACGTAGAACGTGTGAAGAAATAATTTTTGCTATAAGTTTGAAAAGCGATTGATGAGAGATTTGTAAAACGAGAGATAGTGTCCTTCATTTTTTTAATCAAATTTGCCAAATAATAAAATATTTTATTACATTTGTAGCCCTAAATGGTAGATGTAGCTCAGTTGGTTAGAGCATCGGTTTGTGGTACCGAGGGTCGAGGGTTCGAGCCCCTTCATTTACCCTAAAAAGACTGCCCGCAAAGGCAGTCTTTTTTCGTTTAATAAAGTAATAGTTCACTGTAATTTATTTTAATTTATAATGTTAATTAGGCTAACAACAACATTCAAAATTTATACTTTTGTAAGATGATTTGTTTTCCAAATGCTAAAATAAACCTCGGATTAAATATCATCGAAAAACGTTCGGATGGATTTCATAATTTAGAAACCATTTTTTATCCGGTAGCTTGGAATGATGCTTTGGAAGTTGTTGTTGCAACAGATGTTGTGCAAGATTTTAATTTGCATTTAAGTGGCATCCCAATTTTTGGAAGTTTGGAGGATAATTTATTATATAAAGCCTACCAAATAATTAAACAACGTAAAACGCTTCCTAAATTAAATGTATACTTACAAAAGTCAATTCCTATGGGTGCTGGATTAGGAGGTGGAAGCGCTGATGCAGCATTTTTCATTAATTTATTGAACGAGCAATTTGAACTGCATTTTTCAGAAACTGATCGTATTGAAATAGCCAAGCAGCTTGGAAGTGATTGCGCTTTTTTTATTAAAAACACGCCCGTATTTGCATCGCAAAAAGGAGATGTATTTAAAGAAATTGACCTTAACTTAAGTCATTTATATATCGCCATTATTTATCCAAACATTCATAGTAATACTAAAGAAGCATATAGTTTAGTAAAACCTAAGAAGTCAACTCGTTCTATTTTAGAAGTTATTAAGCAACCCATCTCATCTTGGAAAACAGATTTAAAAAATGATTTTGAAATATCTATTTTTAATTTGTATCCAAGTATTGAAAAAATAAAGTACGATTTATATGATTGTGGAGCATTGTATGCTAGTATGAGTGGCAGTGGCAGTGCAGTATTTGGTTTGTTTGAAAAAGAGCCGGAAATTAAGGATTTGCTAATATTTCCGCATAAGATCGGTAAAATGACTATTTAGAATTTTTTACGTTGCGGTTGCATATTTCAAAACCATAAACTCCGATATACATTTTATGGCTTTGTAATTTAAAAATATTTATTACTCGTAATTTCAATGAGTAATATTTTGAAATTGCATTAAATTTATTTAGCTACAAATTATAGCAATCATTAGCTATCAATTGTTGTAATTTTGATTTATAAAAAAATTAGAAAGTGGCAAAAACAAAAACTTCTTATTTCTGTCAGAGTTGCGGTGCACAAGCTGCTAAGTGGGCAGGTAAATGCAATAGCTGTGGCGAATGGAATACCCTTGTAGAAGAAGTCATTCATAAAGAAAGTAAAAATGACCGTTTACAATTATTTTCAGCAAATAAAAATGAAAATAATCGCTCCAATCAATCTATATTGTTGCAAGAGATTGGCACGGCAGAATATCCACGTATTCCAGTTCCGGGCCAAGAATTAACTAGAGTTTTAGGCGGAGGAATTGTGCCGGGAAGTTTAGTATTGTTTGGCGGTGAACCAGGAATTGGTAAGTCAACATTAATGCTGCAGTTAGCCTTACGTTTAAAGAACTTACGAATACTTTACGTAAGTGGCGAGGAAAGTGAGCAGCAAATAAAAATGCGTGCCGAGAGAATTGGTGTAACAACCGAAAATTGTTTTATCCTTCAAGAAACCAATACTCAAAATATTTTCACGCAAATAGAAAAAGTGCAGCCGCAATTAGTGGTCATCGATTCTATTCAAACAATTCATACTGGATATATTGACAGTAGCCCTGGAAGTGTGAGCCAAGTGCGAGAGTGCGCTGCCGAGTTTTTACGTTTTGCTAAAGAGACTAATGTGCCGGTATTTATGATTGGTCACATTACTAAAGAAGGAAGTTTAGCTGGACCAAAAGTTTTGGAACATATGGTTGATACCGTATTGCAATTTGAAGGTGATAGAAATCATATTTACCGTTTATTACGCGCTACTAAAAATCGTTTTGGAAGTACCAATGAAATGGGAATTTATGAAATGAATGGAGATGGTTTAAAAGAAGTGTTAAATCCTTCAGAAATTTTAATTACCAATAGAAACGAAGCAACTAGTGGAGTTGCTATTGCTGCAACTTTAGAGGGCAATCGGCCTTTATTAATTGAAACACAAGCTTTGGTGAGCACTGCCGCTTATGGCACGCCACAGCGTTCATCAACAGGTTTTGATTTAAGGCGATTGTCAATGTTATTAGCAGTTTTAGAAAAACGTTGTGGCTTTAGATTAGGCGCTAAAGATGTATTTATTAATATTGCTGGAGGATTAAAAGTGGAAGATCCTGGAATTGATTTAGCTTTGGTATGCGCCGTTTTATCAAGTAACGAAGATTTACCAATTGCACAAAATGTATGTTTTGCTGCTGAGGTAGGATTAACTGGAGAAATAAGACCTGTAAACAGAATTGATCAACGTATTTCTGAGGCGCAAAAATTAGGTTTCGAGAAAATTTATATTTCTACTTATAATTTAAAGGGCTTAGATATTAGGAATTTTAAAATTGAAGTTATTGCTGTTACAAAAATGGAAGAATTATTTGCCAAACTATTTGGGTAATAAAGTAACACGTTATTTTAAGGTTTCCTTTTTATAAAAATATCACCTGATATATTTGCCAGTTTTAAATTATTTTTTTGAATCACTAATTCAATGGAATGAAACTCTATTTTATAATCAGAATTTGCATTTGAATAATTTAATTGCATTTTTGAAATAGGGAGCAATGAATCAGGCTCATTTCCAAATTCTTTCCTTAATTTGTTTGCTAAGTCTTCTATTTCAAAGGTAATAGTTTCTGCTTTGGTTTTTAGCAGCAACTTAACTGTTGGCTTATTTACATGCTCTAATTTATACTCTATAGAGTCAGCGTTAAAACTAAAAATAGTATTACCTTCTTCAAAGGTGTATTTTTCAAAAGGTACAAAATAATCGTAACCACTTATTTTTTTTACACTACCTGTATTTGTAGCATTAAATGTTAAACGTGGTTCAATATTATCTTCATAAAACACTTCATATTTTAATCCTAGTGTCTTCATATACAACTCTGCTTCTGAATAATTATAGTAATTTTCTTTTTCAGGACTTTGTAAGTTTATGATTGAATCTAAATTTTGTTTGTACCATTCTTTAATAAACGAAAATCCATGATGACTGTCAAGGTATTCAAGTATTGATTTTACTTCGCTTGCTAATGAATCATTTAATTTGCTTTGATTTTCAAATTCATTATCTGAATATAAATTTGGTATACTATCTTTTATCCAATACGTTTCATTTTTCACTTTGTTATTTTCCAATATACCTGCAGTTTCTAAAATATTCTTAAGTCTGTTTACTTGTGATTTTTCGCTGAAAGAAAACATCCCCCATGGACCAAAGGAAACTATAATTAATAGGCAAGCTAACGAAGATGGGATAAATTTTATATTTGTTTTTCCAAAGGCAGTATATAAAAAAACAATAGAAAGCCAAACGCCCAAAAATAATATAACGTATCTGTTGATGGTAATCCCATAATCACCAACACGCATAAAAATGGCGATAAACAATATAATTAAAAGCGGAAATAACATAAAATAATAGCCTTTGGATGATTTTTTAATCCAACTATTTCCATCCTGATTGCCATAAGGATGTAGTAAAAGAAAAGTAAGAATACCTAGCACTGATACACAAATAATGAGATATGAAACAATTCCTTTTGGCCAATCCCATAATGACAAAATTTTTGTACCATAGGTGTATAGTATAATGAGATACAATGCAAGTAGTGGTAATAAAACAAATTGCGAAAAGGTTTTAAGTCCTTTTGGATACTCATAAATTTGCTCCAATGGATCAAAATCTTCAGGGATTCCTGATACAAAAAACCAGGTATTGAAAATTGAAATTAAAACAATCCAAATTTCAAAATAGAGCTCTGAATGGATATCAATATCAAAAAGGAGTTTTAAAGATGTAAGTGCTATAGCTAATCCAATAAAAATAAAAGCAGAGTATAAAATAGAAGCCAAGAGGCGAATAAATAGAATTTTATTGTAATGCCAAAACGCATTTAATTGTCTGCTAAATGCAAAAGGAACAAACGACACTAGTAGATGACAAGTAATATTATATATTGCATATTTAATATATGGCAAGGAGGTGTTGTGTGTTGATGTAGCGTTAGGTAAAGTAAAAAAGATACCTACTAAAATAGATGCTGCTATTAGATTAATAATACCACTGTTTTTTTTACTAAATCCTTTTTTATTAGAAATAATGGTTGTGCAAAAAAATAATGGGATACCTATACTTGCGCACAACATGACATTAATATAAGGCAACATTTTACTGTCAGATTTTCCATATTCAACAAGATAGATAGCCACCATAGCCGATAGCAAAGAACATAAAATAGTTAAGGGAAATCGGATTAAAGAATTTTTAGCACTCGTAATTAGATAATTAATGGAAGGAAGTTTCATCTTGATAATTTTTACAATGGTTGTAAAATAAAAAAGCTGCTTTACTAGCAGCTTTTTTATTTCGGTTTAGTTTTTTACTCCTTGCGGTTGCGCTGGTGTTGGCACCGTAACTGTTACAATAGTTGCACAGCCAGCTTTAGCTTGCACATGATCAGGTTTTATTTTTAAGCACTCTTGCCAATAGTAACGGGCTTTTTCATATTGTTTATTTTGGTAGTACGCCCCTCCTAAATTGTAAAAACCTTCAGGATTTAATTTATCTAATATAATTGTTTTTCTTAATTCGTAAATAGCGCTATCCAATTGTCCACGCTGCGCTTTTTGATAACCTCTATTTAATAAATCATTGTACATAACTGTATAGTAATTTTTTAGATATGGATTATTAGGATACAATGCTTCAGCTTGTTTCCAATAAAATAGGGCATCTCTATCTCTATGTAATTTATAACTACCTAAACCTAAATTTAAATAGCCGTTTACATAGCGTGGATGCAGTTCTATAGCATGCTTTAAATATTTTAAGCCTTTTTCAAGAAATGCCACACTCTTTTTATTAAATTCTTTGCGATCTACAGAATCTACATGGTATACTTCAATTGATCCTAAATCGTATTTTAATTGTGCTGTGGTTTCTTCAATTAATCCTTTTTCAGATTCTGTTGGATTTATACTTAAATCTTTTAACTGAACTAAACTTGAATCATAAGGATTTGAAACATAAGTTTTGGTGTCTGCTAAATCAATATAACGAGCTCCTGCATTACCAAGTATTAATACAGAGTTTGGCATTGTTTCAACATCTTTTAAGAAAAGAGTAATATCGTTTTTCCAATCCCAGTTACGTTCCCAAGTTTTACAACCATATAAAACCGTCATCACACCAACAATAAATAAAAAGGAAACACGCTTAGCAGTAAAATTCATGGAGTCCGGTAATTTTTCAAATCCTTTTAAAATTATCCAAGCAAGTGCAATAACAAATCCAATGGTTGAGTGAAATAATAAACGTTCGCCCATGGTAGCACCAATATCCATTAAGATGTTACCAATCATTAATAAAAATGCAAAATAAACAGCTATTGCAAAGCCTAAAATATGTTTCTTTAAAACTAATTTAAAGCCTGCATATAATAAACCTAAATGCAATGCTAAGGATAATAAAGTATCCCAACTTTTAAAGGTTCTAAATAAAATACTATTAAATGAATAATCGGATGATAAAGGGTGTGGGAACCAACACAATCCAAAATATTTTAATAACACAAATAATTTAGTGGCCCATTGCTCTTGCTGAGTAGCAAGTAAATATGGGTTATTTAAAATTTCAGTATCTGGCACTCCCGGTTTCAATTTTACAGCTACTAAACGCATTCCTAAATAAAATAGCATGATAAAGAAATGCCAACTCATTAATGTACCAAAATCTTTTTTCTTATTGGATCCCAATAAAAATACGCCAACAATTAAATAAATAATTGGAAATAACCAGAAAGACGATGTTGCTTTTTGACCGGGTTGTATGTGAATATCAGAGCTTCTTTTTACTAATAGCATTAACAAGGCGCAAGCAAAAAAGGTTCCAAATACATACAAGGTTTGTTTAAACTCTTTTGACTGAAAAAATGTTTTTGGATTAAATACAATTTGATCAAATACATAAAAAGCTATTGGAATTAAAACTACTAACACAACGGCATACTCTTTTGAAAGTAGTGCTAATAAAAAGCTAAATGCTGCCCAAAATAGTGTTTTTGTTTTTCTGTCTTCCATATATTTAAAGGAATAAAAGAAAGTGAGCGAAATAAAAATAAGTGAAAAAATTTCATCTCTACTTTTTACGTTTGCAATAGCCTCTGAATGGATAGGATGCATTAAGAAAATGATGGCTGCTAAAAAAGCTAAATCATGATTACTTTTAAAAATGTAGTTTCTGAAGAACAAAAACAGAAGCATGACACCAATTATAAAAGTGATAATATTTACGAAATGCCTTATTGATGCTCCTTTTACTTGACAATCTACTTCATTAAAAACACCATCATTGTTTAAGTCCTCTTCAGGATCATCAATTTTATTGTCGTTTGTATCCCAGCATCTAGAAGGGTACAATCCATTTTTGTAGGAACCAATAAATTCCTGCTCAATGGCAAAACTCACAACAGACAATGGTCTGTAACGGCCACCGGCTAATTGATCAGTAGCATTCATACGGCGGTAAAAACTTTCATAGGCATCTTTTGTTAAAATACCCTTAATGCCAGAAATGCCTTTAATGACGTGATCGTTTTGGTGAATAATAATACCATCATCTAAAGCGTACTCGTTATTTAGTGTTGTTAAATTAAAAATTAAACCTAGCAGGATGATAACAATAAATGGAGCTCTTTGGTTTTTAAACGGAAAAAAATGAAACGTGTTTTTTAATTCTTTAAAAACAGGTTGTTTTGCACTAGTTGTTTGTTTTGCCATAAAAAATAGATGTTACCTTACAAATATACTTAAATCTTCAAAAAAATCATTTTTGGATTAATAAAATTAGTTAAAAAAACAGTAAATTGCCATATAATACAAATGAATAAGCGTCTTTTAAAATTATATGGAATATTAGGTGGTGCTATTTTTTGCACTTTTTTTTCTTATATACTATCTCGAAGCAATAATTTAAGCACGAAAGATCTTGCCGGCAGGGCAGAAGCAAACCTTCATGAAAAGGAAACGGCAGCTAAAGTTAATTTAGATGAACTAGGAGATAAATTAAAAACTATTAGTCCAAAAGAGTTATTTGCAAAAAACAATGGAATTAATAGCCCTTTATTTAATATAGAAGGTGTTGCACTGTATGTTTATGAAAATGATAGCTTGTGCTATTGGACCGATAATCAACCATCTATTGATTTATTTAATAAAACAAATAATGCGAATATACAGCTGATTAAAATTAGAAACGGATGGTATGAATGCATTAAACAAAAAGTTGTCCAAAAATCAATTTACACAGTAGTTGCTTTAATTGCCATTAAACCAGAGTATGATTTACAAAACCGATTTATAAATAATAATTTTAGTAAATGGCTTGAGTTACCTGAAAATACAGATCTTGTATTTCCAGCTACCTATTTAAATCATTCGGTCAAATCAAAATTTGGCCCACTATTATTTGAAGTATATAGAAGTGAAGGACTGTATGCTAGTAAAACTATTGACGGCTACATTTGTCTTTTGAATATTGCTTCCTATTTATTGTATTTATTGGCTCTATTTTTATTTCTTAAACATAAAATAAGACGTGAATTTATTTTATTACTGCTGTTTGGATTAGTTTGTTTTATTTCAAGAACACTCATGATTTATTTCAAAATTCCTAACGTATTTTACAATAGTGAATTATACGATGCGAAGATTTTTGCAGATGCATCGTCCTTTTATTTTTCTTATTTAGGAGATGTCTTTTTAAATAGTTTCTTAATTTTTTTAGTAACCTTAATTATCTACAAGTCCAACTTTAAAACTAATACAACTTACAATATAATTAATGCACTAGTAATAATATTTGCTGTTATTTTTTTAGCGTTTTTTTCAAATCAAATTACAACACTGATAAGCAGTTTAGTTAACAATTCAACTATTTCATATAACATTAATGAATTATTTAATTTTACAACCAATAGTGTTGTAGGTTTAATCGCCATTGGTTTATTAGTTTTTTCCTTCTATTTATTTTTCGAAAAAGTTATTGGCACTTTAATTTCTGATAAAGCATTCAACTGGTTGGCATTTCTAACAATTTTATTTTTAATTATTTTTGGCATATTTTTTAAGTCGGTACAAACCATCATCACGTTAGATTACTTGTGGCCCTTATTATTGCTTCCAGTTATAGTATTTTTAAAGAAGTACAATGTAGCTTACAATTTTATGAGTATCGGTGCAATCATTTTAATTGCAACGTTTATTGTATCATCACTTTTTGGTAAATACGAGCAATTAAATAAAGTTCAAACATTTGAAGCTATTTCGTTGAACCTAACAGATAGGCAAGATATTATTGCGGAAAATGAATTTACAAAAGTGGCTTCTGCAATAAAATCAGATATTCCTTTAAAGAATTTATTATCTACATCCCCCATAAATGCAGAGCAAATTGAGCAAAGTTTGCGCCAAGTTAATTTTAGTGGATACTTTGAAAGGTATGAGATTATAATGTCATTATTTAAAAATGATTGCACGCCAGTGTTTCTTAATTTGAATGCCATTTATTTAAACGAAGATTATTTTAATCAGCAAATACAAAATGAGGGCACTCAAACAATTTGTTCAGATTTGTATTTTATTGATAAGAAAAAAAAATCAATCAGATATATTTCAAAAATTGATATTGAGGATGTTACTAAAAACCCTGATCAAACATTTCATTTGTATGTTCAATTAGAGCCTAAGTTAGCTGCAAATTTGGGGACTTTTCCTGATTTACTGCTCGATAAATCTCTTGAAAATAAATTGGAGGCAAAACATATATCATACGCAATTTATGAATCAAATAAATTATTGAGCAATTTTGGTGAGTACCAATATCCTTTATTTATTAATCATACTACTTTTAAATCATCAACTAATGATTCGTATCAACATTTTTCATACAATCCTCAAACAAATACAACTATTGTTATTACTGATAAAGAATATGGCATTTGGAGGCAATTTACTTCTAACTCATATCTGTTTATTTTCTTTTCGCTGCTAGTACTTTTAATCGTATCGTTTAATTCATATATCATTAAGAGCAGTCCGTTATTTAGTTCATTAAATAATCGTATTCAGTTCATATTAGTTTCTGTTGTTGTTTTATCTCTTGCAACGGTTGTTGCTGGAACTATTTGGGTTGTTAATTCTCAATTCGAGTTAAAAAATAAAAAAGAGCTCGTTTCAAAATCACAGTCTGTATTGCAGGAATTGCAGCAAAATATTGGTCAGCAAGAATCACTTGAACCTATTTATAAAGATATAACAACTTTTAGATTGAAACGGTTAGCACAATTTTTTGGAAGCGATATTTCATTATTTAATAAGGATGGTTTTTTATATGCTACTTCGCAGCCAGCTATTTATGAGCAAGGATTGATTTCTAGATTCATGAATCCTCAGGCTTATGCAAGTTTTTTGAAAGGTATTAAAACTAATTACTCGCAAAAAGAGAGTATTGGATCATTAAAATATCTATCAGCATACATACCATTTTATAGTAAAAGCGATAAGCTTTTGGGATATATTAATTTGCCCTATTTTGCTAGGCAAAAGGATTTAGAAAAAGAGCTAACTGCTTATTTAACTACTCTCATTAATATTTACACTATCTTATTTATTATTACTACAATCATTGCTTTAATTGTCTCTAATTTTTTAACGAAGCCTTTACGAATTATTAAGCAGCAAATTTCTAATGTGCAATTTGGAAAATTTAATGCAGCTTTACATTGGAAATCAAATGATGAAATTGGTAATTTGGTAACAGAATATAATAACATGTTAATTAAGTTGGAACAAAGCTCCGAATTATTAGCAAAATCTGAACGCGAAAGTGCATGGAGGGAAATGGCAAAGCAAGTAGCTCATGAAATTAAGAATCCACTTACTCCCATGAAGTTAAATATACAGCATTTACAAAGAGTTGCAGAAACTAATCCTGAGGACATGAATGAGCGAGTGAAAAAAGTATCACTTATGTTGATTGAACAAATCGATACATTGTCTCATATTGCAAATGAATTTTCAAGTTTTGCTAAGTTACCTAATGCTAAATTGGAAGTTGTAAATTTATTTGATGTCTTACAAAATGTTACGAATTTGTTTCAGCAAAATACCGCATGTGAAATCTCATTAATAGCTGATCAATCTTTATTAATAATGGCAGATAAAGAGCAATGCTTAAGAATATTTACTAATCTATTAAAAAATGCAGAACAATCAATTCCGTCAGAGATAAAAGGAAAAGTTGAAGTGAATGCGTTTCAAATAGAGCATAAAATAATTATTAAAGTGATAGATAATGGTGCTGGAATTGCTGAAGAAATTAAACCTAAATTATTTACACCCAATTTTACAACTAAAACAACTGGAACCGGACTTGGATTAGCAATGGTAAAAAATTCGGTTACTTCGTTTAATGGAACTATTATTTTTGAGACTGAAATTAATAAAGGAACTACCTTTATTTTAGAATTTCCAGCATTGAGATAAATGACACTTATATTTTTTTGAGAGCTTTAGTTTTAATATTAAACAAGTAGATGGCATCGTTTTTTACACAAGTATATAGTTCCTTATATATTGGAACAATTGACTCGTATTCAGGATTTAGTAGTAGTTTACCTTCCTGGTCTAATAAGCCATATAAGTTGTTTATTTTAATTTCAAACAGAGAATTTTCTATATTCTTAATTTCACCATCATTAATACTATAGGCAACTCCTCCAGTTTTATTTAACAAGAAGCAAACGTTACCTTTGTATGTAATTGCTAAATTATTAGTATAATCAAATGCCTTATCGTATTCTACAGCGGCGATAGATTTTAGTTTTCTATCAACAAATCCATATTTATTATTTTTTTGAATTCGAATAATATCACATTTTGCGAAAAATAAATTTGTATAGATTCCAAAGTTAATACTGAATCTTCCATTTGCATCAACTAGCGCAACTTCGTCGCCTTTAATTAATTTAAAATATTTTCCGTTGGTATAATAACTTGGCGCAAACGACGAATTGTAATTATATGCTAAAGCAGTAATGAAACATTTATCTTTAACATTGTAAAAACCATATAAATTATTTTTTACCAATAAATAAATTTCGTTTTGACAATTTGTAATGTAATCATAATCCACTGGTAAAATAAGCGATTCATCCACACTCATTAATCCGAATTTATTGTTTTTCTTCACAACAATAATTAAATTGCTGTCAACATCCGAAACCCATTCCCAATGGGCGTTTAAAGTTTTGTTGTTAATATCTACTAGTCCATATTGGTCAGCAATATAATAGGCATAATTATTTTTAAAATTACCTAATTTGTTATATGTAAATGGTATAATTATTTCTCCCTTTGAATTTATTGCTCCATATAGGTCATTTAACTTACAAACAAATAAGTTATTGGAAGCAGCATTGATATCTTGGTAACCTTTTGAGATCATTTGCCCTAAACGATTAAGTAAAAAATAAACACTGTCTTTTTTTACAATAGCTATTCCATCTGTATAACTTTCAGTTTCATCGTAAAAACTTGTTGATGTTATTTTTCCTTCCTTATCAATAAAGAAGCAACTATCGTTTTTACAAACTGCTGCTGCACCTTCTTTAAATTCGGCGGCATCATCATACTGAGCCTTAATTACCCAATTACCAGTTGTGTCAATAAAGCCAAATTTATCTTGCGTATTTTTTATAGGCAGTAAAATAGTTTGCGCTAATGAAATTTCTTTAGTTACACTTTCATTGAAAGGATAATCAGGATAATTGTGCAAAAAATTCGTCATATCTTCTTTGTTATATTTTTTTACATTAATGCCATACAGTAATTTCCAAGCTTTTTCTTTTGTTAAAATAGTACTGTAGTTTGTAATAAAATTATAAAGGCTATCTGCTGATTCACTTCTTTGAATAAGATTAAAAAGGCATATTTCCGCATATTCTATATTTGGGTTATTTGGAAATTGCTTTATAAATAATTGATATTGTTTACATGATTTATCTGGCACCTCCTCCACAAATTGAAAATCGTAATAAATTTTTTTTGCTTTTTTATAGAGAGTTGTTTGTGGATACTGGAGCAAAAATGCAGTGATTTGCTCACTAGATTGAGTTGCTAACACCTTACTAAATTCTAATTCATCACGCTTATAAAAAGCTTGCTCTAATAAAGTGCTATCCGAAAAATAAAATTGCAATAAAAAATGATTATAAGCATCAACAGAATTCTGACCACTGTATTTTTTAAATCCTTCAAGTCCAATTTTTTCTATCAAGAAATCGATGGATGAATTAGTAATATGGCAGGATGAATAGGTAATTGTATCTTTAAATTGATTTTTGCTGATAGAAATATATTTAGCCGCACTATCAATATTGGTAAATGGATTGTCTGTTCTGAGGTAAATAGTTGCTAATCCAAATGCGGATGCGCTAGGATGTTTTTTCAGACATTTATAAAAGAACTGTCTAGCCTTAAAATAATCGTAAATCGACAGCGCTTTAAAACCTTCAGAAATTTTACTTCCAAAAGATTGTGAGCTAATACACAAAAATGCTATAACAATAATATTTTTCATCAATTGGATGTAAAATTATAAATTGCACTCAAAAATAGAAGAAAAGATGTTCACAACTGGTCAAATTATATTTGCAACTTTATTTCTGATAATTTTTGTTGTTGGCATGCTATGGTCATACAAAAAAGACAGTTTTTCTAATACTATGCATTTTAAGGGTGCATCAAAAATTCTCTGGATTGTTGGAATAGCCTTTTTACTATTAGTATTTTATGTTAAAGTGCGTCATTTTTTATAAAATTGATTGGTTTTTTATATAGATTTGTTATTCCTATTTTTTTTGAATGAAAAGTTTCTTGTCTGTTCTATCTTTCTTAACCCTGGTTGTTAACCTTTCGGCAAACGTTTTGGTTGTTGAAGGTAATTTTCAAAATAAAAACATCTACGTTCAAAATTCTTTTGGAGCAAATGGAGTAGGTTTTTGCACAACAGAAATTAAAGTTAATGGAAAAATTACCACTGATGAAGTTAATTCTTCTGCGTTTGAAATTGACTTATCTGCTATGAATTTTAAGTTTGGGCAAAAAGTGGTTATTGAAATTAATCATAAAAACGATTGCGTTCCGGTAGTTTTAAATGCAGAAGTTTTAAAACCACGTGCTACATTTGAAATAGTGAGTATTAATATAAATTCGGCTGGATTTTTACAGTGGACAAGTAAAAGCGAAAGTGGCTCATTGCCATATGTAATTGAGCAATTTAAGTGGAATAAATGGGTCACTGTTGGCGAAGTGCAAGGGATTGGTAGCCCTGATTTGCATAATTATTCATTTCAAATTGTAGCGCATAGCGGAGAAAATAGTTTCCGTTTAAAGCAAGTAGGAATAGGTATTACTCCAAAAGTATCATCGGTTGTTACTATAAATTCAAAAATTGAAAAAACACATTTTATGATTACAAAAAATCATAGAGCAATACAATATTCGCGCGAAACAAATTTTGAGTTATTTGATGCATTTGGAACTATTGTGAAAAAAGGATTTGGCAAACAAACTGATTTAAATAATATTGCAAAAGGCAAGTATTATTTATGCTATGATAATCAAGTTTCTGAAATTAAGAAGCGGAAATAATTATTGCTGAAAGAAAAAATGCAACTATTTTTTTTATGATTTCAGTCTGGTTTATAATTTAGATATTAGCCGAAGTTTTTTTAAAAAAGAGTTATTTTTAAAAATAGGCACGGCTCAAAAATATGCAGCAAAATCTCAATAGATATTTTATTATCAATAAACCATATAAAATGGTATCGCAATTTATTAGTCCGGATAAGGTTAATAAATTAGGTGATTTAAATTTTGATTTTCCGGAGGGGACGCATGCCATTGGAAGGTTAGATAATAATTCTGAAGGCTTATTATTATTGACAACAAATAAAAGAGTGACGGCATTATTATTTCAAAGTAAGATTCCTCATAAACGCACCTACTTAGTGCAAGTTGAAAAAGTTATTACAGAAGAGCGATTAAATATGTTGCGATCTGGAATATCGATAAGAGTTAAAGGTGGTGGCTATTATACAACTGCCGCGTGTCAAGTTGAATTAGTTGATAAGCCAATTAATTTGCCTAGGCGTGGGCATGAGTTTAGGGATGATTTGCCGCAATCTTGGTTACTAATAACTTTAACAGAAGGGAAGTTTCATCAAATTCGCAAAATGGTTTCTTCAGTGTATCATCATTGCAAGCGATTAATTCGCATATCAATTGAAGATTTGCAGCTAGGAGATTTACAGCCAGGTTGTGTGAAAGAATTGGATGAGGAAGATTTCTTTAGGTTATTAAAAATTCAAAATTGGAAAGTTGATGTTCATGAAGTATAGTTTTGTTAGCCTAATTTTAGCCATAACGATTTAATTTAAATAATAATCAGTCAACTTTTCCGGCTAATACAACTACAATTTCTCCCTTAATAGTTTTAGTGCTAAAGTGAGCAATCATTTCTTCAACCGTTCCGCGCGCATTTTCTTCATATAGTTTTGAGAGCTCGCGCGATACGGATACTTGCCTGCCGCCGCTTAAGTAGGATTTAAATTCTTCTAATAATTTTATTAATCTAAACGGTGATTCATAAAAGATCATAGTGCGACTTTCTTCTTTTAATGAAAGTAATTTGGTATGTCTTCCTTTTTTTTGTGGCAAAAAACCATAGAAAACAAAACTATCACAAGGCAAACCGCTATTCACCAAAGCGGGCACAAACGCTGTCGCGCCTGGCAATGTTTCAACTGCTACATGATGTTTTATACATTCGCGCACTAACAAAAAGCCAGGATCCGAAATTGCCGGTGTTCCAGCATCCGAAATCAATGCCACTGATTTATTAGATGAAATCATTTCTACTATTTGCTCAACCGTGGCATGTTCGTTATGCGCATGATAAGACCGTAGTGGTTTTTCAATGTTGAAATGGCGCAATAAATGAATACTATTTCGAGTATCTTCAGCTAAAATTAAATCTACCGAATTTAAAATTTTTATGGCTCTAAAAGTCATATCTTCTAAATTGCCAATAGGGGTAGGTACTATGTAAAGATTTGGTGTCATTTATCAGTTAAAAGTACATTTTTTTATTTAATCACAATAGTACTTCTACTACATATTTCAATTTGTTGTGATGCATTGAAATGATACTTAATTGTTTTCTCTTGAATGTTCGATATAACTATAATTCAGTTCATTAAAATAAATTATTTTAAGTTATGTTTGCTTAGTAAATGCACAATTAAAGTTTAGTAAATTCTTAAACTTTACTATTTAATTCTCACATATTTCTTTATTTTTACTCTTATGATTTTAGATAGAAAAAAAGCACCTGATTTTAAAACAATTGATAAAATTGATATACAACATGCGGTATCACATTCTTTAGACAATGGAATTAAAGTATACACCATTGATAGTGGTTCGCAAGAGCTCACAAAATTGGAATTTATTTTTAATGCAGGGATGTATTATCAATCGCAACCATTGCTGGCATCAGCCGCTAATAATTTATTAGAAAGTGGAACTAAGAATTATTCAGCAAATGAACTATCTGATAATATTGATTTTTTTGGTTCCTTTTTTGAATGCTCTGTTGATCAAGATTTTGCGTCCTTGGCACTTTTTAGTTTAAATAAATATTTAGATAAAAGTTTACATTATGTTGAAGATATTATTAAAAATCCAACATTCCCAAAGGATGAGTTTGATATTTATATGTCGAATAAAAAACAAAAACACTTAGTTAATTCCGAAAAAGTTAGCGTATTGGCACGTCGTCGTTTTTTTGAATTACTATTTGGAGAAAAACATCCTTATGGTGTCACTGTGAAAAACGATGATTTTGAAAAATTAAAATTAGAATCTGTCATTGAATTTTATAGAACATTTTATCATTCAGCCAATTGTGCAATCATAGCTTCTGGTAAATTACCAAAAGATTTAATTGAAACATTGAATCGTTTTTTTGGCTCAAGCACTTGGGGTAATGAGCAACCTATTCCTGTTCCTCAAGTTAACATTGATACAACTAAACTTCAAAAACATTTTATTGAAAAAGCAGATGCTATCCAATCTGCTATTAAAGTTGGTAGATTAATGTTTAATAAAACAAATCCTGATTATTACAAATTTCAAGTTTTAAATACTATTCTCGGTGGATATTTTGGGTCTCGTTTAATGGCTAATATTCGTGAGGATAAGGGTTACACTTATGGTATTGGTAGTGGTTTAGCATCTTTTGTTAATGGAGGATCTTTTTTTATTTCTACAGAGGTTGGTGTTGATGTAACAAATGAAACCTTAACAGAAATTTATAAAGAAATAAAATTAGTAAGAGAAGAGTTGGTTGATGATGAAGAATTAGAAACAGTGCGGAATTATGTTTTAGGTCAGTTTTTGAGAAGTGTTGATGGTCCCTATGCCTTAGCAGATAAATTTAAAGCTATTTGGGAGTTTGGGTTAGATTATGATTATTTCGAAAAATATTTTGACGCAGTTAAAACAATTACTCCTCAAGAAATAAAAGCATTAGCAAATATATATTTACAAGAAAATGATTTAATTGAATTAGTAGTCGGAAAAAAGTAGTCTAATTAGATGGCAAAAATTTTCATTATAGGTCCTGCATACCCCTTACGTGGTGGATTAGCTACTTTTGACGAATTGTTTTGTCAAGCTTTTATGCAGCAAGGTCACGATTGCGAAATTATTTCTTACAGTTTACAATATCCTAATTTTTTATTTCCGGGAAGTACGCAATTTGATACGAGCGGTAATGCACCTCAAAAGATAAAAATACATACATTAATAAACTCCGTTAATCCTTTTTCATGGATAAAAACAGCGCGATTTATAAAAAGACAAAAACCTGATTTTATTATTTTTCGTTTTTGGATTCCTTTTATGGGACCGGCCTTAGGAAGCATTGCTCGCCTGATCCGTAAAAGTGGCGTAAAGGTTTTAGCAATAACTGATAATGTAATTCCGCACGAAACAAGACCCGGTGATGTAGCTTTTGCAAAATATTTTATTAATGCTTGCGATGGTTTTGTAACTATGAGTAAAGCAGTAATGGGCGATTTGGAAAAATTTACAAACACGATTCATAAAAAATATTTATTACATCCTTTATATACTTCTTTTGGTGAAAAATTAAGTAAACATGATGCTCGCATTACTTTAGGTTTGCCTGAAGATAAACAGATAGTTTTATTTTTTGGATTAATCAGAAAATACAAAGGATTAGATATGTTGTTGGATGCGTTCAATGAATTAAAGGCGAATCCAAGTATAATTTTAGTTATAGCTGGTGAATTTTATGAAGACAAACAACCCTATTTAGATTTGATTGAAAAGTATCAAATTCACAAACAGGTTGTTTTGCATGCAAAGTTTATTGCTAATGAAGATGTGAAATTATATTTTTCGGCAGCAGATTTGGTGGCATTACCTTATAGAAGCGCTACTCAAAGCGGTGTAACACAAGTATCGTTTCATTTTGAAGTTCCTACATTGGTAACTAACGTTGGTGGACTTGGAGAAATAATTCCTGATAAAATTGCAGGTTATGTAGTTGCCCCAAATGGAAAAGAGATTGCAGAAGGTATTAAAGATTATTTTGATAATAATAGGATGCCATCATATACGGAAGGAATGAAAAAAGAAAAACAAAAATATGATTGGAAAATTTTTGTAGATGAAGTATTTGATTTATTTAAAAACATAAAATGATAATTAGAAGTAAAGCACCCTTAAGAATTGGTTTAGCCGGCGGAGGAACTGATGTTTCTCCTTATAGCGATATTTTTGGCGGCGCCATTTTAAATGCCACTATTGATTTGTATGCGTACGCAAGTTTAGAACCGTTAGATAATGGTACTATTGAATTTTGTATTGATGGCACAGATAAATCAATTAAAGTTAAAGCAGAAAAAGAATTAGTTTTGGTTGAAGGTTTTGAATTATTTATTGGTGTTTACAATCGCATCATTAAACAATTTAATTTACAACCTTTATCTTTCCGTTTAACATCCTATATCGAAGCTCCTCAAGGCTCGGGTCTTGGCACTTCATCAACAATTGTTGTTTCTTTATTAGGGGCATTTGTAGAGTGGTTAAAATTGCCGCTAGGTAAATACGATATTGCACATTTAGCGTATGAAATTGAACGCATTGATTTAGGAATGAGTGGTGGAAAGCAAGATCAATATGCGGCCACTTTTGGCGGAATTAATTTTATGGAATTTTTAGCTAATGATAAAGTGATTGTAAATCCACTTCAATTAAAAGACGAAGTATTATATGAGTTGGAATTTAATTTATTATTATACTTTACTGCTACTCAAAGGTTATCTGCCACCATTATTAATGAGCAAGTTAAAAATGTTAATGAAAATAATATTAAATCGGTTGAGGCCATGCATCATTTAAAAGAGCAAGCTCAGCAAATGAAAGATAGTTTGTTACGTGGAGATTTGAATAAAATTGGTGAGATTTTGCATTTTGGTTGGACTAATAAAAAACAAATAGCAAAATCAATTAGTAATGAGTTAATTGACAATGTATACACAACAGCCATTAATACAGGTGCAACAGGTGGTAAAATATCGGGGGCAGGTGGCGGTGGCTTTATGTTTTTTTATTGTCCTGCAGTTACTAAAGTTAAGGTTGCCAGAGCTATTGAAGGTTTAGGAGGTAGAGTGCAATCTTTTAAATTTGCAACTCAGGGCTTAACTACTTGGACGAGCATTTAAACTACATCTATTTATTTAAATAAACAGATGTAGTATTATGAATATCTAGTTAAGCATTAGGCCTTTTTCATTTTGAAGAATAAACAATTGAATTTCAGTCAATGAATTCAATAAATTATAATTTGATATTCGTATTAATTCCATTTTCTCCATCCTTTCTATATTATTGTCAATTGGAAGTTGCTTATTTCTATTTACTAAAGTATTATATGAATTAATCTGTTTTTTTAATTTTTGAATCATTTCCATTCCTGATGCAGCAGGATCAAATTCTTTTCCAAGCCCTGATTCTTGAAGAATTATATCTTTCGTTTCAAAATCTTTAGGAATTGATTTTATTCCTATTCCATCAATAATAATAATTTCTTTTATTTTCTTACAATTTTCAAGTATTTCCTTTGATATATTTATCATTTCAGGATTTTGATTAGTCGTGTCATTTTTTATTAATTGCATTCTTGTAATTAGCTCTTCACCTTGAAGATAATTATAAGTTTTTCCAATGTAAAATTTAGTACTAGGTTTTAAACTTGTTAACGTAAATAACATTCCTCCTGCTGAAATTAAAATAATAGAAGTAATAATTGTATTTACTTTGGTTTCAGGTGTTCTAATTCCTGAGAAAAAATAAATAGGTATAAAAACAAACATCAAAATACCTAAAGCAAAAAGCCACATTAAATTTGCGCCAGGCCAATGAAATATCTTAAATAATGAAGAGGTGCTAAATAGTATTCCAAAGATTGTGCCTATAGCAATCATCAATTTATCTTTCATGGCACTTACTTCTCTTGTTTTTAATATAAATAGGAGTGGTAAGAAAATTAAACTAATATTTAACATGGATAATAAAAGTATGGCACTTGCGCCAGGCCAATGCATAATTTTGAAGATGGAGCCTGCTATAAATCCTGCAACGGAAAGAGTTCCGCTATAAATCATTATTTTTTTCATTTTGTAATAGTTTTTGTTAGTTAATAATTGGAGAGTTTCTTCTTCAATTTCCCATAATGCATCCTTATAAAATGTTTGTATGGTTTTTTTGTAGAAGCTCTCGAAGTCTCCATTTTCTTCGAGATTGTTTTCAATGATACAACAAATATGATCCAGGAGGTTTTGCTGCAGGCTCTCCATCTCAACACCACGTGCACCGATGTCGTTAAGTATGTAATCTATTTGTTGTTCATTAAGTTGGTACATTATTTATAGCATTTTTTAGAATTTTGTTATTAATTGTTTGACACTGATTATTTTTTAAACCGGATTCAAGCAACAAAAAACTCAATTCAAATAACTAATTGTTATGCTGTATTTGTTTTAATGTCTAACAAAAACTTCATTGTTTCCATAAAGTCAGCTAACTCACTTACCTTTTCTTTTGTTTTTGTTTTTCCTGTCGCGCTTAAACTGTAGTATTTTCTTACACGCTTACCAATAAATTCTGTTTCGGTAGTTACTAATCCATCAGCTTCTAGTGAATGCAATGATGGGTATAAAGCGCCTTCTGTAATTTGAATTTTATCGAAGGTTAATTCTTTTACACGTTGTGTAATTTCATATCCGTACATTTTTTTATTGTCGGCCAACAGTTTTAAAACAATTGTTTTAAGAGTTCCTTTTATGAGTTCTGAAGAGTAAATCATGTTATTATAATTAAATACTTAAGACAAATATACATAAGAATCCAATGTATTTGACTATTAGGTTAAACTAATTAGTTAAATTATTGATAATTAGTGAATTAATTTTTTTAATAGTTTATTAGTTTATATTAACGTTGGACTCTTATCGTCTAAAAATTCTTTAACTTTAAGCCTATGACTGAAGAGATTATTTTAAATCAAGCTACTTTTAATCCAAAAGTAAAAACCTACATTTTTTTTGTAGTGCTATTTTTTTTAATAACCTCTATCGTTGGTTGGATAATTGTTCCATTTTGGATTTTTGGGGTAGGGCAGTGGTTGAGTGGAAAATATTTTCATACACTCTCTTGTCAAATTACTAATAAAAATTTGAAATTTTCGAAGGGCTTACTTTTGCATATCGAAAAAACAATTCCATTGGAAAACATTCAGGATTTGTCTTTTATTGGTGGGCCTATTTTACGTTATTTTGGACTAACTTTAATAAAAATTGAAACAGCTGGTGGTGGCGGTGCAGCGCATAGTCAAAACATGATGAGTATGCTTGGTATTAATGATGCACAGAACTTCAAAACACAAATATTGCAGCAACGCGAGCAAGTAATTAATCAAAAGCATGGGTATCCTAACTTGGTTGCAAATGAATCTACTCAAGTTCAAGTTATTGATAATACGAAGCTTTTAACGGATATAAAAAACGAATTAATTGAAATTAAAAATGCACTAAAAAAGTAATTGTATGCTTGGCAATGCTGAAGCGTTCAAACTTATCACTATTAACTTATCACTATTCACTAAAAAATGTTCTTAATTTTTGATACCGAAACAACTGGTTTACCTCGTAATTATAATGCGCCGTTAACAGATTCAGATAATTGGCCGCGCATGATACAAGTGGCATGGCAGTTACACGACACTTATGGTAATTTACTTCATAGCAAATCGATTATTGTAAAACCTGATGGTTATACTATTCCGTTCAACTCCGTTCAAATTCATGGCATTACAAACGAAAGAGCTATTGAAGAAGGACAGGATTTAAAAGCAGTATTGCAAGAATTTGTTACAATTGTTAGTCAGTCAAATTATTTATGTGGACATAATATTGAGTTTGATAATAATATTGTTGGAGCAGAATTATTACGTTGTGGTTTTGATAATATATTAGCTTACAAACCATTTATTGATACTAAAAATGATCAAACAACTGCATACTGCGCTATACCTGGTGGACGAGGCGGTAAATTTAAATGGCCTACGTTAACTGAACTTTATACCAAATTATTTAATGATACGTTTGCAGAAGCGCATAATGCAGCATTTGACGTATTAGCAACTGGTAAAGTATTCTTTGAAATTATTAAGCGTGGTATTACTAAAGTGTCTGAACTAACGGTTTCTGATTTAGTACTTATTAATTATCAAGCTCCAGATTTAACAGCGCTATTTAAGCACGAACAAGATTGGAAAGAGAGAAAAACAAAAAAAGTTACACCAGCTGATACTTCTATAGGAGTAAAAAAGTCTGCTGAAATAAGTACTTCAAACCTAAAATTCTCGCATTTACATAATCATAGTCAATTTTCTGTTTTGCAATCGACAAGCGATGTTGATGATTTGGTTAAAAAAGCATTTGAATATAATATGCCTGCAATTGCGTTAACAGATCATGGTAATTTATATGGTGCTTTTTTATTTTGGCAAGCTATTGATAAGCAAAATAAAACGATTAAATCAAATAACGAGTTAATTGATAAAGGTGAAAAAGAAGGCGAAAAAGCAAATGAATTAAAGTGTATTATTGGTTGCGAGTTATATATTTGTGGTGATTATTTAAACAAGTCTAAACAAGATAATGGCTATACCCAAGTTTGTATTGCAAAAAATAAAGTGGGTTATCAAAATTTATCGAAGTTAAGTTCTGTGGGTTTAATCGATGGTTTTTATTACGTGCCACGCGTTGATAAAAATTTATTAGTACAATACAAAGAAGGTTTAATTGTAACGACGGGTTCTTTAACTTCCGAAATACCAAGCTTAATTTTAAATGTTGGCGAGGAGCAAGCTGAAGAATCTTTTGTGTGGTATAAAGAACAATTTGGAGAAGATTTTTATGTGGAGTTAAATCGCCATGACTTGCCCGAAGAAAATCATGTGAATACAGTTTTATTGCAGTTTGCTGAAAAATATAAAGTAAAATATTTTGCTGCAAATAGCAATTATTATATAAATAAAAACGGGTTCGATTCGCACGATATTTTATTATGCGTAAAAGATAACGAGAAAAAAACGACACCTATTGGCAAAGGTCGTGGATTTAGAAATGGCTTGCAGAATAAAGAATTTTATTTTAAGTCGCCAAAAGAAATGATGGCCTTGTTTGCTGATATGCCCGAAGCCATTGAAGCAACTAACGAAATTGTAGATAAAGTTGAACAGTATAAATTAGGCCGCGATATTTTATTACCTAAGTTTGAAATTTCGCAGGAATTTATTGCTGCTAACGAAGCCGAAATTGAAGCTTCCAAACTTCGAATTATTGCCATAAAGCAGCAAGGTTGGATTGATAAAAAATTATCTGACGAAGCCATTGAAATTCAAAAAACTGAAATGCGTGTTATTGCAGAGCAGTTTATTTACATGTCTCATTTAACTTGGCAGGGCGCTCATAAGCGCTACCCAGAAATGGCTAATGATATTAAGGAACGTATTTCGTTTGAATTAACTACCATCGAACGAATGGGCTATCCTGGTTACTTTTTAATTGTAGCCGATTTTATTGCTGAGGCTCGAAAAATGGGTGTTGCAGTTGGTCCTGGTAGGGGTTCTGCCGCTGGTTCTGCTATTGCCTATTGCTTATGGATTACTAACGTTGATCCAATAAAATTTGATTTACTATTTGAGCGTTTCTTAAATCCAGATCGTGTAAGTATGCCCGATATTGATATTGATTTTGATGATGAAGGCCGCGGTTTAGTAATTGATTACGTGATTAATAAATATGGTCCAAATCAAGTAGCGCAAATTATTACCTATGGCACCATGGGTGGAAAGTCTGCCATTAAAGATGCTGCTCGAGTGTTAGAATTGCCTTTAGAAGATTCTAATAAATTATCTAAAGCATTTCCTGATTCGCCAGATGCAAAACTCAGAAAATTATTAAAGCCCGGTGGTATTGATCAAAAGTATTTAGACGATATTAAAGATAAACGAGAAGTTGTTGAGCAATCTCATAATTTTAGGAAATTAGCTGATGAAAAAACACCCGAAGCCGATGTTTTAAAACAAGCATACGAGTTAGAAGGATGTCTCCGTAACATTGGTATTCATGCTTGTGGTATTATTATTACACCAGATGATATGGTGAAATTTGTGCCAGTAACCAAAGCAAAAGATAGCGAAATGCTTGTGACGCAATTTGATAATTCAGTTGCTGAAAACGCCGGCCTTTTAAAAATGGACTTCTTGGGTTTGCGTACATTAACTATTATTAAAGATGCAGTTCGTTTTGTAAAACAAAATCATGGTATTGATATAGACATTGATGCCATTCCGTTAGATGATAAAAAAACGTTTGAATTATTTCAACGTGGCGAAACCAATGGTGTGTTTCAATACGAAAGTGCCGGAATGCAAAAGTCATTAAAAGATTTAAAGCCCGATACGTTTAGTGATTTAATTGCAATGAATGCCTTGTATCGTCCGGGACCAATTGCGTACATCCCTAACTACATTAATCGTAAACATGGCAGAGAGGCGGTTGTTTTTGATTTAGAGGGGATGGACGAATTTTTAGGAGAAACTTACGGTATTACTGTTTATCAAGAGCAGGTAATGCGACTTTCTCAAAAATTAGCAAACTTTACCAAAGGTGATGCGGATACATTGCGAAAAGCAATGGGAAAAAAAGATAGAGCAACACTTGATAAAATGAAAGGCAAGTTTATTGAAAATTGCAAAACAAATAATCATGATGCGGTTGTTGCCGAAAAAGTTTGGAAAGATTGGGAAGCTTTTGCTAGTTACGCCTTTAATAAATCGCATTCAACTTGTTATGCGTACGTTGCTTTTCAAACTGCATACATCAAAGCGCACTATCCGTCAGAGTTTATGGCTTCTGTTTTAAACCATGCCGGAAGCATAGACACCATTTCTTTTTTTATGGAAGAATGTAAGCGAATGGGTATAAAAGTTCTTGGACCAGATATTAACGAAGGTTTCGAAAAATTTTCTGTAATAACTGGAGGCACTGATATTCGTTTTGGAATGGCATCCATAAAAGGAGTAGGTGAAAATACCGTACAAAATATTATTGCTGAGCGGCTTGCAAATGGCAAATACAGTTCTGTTTTTGATTTATCTAAACGTATTGATAATAAAAGTGTCAATAAAAAATCTTTAGAAGGTTTAGCGCTAGCTGGCGGATTTGATAGCTTTGAAGGTGTGCACCGTGCTATGTTTTTTAAACCTGATGCAGACGGGCTGACCTTAACCGACAAAATGATTAAGTACAGCAATCAAATGAGTTTGGGTAATGATACCTCGCAAGCTAGTTTGTTTGGCGGCGAAGATGAAATTGAAATTACAGAGCCGCAATTGCCTCAAAAAATGGATAGCTGGGGAAAATTAGAAGAATTAGCGCGCGAAAAAGAGGTAGTTGGTTTCTTTATTTCGGGACACCCGCTCGATCCATACAAATTAATTATTAATAATAAATGCAATGCGAATTGTGCACAGTTAAAAGCTAATTTAGAATTGTATAAAGGCAAAGATATAGTGTTTGGTGGCATTATAAATGGTTCAGAGCAGCGCATTAGTAAAACTGGAAATGCTTTTGGTAAATTAATTATTGAAGATTACCACGGTGCTGTGGAGTTAATGCTTTTTGGAAAAGACTTTGTTGAATACAACAAGTTTATGGTAAACTCCTTGTTTGTTTTTGTAAAAGCTAAAGTACAAGAGCGTTATAACCAACCGGGTAGTTTAGAAATTAAAATCCAAAAAATTGAATTGCTCGAAAATGTGAAGGAAACTATTTTTAATAGTATGAAACTCAAGGTGCATATTGATGCTATTAATGATGAATTGATTGAAAATATTGAAGCTATCTTTAAAACCTCGCAAGGCAAATGCGCAGTGGAGTTTTTTGTGGAAGATCCTGCTGAAGGAATGAGTGTAAAATTATTTTCTAAATCTCAAAAAATTGCCATTACTGAACATTTAATTTTTGAATTAGAAAAAATTGGAAGTTTAAGCTACGAGCTCAGTTAATCAGGGCTTTCTGATTATGGAACGTCATCGCGACGAAGGAAGCGATCTCTAAAATGACGCGATTTACTTTGATTAAATCTATTTAAAATTTAAAAAATCTACTGCGTTTTGTTTATTAGAATAAAACACATAAATTAAATTACTAAGTAAGTTTTTTTCACAAACATTATTTGCCTAAAAAAACGCTCATAGTAAAAAACAGTGCGAAAAGGACCCTAAATTGAGATAATTTTTCCTTTATCAAAATTAATGCCATATAATTTTATTTAATAAATTTTAACATTTAAGGCTTAATATTTTCCAAATTGTGGAATATTTCAGTTTTTTGGAAAATTTCCACAAATTATTTTATTCATTTACAACTTACTAATGTAAAGTTAATAACAAATAATAGTTAGTATTTGAATAAAAAAAGAACCATAATCATCCAAAAAGCCCTGTAATAGCTCATATTACCAAATAATTAAACAACAACTAAACAAAACCTAACATCAAAAAAAACCTGATGACTGTAGCCTTCTTTGTAGCCTCACTAGCTGCATCGGCTCAAACGCAGAATGCGACGACTTCGCAACCTGTGAATCCATTTCCTTTTCAGACTGATGCTCTGAAACAGGCATGGATAAATGCAA
>JAIOZA010000029.1 GCA_021740825.1 Bacteroidia bacterium | reverse complement strand
GTAACTATTTCCATAGCTAAGTCCATAAAAAACCAAGCAGTTTTATTTTCTCCAGCTTGCCCAAGTTTTGACCCTTTTGATAATTATATAAGTAGAGGGAATAAATTTAAAGAACTGGTTCTTCAAGAGATAAAAGAGATATGATTAAGGATAAAAGAAATCCTATATCATTTGTCATAAATCATTAATCATTTAAAATGAAACAATTTGCATATTTAAAAGGGGATAGAGTTATATGGACAATAGTGTTCCTATTATCTTTACTATCTATTTTAGTAGTATACAGCTCAGTTGTTACATTAGCTCATAAATATAAACAAGGCAATACTGAATTTTACTTAATAAGTCATGGAATAAAAATTATTACAGGTCTTATTATTATGTTTATTGTTCATAGATTAAAATATACCATCTTTTCAAAAATTGCCCAAATAGGTATTTTTTTAGTAATTCCACTTCTACTTTTTACTTTAATAAAAGGCGTAAGTTCAGGTGAAGCAAGCAGATGGGTTGAAATTCCGGGGTTAGGGTTAACATTTCAATCATCTGACGTTGCTAAAATTATATTATTAATTTTTGTTGCACGAACACTTACAATAAAGCAAGGTCAATTAGAAGATTTTAAATCTCTATTCATGTCCTTATTATTACCTGTAGGTTTTATTTGCTTATTAATTTTTCCCGCTAATTTTTCTACTGCTGCACTTTTATTTATAAACTGCTTATTCCTAATGTTTGTAGGAGGTATACGATTTGGGGTAATGTTAAAAATATTGAGTGGATGCTTATTATTTGGTGCCATTTTAATTTCTTGGATTATGCTATCGCCAGATACTTTTCCAAGCAAGCGGGCAGCAACATGGAAAGCTCGGATAGAAAATTTTAGCAAGGGTGATTCAAAAAGTAATTACCAAAGTGAACAGGCAAAAATTGCAGTTGCTACAGGTGGTATAATTGGAAAAGGACCGGGAAATAGCACGCAGCGAGCATTTTTACCGCAAGCATCATCTGATTTTATTTATGCCATTATTATAGAAGAATATGGCTTAATTGCTGGATTTGTTTTGTTGTTTTTATATATGATATTATTATTTAGAGGAATAAGAATATTAAGAGATTCGGAAAAAACATTTGGAGGACTAATGGCTGTGGGTCTAAGTTTTAGTTTAGTGTTTCAAGCTTTAATAAATATGGCAGTTGCAGTGAATTTATTTCCTGTAACTGGTCAACCACTACCATTAGTAAGTATGGGAGGGACTTCAATTTGGTTTACTTGTATTTCTATAGGAATTATTTTAAGTGTAAGTAAGGCGAACGAACATAGCGAAGGAAAAAATAGTAAAGAAGTTATAACAGAATAAATATAGTGTTCTCGACTGCGCTCGAACTGACAGAGGATTGTCACTTGGAGCGCAATCGAGAAGCAAAAACAAAAATGAAACCATTAAAAGTTATATTAAGCGGAGGAGGCACTGGAGGACATATATTTCCAGCGGTTGCTATTGCTAATGAAATAAAAAAAATAGTACCTCATGCTGATATTTTATTTGTTGGAGCTTTAGGGAAAATGGAAATGGAAAAAGTTCCTGCAGCTGGTTACAAAATCATTGGCTTACCTATTGCCGGATTTCAAAGAAAATTTACATTAGCAAATCTTAAATTACCATTCTTGATTATTTCATCTCTTTTTAAAACCAGAAAAATAATTAATGAATTTAAACCAGATGTTGTTGTGGGAACAGGTGGCTATGCGTCTGGCCCATTATTAAAAGCAGCAATATCAAATAGAATTCCAGCTTTGCTACAAGAACAAAATTCATTCGCAGGTATCACTAATAAAATTCTATCAAAAAAAGCGAGTAAAATTTGCGTTGCTTATGAAGGAATGGAGCAGTTTTTTCCTAAAGAAAAAATCATTCTAACTGGCAATCCCGTTCGGCAAGATATTATAAATGTTTTGGCAAAAAGAGACGAAGCAATTGAATTTTTCAAATTAGACAAACATAAAAAAATAATTTTAGTAATTGGCGGAAGTCTTGGTGCTAAAGGGATTAACGAGGCTATTGGCGATGGTTTACAAATATTAGCAGAACAACATATTCAGTTAATTTGGCAAACAGGTAAAACCTATTTTGAAATAGCACAAAAACAAACAGCTGCTTTCGAATCAAATAATATTAAAGCGGTGGATTTTATAACTCGTATGGATTTAGCTTATGCATGCGCTGATGTAGTAATTTCAAGAGCTGGCGCAGGAGCCATTTCGGAATTATGTATTGTTCAAAAGGCAAGTATTTTAGTTCCTTTACCAACAGCGGCAGAAGATCATCAAACAAAAAATGCTATGGCTTTAGTAAGCAAAAAAGCTGCCATTTTAGTGAAAGATGCCGAAGCGAAAAAATACTTAATTAAAGAAGCAATTTCTTTAATCAATAACAGTGCATTACAACAGGAGTTAAGTAAAAATTGCGGGTTACTTGCACTACCTAATTCAACACATATTATTGCAAATGAAGTTTTAAAATTAGCGCACTATAACTTGTAATGAATATACTTGACTACAAACTATATTATTTTTTAGGCGCTGGTGGAATTGGCATGAGTGCTTTGGTGCGCTATTTTAACCATTACGAAAAAACCGTATTTGGCTATGATAAAGCACAATCTAATCTTACGGAACAATTACAAAAAGAAGGAACTCAATTACATTTTACTGAAAATGTAGAATTAGTAAAAAACATTTGTTTGCAGTATAAAAAAGAAGAAATCTTAGTTATTTACACACCTGCTGTTCCGCAAGAACATCAAGAACTTGTTTACTTAAAAGAAAATGGTTATCAGCTTCAAAAACGAGCATGGGTATTAGGAGAAATAACTAAGCAGTTTAAAACAATAGCTATTGCAGGAACTCACGGCAAAACAACAACATCATGCTTAGTAACTCATATTTTAAAAACTGCTGGTATTAATTGTTTTGCATTTTTAGGAGGTATATCTCAAAATTATGAAACCAATTTATTATTAGGAGATGCTTCCGACAAAAATGCATTTATTGTAGTTGAGGCCGATGAATATGATCGATCTTTTTTAACACTTCATCCTTACATTGCTTTAATTACAAGTGTCGACGCAGATCATTTAGATATTTATGGTGACTTAAATTCAATGCATCAAACGTACACTCAATTTGCGGAGCAGGTTCAAGATGGTGGTTTTTTAATTGTTAAAAAAAGTGTTGATAACGATTTGAGACTGAAGAATAAAAGACTTATCTACTCATTAAATTTAGATACTGAATACTCTGCAAATTCTATTAAAATTGTTGATGGCGAATTTTGTTACAACATTAATAGTCCGATAGAATCTGTAAGCCAAGTAGCTATTGGGCTTCCGGGTTTACATAATGTAGAGAATTCAATTGCAGCTGTTGCAATTGCACAACAATTAGGTATTAAGGGCGATGTGATAAACAAAGCCCTCCGTTCTTTTAAAGGAGTGAAACGAAGATTTGATTACCGAGTAAAATCAAAGTCTGTAGTGTATATAGATGATTATGCCCATCATCCGGAAGAGTTGAAAGCAGCTATTAATGCAGCTAAACAATTATATCCTGATAAAAAACTGACAGGCATTTTTCAACCTCATTTATTTACACGCACGCGAGATTTTGCAGATGATTTTGCTGAGAGTTTAGATTTATTGGATATATGCGTTTTATTAGATATATATCCTGCTCGAGAAAAACCAATTGCTGGAATTAATTCACAGATGTTGTTGGATAAAATGAAAATCACAGAAAAATTTTTAGTAAGAAAAGAAAACATCCTTGATTTTTTAAATACATATCCGCCTCAAATACTGATGACATTAGGTGCGGGAGATATAGATAGCTTGATAGTGCCGATTGAAGAACTACTAAAAGAGAGTTAAGAGACTGAAGGGACGAAAGAGATTAAAAAGAAAGTTAGATGTGACTAAGCATTTTTATCACTTCGAGTGAAGTTGAGAAGCGAAAAAACAAAAATGAAAAAAATAAATTTTAAAAAAATATTAATTGTCGTTCTTTGGATTATTGGATTATCAGGCCTCATGATGTCTTTAGCTTTTGTAACAAAAAAAGAAAAAAACGTTGTAGCTCAAAACATGTTAGTTTCAGTTTATAATACTGAGGTTAATACATTTATTGATGAAGAAGATGTAAAAGATTTTTTTAAAGAAAGGAAAGATTCAATTATTAATACTTCAATTAAAAATATAAATGTAAACAGTTTAGAAAAAGCATTGAATTCACATCCTGCAATTGAAAACGCGGATATATCAGTAGATGTAAATGGCGATGTAAATATTGCTGTAACTCAGCGCACGCCATTAGTAAGAGTTATTAATACAAATGGTGAGAGTTATTACATCGACAATCAATCTAAATTGATGCCACTAAATGATAAATATACAGCGCGCGTGATTATTGCAACTGGATATATTTTTGAACCATATGTTTCAAGATGTCAGTTTTTAGTAAACAACATTTCTAAAAATAAAAAATTTAGCAAGGTTAGTATTCTAGATGATATTTACAATATTTCTTTATTCATCTCAAAAGATTCGGTATTGAATAGCCTGATACATCAAATAAATATAACACCTGATAAGGAATTAGAATTATACCCAGCAATTGGTGATCATAAAATAATTTTTGGAGAAGGAAATGACTTTGAAGAAAAATTTAATAAACTAAAATTATTTTACACCGAAGGATTAAATAAAACTGATGGATGGAATAAGTATTCTGTCATTAATATTAAATATAAAAACCAAGTGGTTTGCACTAAAAAATAAGTTTATGGAAATTAAACCAGCACAAAAACAAATGCCTAAGAATGCAGAACTAATAGTAGGTCTAGACATTGGAACAACTAAAATTGCCGCTATCGTGGGTTATAAAAACGAGCATGGTAAAGTTGAAATTTTAAGTATTGGTAAATCAGAATCTTTGGGTGTACACCGAGGAGTTGTTGCTAATATTGAACAAACCATTGCTTCAATTAACGCAGCAATCAAAATTGCCGGCGACAAGGCTAATATTGATATTGAGGAAGTAATAGTTGGTATTGCGGGGCAGCATATAAAAAGCATGCAGCATCGTGGAATGATAACCCGTAAATCATTAGAAGAAGAAGTTTCTCAAAACGATGTAGACCATCTAATTGATAATATGCATCGATTAGTGATGAGTCCAGGTGAAGAAATTATACATGTTATTCCTCAAGAATACATAATTGATAATGAAGGTGGTATTCGCAATCCAATTGGCCATTCAGGAATAAGATTAGAGGGAAACTTCCACATTATTACTGGTCAGGTTTCTGCTGTAAAAAATATATTTAAATGCGTTCAAAGAGCTAAATTAATTACCGTTGATTTACATTTAGAACCTTTAGCAAGTGCTGATGCTGTTTTAAGTGATGAAGAAAAAGAGGCTGGCGTGGTGCTTGTAGATATTGGTGGAGGAACAACCGATGTAGCAATTTTTTATGATGGTATTATTCGTCACACGGCTGTTATTCCATTTGGAGGAAACATTATTACAGATGATATTAAAGAAGGGTGCTGTATCATTAAATCTCAAGCTGAACAATTAAAAATGAGATTTGGTTCAGCGTTAGCTCAAGAAACGCAATTGAATGAAGTGATATCTATTCCGGGTTTAAGAGGTCGTCCTCATAAAGAGATATCCGTAAATACATTAGCGCAAATTATTCAAGCGCGTATGGAAGAAATTTTAGAAATTGTTTTATTTGAAATAAAATCTTCCGGATTCGAGCGTAAACTAGCTGGAGGTATCGTAGTAACTGGTGGTGGTTCTCAATTAAAATATTTGCCACAATTAGTAATGTTAACAACAGGAATGGATTGCCGCATCGGAACACCTAACGAACACTTAGCTGGTGCAGATGATGAATTAAAAAATCCTATGTATGCTACAGGAGTGGGATTAGTAATGAAAGGTATTGAAAAATATGAACGAGAAGCAAAACGTGGTAACAATGCCTCTAAAGCAATTGAAGAAACTGCAGTAGATACGGAATCAACTAAACAAAAACCTGAGAAAAAAGTAACTGGACACTCAAAACAAAGAGTAGGCACCTTTTTGGATACAATCTTAAAGAGAGCTAAGGATTGGATGAGCGACGAAGTTGATTAGGCAAATTTTTAGTTATAAGTGTTTAATTTTTAATATGACTAAGCATTCATAAACTAGATAACAATAAGAATAAAAAATAAAGGGAAAAAATTAAAAAACTAAGAACTAAAAATTTAAAACTACATAACCATGATGCAATTTGAATTACCTCAAGAAGAAAGCTCAATTATTAAAGTAATTGGAGTTGGCGGTGGCGGAAGCAACGCTGTAAATCACATGTTCCGTTTAGGAATTAAGGGTGTGGATTTCATAGTTTGTAATACTGATAAACAAGCTTTGGGAAAAAGTCCCGTGCCTCATAAAATTCAATTAGGAAACTCTTTAACAAGAGGGTTAGGAGCTGGTGCAAAACCTGAAATTGGCCGCGACTCTGCATTAGAAAGCATTGAAGAAATTAAAGCATTACTAAAAGATAATACTGAAATGGTATTTATCACAGCTGGTTTAGGCGGTGGTACAGGAACTGGTGCAGCACCAGTAATTGCATCTGTTGCTAAAGAATTAGGAATTTTAACAGTTGGTATTGTTACAATACCTTTCTCTTTTGAAGGAAAAAAACGCAGAGAGCAAGCTGAAAAAGGTGAGCAAGAAATGAAAAAATACGTGGATACCTTAATCGTAATTGGCAACGACAAATTACGTGATATTTACGGAAGCTTAAAAATGACTGAAGCATTTGCTCATGCAGATAATGTATTAACAGGTGCTGCAAAATCAATTGCAGAAATCATTAGTTTGCACATGCACGTTAATGTAGATTTTAATGACGTTAAAACAGTTATGCAAGATAGCGGAGTAGCTATTATGGGTTCAGCAATTGCAAGTGGCGAAAAACGCGCTATACGTGCTGTTGAAGCCGCATTAGTTTCTCCCCTATTAAATGATAATGATATTTCAGGTGCTCGTCACGTATTACTAAATATTATGAGCGGAAGCGATGATATTGAAATGGATGAGTTTGGAGAAATAACAGATTATATTCAAGAAGCAGCAGGTGGTACTGCAGAATTGATTACTGGATACGGCACAGATCCATCTTTAGGTGATAACGTTTCCGTAACAATTATAGCTACAGGTTTTAACTCTAAAATGAGTTCTGGATATGAAGCTCCAACTTTTCAAGAACGTAAAATTGTACGCTTAGATGATCCACAACCAACAAAAGTGGAACCAATTCAAACATCAATTATTGATGAAGTGCAGAATGAAGAACCTTTTATTTTCACAAAAAGTGAGGATGACATTATTGTAAATACAATTGAAGAAGAAATTACCTTTAGCGAGCCAATCATAAATGAAGAAGTAACTCCAACATTTAAAGTATATAATTTAGATGAATCAACGGATTCTGAAATTCCTCAAGCCACTAATTTAGAAATAAATGAAACTGAACTAAATAATAATAAGATAGAATTTGTGATTAATGATGTTACAGAAGAATCGGAAGTACAGAATAATAAATTTGATATGAATAGCCGCGAAGAACAAATTAGATTAGCTCAAGATAGAATTAAAAAATTAAAAGAGTTAACCCTAAAAATGAAAACGCCAGAAGGATTAGCTCATTTAGAAAAAGAATCAGCCTGGCAGCGTAAACAATTAAATTTAGATAATACTAACGCTAATCCATCTACTGATTCGCAAGTATCGCGTTATACTTTAGGAAAAGATGAAAATAATAATCCTGAAATTCGTCCGAACAATTCATTTTTACACGACAACGTAGATTAACCAACTTTAAAATCAAAAAGAAACCCTCGCAAAGTTTTATTGCGAGGGTTTTTTATTTTACAGTTATCAGTAAATTTTATTTATTAAAATCCAAACCATCCTGATTACCTTCTTGTCCCATTCCTCTCATTTGCTTACCTCTTTTAAATATTGATGCATCCATCTTACCAAATAAATAGGAAACTGTTAATCTCACATAGCGAGTTTCTCTTCTCCTTGCTAAGTCTTGAACATAGTATGGAGTTTCGTAATGCGTTCCCATAATTCTAGTATTAAAGGCATCACTTAAGGTAGCATTAAAGATCAATTTGGTTGCAATCATATAATTTAATGAAACATCCATCGAATAAACGGGCTTCGCATATCCTAATAATAAAATTTTTGGAGATTCGTAATTACCATTTACCTGTAATGTAACGTTTTTAGGAAATCTATACGACAAAGTTCCTTTGCCATTATATGCATATCCTTGCGTTGTAACATCAGGTTTATTTTGTACAACCGTTCCGTTGATATAAATATAAAAAGCATTTGCATTTAAAGTAACATCTAAATTTTTAAAGAATGTCCATTTAAACGTATTTTCTATACCATAACGTATGCTGTTATTTCCGTTTACTGTTGTGTTAATTAATACTGTTGGGTCAGAAATGGAGGAATATGCTACCTCCGTTATCGGTTGTTCTTCGTATCTAAAATATCCTGAACCCAAGTAACTGCCTTTACTAAATGTTTTATTATAGTTTAACTCAGCAATATTTTTAAACTCTGGCTTCAATTGAGGATTTCCAATTCTAATATTTTGTTTGTCTGCAAATAGCACAAAAGGCATTAACTGAAAAAAATTAGGTCGCTGTAGTTTACGAGAAAAGTTCAATTGTACTTCCTGACTTTTTTTTAATTTTTTTGAGAAATATATTGCCGGAAAAATTGATTTCAAAATATCGTCAGAAGAGGAAGGATAGCTATAGGAGAATTTTTGTTGCTTATCAACTATATTTCCTGCATAGTATGATTGCTCAAACCTTAATCCGCCTTGATAGCCAATATCCCAAAATGTTTTTGCGGAATAATTAATATAAGCTGCTGTAATCATATCATCAATTACATAATGATTACTCATGATGCTATCTCGTGCATAGTTATCTTCATTTGTTGATGAATTAAAGGTGTTATTCTCACTGTCAGAATATTTGTAATACGACTTAAATCCTGCTTCAAATTTTTTAGTGTCTGAAATAGGGTTTACAAAATCTGTTTGAAAAACAAATTGATTAGCCATCGTTCCACCATTATTTTTTTGATATTGGCTTGGCACCCAATTTCCTCCTAGATTAAATCCGTACGTTGTAAACAAATAATGATTTTGTGATTGCGTGTAGTTATGGTTTATATCGAAAGTAATTTCCTTCCCAACCTTGGGAAAAGTTTTTTTGTAAAGCAGTTGCGTGTTATAATTTGTAAAACGAGCCGCTTGATCATTTAAACGGTCACCATTAACAATCGTGTTTTGGTTAGCATCTTGTGCATTGTAATTTTGCGAATCACTTGTTTTAAATTGACCGCCAACAATCATTTCACTTATAGTAATTGTATTTCTATTATTAATATTATAGTCAATGCCTAGTTTTCCAAAATTAAAAAGGTTTGCCATTCTTGAAATATTATTTTGATTAAAGTAACCAAACGGATTGCCAGTAATTGTATCTAATTGAATACGATTTGTATAACCATTATTATTATTTATACCTTGATTATATGAATACATCATCGATATATTCCAAGGACCACCTTTTAAATTTAAGTTAGCCATGCCGCCATATCTATCGCCTGTGCCAACATAAGCCATCAACATACCATTATAACCCGGTTTAGCATTTCGCTTCATTATTATATTTAAAATTCCACCAGTAGAATTAGCATCAAACTTTACAGATGGATTGGTAATAATTTCTACTCGTTCAATTTGATCAGCCGGAATTTGTTGCAATGTTAAATTTGTTGGTCTGCCATCCACAAAAATATTAGGCGATTGATTTCTTAATTGAGCATTACCATCTGCGTCAACTGTAACGCCAGGTACATTTTTCATAACATCCACAGCAGTTCCACCTTTAACTGATAAATCTTTTTCTACATTGTATGTTCTTCGATCAATTGATAAAGTAACTGCACTTTTTTCAGCAGTTATCTCCACTTCCTTTAATAAATTATCATCCACTGCCAACTTAATATCTCCCAAATCTTGTTCTACCTTATCAGGAGGCATGAGGTAAACTTTTTGTAAGTAATCTTTATATCCAATAAATTTAATTTTCACTCTAACCTGACCAAAAGAAGGCAATCCATCAACTGAAAAATCGCCATTTTCTTTTACTAAGGAACCTCCTAAAAGACTGTCTTTACTATACCATAAAACTTGAATAGAGGCATATTCAACAGGTTTTTGAGTTTTTGCATCAATTACTTTTCCATAAACACGCCCCATTTTTGGGTCCTTCATGTTTTTCATTCCACCCATGCCTCCCATTCCGGGCATTTGCGCCATAATGTTTATTGACAACAACAGACTAATTAAAATAAGTAAATTCTTCATATTAAATTTAAAATGTAAATGTATTTATAATACATTGTTATAGTTAACAATTTATATGAGTGGTAGTTTAGCGTGACGTAAGAAATAATTGAAGTGATTTTGTATTGTTTTTAAAGTACCTGGAGTGAAATTTGTTTATAATGTTACAATTATCTCAAGTAACCCCACTATTTCAGCAGTTCTAATGCCTCTTGTATTGAAATAACTTCCCCTTTAAAAATGGCGATAACGAAAGCCTCGCTAAAACCTTGATCAGCTAAATCTTGGCGACTTTTATCCGCTGCAGCATAATTACTATAAGATCCCAATGTATATCTAATCATTCCCGAACCGGTAGTTTGTTTATCAACATCTTTCAAATCTTTCGTTTTTTCTTCCATATCATTTGAGCTTGCTTTACGTAATGCACCCAATTGAATTTTAAAGCTTACTAATGATTTGTCAATTGAACTAAAAGATGCAATTTTACTGATATCTTCTTTTTCATTAGTTTCCATAGTAGCACCAGTAGTATTCATTGCAATTCTTTTCCCATCCTTATATGCTGTAATAAAAGCATCTCCATAACCTTCTAAAACTAAATCGGCTTTAGAGTTTGCGGCATCTTGAATGGTTTTAAATCCTTTGGTTGCATATCTAAAGTAATTATCATCAGTTTTTAGTTCTAGAACTGTTCCGGCATTTTTAAAAACTTCTTTTGAAATTCTATTTTTATAAGCTCCCAATTGTACACGATATACAACATCACCTTTTGCAAACTGATTGGCGTCTGAATCCACATTTCCATTTGCTTCATTGGCCTGAGAAGACAAAGTTGAAGTTGTTTTGGAATCAGAACCTTTACTTGCACTCAGTTCTTTATTAATATCACTATCAGAAAGTGTGACAAGATTTCCATTTTTAAAATAACCAATTGTTGCTTTACTAATTCCTTCAGAAATAAATTCATCTCTTCGTTTCACTGCATTTTGTATGTCTTTATATTCTCCGGCAGTGTATAGTACAGTTGAATTATCAGGTAATACTGTTGATTTTACATCGCCTACGCTTAATAGGTAAGCCATTTCATCATCTGGAACAGGCCCAGAATAACGCACTAACTCAATTGTATATTGTACATCATTTTTAGCAGATTCCGTTTTTTTAACGGAACTGCTATCTTTTTTAACAGCATAAAAATTATCTAAAATTTCGGTCTTAACAACATTACCACTATCCATGTACACGTTGTACCAATTTTGCCAATATTCATCAGTTAACGCAACACCTTTCAAATTAACATCAATACCTAAAGGCGATGCCAACTCATCATCTGAATGATTAGGAACGCCATCTTTATCATCATCAAACGGACAACCAAAATCATCAACCTTCACTCCGGCTGGTGTACCATGGCATTTATCTGCTAAATCTTTTATACCATCCTCATCATCGTCAGCAGCATCAATTGCAAGCCAATCAACATTGTCAAAATAATCTTTAGGTAAGGTATCTGATTTAGATTTTTTCTTCAATACTAAATCATATTGCAAAGCAAAGGAAGTATAAACAAAATTGTCCTTTTGTTTTGTACCACTTCTTTTATCAATACTTTTATTAGTAATGCCATCAATATAATCTGTAGTTGTAAAATAATATTGAAATCCTATTTTAAAATCAAATCTATCGGTTACTTTTAGTAATGCTCCTGCCCCTATTGGAATTGCAAGTGCACGTTCCTGAAATTTACCAAAGCCATCTTTATTCAATTCTCGAATATCTGTTTCGTAAACATAATCTCTATTAATATTGACCGCTAATGAAGCTGTAGGTGCACTTTCAGCAATATTTTTAATTGATCCATCACTCCAATAATGATATCTATTCCCATATCTGTCAAACAAATCAGTCTTTGATAAAAACTCCAATGAATTAAATCCTACAGAAACCCAAGGACGAATTCTATAGCTTTCAGGAATAAAATTTCCAAAATCATACAATAAACTTAAACCTCCAGATCGGATTTCTGATTGGAAATTTTCCTGACGATTATCAATCCATTCATTTGCACCTAATTTTCCGAATAAAATATTAAAATTTAGTTGTACCGATTTAAATAATCGTTGAGAAATATTTAAATCATACCCAATCCGACCAGTCCAAGGAGCTTGATAATGCTTTGCATATAAGTCGCCATGAAAGGATAGCATTCCAGCACCTAAAGAAATTTTTGGTGTAATAATATCACCTAAAGCAGGTGGTTGCAAATTGTTTTTATCAGCTTTTTTTTCTTTTACAATTTGTTTCGAGACTTCAGTAACACCGCTTTTTATTGCAGTATCTATTTGAGCTTTCATTAAAAAGCAAGTAAATAAAAATGGTATGCAAAGTGTTTTTTTAAACATTTATTTAGTTTATGCTAGCATTTTTACTTTAATTATTTAAACCATTTTTGATTAGTAATCATTAAAGCTTCTTGCACTGTAATTCTTTTAGCACCATTATAAGCTACTACAAAAGCAGTGCTGCAACCTTTTTGCTTTATAACTTCTCTGTGAGAGCGCGCTTCTTTATATTCACTAAAATTACCAACCATAAATTTATTTAAACCTTCAGCCATTTCACTTTTTATAGTTTCAGTAATTTTAAACATTTTTGACAATACATCTGATTTAATTGCATTTTTAAAAGCACCAATTTGAACATTATAATTCACGTTTCCTTCTTTTTTTGCAACAACTTCTTTTGTTTCTGTTTTTATAGATTCTGCCGTTGTAGTTACGGTCTCAGTTTTTGCAGGTTCTGTAGTCACTAAGGTTTCAGTAGATACTGCCTCTGCCTTCTTTTCAGTTGAATCATTTTTTGTAATTTCTGTACTAGCCTTAAATTCAATAACGTCTACAGGAAGTTTTGTTTTTTTACTTTGTTCATTTTCAAGATATGAAAATTCTCCATTATCTAATTTTACTTCTTCAGAAAGCTGACTAGTTTTCTCTAAAACATACGAAACTACGAGCTCTTCATCAGCAGGTAATGAAACCCAAACAAATTTAATTTTTCCATCAGAAACGGAAAAAGAACTGCCATTTGTTTTTACAGATTTTGCATTAAATCCAGAAGGTAATGCTTCCTGAAATTTAGCAAAACCCTTTATACTTGCTTTCTTTATTTTTACCTCTACATTTACTTCATTTGCTGAAGATCCTTCTGAAAAAACTCTTGAACAAATAATCGTTGAATTAGGTTCGTTTAAATTTTCAAAAGAAGGAGTTGATGTAGATGTATTAGCTGCGTCAACAATAGCCGGCACTGAATCTAAAACACTTTGAGTGGTTGTAGTTACAATTGCCTCGCCAGAACTACTATTACCCACTGTCACTTCAGCAGGGGTCATTTCAACCACCTCTTTTACATTATTATTGACAAAAGAAAACTTAGAAGCAATTGTTTTTAAACCATTTACACTAGCATCGGCAGTAATAGCAAATTTTACAGAAAATTCAGAATCGCTGGGCATTGCAGTCCAAATTATTTTAGCAATATTGCCAGTGAAAGAAAAGTTACCTGTCTTACTATCTATTTCCTTCACAGTAAAACCATCAGGTACTTCTAATTGCAGTTTGGCAAAACCTCCAATGTTAGCTTTATTTATTTTTATTTCTGCAGTAAATTCGGTTGATGCTGCAACGCTTTTTGGGAAATTTCCAGAAATAGTAACGGGCAAATCTCCCATCAAAAAACTGAATAAAAAAACACCTATTGTGTTAATAAAAATAATAAATGGTTTTATCATATTTTTAATTTACTGCTCAAAGAAATAGTCGATGAGCTTATTTATCTTTTCAACATTAAATGAGTTTTCACCTTCAAAGAAACTATCTATTGTTTTTGTAATTTCTGCTGCTGAAATCGTTCCGTCTTTATTATAATCTGCTTCAACAAATTCTGCTGGTATTTTAGAAACTTTCCCTGATTTTAATTGATTGTCTTTTGCTTTAGCTTCTATTTCTATTAAGTATGTTAGACTAGGAGTGCTGTTAAATCCTTCACTTCTTTCATTTGACAAACTATCCCATTCCAACTGACGCTTAGCTAAAGCATCTTCATCAATAGTTACTCCATTACCATCTACTCTAGCACCTTTTTTTGAACCTAATTCTTGGTCCATGTAATCATATACGCCGTCATTATCTTTATCATCCGGGCAACCATCGCCATCCACTTTGATACCTTTTGGAGTTCCTAAGCATTTATCTAATAAATCCTTTACGCCATCTTCATCACTATCCATATTATCAACAGCGCTAAAGTCAACATTACTGTATGCGTCTTTTGGTTTTTTACCAAAATGAATATTTAAAGCAACACTTGCTACAGCCCAGCTGTCATTTCCTCCGCTTTTAAAATTATCAATGTAATCAGTCATACTAAGATTATACACCATGCCTATTCGCAAACTAGAACGAAAACCTATTTGAAATTTTGCTCCAATACCTAAAGGAATAAATAATGTATTTCTTGCATAGCTCACAGCAGAATCTTTTAATTGCGTTTCATAGGAGTAATCTTTTTTAATGATAGTTGCACTTTGTAAATTTGCAGGAATATCAATTTGATCGCGGATTGAACCATCGTTCCAATAATTATACAATTTTCCGTTTTTATCTTTTAAATCGCCATAAGCATCAAACATCATATAACCAATACCCGCATGAAAATAAGGAGAAACAGTCTTTTGAGTTTCTCCTATTTTGTCGAAAAAGGCAAAAACATTTAATCCGCCGCCCAAAATAGTAGATTGAAAATTTAAATGTGACGTTTTATCATTATCAGTTCCAGAAAGATTCCCATATAACCCATCAACTCCAATGCCAAGTACTTTTCCTAATCTATACTCAATACCAAAACCATAACCCAATCGTAAATTATTAAAGTAATTTGCGTTACTTTTTTTCCCTACATCACCCAAATACTTTAAACCACCTGCCTGAGCGGTAAGAGATAATTGAGCACTAGATTTAAATGTAACAACCATAGGTAACGCTATTAAAAATAGCTTTGCGTAAATTCTATTCATTAATATAAGATTTAATAATAGATTAAATTAGTTATTTTATGGTTTAAAACAAAACTAGAACAAAAAAAACGGTAAGTTAATATGCGCACCATGTACTTGTAAACAGTTTTGTGTTAGTTAATTGATTTAGGCGATACCAAATAAAAATACGCCAACATTTACTTTCAAGTTGTTTTTGAATCATAAGTAATGCTCAAAATAGTTAATTTTGACAAATTGTAAAAAAAGCAAATTACTAGACCTCCTATCATCTCTGATTTAATTATGAAGCTAATGAAGGACTTATAATAATTTATTTAAAACTTATTAATTATGAATTCCCACTATAATGTGATTATTGTTGCAGGAGGAACAGGATCAAGAATGCAATCAACGGTTCCAAAACAATTTATTGAAATAAAAGGGAAACCTATTTTAATTCATACCATTGAAAAATTTATGGAATTTGATGAATTCATTCATGTTGTTGTATGCGTTCATAAAGATTATTTAACAGACGCTAATTTTATGTTGGCAGAATATTTTCCAGATAAAAATATTAAAACTGTAGTTGGAGGCGAAACACGATTTCACTCTGTAAAAAATGGATTGAACTGCATTACTAACAAAAATGACATCGTTGGAATTCATGATGCTGCGCGGCCATTTGTATCTGTAGAAACCATCAAACGATGTTTTGAAACTGCTGCTCAAAAAGGAAATGCTATTCCGATTTCGCCTATTAACGAAAGTTTAAGAATGGTAACAAACGGAATTAATAAAGCAGTTAGCAGGGATGATTACAAAATTGTGCAAACACCTCAATGTTTTTTGGTATCTAAAATTAAGGTAGCATTTGAACAAAATTTCACGCCGTTTTTCACAGACGATGCCACTGTTTTAGAAGGCATGGATGAAACTATCAATTTAGTAGAAGGTAATTTTGAAAATATAAAAATTACCAATCCTTATGATTTAAAGTTTGCTGAACTCTTTTTATGATGACTACAGAAGATATAGCTGATGCTTTAGAAATTACTGCTAAATTAATGGAACTCCATAACGAGAATCCATTTAAAATAAAGGCTATTAGTTCCGCAGCTTATAAATTGGGCAAAACGCGATTAGATTTAAATAATCAAACTGTTGATGAGCTAACAAAAATTGAAGGCATCAGTAAAAGTTTAGCCGAAAAAATAATTGATTTTACAACCACCGGAACTACTAAAGAACTTCATGAATTAATTGCAAAAACACCAGCAGGTGTTATTGAAATGTTGGGCATAAAAGGTTTAGGTCCAAAAAAAGTAAGACAACTTTGGCAAGAATTAGAATTAGAAAGTGTAACCGATTTACTATATGCTTGTCATGAAAACAGATTAGTTGAATTGAAAGGCTTTGGAGAAAAAACCCAAAACACCATCATTCAAAATATAGAATTTAAAATCAAAAATACAGGTTGGTTTCATTACGCTTATGCTGAAAAAATTGGGCAACCCATTATTGATGCAATTAAAAATATAACAGACTTAGTCAGTTTTACCGGCGCTATGTATCGCAGATGCGAGGTGATTGAAGAAATAGATATTTTAGTGGGCGATGAAAGTATTGATGTAGATGAATACTATTCTGAAACTATTCCTATAAATTTTATTCAAGTTAATGGAAACGTTTTTTATAGAAAATTAGTAGAGACGTCTTCTACTAAAGAACATTTAGAAGGAATAAATTATAAAGTTTTAGAAACAAAAAAATATGATTCGGAAGAATCCATTTACTCAAATTTAAATATTCAATATTGTGAGCCCGAAATACGTGAAGGTTTATTTGAATTAGAAAAAGCAAAAAACAATCAATTACCTAAATTAATTGAATTAACTGATTTAAAGGGTATTTTACATAATCACTCAACATATAGTGATGGTATGAATACGTTAGAAGAAATGGCAACCTATTGCAAAGATTTAGGTTATCAATATTTAGGAATTTGTGACCACTCTCAAACAGCTGTATATGCTGATGGTTTAAAACCTGAAACCATTTTTTTGCAACATCAAGAAATAGAAAAGTTGAACCAAAAATTATTTCCATTTAAAATATTTAAAGGTATTGAGAGTGATATTTTAGGAAATGGCGATTTAGATTATGAAGAAGCTATTTTAAAAACGTTTGACTTCATCGTTGCTTCCGTTCATGCCAATTTAAAAATGGATGAAGAAAAAGCAACAACTCGTTTATTAAAAGCAATTGAAAATCCTTACACTACTATTTTAGGACATCCAACGGGTCGTTTATTATTAGGTCGACCAGGATATCCAATTAACCATAAAAAAATTATTGATGCTTGTGCAGCTAATAAAGTAGTGATTGAATTAAACGCGCATCCATATCGTTTAGATATTGATTGGCGATGGATTCCATACTGCTTAGAAAAAGGTGTCATGATTTCTATCAATCCGGATGCTCATCAATTAAAAGGTTACCACGATATGCGCTATGGAACATACGTTGCAAGAAAAGGAATACTTACTAAGGAACAATGCTTAAATGCGATGGACTTAAATAGCTTTGAATCATTTTTGAAAAATTACAAAAAATAAATGGCCATTTTAAACTCCATAGCATCATGGCTCATGAAAAAACGCATGCATCAAATTGAGCTCTTCATGAAATACCCTCATGATGTGCAAGATGAATGGCTAAATAACTTAATTTCATCCGCTAAGGATACTGAATTTGGGAAGCTACATAATTTCAAAGCCATAACTAATTATGAGCAATTTAAACAACAAATTCCCACACAAGATTATGAAACGTTAAAACCATATATTGAACGTACCCGGAGAGGTGAACAAAATTTATTATGGAATACCGATATAAAATGGTTTGCAAAAAGTAGTGGCACAACTGATAAAAGTAAATTTATACCGGTTAGTAAAGAGTTTTTAAATGGCTGTCATTATAATGGTGGCAGAGATATGATTACATTTCAATGCATTAACAATAGTAACACAAAATTATTTACAGGGAAAAATTTAGCATTAGGCGGAAGTTTTAAAACAGATCATTTTGGAGAATACAATTCATTTCATGGTGATGTAAGCGCAATTATTATTCAAAATTTGCCCATGTGGGCCGAATATTTTAGAGCGCCTGATGTTCACATTGCCCTTATGGATAATTGGGAAGATAAGTTAGAAAAAATGGCGACCTCCATGGCAAATGAAAATGTAACGAGTTTAGCGGGTGTGCCAAGTTGGATGCTGGTTTTAATTAAACGGATTTTAGAATTAAAAAAAACAGACAACTTAAAAGATATATGGCCAAACTTAGAAGTTTACTTTCATGGCGGTGTAAGTTTTACGCCCTACAAAGAATTATTTGATCAGTTATTTAATAATAACAAAGTAGCCTTTATGCAATTATACAGTGCATCTGAAGGCTTTTTTGGAATACAAGATGAGCGAGTAAGTGATGAAATGCTATTAATGTTAGATTATGGAATTTATTATGAGTTTATTCCTATGTCTGAATTAGGAAAAGAAAATCCTCGCACATATAATTTATCTGAAGTACAAAAAGATAAAGATTATGCCATGTTAATTACTACCAATGCAGGCTTGTGGCGTTATCAGATTGGCGACACCATTCGTTTTACTAATTTAAGTCCATATCGATTCATTATAACTGGACGAACAAAACAACACATTAATGTATTTGGAGAAGAGTTAATGATACATAATGCTGAATTAGCTCTAAAAACAGCCTGTGAAAAAACTCATGCACATATTATTGATTTTACGGTGGCTCCAATTTTCATGAATCAAACTACAGGTGCTCACGAATGGTTGATTGAATTTGAACAAGCACCAACAAATTTAGATTACTTTAAAAGCGTGTTAGACGACACGTTAAAACAAATAAATTCTGATTACGAAGCTAAACGCTTTAACAATTATATACTTCACCTACCAACGGTTAAGGAACTGCCTAAAGGAACTTTTTATAATTGGTTAAAAGCCAATAATAAATTAGGCGGGCAATTTAAAGTACCTCGGTTAAGTAACGACAGAAAAATTGTTGAAGATGTTTTGAAAAGCGTAAGTCATTAATTTACTCTCTTTTCATTTCGCATTTATAAAACAAAATAATCATAAGCTATTTTACCAAATAATTTTTTGGGCGTGACCGCGAAAGCGGTCAGGCTTTACGTTACAATCTTTTTGCAAAAGACAGGCAAAAAAGATTTTCACTTCAATCCTTCACGCAAATTTGAATACAAAATAAAAAACTCCCAGCTATGCAGAAAAAGTAGAGTAGACTTGCAATGAACTACCAAATTTAAATCAATAAAATACATTAGGACTTGTATATCCGTTTAAAAACAATTTTGGGTTTCTTATTTTTTGCTCTTTGTGATATAAGTACTGATTATCGTTTGTGTCAATCATTGGTATGTGATGATTTTGAGCTTTATTCCATTTACTAGGAATAAAAGGCATATCGTGAATCATTTTATTTTGAACAACATTTCTTACTTGCTCTGCATCAACACCTGCATTTGCTTGTAAATATTGTCCAAACTGATTTGCATACTTTACTTGCGCACTTAATAAACCATGTGATAAATTACTATAAACTCCATCAGTTGTATTTAAATAACCAGACTTAGGGAATAAAGAATCTGTTTTAACTCCGGGCCCCATTTTACCCGTCCACATAGTACAATTAACAGCATACTGAAAGTGTTTATCTTGATATTGCAACAAAAAAGCACCTGTTCTAAATCTATCCAAAATTGGTTTGGCCAATAAATCGTTTTCTGAAATGATTGAAAAATGGTTGAATTGAAAAGCTATGATACCAGTAACCTGAGATGTTTTTATTTTGTTCTTCCAAATATTATAGCTGTAGGCTACTGAATTTTTATACCTTGTTTGGTTACTGATGGAACTCATGAATAGGTTTTTCTCTCTGGTTTTTTCCCCATACCCTAAACACAATCCTAAAGCTGCATTGAATTCAGTATGCTCGCCTCTTGGCCCAAGATTACGAAAGTTGTCATATAACCTAAAAGAAGCGTTCAGTTGAGCAAAATCATACACAGCATAGCCTTGCAACACAAAACCAAATCGCTGCACGTGAGTTCCTATTGCACTAACAAAACCAATATTAAAGCCATAATTTTTTTTGATACGTAGTTGTCCAAAAATACTTGAACAATAACCAATAAAAAGTATGGCAATAAAATTAGCGCGCATTTACTTTTTAATGAAATTTAAAACGGTTTCTTTAAATTCGTCTTCTTGCAAATTATTATGGTACACTGTTAAGTTAGATTTTTCGTAGTAAGGAGCGCGTTTTTGCAAAAGATCTTCAATATAAGGAAGCATGTCTTTTTCTTCTTGATTTGCCAATAATGGTCTATTTGCTTTAATACCAAAAACTCTTTTAAGCAAAGCTTCCGCATCCATTTTAAGATAAATTAATTGCCCACTTTTACTTAAGAGTTCGATATTATCATTAAAGCAAGGAGTACCACCGCCTAAAGCAATAACTGTTTTTTGATTATCGTTAATACATTCCTTTAAAGAAGTTGTTTCAATGTTTCGGAATTCATCTTCGCCTACTTCGGCAAATAATTCGGTGATTGCCTTACCAAACTTCTTTTCAGTATACTGATCTAAATCAATAAAATGATAGCCAATATTTTTAGCCAACTTTTTACCATGAGTGGTTTTACCAGCACTCATAAATCCGCAAATAAATAATAATTTTTTATCTTCCACTATTTTATGTTCATTAAACGTATAACTTTTTCAATATCTTCTGGCGTATCAATACAATGACTATCAAAATTTGTAATCGCACACTTTACTTTAAATCCATTTTCTAACCAACGTAATTGCTCTAATGATTCTACAATCTCTAATGAAGAAGGTGTGAGTTTTGTCACTTGTTCCAATATATCTTTTCTGTAAGCATACATTCCAACATGTCTGTAATATTGATGATGTTTATGCCATTCTTCTTGAGGCTTACCTTTAATAAAAGGAATAACCATTCTACTAAAGTACAAGGCTTCCATTTCTGTATTTAAAGTAATTTTAACTTCTCCCATATCAAAGAGTACTTCGTGAGAATCAACAGGAATCATTAATGTAGCAAGTTCAGTTGTACCAGTACACACTTCACATAATAAATCAATTTGAGTAGGATCAATAAATGGTTCATCACCTTGAATATTGATGATATATTCAAAATCATCCTCCATTTTTTGAAATGCTTCAAAACATCTGTCGGTGCCGCTAGGATGATCTTCTTTTGTATAAACCACTTTACCGCCAAATGATTCAACATGTTTAAAAATCCGCTCATCATCAGTAGCCACAACTACATCCGTTAACATACCAGACTTAAGTGCTTGTTCGTAAACCCGCTGAATCATACTTTTACCAAGTATGTCAATTAAAGGTTTTCCGGGAAATCTGCTGGAAGCATAACGAGCTGGTATAATTCCTAAAATAGGGTTCATAATAAAGTATATTTTAATAAGTAGTTAAAAGTACAAAAATTACAAATACTTACTTGTAATATCGTGCGCTATAAGTTACCTTTAGAAAACATGTTTAAGCGCTTTTGCATCCTACTTATTTTATATGCCCAAATTGGGTTGTCACAAAATTCTAAAAAAAATAGCAAAAATCAACCAAAAGAAAATCCTAAAGAATACTCACGTGAACACTTTAAAGATTTTAAATTGATTACAGACATGCTTGACTCCGCAAAAAATGTTTCGAGTTTGCGCTACAATATGAAGTCGGTAGAAAGGATTGGTAAAGGTTACTTAACAGCAAGCACTTCAGTAAAACTGCAAACACATCCAAGAAGATCCTATTTAAAAAATCATCAAAGTAAATTAGAAGTTTTATATAATGAAGGCAATTTAAATAATAAATCCTTGATTAAACCACATGTGTTTCCATATATTACACTAGCACTGGACCCTCTAGGAAACATTATGCGTAAAAATCAACATTTTACTATTTTGGATATTGGGTTTGATTTTATTGCGCGAACAATTGCCGTTGCTCTTAATAAAGAAAAAGAACAGATTGGACAGCACTTAAATTATATTGGAAAAGTTGAAAAAAATAAATTGGCATGTCATTTATTAATTTATGAAAACCAAGAATTTTCATATACAGATTATACTGTTTTACATAAAGAAACTGTTTCGAGTATTGCAGGTAAATTAACTGTTAATGATTATATGTTACGCAATAAAAATAAATTGTACGACAATTATGGTTATTTAAAAGAAGGAAGTGTTATTAAAGTTCCAAATTTTTATTGCAAAAAAGCAGTGTTTTATGTTGATGAAAAAACTATGCTACCAATTAGCGTTAGTATATATGATGATATCGGTTTATTTGAAAGCTATGATTTTTTTAATATTGAATTAAATAAACCAATTCCTGCGGAAGAATTTAAAAGAGATTTTAATGGTTATGGTTTTTAATAATTCATTCCTAAATTAAAAAAAACAAAACTCCACATATCTGCAAATTCAGCAATTTGCTTATCTGTAGGCTTACCTGAGCCATGCCCTGCATTTACATCCACTCTTATTAATGTTGGATTACTGCCACTATTAGCTTTTTGCAAGGTAGCAGCAAATTTAAAAGAATGCGCCGGAACAACTCTATCATCATGATCTCCGGTTAATATAAGAGTAGCTGGGTAGTTTGCTTTTTTTAGATTATGTAAAGGAGAATATTTATACAAACATTCAAACTCCTCTTTACTTTCGCTATTGCCATAATCAACACTCCAAGCTCTTCCTATTGTAAATAAATGAAACCGTAGCATATCTAAAACACCAACTGTTGGAATTGCCACTTTTGCAATATCAGGTCGCTGAGTCATAACCGCACCAATTAATAAGCCGCCATTGCTTCTACCATGAATCGCCAATTTTTCATGAGATGTATATTTATTTTCAACTAAGTAATCACAAGCTGCAATAAAATCATCAAATACATTTTGCTTTTTACATTTTGTGCCATTTAAATGCCACTCTTCGCCATATTCGCCACCACCACGTAAATTAGGTACACAGTAAATTCCTCCTGCTTCTAAAAAAACAGCTCTGTCAATTCTAAATTCAGGTGTGTAGGAAATATTAAAACCACCATAACCAAAAACAAAACAAGGATTATTCCCATTTAACTCAATCCCTTTTTTGTGAGTTATAAACATGGATATTTTTGTACCATCTTTGCTTTTATAATATACTTGCTTTGTTTCATATTGATTCGAATTGAAAGAAGTGTTCGGTTTAAAAATACGTTTGCTAGCACCTACCCTAGCGTCATAAAAATAAATTTCTTCGGGGCTAGTGAATGACACTGTGGAGAAAAATGCGAAATTATCGTCACGCGATGAATTTATTGAATTTACCTTGCAGATTCCAGGCAGCATGATCTCCTTTTCGATTCTACCATTTATATCATGTAAAAATAATTTTGATGATACATTTTTTAAATAATTTGAAATAAGTTTATTTCCGCAAAAGGAAACGCTTTCCAATAAATCAACTTTTTCGGAAAGCACATCTTCCCAATTATCTTGCGCTGGATTGTTTAAGCTAAACTTTACTAATTTATATTTTGGAGCTTTGAAATTTGTATACATATAAAATTGATTACCTATGTTCTCGATAATACCGTATTCATTATCAAAATTACTAACGATAGGAATAAATTTGCTTTGAGGACTTGACAAATCTTTAATTACCAAATTTTGTCCACTTGTACTTTCGCTACCATAAATTAGTAAATAATTTTCGTCGTGTGTAACCTGCGCTGAAAAATTTCTGCTAGGATGTTGATTATCTTCATAAACTAATACATCCTCACTTTGAGCTTTTCCTAATTCATGATAATACACTTTATGAAATTCATTTTTTTGTGTAAAGGCCTTATCATTTTTTGGAGCATCGTATCTACTATAATAAAATCCATTTCCTTTCCATGAAATATCTGAGAACTTAACCCAATTAATTACATCTTTCAAATCTTCTTTGGTAATAATATTCTTAATATGAATTTCAACCCAATCACTCCCAGATTTCGAAATACCATATGCCAAATACAGCCCATCTTTACTAATAGAAATCCCACTCAACGAAGTCGTTCCATCGTTAGATAAATTGTTAGGATCTAATACGACAATTGGTTCGTCTAAAAGCGAAGTCTGAGAATATAAAATAGATTGATTTTGCAAGCCATTATTTCTGAACGAAAAAAACAACTTGCCTTTTTTAAAGTGGGTACTCGTCTTTTCGTAATTCCATAACTCCGTTAACCTGCTTTTGATTTTTTCTTTATAACCAATTTGCGTAAAATACTCATTAGTTACTTTGTTTTGCAACTCAACCCAAGACTTTGTTTCAGGAGAATTATCGTCTTCAAGCCAGCGATAGGGATCCTCAACTTTTACGCCGTGATAATCATCCGTTTGTTTTATGGTTTTGGTAATAGGATAATTAATCTGGCTATAGGTATTTAAACACAAATTTGTGAATATTAGATTTAATAAAATTAATTTTGATAAACTCATTGTAGTTACTTTTGATAATATCATGAAATTAGCGATAAGCAAATATACCAAAGAAGTAGAAGATACGCTAACCCAACTATCACAAAAAAATGATAAAGAAAAAGCCGCGCAACTAAAAAAATATATCGGCACAAATTTAAATGTACTAGGACTTGTAACAAAAGCACAAGTAGACGCTCATAAAAAAGGATTTAGTTTTTATTCAGAAGAAAAAGAAACTACTTTTTTAATTTATCATGAAATATACATGCAAAGTGCAGTTTTTGAAGTAAAAAATTTAGCATTTATTTTTTTAGATAAGAATCATAAATATGTACCATTAAAAATCCAATTAAAAAGCTTACCACTTTGGATTAAACAAGTTGATAATTGGGCACACTCGGATGGATTATCAAAATTTTTAAGTAGATTAATTGAGAACGACAGCACAAAAAAAGACATGCTTGCCATTATAAAAAAATGGAATACTTCAAAAAATTTATGGGAACGAAGACAGTCTTTAGTGTCACTGTATTATTACTCGCGAACTAAAAAACAACATGTTGATTTCGAATTAACGCAACAGCTTGTACTTCCTCTACTTTCAGATAATGAATATTACGTACAAAAAGCAGTTGGTTGGACTTTAAGAGAAAGTTATAATGTGTATCCTAAGCAAACTTATTCTTTTATTGCAACTAATATTAAAAAAATTACATCCACCGCTTTTACAACTTGTATAGAAAAAATGACAGAACAAGAAAAACAAAATTTGAAATTAAATCGTAAAAAATAATCGTTAGCATTATTTAAAAGGAAAACACTATAATCACAAAATGAAAATTGTAATTACATATATTTTATATTCTATAACATTAACAGTTTTGGCGCAAAAAAAAATGACGCCAGAAGAATATATTAATACTTTTAAGGAAGATGCTGTTAAAGAAATGTATTTGCACAAAGTGCCAGCTTGCATAACTTTAGCTCAGGGCATGCTAGAAAGCGGGAACGGGAATAGTGCTTTGTGCAAAAACGCCAATAATCATTTTGGCATAAAATGTCATAAGGAATGGGCTGGCGAAACTTACACAATGGATGATGATTCAGCAGACGAATGTTTTAGGAAATATGAAACTGCACTAGATTCATATAGCGACCATAGCCTATTTTTATTTTCACGCTCACGCTATTCACAATTATTTGAATTACCAATTAATGATTATAAAGGATGGTGTATTGGATTGAAAGCTGCTGGCTATGCAACAGATCCTAAATATCCTGATCGCTTAATTGAATTAATTGAAAAATATAAATTACATGAACTAAATATTAACGAAAATACACCTAAGCAAAATTTTCCAGCTTATGATGAAATAAAATCGAAGATGGCCATCAGAGAGGTGTATCGTTTTAACCATATTCGATTTGTGATTGCTAAAGAAAACGATTCGTTTTATAAAATTTCTAAAGAGTTTAATTTAGAGTTAGAAGAAATTATAGAATACAACGATTTGTCAAAATCGGATAAATTAAGTTATGGTCAAAAAATTTATATTGAAAAAAAAAGGCGCAAAGCGTTAGAGCCAATTCATGTCGTTCAAAAAAATGAAACGCTAAAATCTATTTCGCAATTACACGGAATTCGATTAAGTTCAGTTTGTAAAAAAAACAAATTGAAATCCGACTCAAAATTAAAAGTAGGTGATGTACTTTATTTAAGACAAAAGAAAAAAACAGTGTAGTGAACTATATTGAATTATTTTAAGCTAAAAACTATAAATTAATTAGTGCACATAAAATAATTTTGCACTGTTCTGCTTATACGCCCTGAACTCACAAATTAACTAGAACAAAGTTTCAACGCCCAATTTTCTTTTTTTCTCATCAGGGCAGCGTCAGACTTAGTTTTATCTTTGTAGCCACATAAATGTAAAATCCCATGAATCATAACGCGATGAAATTCTTCATCAAAAGTAACCTTGAATTTTTCAGCGTTATCTAAAACGCGTTCGATGCTTATGAAAATATCGCTATTAATCGTTTTTCCTTCGGTGTAATCAAAAGTGATAATATCAGTAAGCGTATTATGATTCAAATGTTTAATATTCATTTCCAGTAGTTCCTCATCGGTACAAAAAATATAATTGACGTTACCTACCTTGTATTTTTCTTTTTCTACAATAGATTTTATCCATTGTTTAAGCTTTGTTTTTTCTTTAAGCTTAAAAGAAATACTTTGATTTTGAAATGAAATCATTAATTCAAATTAAACGTCAACAAAACTTGTTGTCCATTATTGTTAAATTCGACTTGATCTGCTAGGTTTTTCATTAAAAAAACACCACGACCATTCGGTTTGTCAATGTACAAAGGATCTGTAGGATCGGGCAAATTATTGTAATCAAATCCATTTCCTTCATCTGCTATAGAAAACTTGATGTTGTTGGTTCCTGATTCAAATCCAATTTTAATATACTTTTCGGGATTACCTTCATTGCCATGATAAATAGCATTATTTACTGCCTCCGTCACTGCAATTAATATATTACCGTAATTATCTTCATTTAAGTTAAACACATCGCAAACGTCTTCTACTAAACGCTCAACTAATCTAATATTATCCGATGAAGATGTAATATTTAAAGTTTCTCCTTTGGCTGGTATCATTTATTTACGCTATTAAAATATTCATTTACTTTTTGCTTATAGTAAGGTGTTAAACTCGGTGAAACTGTATTTAACAACTCTAATTCTTTTTCTCTAAGTCTTTTATACTCTAAAAATTGTACAGGGTTACTTAAAATCTGATTTTTTGCCTCATTACTTTTTCTTTGCTCGTCTTGCTCGCGTTCACGCTCCGCTTTTTCGCTTTCTAAAAGTTTAGTAATAATATCTTGCTGGCGTTTCATCGTTTCTTGCGTAATTTGACGGTTAACGATGTCTTTTTCTGTTTGTTCCATTAAATCTGCAATATTTCCACCAGGATTAGAGCCTCCTTCCTTTTTAATTTTATCCATCATTTGCTGCATTTGTCGCCTTAAGGCTTCTTGTTGCGCTGCCATTTTTGCCAGTTGCTCGCTCATTCCTTGTCCTTGCTGTCCTGGCATCATTCCTTGCTGACCTTGTTGTCCTTGTCCGCTTTTACCTCCCGGTTTCTGTCCACCCGGTTTTTCTCCCGGCTTACTTCCTGGTTTTTGTCCGCCTTGTTTTTGCCCTTGTTGCAATTGTTTTTTTAATTCTTCTAATTGCTTATTTAATTGCTGCTGCATTTGCTTCATGCTTTGCATACTTGGTTTTCCATCACCAGGTTTTGAACTTGGTTTTTGACCCTTGCCTGGTTTTTTACAACTTCCACTACCTGGCTTACTTTCTTTAGATGCTTTCGCTTCCTTTTGCATTTGCTCCAACGATTCGTTTAAGATTAAGGCTAAATTATTAATTGAGGTCATGGAATATTGCATACGCATTTGTGCATTTGATTGCATGCGCTCCGCTAATTCAGAAACAGCTTTACCCATATTCATATTAATTGCCGAAATTTCTCTGTTTACAGTGGCACTTATAGCAGGAACTCTTTTACTTAAAGCTAATAAACTGTCTTCAATAATTTTAGAATCGTCTTGTAATTTTTTTTGTAGTTGTGGTATTTTTAAATATTGAGGATTATCTGAACGCAGTTTAGAATGCTGCCCCATTAAATCTTCCTGAGCAAAAGATAAATTCAATAAATTTTCTAAAATCTGACGAAGTGTTTGCATATCTTCTTCCTGCTCTTCTTTCTCCATCTTATCCATGGCTTGTTGCATTTGTTCTTTCATCTCCTGCATTTTATCAGAAGCTTGTTTTTGAGATTTAGATGCATTTTTTTTATTGTTCTGATTTAATTGCTCAGAACTTTTTTCCATCTCTTTACTTATTTCATTTTGTTTTTCTTCCGTTTTGGGTAGTTCGTTTGGTTGTTCAAGAGCCGCATTTTTTTCTTGCATCTCTTTTAAATCCTTTTTTAAATCTTCAAACTGTTTATTTAACTCATATTGTTTTTTCTCTAATTCTTTAGAAGAGGTTTCTGGTTTCTTGTTGTCAGTTTTTTGTTCCTTGTTTGAAGTTTCAGGTTTCTCATTGCCTTTTTCTGACTTCTCATTTCTCACATCTGATTTCTCATCTGTCTCTTTCTTTAAAGCATCTTCTTTGTTTTTTAATTCATCTAATTTATCAATGGCTTGTTGCATTTTTTGTTCTACTTCCATTTGTTTAAATGCTTCTAAAGTTCTGTCCAACTCTTTCTCCATGTCTTTATTGGACAATTTTAATTCTTCAAGTTTTTGTTGTACTTGGTTTTTATCCAATTTATCTAATAGCTTATTTAACTCATCAAATAATTTTTTCATTTCAGGAGTCATAATGTTTTCAAACAATTGTTCTAATTGTTTTTGTTTTTCTAATAAAGATTCATCGGGAGGTGTAAACTCTTGCTGCTGTTGATTATTAAGTTGATTTTCTTGTTTAGTTTCTTCTATTTTATTCTTAAGCTCATTTTGTTTCTTTAAAATATCCTCGAGTTTTTTCTTTTCATCATAACCCATTTGTTTTTTCTCGGTCAGTTTTTTACTGAGTTCGTTGATGTCTTTTTGTAAATCTTTTGCTTTTTTTATTCCGTCATCTAAATCTTTTTTAATCTCCGAGTTGTTCTTTGTTGTAGCCTCATTTAATTCGTCAATAGTTGGTGCTTTAAATAACATAGTTTGTGTTTTTGCAGATTTAGAACCTGTTACGCCATCATTATCCCACACTTCAAAATAATATTCAATTTTATCTCCGGGTGAAACATTAAACCGCGAAGCATCTAAAAAATAATAATAAGGCTGAGTAATTTGTTGTTTGTTAACACCCATTATTTGTTCTCCCGATTTAACTTGAGCTTTTCCGCTAGAATCTTGCGTGTAATGCGTGTATTTAAAACTTAGGCGAGAAAAGCCATAATCATCTTTAATGGTTCCTGAAAAATAAATATTTTTTGAATTTAATGAATCTGTTTTTTCACTAACATCAATTACCGGAACTTGATCAGCAATTACATTAATAGCATAATTCACAGAATCTGGATTTTGTTTTAAAAAATGATTCATGGTTTTGATACTATATGATGTACTTTGCATCATCCTTTTCGAAAACGAAAATTCATCATCATTCGATTTGGAAATATCGACTAACGTATCGGTGAAATTTAAATAAATTTGGTCAGTATTTTTTGTGTGAAATACCCATTGCAATTTAGTGCCCTGCGGTATTTGCATGTCGCCCATGTTTTCAACAGTTTCATTTTTTTTATTCAAATAAGTCGGGTAAGTTAATTGAATATCAAACTTCATCAACATTGGTTTTGGAAGCACTTTTAATTCGTAGGATTTAGAATTAAAACCGGCGGCAGTAAAAATAAAATCTTGGTTTGTTTGAACGTTTTTAAATGTATAAGAATAATTCACATTATCTACTTTTTCCATTTTGTGTTCTATTCCTTCTACTTGAATAAACACTTCATTTGGAATTTCATTTCCATTTAGTTTTAGTTCTAAAACATAATCCTGTTGCTGAATAGCTTCTAACGAATTATTATGAATTGTAAATTGAAAAGGTGCCGCTTTCTCAAAATAAGTTTGATGAAAAACAATTCGTTCTGTTCCATCTTTAATGATATTGGGTTTAACAACTAACACCAATAACATTAATACAAAAGGTGGAAGGGCAAATTTTAAATATTTTTTATTCTCGCTAAGATTAATTGCTGAAGTAAATGGAATTGGCTTTAGCTCTTCCATTTTTTGATTGATACTTGCTGTTAATAAATCATTAGATAAAATAGAGCCTGAATGACTTTGTAATTGAAGTGTGTTTAATAATTTATCATTAATAGTATTGAAATGTGTTCCTACAATACTCGCAGCGGTTTCGTATGAAATAATTTCTCCTAGTTTATTTAATTTTAAAGCAGGAATAATAATAAATCTAGTAAGTACAAAGCCACTAATTCCTATAAATAAATAAAATAAAACAGTACGAATTGTGGTGTTAAATTCCGCAAAGTATTCGGCAACAACTAAAAATAAAAAACCGGCAACTAATAAGCCACTTGTATATAATAAACCTTTAATGAGTTGGTTTTTGTAATACTTGCGTATAAACTCATCTAATTTTAATAGTAAGATATTTTTTTCTGAACCCAATTAAAATGTATTTACACAAATTTAGTGAAAACAAAGCAGGATTAAAGTTAAATTAATAAAAAACAAGGCCAGATTTTATTTTTGAAGTTTGAATTAGTGAAGTAGCTGTTTGAATTATTAAAAAAGCAATAATGACAATAAAGTTGTGAAAAAATTGTAATATATTTGTATAAAATTGAACTTTTAGAAGGAATTTCAAATTATTGGCTTTCATCTTTAAAAGATATTAAAAAATGTTTATAAAGCTTAAAAATAACGTAACACTATGCCTATGAAAAACTTATTTTTTATCTTATTTATTGCTTTAATAAGCTCGATAAGGTTATTTTCTCAATCACAAACTATACCAAATAGTTATATTATTTCTGGACTTACTGATACTTCGAAACTACAATCAATAAAAAACTCAATTGAAAATGCTGATTTTGAAAAATACAGGGCAAAAACAAAAAGTGTTTTTCTTGAATTTAGAGATAATTTTACATTAGAGTTAATTCCTGCTGAAAAATTAGCTCAATCAGAAACATCATTGAATATATCAAATTACTCTGATATTTTACCTCCTGATTATATTTACCCTTTATTTAAAATAGATAATTCTGGTATACTAGTTACAATGTATAAAGCAAAAGTCACTAAAATTAAAGTGAATAATTCTTCCAAATAAATATTTAAAACTATGAAAAACATTTATCTACTGTTTATTATATTATTATTTTCCACAAAAGCATTTGCACAACCAGCAAATAATGAGTGTACAACGGCCACAAATATGGGGTCACTTCCTACACCTGGCGCATGTGTTGCAGGTTTACAAAATGGTGCAGTTGTTTCTTTCACCGGAACAAATGTTGGCGCCACCCCATCTTTGCAGGGAAATGGAAATTCCTATCAATCTATTTTAGATTGTGAAGGTGTGTTTTTGAATGATCAAGCGGGTCCTGCTTTAGATGTTTGGTACTCATTTGTACCAACTGGTAATATTGTAAATATTAATATTAGCGGTTATGGTAATGCTAATTTTGGTGTATGGACGGGTGCTTGCAATAATTTACAGCCGGTTGGATGTAGTACAGATGGGTCAATTGTTTTAGAGCAAATGAACACAGGTCAAACTTATTATATTCAGGTAAGTGGAAATACTGCTACTTCAACCGATGCAAATTTTACAGTTAATGTAGATAATGATATTGATTGTAACGACTGTTTTAGAAATGGAACTTTAGTTGTAAACCCATTACCTATAAATGGACAATATGCTCCAGGAACCCTTGTTAATTTTTGTTTTCATATTGATCAGTTTCAACAAGCTAACGTTAATTGGCTACATGGTGTTCAATTTAATTTTGGGGCTGGTTGGAATTTATCAACTTTGGTTCCAGCAGCCGTTACAGCAGCTGCTCCTACTACAGGCAGTTGGGCTTATTACCCCGGTGGATGCACAAGTACAGCAACTGGTAATTTTTTTGGAGCAGGATTTTATTTTAATAGATCAATTCAAGACATTCTTGGTGGAGAAGGGCCAGTAAATGCAAATCCTGGTAATAACTTTGGAGATGCATTAGGTAACACTACGAACTCACCTTATAATGTCAGTAACTCTATTTGGAATTTTTGCGTCACTATAAGAACATCAACACTATGCAGTCCAGGATCTGATTTATCACTTACTATTAATACAAGTGGGGATGGAGAATCTGGAGGTTGGACTGATGCTGGTTGCATTGGAGATCCACCAACAACATTTGTTGCGTATTCTGCATGTTGCCCTCCAACAGTTGCTGGAACATCTATTACTTGTAACGGAGGTGCTACAGGGTCTGCAACTGCCACTCCAGTTGGTGTTTCAGGACCTTATACTTATGTGTGGTCAGGGCCGGGAGGCTTTACTAGCACTACAACAGCAGTTGCAGGAGCTAATAGTGTTTCTGGGTTAACTGCCGGAATTTATACTGTTACGGTTCTTGATCTAAATTTTTGTTCAAGTACCAGTACAATAAATATCACTCAACCTGCAGTTTTACCAGTTACTGCCTCCTCAACAAATTCTATAATATGCCTAGGCGGTTCCACAACTTTAAATGGAGGTGGTGCCTCAACCTATGTTTGGACAGGTGGAGTAACAAATGGAGTAGCATTTTCTCCCACATCAACGGCATCTTATACAGTAATTGGTACTTCAGCAGCTGGTTGTACAAATACTGCAGTTAAATCAATAACAGTTAATCCCACTCCAACAATTACAGTGAATTCAAACGCTCCTTTTTGCGCAGGAGGCACATTAAGTTTAACAGCAAGTGGAGCATCTACCTATACTTGGTCAGGATCAGCATTAACAACAACTACTGGCTCAGCCGTCACTACAGCTAACCCAGCTACTGGAACTTATAGTGTAACGGGAACGAGCACGCTTGGATGCCAATCCTCAAATACTATTAGTGTTGTCATAAACCCAAAACCAGCTGCTACCTTATCATTTACTAATCCAACTTGTGGATTAAATAATGGTATTATTACTATTATTCCTGCAAATACAGTTCCAATTTCAACTATTACTAGCACTTCTGGAACAGTTACTGGGCAAACTATTACAGGATTAGGTGCGGGGTCGCCTACTATAACACTAACAAGTAACCTTGGTTGCACCTTTACAGTATCCGCAACATTAACGATGACTCCTGGTCCATCAAGCATTGCAATAACACCAACAAATGCCACTTGTGGAAATAATAATGGTAGCTTTACCTTTTCTGGATCTGGAGGCACACCTGCATATACTTATGCTATCAATAATGGCGCTTTTTCCGCAACATCTCCAACAACAGGTTTGGCACCGGGAACATATTCAGTTACTGTAAAAGATGCTAATGGCTGCTTATTAACTCAAACAACATCTATTGTTGCTATATCAACACCAACAGCAATAAGCGGAAATTCAAGTCCTGCAAGTTGTGCAGGCGCAACTGGCTCATACACGGTAACTGGTGTTTCTGGAGGAGTTGCTACTTATAGTTATTCAATAGATAACGGGGCTCTATCCACATCAACAGTTATAACAAATTTATCTCAGGGTACACATTCCATTACAGTTCAAGATGCAAATGGATGTACTTTTGCAACTACATTTAGTGTTGGCGTTGTTGCAGGTATTACATCAGCAACAGTTATTCCCTCTACTGCAAGTTGTGGTGTTGCCAATGCTACAGCAACCGTTACAACTATTTTAGGTGGTGTTCCTTCATATAGTTTTTCTTTTGACAATGGTGCATTTTCAGGAAGCTCTAGTGTTACAGGATTAGCTGCTGGAAATCATACAGTGATTATAAGAGATGCAAATGCGTGTACTTTAACAGTTCCATTTACGGTTACTAGTTTAGGAAGTCCAACAACATCTATCGCCAGTTTTTCAAATGTTACTTGTTTTGGTTTATCAAATGGTTCTTGTACAGTTGCTATTCCAACAGGCGGTGCTGGGGCTCCATTTACATATACGCTAACATCTCCATTTCAAAGTAATGGAATAGGTGTATTTAATGGATTACCAGCAGGTACATATAACATATCAGTAGAAGATGCAGCAAATTGCATTGCAACTACATCAGTAATTATTGGACAGCCAGCAGCTTTAACAGTTTCTGCCACTGCTACACCGGTTTTATGTAATGGTGGGGCAACTGGAAGTATTAATTTAACAGGTTCTGGTGGTACAACAACGTACTCTTATAATTTAAATGGTGGGGCTTATCAAGCGTCGTCAACATTCTCTAATCAAGTTGCAGGAATTTACACCATGGGTATTAAAGATGTCAATGGTTGTTTAGCAACACAAACTGTGCAAATAACTCAACCAACCGCTCTAGCAATTGCAGTATCTTCTCAAAGTGCCAATTGTACTGCTGCTAACGGCATTGCCTCTGCAACTGTTTCGG
>JAIOZA010000003.1 GCA_021740825.1 Bacteroidia bacterium | reverse complement strand
AACCGAACATAATACCTGATAATCCGTAATCTCAAAATAATCCAACAACTCTGTTGGAAATACTGCTTCTATAAATCCCTTTTCGATAACTGTTTTTTTTACAAAGATAGTTATCCCCAACTTTTTAATGTGACCCGAATTATGCACTAATCAAAGCAGCAGGGAAATATTGCAAAGACGTTATTTATGTTTCTTTTTATGCAGATAGCTTCTTTGAACTAAAATAGGATTTAGTAGGCTGAAATAGGTAATATTTAAATTTTCATATACCTATTAAGTTAAGGCTGATTTCTCTCGTAAATATAAATTAGATTTTGAGAAACTGGTTTGTAATTATTTAAATCCTGATTATAAACATATTTACTTTGTCCATTTTCTATCATATCAACTAAACCTACAATTTTGTAATTTTTAGTAATGTATTTATTAGCCCAATCAAAAATAAATTTATCAGTATTTGCCTGAACTAATAATGAAACTGGAACATTAAAAAACACAATATGCTTTGGTTTTGCTTTTTCAATGTCTGCTGCATACTCGCGCTGCCAAAGTTTATGTTGCGGAACATCGGCAACAATAGTTGAGAAGAAAATATGTCTGGAAGGTGCTTTTTTATTGGTATAAATATAAATTTGAGGTTCTGAACCAATTACCGCTAATTGATCTTCAGGTTTCGAATTTTTATTAATATAATTAGCTATTTCCATCGACTCTGGAAATGGATTGTTGCCATAAGTCGCTTTTAAAACTTGATTGTAATTTGGTTTAAAGTAATAGTTTTTAAATTTACTTAAATGAGAATAAGCAATTATTCCAAACAATACGATGTAAGCATATTTTACATAATTGGATTGAATATTAAATTGATTTTTAAACAATAATAATATTGCATAACATGTAACCCCCGCTAAAACTGATAATCCTGGCAAAAGTTGTATCCAATAGTGTCCGTAAAAATAATAACCCGGCACAATAGTCATAAACGAGAACGCCGCTAATGTTAAGGTAAATAATTTGGTTCTCCAATCAATACTTTTAATTACAATTAAAATAATGGCAAATAATCCATGTACCCAAAAGAATTTATTGAATTGAAATATAGCATCTTTTGTATAGCCAAAATATTTTATACCTTCTTCTAATGGCATACGATTTACATAATATTTTGGAATTTCTATAGTCCAAAATAACATATCATTAAATGATCCTTTTATGTACATCATTAAAAATAATATGGCAATAACCGAAAGACCACCTAAAGAGTAAAATCCTACACTTTTAAATAAATGTTTGTAATTAAGAGGTTTGTTGAAAAAGAAATCAATTAGTAAAATTAATCCACCCCAAAGCGCCATAAATACACCGGTAGTTTTAGTCATAAAAGCTGCACCCATGGCAAATCCCATGAAAAGAAAATAAAACCATTTTTTAGTCGTAGTTGCCATTGCGTACATAAAAATACTAACGCTGGTAAAAAAAGCTACTCCATGCTCCGATTGAATAGTAAAGCCACTAATGTTAGGCGTAAGCGATACTAAAGCAAATGTGGCCGCCGTAATTATTGCCGCAGAAGAATTAAAAAGTTTTTTAACCGCAAAATATAGCAAAAGAATACTGGCAATATTTAAGTACATAAAACCCGTATGAAGTTCCTTTACGCTACTTCCAAATACCGAAACCATGAATCCGAAAAAGTAAAATATACCTGGGAATTTTTGTTCGTAAAAATCTTTGTATGGTATTTTACCTTCCAGTAACATTTTTCCATAATAACTGTAAGCGCCCTCATCTCTTTCAAATGGAATTCCAGAAAATTTAGATCTAATAACAAATACCATCCCTATTATTAAAAGTAATAGCATTAAACAAATGTTGTCTTCTGTAAGCCAAGATTTGTTTGATGAAGATGAATTAGGAATAGCTTTTGCCTGAGTAGCAGATTTTGAAGTAGGGGTTGCTTTTAATTTACTCATAAAAGTTAGTTACTGTTTTTGTTTTCTAAATTTGTTTGTTGAATAAGGTACAAAGGGCGGTTCATAATATTTTTATTGATTCTGCTAATGTACATTCCAATAATTCCTATCGAAATAAGTTGTATACCGCCAATGAACATTGTACTAACTAATAAAGATGCCCAACCTGGAGTTGTTTTTTGCTCACTAAAATATCCATGTATAGCATATAATATCATTAAAAATGCAACAAACGAAACTGCAATTCCTGCTTGTATTACTAGTGTTAATGGCTTGTCAGAAAATGCTGTAATACCATCTAATGCAAAACGAATCATCTTTGTTAACGGATAACCGGTTGTGCCATATCTGCGTTCATCTCTATTATATTCAACATAGGTTTGGTTAAAACCAAGCCAGGCAATTTGTCCACGTAAAAATTTATTTTGCTCGGGCATTAATTTTAAATAATCAACAATTTTACGATCAATTAATCTAAAGTCGCCTGTATCAATTGGAATATTAATGGAGGTAATGTTTTTTAAAATTCGATAGAATAATTTGGCGGTCATTTTTTTAAACCAAGTTTCACCTTTACGTTGTAAACGTTTAGCGTAAACTACTTCAAATCCTTCTTCATGCTTTTTAACCATTTCTAAAATTAATTCAGGTGGATCTTGTAAATCGGCATCAATAATTACTACCATATTACCTCTGCACAAATCTAAACCAGCAGAAACGGCAATTTGATGCCCGAAATTGCGACTTAAATTAATATAAAAAACATGATGGTCTGTTTTGGATAACTCAATTAATTTATGAAGTGAGTGATCCTTGCTGCCATCGTTTATAAAAACTAACTCGTAATTTGATGTAACTTGTTTAGCAACCTCCGTTAGCCTTCTGTATAATTCAGGTATGTTTTCTTGTTCGTTATAAATAGGAACAATAATCGATAAATCAATTGTATTAGTTGTATTATTCATTTAGCTTAAATAGTTGTTTCAAGTAGCTAATATATAATTTTTTAACAAGTTAGACGCTAAACTATCAGTGAAATATTTTTCGTTAGATAGATTCAAATTTTAGATATTTTTATTACTATGTAATTAAATATTTATATTTACCACTTATTCAATATTTATATATGCAAACCAACGAGGAGTCATACAAAGAACATTTAGAAGAGAAATATTTACCTGGTAGAGATAAATATTTACAATGGTTTTTTTTTCCAAAATTAGTAAAGCAATTTACTGATGGAAATGTATTGGATTTAGGCTTTGGTACCGGCGGTTTTTTAAGGTTTTTGAAATCTAAAAACAAAACGTTTTCTGGCATTGACTCAAATCCTTTTTTGGTCGAAGATCTTGCTAAACAAGGTTTTTCGGTAAAATTAGATGATATAACCAAGCTAGATACAGTTGTAGGACCAGTTAAAAATGCAATTACGGATAATGTATTAGAACATTTGGATTTGGAACAAATATACAATGTATTTAGTTCTTTAAAACAAAAAATGGCTAAAGGTGGTGTCCTAATAGTCATCGTTCCTTTAGAAAAAGGCTATCAAAGAGATCCAACACATAAAACATTTGTAAATAAAGAACTTATAGAACAAATGTGTAACAAATATCAAATTAAGTTACAAAAAAGTTTTTTTCATCCAATTAATATTAATGGAATAGGAAAGTGGTTGTATTTAAATATGCAGGTTTACGTGATTACTTTTTAATATTATTTTAAAAATATTTTTAAAAATAAGGTTCTTAAAAATTGCATAATTATAGCTACAATACTGCTATGATAAAATAAAATTAAAGACACAGAATATCGTTTATCGTTATATATTTTTTTTGCAAATTGTATAAAAAATTTGGCCTGACTGTTTTTTGTTTTAGTAGTTGTAGCATGAGTGTTTATTCTGAATGATGCTAATGATTCTGGAATAACATATAAAGTGCCGGTTAATAATACGCGCAACCAAAAATCTAAATCAACCATATAGTTATTTTGCGTATCATATTCGCCAACCTTTTTAAACAGGTCTGTTTTAAACAAACCACAACCTGGCTCGCCAATTTTATTAGTGCCAAATAAGAAATTAGTAGTAATGGCTTTTTTTGAATTAATGAGTCCCGATTTAAACGGAAATTTTTTAGTCATTAATTTTACACCAGCTTCATTTATTAAGTCAGTGTGTGATGTTACTAATGCGATATTAGAGTTTGCGTGTGTTAAAAAAACAGAGATTTGTTTTTCTAAACAAGTATGCTCAATTAGATCATCGCCACATAATAATTTAACATATTCCCCTTTTAATTCAAGTATTAAGCTATTCCAATTATCTACTAAACCCAAATTTTGTTTGCGTTCAATTAATCTAATTCGATTGTCTTTATAGGTTTTTATAATTTCAACGGTTTTGTCTTTCGAACAATCATCCGAAATAATGAGTTCCCAATTTTGATAAGTTTGATTTAAAACACAATCAATGGTTTGATTTATAAAACTTTCATTATTATAGGCAGGAATACAAACACTAATTAATGGTTGGGAAATATTTGTTGACATAACGGTACATGATTTTTGTTCATACAAATATAAATTAAATTAACGCTAAGTATTTCAAATTTGCATATTCGTTTAGTAAATGTTATTGTTAATTTTTTTAATTTATGAACGAAACAATATTAATTATAGGCTGTTGTGGTTTTGTAGGGTCAAATTTAGCTTTAAAATTACTACAATATTATCCGTAGGTAAAAATCATTGTACATGATAATTTAAGTTCAAAATAATTACAAAACAAAATAGAAGTTATACTGAATCTAATCTTAAAAAAAGAATATATAAAATATACGAACGTTTTGTTGTTATGGATTTTAATGGCTTTATCCTTTGTGAAAATTCTATTAAAATATGCTCCGGAGAATTCGGCTGAAGATTTTGAAAGAGTAAAAGATTTTTTAATTGCACCAATAATAGCAAAGGGCCAGGCATATTAACTTGTTTAAGTAATATTATAAATAGCTTTCTATAGCCATTTCATAACCTTTTAATCCAAAATCGCTATTATTGCCTTTGCAATTTTGGCCTAAATATGCAGCACACCGATAGTATTTTCTTGCAAAAATTTACTTTCTTTACTCCCTCATAAAGTCATCATGGAATTTATAGACAAACCTCTTAGTAATTATTGTCAAAATAATACCTCTGCAGAATCTGACGTATTAACGCAATTAAATCGCGAAACGCATTTAAAGGTTGTGTCACCGCGAATGCTCAGTGGTCATTTACAAGGACGATTTTTAAGTTTTATATCTAAATTAAAACAACCAAATCTTATTTTAGAAATTGGTACCTATACCGGCTATTCTGCCTTATGCTTAGCTGAAGGATTGGCCAAAAATGGAAAGTTAATTAGCATTGATGTAAATGAAGAAACTACTGCTTTTGCAAAATCATTTATACAAAAAACTCAATTTGCCAATAATATAGAATTAATAATTAGCGACGCGAAACACTATATTCCAACAATTAATGAATCTGTAGATTTAGTTTTTATTGATGCTGATAAAAAAAATTACCTCAACTATTATCATTTAGTATTTGATAAAATAGGATCTGGAGGATTAATTATTGCGGATAATGTTTTATGGAGCGGTAAAATTACAATGGCGCAAAATGAAATGGATAAAGACACATTAGCTCTTCACCAATTTAATGAGTTTGTTCAAAATGATTCAAGAGTTGAAAATATGTTGCTACCAATAAGAGATGGTTTGATGGTAATTCGAAAAAAATAACATCATGGTTATTCATCCTTCTTTTTTATTAAAACTCATTAACAAAACAACTACACATTTTAGTATTTATATATATTTGTGGCCTCAAAACAAGTAGTAAATAATTATTATGGCAACTATACAATACTCCAAACAACTTGCTTCTGTTGAAGATGCTAAAAACTTAGGTTTGTTATCCGAAGAATATGATCGTATGAAAGATATTTTAGGACGCACTCCTAACTTTACCGAAGTATCCATATTCTCAGTAATGTGGAGTGAACACTGTTCATATAAAAACTCAATTACTTGGTTAAAGACGCTACCAAAAGACGGTCCGCACATGTTAGCAAAAGCTGGTGAAGAAAATGCTGGATTAGTAGATATTGGAGATGGTTTAGGATGCTGCTTTAAAATCGAATCACACAATCACCCTAGCGCCTTAGAGCCCTATCAAGGAGCTGCAACAGGCGTTGGAGGTATTAACCGAGATATTTTTACAATGGGTGCTCGTCCTATTGCACAATTAAACTCATTACGTTTTGGAGATATTAACTCTCAAAAAACACAATGGCTTGTAAAAGGAGTTGTGAAGGGAATTGGCGATTATGGCAATGCGTTTGGAATTCCTACTGTTGGTGGCGAAGTTTTTTTTGACGAATGCTACAATGTTAACCCTTTAGTTAATGCCATGAGCGTGGGTATTGTAAAAGAAGGAGAAACTGTAAGCGCTACTTCATATGGCGTTGGAAACCCTGTTTTTATTGTTGGCTCAGCAACTGGTAAAGATGGAATTGCTGGGGCGGCGTTTGCTAGTAAAGATTTAACAGAAGATTCTGCAAAGGATTTACCATCTGTGCAAGTTGGAGATCCTTTTCAAGAAAAATTATTATTGGAAGCAACTCTAGAAGTTATTAAAACAGGCGCTGTTATTGGTATGCAGGATATGGGTGCAGCAGGTATTACTTGCTCAACTTCCGAAATGAGTGCAAAAGGGCAACATGGTATGAATATTTGGTTACACAAAGTTCCTACTCGTCAAGCCGGCATGCATCCATTTGAAATTTTATTATCCGAATCGCAAGAACGAATGCTGGTAGTTGTTGAAAAAGGCAAAGAAGCATTGGTGCAGGCTGTATTTGATAAATGGGACTTAAACTGCGCTCAAATTGGAGAAGTTACTGCTGGTGATCGCTTAAGGTATTACATGCATGATGAATTGGTGGCCGATGTGCCGGCTGATGTATTAGTGCTAGGTGGAGGTGCTCCTGTTTATACACGCGAGTATAAAGAACCAGCCTATTTTGCTGAATCTAAAAAGTTCACCATCGATGCGATTGAAGAACCAAAAGACTTAAAACCAATCATGCAATTTTTAGCCAAACTACCAAATTTAGCAAGCAAGCGTTGGATTTATAACCAATATGATAGTATGGTTGGAGGAATTAACATGAGCACTAATAAACCGAGTGATGCTGCAATTGTTAATGTAAAAGGGACAAAAAAAGCCTTAGCTATGACGGTTGATTGTAATTCACGCTATGTAAATGCCGACCCTGAAATAGGATGTGCAATTGCGGTAAGCGAAGCTGCTCGAAATATTGTTTGTAGTGGCGGTATTCCTAGTGCTGTAACTAACTGTTTAAATTTTGGCAATCCATACAATCCAGAAGTGTATTGGCAATTTGTTGGGTCTATTAAAGGAATGAGCAAAGCCTGTTTAAAATTTAAAACTCCTGTAACTGGCGGAAATGTAAGTTTTTATAATCAATCAAGCTATGAAGGTCCAGTTTTCCCTACTCCAACTATTGGTATGATTGGAATATTAGAAGACAAATCAAATCAAACTACCTTAGATTTTAAAAACGAAGGCGATGTGATATACTTAATTGGAGAAAGTAAAAACGACATTTCTTCATCTGAATATTTATATAATTTCCATAAAGTAAAAAATACACCAGCTCCATTTTTTGATTTAGATACTGAATTTAAAATTCAAGCTTGTATTATTTCATTAATAAAAAATAAAGTAGTTGTATCAGCGCATGACGTAAGCGATGGCGGATTATTTATGAATGTTTTAGAAAGTGCAATGGTTAATCATTTAGGTTTTGAAATTACCACCGATGCAGCAATTCGTAAGGATGCGTTTTTATTTGGTGAAGCTCAAAGCAGAGTGGTAGTTAGTGTTTCTGCAAATAAAACAGAAAATTTAGAAACCGAATTAAAAAATCAAAACATACCATTTACTAAATTAGGAATAGTAAAAGGAAATTCGGTTGTTATTGATGGCACTAAATTTGGCTCTATAGCTGATTATAAAATTTCCTTTGATACAAGTATTGAAAGTTATTTTAACTAACAATTTATAGTAGTTTACAAATCGCCTCAGTTAAATAGCACCATTTAGTATTATTGTATTTTCTCGTTAGCGGCAATTCCAATCCAACGAATTCAATAACTTTATTCAAAATATAAAGTTACTATTTCAACTTAATATAATTCTAATCGCATTAATTTGTTAGCAAGCATTATAAAACTGAAGCTAATTTTCCCCTTAACCATCTTATCTATGTTTTTGGTTACTAAGTGGTGGTTTGCTTTACCGGTTGATGGTCCCGATAAATTTTACTGGGGATTTCCTTTTGCATTTATGGGCGAAGGATTTCACACGTCTATGTCCTTTCAGTTTTTTATACTTGAATTTATTGCCGATTTTACATTTTATTTTTTATTTTGGTTGTTGCTGTTTTTTATAATTTCAAAATGGCGTCCAAATATTAAAGTGTATAAATCCTTTTCTATCATTAATTGGTCATTGATGCTTATTTTTGTTTTCGGCTTTGGACTTTTGATAAGCACATCAAATCATATCTTTCATGTAAAAAGAAATTATGATTGGCAAGTTATGAAAACAGGATATCTATTTCTTTGGCAAACAACACCAGCACTAGACATTAATCAATATCACCCTTAAAAGGCCACAAATATTAAGAACAACTAATTAAACAAACAATGAAAACATATTTAAAAATAACTCTGTTAGTAGCAGTAAATTTATTCAGTTGTAAAGTCAATGAAAGGAACATTCAAAAAAAATATGAAAAAAGCGAGATTACAATTAACTTGAAAAAAAACAACATACCTGCTAGCTATTTTAATGGAAAAGTAACTGATCTAATTACTACTGAACCTATAATAGGTGCAATAGTGCGCTTACGAAGCATGGATGGCACGAAAAATTATGGCGCCTTAACTGATATGGATGGTAATTTTAGCATTAAGAATATAGACCTTGTTGCTTATCAACTGCAAATCACTTCGTTGGATTATGAAAAGGTAAACATGACTTTTGAAATCAAAGAACATTCTAATTGCACAGCAGAAGTACAACTCATTCCTGCAATATCGCAGGTAGAAAAACCCATAATCTATCTTTATCCTAACCACAAGCAAACTATTCATATTAACCTCAATTATGCTGGTAGCTTAACACACACTTACCCAAAGTATCCTGATAAAGGTTGGAGTGTAACCGCTGAACCCAATGGCACTTTATGGGATGAAAATAACCAAGAATATTATGCCTTATTTTGGGAAGGAAAACCAACTAAGGAAATTATTCCACAAGATGGTTTTGTGGTTTCCGGAAAAGAAACTGCAACTTTTTTGGAAGAAAAATTAACCTATCTAGGATTAAACAGACGGGAAGCTAATGAGTTCATTATGTATTGGTTACCACGGATGGAAAATAACCCGTACAACTTAATACATTTTTCAAGCAAACAATATGAAGAGCAGGCCGCCTTAGAAATCAGCCCTAAACCAGAAACACTAATCAGGGTAATGATGCTTACCCAAGCTCTTCAAACCAATATCAAGATTCCCCTGCAAGATTTAAGCGACTTAAAAAAAACAAGAAAAGGCTTTACTGTTGTTGAATGGGGAGGAAGTTTAATTCATACTTTTAAAGAAGAGCTGTAATACGTGAAATAAAAAGAACTAATCCTATCGAGTGCATAAAACTAAAGCAAAAATAATTAAACTGGCTTAAAGCAAAAATTTAAACAAATCGAACTTAAAAATTAACTCAAATAAAAAAAAATGGATTTACATCACTTACTAGAATCTTATATTCATAAACTTAAAATTCAAATTCGCTTTAAAGATATTGATAAGCAAGGTCATGTTAACAACGCTAATCATATTACCTATTTTGAAACGGCACGGGTTGAATATTTTAAAGACGTATTTAGAAACGAAATAGATTGGATTAAAACAGGAATGATTTTAGCAAGTACCGAAATCACTTATAAAAGGCCCATTTTACTAGAAGATAACGTATATTGTTATACGAAGATTACTCGCTTTGGCACCAAAAGTTTTGATATAGAAAATATTTTAACTAGTGAAGATGATCATCAAAAGTATTTATGTGCTAGCGGAAAAAGTACTTTAGTTTGCATTAATTACGATACAAAAGAAACCATCGAAGTACCTCAAAACTGGATTGAATCTGTAAAGGCATATGAGAAAACGCAAATTTAATTTGGCTTTTATTTAAAAGCAACTCACATTAATTTGCGATATTTTTGTTATTTTTACTCTATTACTAATTATATTATGAAGACACTAGTTGAGGGATTTACCAAACAATTACAAGAAGCATTAGATATTGCAAATTCAGCATCACTTACTAAAAAAACTAACGTACAAAATATTGTAGTAACCGGCTTAGGAGGTTCGGGTATTGGCGGTAGTATTTTATCAGAGTTAGTGCAGACCGAATGCCCTGTTCCTATTATAGTGAATAAGGATTATTTTTTACCCGAATTTGTAAATGCTAATTCCTTAGTTATCATTTCTTCTTACAGTGGTAATACTGAAGAAACGCTTTCTGCCATGCAACAAGCCATTTCAAAACATGCACAAATTATTTGCGTTACTAGTGGTGGCAAGGTGCATGAATTAGCGCAGCATCATCAATTTGATACCATCATTATTCCTGGTGGGCATCCTCCTCGCTCATGCATTGGCTATTCGTTAATTCAACTGCTTAAAATAGTTCAGTTTAATGGATTCGTACAAACAGATTTATTGCAGCAAGTAAAGGATAGTATTATTTTATTAGATGCTGAAAAAAATGCCATCACATCCGAAGCCACTATCATTGCAAATACGCTTTTACATAAAATACCTGTCATCTATTCCTTGGGTTCTTGCGAAGGTGTGGCAGTGCGATTTAGACAACAAATTAACGAAAATAGTAAAATGTTATGTTGGCATCATACATTTCCCGAAATGAATCATAACGAGTTAGTTGGTTGGACTGAAAAAAATGATTCGTTAGCAGTTGTTACATTCCGAACTACTTTTGATTATGAAAGAACAGTAAAACGCTATGAACTTTGCAAACCATTATTTAGTAAGTACAGTAATTCAGTGACCGATATTACAGCAAAAGGAAATTCAAAAGTAGCACAAGTTTTATATTTAATTCATATGGGCGATTGGATTTCGTGCTATATTGCCGATTTAAAAAATATTGATGCCGTTGAAGTGGATGTGATCACTAATTTAAAAAATCAATTAGCTAACTTAAATTAATAAATTTTATAACCTCCTTGAATAAGCAAGTCCTTTTTAAAGACCTTGGTCTGATGGATTATAAAATCTGTTGGGAAATTCAAGAGCAATTATTTAATGAAACGATTTCTCAAAAAATAGCTAATAGAAATTTAGAACCTCAACTTCAAATAAACACAAGTAATCATTTGTTGTTTGTAGAACATCCTCATGTATACACGCTCGGCAAAAGTGGTGATGTATCTCACCTACTAATTAATGAAGATCAACTGGAAGAAAAAAAAGCAACGTATTATAAAACAAATCGTGGTGGTGATATCACCTATCACGGGCCTGGACAATTAGTGGGTTACCCTATTTTAGATTTAGACCATTTTTTTACAGATATAGATAAATACCTTAGGTTGCTCGAAGAAACAATTATACAAACACTTAACGAATATGGCATCAAAGCCGGCAGAAGTAAAGGAGAAACAGGAGTTTGGCTAGAAGAACACAATATATTTAAAGCTCGCAAAATTTGCGCCATGGGTGTGCGTTGCAGCAGATGGGTAACGATGCATGGCTGGGGATTTAATGTAAACTCAAACTTAAACTATTTCTCAAACATTGTGCCTTGCGGCATTCATAACAAAGCGGTTACAAGTTTAAATAAAGAATTAGGGCAAGACGTGGATATGAATGAAATAAAAGAAAAACTAAAAAAACATTTTAGTGTTTTATTTGACTGCGAGTTTATTTACTCACAAAGTACTTAATTTATCTTTTATTTCTTTTTCTTGTTAGTTTTTTTAGATTTGGTGGCAGTTCATTTGCCCGCAGGACTTTTAAAAAATTCCACTTGCTTTTTATTAGCTGGATCTAAATCTTTAACAATAGTAAAATACTCTTTTGCTTTAGCATTATCTTTCATTACTAAATAATGGTAACCTAAGTATTCACATGCTTCAATAACATTTACTTTTACTCCTACTCTTTCTTCTGGTTTTACAAGTGTTATCGCTTTTTCATAATGTGGTTTTGCTAACCATTTTTCATTTTTTAAATCTTGCTGAACGTTTGCTTTACCTCTCCAAAAATAAGCCGTGGCAAATGTTGGTATAGCTTGTGTCACTTTAGAGAAACAACTATCAGATTTTACAAACTCTTTTGGTCCAAAATAGTAAGCTCGACCCATTTCAAAATAATCTTGGCCTGATAAGTTTTTTGAATCTCCTGCCATTTTCTTTTCAAAGGTTTCAATTGCTTTAGCATACTTTTTAGATTTCATATACGCCTTTGCAATTTCATTACTCACCTCGCCAGTTAATTTCGAATCCATTTCGGCAGCTTTTTCTAACTCAATAATACCAAGACTATCTTTCCCGTTTTTTACCAATAATAAACCTTTGTATTTGTAGTCTGTAGCGATATATTTAAAATTTGGAATAGTGGCTGATTTTTGAAAAAAGTTTGTAATAGCATTTAATCCTTTTCTATTAGCTGCGGTGTCAGTTTTAGCAGCAACTTCTGCGTATGCGTAAGCTAAATATCTATCTACAAATAAACTAGTGTTACCACTATTTTTTAATTTTTCGCTTTCGTCAATAGTTTCAGCAAACTGTTTGTTGTTTAATAAGAAACCAGTGTAACGCTCGCGAGCTTCGTCAGAATTATTTAACTCTAAATATTTTTTATAACTCTCAACAGCATTTGCCTTTTTTTTGGCCAAATGATACAACTCTGCTTTTTCTCTATATGCAGGTGCATATGTCGGATCAATTTTCTCTGCCTCAATGTACAAATCAAGTGCTAATTGATAATTTTGACTGCGTTGGTACAACTTACCTTTACGTAAAATACCTTTAGCTGATTTTGGATTTAATTCAGTTGCCTTATTATATTCTTTAATCGCAGCAGAGCCATCTGACTGATTTTTTTCTAAGTACGCATCTCCCAACAATAAAAATGTTTCAGCATTTTTTGGCTCAAATTTAATAGCTGCATTTAATAAACCGATAGCTTCATCTAAATTTTTATTTTCAGAATTAATATATGCCTCCGCCGTTTTACGCATCACTTCCGTGTTTTTATTAGCACCTAAGGTAGCTGCTTTAAAAAATTGCGCTTTGGCATCTGTTGATTTTCCTTTATACCATAATACTTTTCCTAAACCTACATAGTTTAATGGGTAAGTGGCATTAACCTCTGCCCCTTTTTGATAATACATATTTGCAGAATCTAAATCTCCTTTTTTAAAGTAATTTTCTCCATAATAAAAGTAGTTATCACCTTTACTTGCTTCCTTAGCAATTAATGCTCTAAAATCTGCACCAGCAGATTGATATCTTTCATTATCCGTTTTTGTAATAGCATCTTGCAGAGTTTGCGCAATTAACAAATTAGAAAAAATAAGTACGCTGCTTAAAAAAATAATCTTGGTTTTCATGGTTTATAATTATGGATGTAAAAGTATGCTATTTGCTATTCAATTTATTTGCCAAGCCTTAACGCATAGCTTAAATTTTGGCAAATTTAACATAATTTTAGTGTTTATTAAATGAATATTTAACCAAAATGCTTGCAAAAAAATCAAACCTGAAGGTTTATCCATAAAACCGGGAATATGTTTTTAAGTTGAAATGGTATAATAGCAAATAATTAAAACGTAAATGCGCTTTATATAAATGTTTGATTACATTTTAGGTAAAGCCAACCGTTTTAAAATAGCAGGTGCTTCAGTAATTTTAAAAGCAAATGTAATTTCGTGTAAAGCAGAAGTAATTGTTTTAAATTGACTATTACTTGATTTGTAACCATAGCCGATACTTAAATTTTCAATATTTACTCCAAGCATAGCGCAAAAAGTTCTGTTGGTTTGATATCCAGTTTGCACCCAAATCATATCCTTGTACATTCCCTTTACAAATAACGACCCTACGTTTTTTGTGATTGGCATGTTTTGATAACACAGCCAAGGCGTAATTTTAAAATCTTCGCCTGCCATAAAGGTATAAAACACAGCTGTATTGATATAACTATTCATTGGTTGACTTGTTGCAATAAGATGCGGCATAGAAAAACTAACATCTAAACTTTTATAGTTATACAAGAAACCAACTCCTGCAGTAAATTGATTGGTATTGTAATATGATTTTGTTAAGGTTGGATCTGATTGGTCCAGCGATTGATAATTATCAATTCTATTTATTAAAAGACTGTTTTTTAATAATCCTGCTGATAATCCTAAAGTAAATTTCATATCAGCAGAAATTTTTGCAAAATACGCATAAGATAAATCTGCTTTTAAAACTTGAAACGCGCCACGGGTATCAGATATGATTCTACTTCCTAACGCTTGTTTTTTAGATATTCTTGAATGCATGCCAAACATATAATTTTTATTTGCAAATGCTACGCCTCTGTTTTGGGTTTGCGCACTTAACAAAATATTCAAACCTTCATCTCTTCCGGTATAAGCCGGATTAACGTTAAACATGTTGTTTACCTTAAACGAATAAAAATCGTATGACAACACTTGCGATTTTGCTTGTAGTGTTATTATAATAGATAAAATATATAATAGGTTCTTCATAATAGGTTGTGTTAGTTAACTTAGTTTACAATAGTGATGTTTCCTTTATACGTAATTTTTTCGTTTTTAAAAACATAATAGTAATTGCCAGTTGGCAGTGGATTACCATTTAATTTTCCATCAAACTCATTATTATAATTATTAGGCGCTTCGTAAATTATATGACCAAACTGATCAAAAATTTGTAAAGCAAAGTCTTTATAAATATCAACGTTCTCTATTTTCCAAAAATCATTTTTGTTATCGCCGTTTGGAGAAACATAATTGGTAGATGGTAATGGAATTGTGTTTCCTGCAATATCTGTTACAGTGATATCAAATGCTTTTTCTAAACTTAATCCTTCAAAATCTGTAGACTTAACTCTGATATGATACACTGATTTTACATCATAGTTAGTTTTTGTAGCAATAATTAATTTATCTCCATCAAGCATAAACTCTGCGTTATCTTCGGCGCCCGAACCAGCAACTAAATCATACGTAAAATAATCAGGATTATCTGTATCAATAGTGCGTATTTTACTCACATAAGTCATTTGCTCATTATCCTCAATTACAGATGTTGTATCAATAATTATATTTAAAGGAACTTCATTTCTATTATAGATTTTAATTAAAAAAACTTTATCAACTGTCAAGCCCCCGTTATCTGTTGATTTTACGCGCAAGCTATATGTTTGTCCAGTATATGTATAACTAAGATTTGATTGTAATTGATTACCTGAAATAACAAATAAACCATTATCTGTATCGCCTGTTCCTGAAGTTAAAGAATAACTATGAGTTGCTCCCGCATCTTCGTCGGTAGTTGAAAAATTACCGATTGGAGTATTAACAGGAGACAATTCCTGAACACTATCAGTTGATAACGCAATATTTGTTGGAACATCATTGACATCATTTACAACAATGGTAAATGTTTTTACGTAATAGGCAGCAAATGGATCTGTTCCTCTTACATTAACGTATAACGTGTCTTTTTGCTCAAAATTATACGATGCATTTGTTTGTAATACATTTCCAACAATAGTTACACTCGCACTATCAAGTCCAGACTCTACAGTTAATGTATGTGTGTCGGCTAAATCATAATCAATAACGGTTAATGTTCCTATTGGTGTTGCCAAAGGCATATTTTCATCAATAGTAAAATTGCTTATTAAAATATCCGTTGGCGCATCATTTATATTTGAAACAGTTAATGTAAAGGTGTTTTCAATAAACAAACCTCCAAAATCAGTAGTGCGCGCTCTAATAACATAAATAGATTGTGCGGTATAATCTAAAATGCTTACATTATATAATGTGTCGTTTTGAATGTAAAATTGTGCGTTATCTGCACTGCCAACACCTGCCACTAAACTATAAGTGTGTGAATCATTTATGTCGGGATCGATAGTAGAAAACTCTCCCATAAAGCTTCCTGCCTGTTGATGATCACTAATAAATGGTGAACTTAAGTTCAAAGCTGTTGGCGCATCGTTCCCATCAATAATGGTAATCGTAAATGTTTCAATATACGAGCAACCTCCGTTATCATCCACTTTTAATTCTATTACTTTAACCGAATCAGTTTCATAATCGTAATTAGCATTTACTACTAACTGATTTCCAACAATGGAAAATTGAGCATTTTCTGGTTGACCAGTTGTTAATGAGTAATTAAATACTGTTCCTGCGTCTTGGTCGGTAGCCGATAATGTGGCAATAGGAGTTGCTAACGCTGAATTTTCTGTTATGGTATAATTGCTAATACTAATGTCTGTTGGAACATGATTAGTATATAATACAATTGGATTTGCAAGTGTACCTTGCTGACTACCTTGAGCAAAAACAGTAGAATCTAATACATTTAATACCGTATTATTCGACGCTTTGTAGATTTGAAATTTTACTTTTTCGCCACTAACCGCATTACTTTTTATAGTTAGTAAAGCTAATTTATTTAATCCAACCGTGGTTCTGGTTTTTACAACGCCTCTACATTGTGCGCCAACAAAAGCAGCCACGTAATTGTTAGTGTCTGCCAAATCAATACAAGCTTCATTGGCCTTTATGGTCATTGTCATTTGATATTGATATGTTGCCAAATTAACCGTCCAAGTCGCTGGCACTTGTGCAACACAAATTTTTGTGAGTTGCAATAAAACTAAAATTAATACTACATATTTTGTTTTCTTCATCATATCGGATTGAGAATTTTATTTAAAGGGAGTTCTTTTAATGGATAAAAGAACTCCCTTATTCTAAAAAATTATTTTGTCTTAACTACTTTTATTTGTTGATTAACATCCCCTGTTAAACGAATGTAATACATGCCGGCTGACAAATTAAGATTCCCTGTTTGTATGACGGCTTGTTCTTTTTTATCTTTAACATTAACTGAATAAAGTACCTTGCCCAACAAATCAACTAATTCAATTTTACAAGAACTAGGTTTGCTAAAACTTAAGGTGATACTATCGCTAAACGGATTTGGATAAATGCTAACGTAGTCGGAACTTGTACTATTAGTTAACGATGTCGCAATATTAACCACTTTACACGATACAGAATCCGCCACATTACTTACAAATGGTGCTGATGGCAATCCGGCTAATGCATCGGTTGTAAATGTTAAACTGCTATTTGTGCTTAACACTGAACCATCTGTTGTATTAAAGTATTTTAAGTTTAATACATCTCCATCCGTATTACTATACAATGTTAAATAATAATTGTAGATATTAGTGGTTGTGTTTTTAATAGGATATGCAAAACCTCTCATGCTATTTGTCGCATCAAAAGCACCAAGTAATACATTACCTTGATCTAATGCTTCATTACAAATGTTTCCAGTAACTATAGCCGACATGGTATTATCATATGCCTCAGGAGTAAAAGGAAATAGTGTTTGATTTGAACTAACGTTCTGAGGATTAGTCATTCTTCCTATGTAGGTAGATAAAGGATAATTAAATGTACTTGCACTGGCTGACTTAAGCATGTATCCCATAGCAGGTTTCATGTTCGTTAAACTTCCTGTCCAACCCATTAAGTTATCATAATACGCAAACTCATACTGACTCTTAATTAAATCGCCAGTTGCAGCATTATAGTTTCCTAAGGCCTCAGAAATGCTTGTGTTTTTTGTAGAAACATAACCAATCCAATTCCAACCAGCTTGAACATTAATTGTTGCAATGGATGAATCCGGAGAAATACGTGTTCCAATATGCACTAGCGTATCTGTGTTAGCTGATTTTATTTTATAAGATTGATTATTAAAAAATCCTGCTCCTTGAGAAATATTTCCTAACCAACTCAAGCCTGAATCATACTGATCAAAACTTGAACTACTTAATACAACATCGCCTGTAGTTGAATTTAAGTTACTCATCAATAAATTACTAGTTGCTAACTTATTTGAACTCAGTGGTAACGAAAACCACGTCCAGCCATTGTTCAATGGTATTTTAATTTCAATTTCGGTATTAGCTACAAATGTAATAGGGTTTGTAACTGTTCCAATTACGTCGTTCTCTACAAACATTAAATTAGGAGTCACTTTTACAAAGGTTAATCCGCTTGCTGCATCATAAATATTAAAATTAATAGAGTCTCCTGTAATTGAATTGCTATATACATTTAAGAACACTTCATACCTATCATAAGCTGGTAAGTATTGTAAATTGGCAACCCCACAAATAACGCCATTACTAAATGCGGCAATCTTATTTTCTAAGTTTGTAGCAATTACATTATCAATTTTTAGTTGCCCAAAAATATTCATCGAGTATTGGAAGTTTGCAGGATTTACAACCCATGTTGGACTTACTCCTTTTACTTTTAAATTAATTTGCAAAATCTCCGCATAATTAAAATCAGTAGTTACACTAACATCTGCACTAAAATCTCCAATGGTTCCTCCGGCAGCAATTGTAAATACAACATTTTGAACACTGTTTGGAGCAACAACACCACTCGTGATATTAGCTGTCATCCAACTTGGTAAACCATCAATAGTAAATGCTTTTAATGCTCCACCTGTATTGATGATTGGCGCGGTAAAGGTTATGACACTATCAACCGTTTTCTCAAAATCAAACATGTCGTCCTGCCATTTCACTTGGTTTTTATTTACATAAGCAATCCATGTTTTTGGAGATTGCATTTTGTTACCATGCAAGTCATACGCATTTTTTACTGTTACATCTAAGGTTACATTTTCTAATAACTCGGGCGCTGTTGTTGGCGTTAAAATAATTTTATCGTTATTTAATAACCAACTATAATTAATTGCCTGAATAGGACGAGGTAATTTGATGGTTGGTGTTTGGTTTGTTGTAACAACTCCATTTTGCGCATTAACGGTTAAGGTATTTACAGATTGATTATTAAATGTAGGTGTTAAAGATGGTGTACCCATCACTGTAGCGTAATTCTCAAATGGTAAAAATGCTTGCAAACCGTATTCATCTCCTAATAATCTGTTTTGTTTGTCGCGTTTTAATTGCTCTGCTTTGCGGGCAGTATTCCACAATCTAAACTCATCTATTTTACCATCAAAATGATTATCATAATTAATTGTATTTGCATTTTCATAACCACGGGCACCTAAATATAAGTAAGCTCCTGATAAATTATTAAACGCTAAACCTTGCACAGAGTTTTGTAAATTACCATCTATGTAAGAGGATAAATTACCCGAACGGTTCATGATTAAAGCAAAATGATGCCAATTTCCATCAAAGTTATTGGTGTTAGTAGCAACAAAATCTATCCCTTTATGATACACATGTATCATACCGCTTGCATCTTTTTGTATGTTCCATGCGTTTAGCGAATCTGCTCCTACTCCATCGCCTTTACCATTTGCAAATAAGGTGGCCGCTCCGCTTTGTGTGGAGTTAAACCAAAATTCTAAGGTAAAGTCCATTTCTTTGGTAATGGTAATGTTACCGGCAGATACTTGCACGTTATCATCAACACCATCAAATTGTGCAGCATACCCATTTGGATTTACTTGCCAAGTGGCTCCATAAATATCGGCATTTCTGCTTCTGATGTCATCGTTTGAAACCACTCCATCTGCCTCATCCATTTTCCAATTATACATTAAACCTGATTGATTGCGGCTCAATACTTTGTTCATGGTAATATTTATTTCGGTAATTGTTCTTGCTTCATTCCATAATCTTACTTCTTGTAAATTACCATTTAAGAAATTAGTATTAGTTGGCAATGTTTTACCAAAAGCCAATTTACCAGAGCCTGTATAGTCAATAAAGAAACTATTATTTGCGCCAGCTAATGTTCCATTTACATATAAAATAGCGTCCGTATTTGCATAATCATACACAATGGCATAATGGAGCCAGTTGGTTGGTGTTGGAACTGCAAATGTTGATGTGGCGGTTTGGTTGCCCAATGTAAAAATCAATTTGTTTGTATTATCAAAGCCGATCGTCATTTTTTGCACTGGATCTGTTCCTTGGCTTATAACGGTTTGGTTAATACCTACCGCATTTAATTTAGCCCAAAACTCTACAGTAAAGCTGCGTTTTTGTAAACTAGCTCCACCTGTTACCTCAGCATAATCTGCCACACCATCAAAGTTTAAACTTTCGGCATGGCGAATAGTGCTGCCATTTAAAACACCTCTAATATCAAAGTTGAAGGTTGATAAACTACTTAAATCTATGGGTTCGTTAAATTGAATAGAGATATCATCATTAGGATCTAAGATACCATCGCCCGGTGTTGGTGTGCCAAATGGTGCAGGATTTACACGATCCATAACACCTGCTAATACTGGAGAGTTAACCGTAGCATAACTTCCGTCTTTATTATAGCAATAAGATACGGCTCTTATTTCGTAATCACCATCCGGATAATTGTTTGGTGTTACTGTCCATTGATATTGCGTATAAACTTGGCCTGTTGGTATAATACTTTGTGTAGCATTTGGTACTTTATAAAAATCCTTAATCTCCAACCAGCTACTCGAATTGCCTGGCTTAATTTCATAGCCTATTTTTTCGAAACCATAATTTGGATGTAAACTATTGGTTACAGTATTTGTATTGGCAGCAACTCCATAATTGTAGTTGTAGTTTTCAATTACCACATTAGCAATATTATTGTTTGAGTTATTCACAATAAAATTATCGGTTGGCGCAGAGATTTCAATTTCTGTACAAGTTGGAATAAAATGTACCGTCACATAAGCTGTATCAGCTATCTCTGTGCTACAAGCCGAACTGAATATAACCATCAAACTATCATACTCTATTTCTATAGGTCCACGCTCAATGGTTAATGTTTTAATTACAGATCCAAAACTAGGTATATTAACTATTGTATTCGCATTTTGCCCATCAATTTTTAAGACTGCACCATTCGGATTACTTTCACTAGCTATCCGAATCTGTAAATCAATATTATTATTTACCGATAACGGACTTTGATTAGTTAATACCAACTGATAAACCGCTGCTTGATTAGATGGAATGTTAAATTGATTAGAAGGCGTAATAGCAATGTTTGGTATCTCTCTTTGAGCTGTTGCATTCGCAATGGTTGCAAAACCGACTTCGTTATACGTGTGTGAACCAATATAGCCATTTGGATTGGCCGGATTGTAGTAATGGCAAACCACAGCATCTTCGTACGGGCACATGGTTTGCCCACCACGTGTGATAAATATATTACCAGTTCCTTCCGGAGATTTATACACATCAATACTCATGATATCGCCCGGATCTCCGTCCGTTAAGGTGTAATCGAAGGTATTAGTTAAGTTAGTGCTATTGCTAGTTGAACCTCCTGAGGTTTGATGAAAAGAAAGGCTTGGCTTTACGAGCACTCCGTTGCCCGCAATACTTCCTCCAATTTGGCCCGCAATATCTTCATTGATTTGTAATTCCCAGTCGCTTGTTACAGTTGTTTCATTATCGGTTTGATATACGTTGTTTACAATAGCAGAACCCAAGGTGAAATTATCAATTAACACGCCTCCAGTATTATTGACGCAGGCTAATTTCTCTCGTTCATTTTGTGCTAGAGCTTGCTTCCATAAAGCAATTTGCGTATTTAAAATCCGCACAGTGTCTTTATTTACTAAATTAGAATACCCTCTAAATGTATAAGAACTTCCGGTACTATCCGCTGGATCATAAACAGCTGGTGTGGTTGAAGTAGCTAATGAAGTACCCCACAATGGATCATCGTTATTAGAAGCAAACATTGGATTTGTTGGTGCAAGAGTAGTTGAGTACTTACCAGGACTATTTAATAATATGTTGTTTCTTATTGCTTCTAACTGAGGAATGACGGTGTTTTCAATTTCTTCTTGTGTATACGAAAAACGAGTACGCACATTATCAGGTGCTACCGCATACCCAAGTTTTCTAGCTAATCGTTTGTTGATTCCATTTACAGTCAAGGTAGGCCCAAAGCATTCAGAACATGGCGCATCTGCTAACTCAATATTAGCCGTTGGACCCACTAACCAATTACGAGAACGTCCGATAAAAATATCAGCAGAAGCTCCAACATTATCAGCATCATCACGCGTTGCTACTGAATTGGCAGAAGTAATCACCTCGGTGAGTGATGAATCTGAACTTGAACTAATATTAGTGCTTAAGCCTACACTAAGAGAATTTTCGACTACTGTTTCAGTTGCAAAACCAACTCCAATTATTGCTTTAGTTCCTATTAAAACATCTACTGAAAGGCCTTTATCGCTTCCATCTCCATTACTTAATGAGGTTGATTTTGTGATGGTAGATCCTGACGTCCATTTAGAAGAACTGCCAGAACCAGGAGGGTCACGTAAAATAAAATCTACTTTTTCGGGGCCTTGCGTGGAGATACCTGTTCCTGTAATAGTTTTACCAATTACTAAAGCAGTATAATAAGGAGTAGGAGATGTTGGCGAAATATTTGGTGACCAAGTTACTGTGGCTGCACCATCTGGTAAAACTGATAACTGAATTTTTTTTGTATGATCTAAATCATCAGGCGGTGAACTAGCTGCAATATTTGGAGAGCCACAAACAAAGGAATAGGTACCAACCCCATTTTGAAAACTAAAGGCAGAGTTTGGATCAATACCATCTACTAAAGCGTTAGTTACTAAAATATTACCACTTAATAACACAGTGTCGTTAATTGTTGGTGAAATATCCAAATTTGTATATAATTCGTTAGCGGTTATTTTTGCTTTATAGGTTTTGTTTTGTGTAAAAACCGGCCAGTTTAGTGGTCCCCAACCATAAGTTCCGGTATTACCCGTGGTAGGTTTAATGCTTATTTTTGTAGCGCCCACTTTTAACGAATCGTCTCCAATAAATTTTGAGCCATCTAACATGGTCATGTCAATTTTGGGTGCGGAACGATAAATCAAATCAACACGCTTATTAAATTTAACAGAATCTACTCTTACAAAATGGTTAAAAGCATCTAATAAAGTATCAATAACGGTTGTTTTTAAAAAGGCATTGGTTAAATCAATTAACGGAATAGTATTTGATAAATCGGCTTTACTTATTATTACTGAATTAGTGATGACGTAAGCATTTTCTATTTCATAAAGTAAAGGCGGTACGTTAAACTCATATTCTCCTGTAGAATCATTGGTTATTACAGTATCTTTGTAACAATCGTTTAATGTTGCTAAAATTATTTTAGCACTTCCAATATTGTTTTTAGAACGGCCCATGCCAGGAGCTTTGTTAGCTTCAACCGTGCCACCCACAACGCGACCAACTATTTTTAATTTAGTACTATCGGTAAAGTGCACTGGTGGCAATATTTCTTGAAAATCATGCGTAACACCGATTGAGAGTGGAGGATAACGGCCATCTTTCATAGTATGACCATATTTTTCAACCGTCACATAGTGGTTGCCAATTGGTACGCTAATTGAAAAAGTTCCATTGGCATCCGTTAATACCTGTGCACCAAATTGCACCACTGCCACACCATCTATTTTAACTGTAGCGCCTGGTACAGCGCAAGAAGATACTGACCCATCAGGGTAGGTATAGAACAAATCGCCGGTAAACGAAAAAGACGAATTGTCTAAAAAATCTTGATTATTGTAAACATAAGACGCATCACCCACATAAACCACTCTGGAGTTTGGAGAAAATGAATGTGTAGCATACGAAGGAACAATGTTAAAGTTTTCGCCTGAGCCAGCATACCGAATACCGGTTACATTATAATTACCTAAGGCATCCGTTACTCCAAAATAACCTAACTGAGCATTGCTTGGAATATCAGAACTTGCAACAACAGAGCCCGACATAACCGCATGATTGGCATTAAAGGTGTTTACTACTTTTGATACATCATACGCATAGTTGCCCATCCCTTCATCAAAATGTAAATTACATTTAAAATCAGGTTCGTTGCCATTTAAAATTCTGTTTTGTTCTACGAATATAACCGAATCAGTAGCAGCTTTTCCAATTAAACGGAATTCATCCATTAAAAATGTAGAACCCGAGCTTCCAAGCACTAAATTATTTGCATTATCCGTAATGGAGCCTGTAGCAGCTATGGAACCTGATAAAACCCCGTTAGCGAATAATTTAAACACACTGCCGTTATAAACCATCGACACATGGCTCCATTGATTAGGCGCTAACGAATTTGAAGGCACGGTTATAGTTTTAGGCGCACCTCCCGCATAAATTATTGCTTGATAATCTGTTCCATTATAATTAAATTCAAAGGCATTTGTTTTTTTAACTATCGGTCCAAAAACTGCCACCGGTTTATACCAAAATTCTAATCGTAATTCATTTCCTGGTTCTAATTTTGCACCATCAGTAATGGTTAAATTTGAACCCGCATTAAAGTATAACGAATTACCAGTTAATGCACCATTTTGTTGCACCAAAACTTTTGCGCCACCCACTGCTACGCCGCCTGTATATTCAATATGGCCGCTCACTATGCCGGCAGGACTTCTAAAGCCAATATCGGAAGATATATTTGTTAAAATTTCGGTACTTAAACAATTTTTTATACCCACAATGGTGTATCTATAAAACACGCGTGCATCGCAGGTATTATCAATGTAAAAAGCACTTACACCAGGTAAGGATGCAATTTGTACTGAATCGTTTGCTGAATTTAATTCCTTACGGTAAATTTTAAATAAATCAACATTTATACTGTTATTATTAGTCCAACTAAGCTCTACTCTGTTTCCAAAATAACCTTTTGAGGCAGTTAATTTTTTTGTACTTGTAAAGGTGTTGCCTAAGTTAGGAGGAGGTAATGTAGTGGTTGCAGAGGTTATAGAAGTTATTCCGCTTAAAACACAATCATTAAAAACTCTTATTTTATAGGTATATAAACGGCAAGCGGCCGCAGAGGCATCGCTATAAGATGTTTGATTTGGATTAACATCAGTTAATACAGTATTACCACCATCATCAGTTCTTACTATCTGATATTTAGTTTCATTATTAGAGATATCTATCCAAGTTAAATCAACAGTATTTGCAACCGTATTGCTAACCGCTGTTACACTAGTGACTATGACAGGATCAGCAAGAGAAATACCATAAGCTTTAGCATTGGCTGAAAAAGTACCACACTCATTTATAGCGTTGATGATATAATAATAATTTGTTCCTCTAATAATATTACTTAAATCATTATAACTACGATCGTTTGCGTTAATATTATTCAAAAAAGTATAAGTGCCATTTAAACTAAGCCCACGGTAAATTTTAAATTCTGTAGGGTTGTCATTGTAAGTAAAACTAATTTCAATTTCACTATTACATAAATCTTTACTTGCAGTCATACCTGTTGGCACTGAAGGTGCAGATTTAGATTTTCCTGATACATTAGTTGATATTGGCCCTATTAAACCAGCAAATTTGGTATTAGCGTCTGGACTCCAATGAATTTTAATACTAAAATCATATTGAGTGCCAATAGTAAAGTTAATACCACCAATAGTTGAACCTATGGATACGCTCCAAGTGTTACCACTTATAGGGGTTCCCATTGAAACATTATTACAAAAAACTTCGTAAGTGTAATTTCCATAATTGCCACACGTAACAGCATTTTGCCAGCTTTGATTTGGGCTAGGCCAGTTCACAGTAATTTTTCCACATTCATCATTCGTTGCTGTAACACCGGTTACGCCTGTAATTGATTGTAATGAGGTACTAGAGATGTCTTCCCCCCAACCATCATCTGCATTAGTTTGATCATAATTATTTGACCATTGACCACTAGCTTTAAAGCTGAAAGAACCCGTAGAAGAAAGTTCTATATCATCTGGTAACTTATTAAAACAAATATTAACATAAGTATAATTACCACTGTTCGTTGTATTAAGATTTATATCGTAAGCATAATCAACGATAGAGTTATTGACAGTAAATCCAGCAAATTGTGTAAAGCTATAAGTATCATTCCAATTAGCATTTGAACAACAAGGTTCAGAACCACCTGAGCTTACTTGGAGTATTTGTACCCAAGTTCCATTAGTGCTTTTATAAAAAATATTAGCATAATTTAACCAGTCATCATCGGCTCCAGAAGAAACATTAGCCAAGCCCACAGACATAATAGCTCTTCCTGTGCATTTATCAAAAGAAATTCCAGTTGTACCTGTATAACCACTAGCAAAAACAATATTACTTGTTAGGGTTAATACTAAAATAAAAAATGCTGTTTTAAATTTACAGGCGGCTAGTAATTTTGTAAAAATATTTTTCATGTTTGATGGTAAAATTTTATGCATCATGGTAATGTGTCATTAATTTTAAAAAACTAAAGTACCATAAATAACAATAGCTTTGATATTTTGGGGTGAATGACCTTAGTTTGTATGTGAATGACACAATTACCTAAAAAAACTAGCATAACTTATTTTTTTTGATAAGAAAATTAGTAGCCTAACTTTAATTTGTTTTTTTGAAGTAAAAAATATAAGATTACATTTACTTATATTTTTAAAATAACAAACACCATGAGAAAAACATTTATTTACCTATGTATTGCCTCAACCTTGTGCGTTGGCACGATGAGTATTTTTTATCCTGCTTTTTTATGGGCCTTTGTTATCATTATTCCTATTAGTTTGCTAGGAATAAAAGATATGATGCAAACCAAGCATAGCTTAATCAGTAATTTTCCGGTGGTGGGCCGTATGCGTTGGTGGGCAGAGTGGATGCGTCCAAAAATATATCAGTATTTTATTGAATCGGATACGGATGGTGCACCATTTAACCGCTTAAGCAGAAATGTGATTTATCAACGTTCTAAAAAAGCAACAGATTCTACGCCCTTTGGTACACAATTAAATGTTTATGAAACAGGCTACGAATGGTTAAACCATTCTATATCACCTTTACCTTTAGAGAAAGGTGTGCACGACCCAAGAGTTACAGTTGGCGGCCCTGATTGCAAGCAACCTTATGCAGCAAGTATTTTTAATGTGTCGGCTATGAGTTTTGGTTCGTTAAGTAAAAATGCAATAATGGCATTAAACGGCGGCGCTAAACTTGGTGGCTTTGCACATAATACTGGAGAGGGCGGTTTAAGTCCTTACCATTTATTGCCTGAGGGTGATGTTATTTGGCAAATTGGAACAGGCTATTTTGGTTGCAGAAACCAAGATGGCACTTTTAATGGAGCAGCCTTTGCGGAGCGCGCTGTTTTGCCAAATGTAAAAATGATTGAAATAAAATTATCGCAAGGTGCAAAACCCGGGCATGGCGGCATTTTACCAGCATCAAAAGTTACCGATGAAATTGCTAAAATACGTTTAGTAGAAAAAGGAAAAGATGTTCTTTCTCCTTCTTACCACAAAGCATTTAGCACACCTTTAGAATTGCTTAGTTTTATTAAACAGCTAAGAGATTTAAGCGGCGGAAAACCAATTGGTTTTAAATTATGCATTGGGCAAAAAAGTCAATTTATTGCCATTTGCAAAGCCATGATTCAAACTAAAATTATGCCCGATTTTATTACCGTGGATGGCGGAGAAGGTGGCACTGGTGCCGCTCCATTAGAATTTAGTAATTCGGTTGGTATGCCGTTGCGCGAAGGTTTAGCATTTGTATATGATGCACTAAACGGATTTGGTTTAAAAAAACATATAAAAATAATTGCTTCAGGTAAAGTTCATACCGGATTTGATTTAGTGAAGAATTTTTCTCTTGGCGCTGATATGTGTAGTGCTGCAAGATCCATGATGCTATCGTTAGGTTGTATACAAGCATTAGAATGTAATACAAACACATGCCCAACGGGCGTGGCCACACAAAACCCAAACTTATATAAAGGATTAGATGTAAATTTAAAAAAAGTACGGGTAGCAAACTTTCAACACGAAACCGTGAAAGCGGCAGTAGAATTAATGTCGGCAGCCGGTATTGAGCATCCGGATAATTTACATCGCTCGCATATATACAGACGCGTAAGTGCTAATCAAATTCAAACATATGCCGAAATGTATCCGTATGTATTAAAAGGTGCATTATTAGAAGCGCCCTATCCGCAAGGTTGGGAGTTTGATTTAATGCAAAGCAGCGCAGATACGTTTGATAGCGCTATAAAATATAGTTAAGGCTGTTTTTTATTCGGTGTTTCATCATTTTAATAGAACGCAGATAACACTGATTATTATGATTAAAAATGATTAGGGATATCAATTAAAAGTAAAACACTTAGATGCAGAATCAAGTTCAGCATGACTAAATAAGGATGTTTCTCTCATTCCAAAATTGTTGCGGTGTTTCATGATTTTAATGGAACGCAGATAACACTGATTATTATGATTAAAAAGGATTAGGGGTATCGATTATTCGAACTTGATGCGGAGTTTCATGATTTTAATGGAACGCAGATAACGCAGATTATTATGATTAGAAATGATTAGGGATATCAATTGAAAGTAAAACACTAAGATGCTGAATCAAGTTCAGCATGACTAACTTAGGATGTTTCTACCATTCCGCACTTGATGCGGTGTTTCATCATTTTAATAGAACGCAGATAGCGCTGATTATTATGATTAAAAATGATTAGGAATATCGATTATCCGAACTTGATGCGGTGTTTCACAATTTTAATAGAACGCAGATAACACTGATTATTATGATTAAAAATGAATTAGGGCTTGACGAAGTAGTTAATTAAAACACCTATTTAGTGTAAGCACTATTTTGCGCTTATCCTTTTACCGTACGTTGGAATCATTGCCGCTAATTTTTCTTTCGTAGTTGCATCCAACGTAAAACAGGTTTCTATAACATCAAGCATCACTTTTACTGAAGTTGCTGCTCCCGGACTTGCGCCTAGCAAGCAAGCTAGGCTTCCGTCTTTTGCAGTAACTAATTCAGTGCCAAATTCAATCACACCTTTTCCATTCACTTTTTTTATCACTTGCACTCTTTGCCCCGCTACAGATGCTTTCCAATCCTTTGGATTAGCGTTTGGATAATACTCCTTTAAAACATTAAACCTAGCTGCTTTTGATTTAATCAACTCGTTTATTAAATATTTTGTTAGTCCTAAATTACGAGCACCCGCATCAAGTAGCACGCCAATATTGTTTAATCTAATGGATTTAAAAAAATCGGTCCAACTGCCATGTTTTAAAAACTTGGTTGACATGCCTGCATACGGCCCAAAAAGCAAACACTGCTTTCCGTTGATGGTTCTCAAATCAAGATGTGGTGTTGACATGGGAGGAGATCCTACACTTGGCCTACCATATACTTTAGAAAAATGTTTTGCAACAACCTCTTGGTTATCGCAAATTAACCATTCGCCAGAAACCGGAAAGCCCGCATAGCCTTTGGCTTCGGGAATTTCCGATTTTTCTAATAAAGTAATGGCAGCACCGCCTGCACCAATAAAAACAAATTTTGTTTCAATTTTACTTAATTCGTTAGTGCCTAAATTTTTTTGTATAACGTTCCACTTATTGCCTAATTTATATAAATCAATTACTTCGTGATTGGTATTCACATCCACATGATGTTGGTGAAGATTCTCAATAAAATACTTTGTAATTTTACCATAGTCAATATCATAACCATCATGCACCGTAATTGCGCATGGATTACTGCCGTTTCTGCCCTCCATCATTAATGGTATTTGTTTTAACAAATCCTCGTTTGTAGTGTAGTATTCTAAATCTGCAAATTCATCCGATTTTGCCATTATTTCCCACCTTCTGCGCAAATAATCTACATCTTTTTTACCAGTTACAAAACTGATGTGTTTTGAGATAGTGTAGATGTCAGACTTTATTTTTCCACTAGCTATTAAGTGCTGCCAAAACTCTTCCGATTTTGAAAATGCTTTATGAACATTAATAGCTTTAGAAATATCAATGTTACCATTTGCATCTTCGGGAGTATAATTTAATTCGCAATAGCCAGAATGCCCTGTACCAGCATTATTAAGGCTTGAAGAACTTTCTTGGGCGCCACTATTTCTGCGTTCGCTTATTTGAATTTTCCAGTCAGGAAATAGTTCAACAAGAAGCGTTGCAAGCGTAGTGCTCATGATTCCGGCACCAATTAAAAAAGCATCGGTTTCTGTTTTTTTGAGATGGCTATATTTTGATTCCTTCATGTTTGAGAATTAAACTTTAAAAAACTAATTTAGATAAAATAACAATTTGTTTAGCATTTTGGGGTGAGTAACCTAACTTTGTATGTGAATGACATGATTCACGTTAAAATGATAAGCTTAAAATGCTTTAGTTGATTGCAAATGAATGAAAAATCCTAACGTTGAAAAATAATGTTAATCAAGTTTTATCTGATGTCCTCTAGATAGCGGTATTTCGATGTCTCCAATAAATACACTTTTAGATTTAGTTTTAGTTATTTTAGATTTGTTTACAATGTAAGAGCGATGGGCGCGTTGAAACAAATTGTTTTTAATATTATCTTTAAACCATTCCAATGAGTTTCGAATCGTATGTTTGTCATCCGTTGTAAAAATATGAATATAATTATCGTCGCTTTTTACATATAAGATATCATCAAAAAACAGTTTAATATTTTCGTAACCATTCTTTATTAGCAAAAAATAGGCGGCATCGTCCTTAAGTTTTTGTTTTACTAATTGAATTGCTGCAAACACATCCGCTTCTTTAATTGGTTTTGTAATATAGGTTATGGGCTTTGTGTTAATGGCTTTTTCAATTATTTCTCTATCAGAATGTGCGGAAATAAAAACAAAAGGTATTTTATATTTTTCATTTATTTCGTTAGCTAACTCAATACCATCTAATTCACCTTTCATTCTAATATCTAACAAAACTGCGTCTGGAAAAAAATCGGTAAGCAGCGACCTTGCTTGCTTTTTATTATGTGCAAGTTTCACTTCAGTAAAATTAAAAGACAAAAGAATGTCTTTAATAAATTCTGCAATTAAAACTTCATCCTCTACAATTACTATTTTTAAGTTGCTATTCATTTTTAGTAAATGGTATTTTAAATATATAACTGGTTCCCTGATTATTTATTAACTCATATTCTCCTTCAATTTGTCTTGAAAAAATATCTAATAATCGTAATCCTATTCCTGCATTTTTTTTATCTAAGTTAATACCAATTCCATTGTCTACAATACAGTAATAAATTGTTTTTTCTTCTTTCACATACTTTAATGTTATGGTAATTAAAGGTGCTTGAATGTTATGAAAGGCATACTTAATAGCGTTACTAATAATTTCAGATGTAATCATTCCTAAAGCCACACAATTATTAATATTAAACTTTACAGCTTCAATATCTAATTTGAATTTTATCGGACTCGATTCGTCCAAAAATAATTCATTGAGTTTAATAATCATTTCATTGATGTAAACATTTACATCAATATATTCTATCTTTTCTTTATTTAGCAACATTTCGTGCACCATCGTCATAGAGTTTAATCGACGATAGGTGTCTTTTAAAACCGATTGGTTACTTTCGTTTTTAGTAGCCCTCATTTGCATTTGAATAATAGCACCAACAGATTGTAAATTATTTTTTACCCGATGATGCACCTCTTGCATTAATGCTATTTGTTCGGACAAGGAATTTTTTAATTCAGATGTTCGGTCAGAAACAATAGCCTCTAATTTATCATTTTGTTTTTTTACAATCCGTGTTCTATAATTTATTATAATAATAATAAATAAAAGGGTTAGCACGGCAACGCTAATAATAAACCACCACGATTTATAAAAAGGTTTAATAACAACAATTGGAATGTGTAGTTGAGTTTCATTCCATCTCCCATCAACACATTGTGCTTTTGCCGTTAGTGTATAATTTCCAGCAGGTAAATTATTTAATTTAATCAATTCATCCTTTTGGTAAATCCATTCGGCATTATAGCCTTCAATTTGATAGGCGAATAAATTTCCCCCTTCTTCAAAATCTAATAGTTTAATAAGCAGATTAACATTATTATTTTCATATAACAACAGCGCATTACTTTTTTTAAAATTGATGGTATTGTCTTCTTCCCTATTCAATTTAAAATTGTACTGACTCACTTTATCAACTAAAAAAGGGTAATTTTTTTGAATGTCATCTTCCGCAAAATCTCTAGGATTAAAACTTGTTATCCCTTTTAATCCGCCAAAATATAATCTGCCATCACTTGCTTTAAAGCTTGATGATCGGTTAAACTCATTGTGCGTAATGCCATCTGCCTCTGTAAATACTTTTGCTGTTTTAGTTTGTTTATTAAATTTTGCTAATCCAAAATCTGTACTAATCCATAATTTACCATAACCATCTTCTTCAATTCGGTACATTGTATTCGATAAAAATCCATTTTCTGAACCGAATTGCTCAAATTTATTTTTGTTTTTATCCCACGAAAAAAGTCCGTCGTTAGCTGTTGCAATCCAAAATAAACTATCGCTATCTACTAATACATCGTTGATAGCATCAAATGGTAAATTCCCTTTAGCAACATCCGCATAGCAATTACTAATTTGGCCCATCGCATTTATTATAAATATGCCATTACTAGCAATAACTAGTAATTGATTTGCACTCATCTTTGTAATGCGATAAACTAATTTTGGTATAGTAAATTTTGTTGATGTTACCTTTATAATCGTATTACTAGATATATTATATATGGATAATCCGGAAGTACAACCAAGCACTAATTGATTTTTATTTAATTCTTCAATGGCCCAAATCTCTTGATTATTGGATTCGAGTTTATATTCCAACTTTTTTGTAAGCCCATTATATTTATGAAGCCGAAAAGATCCTAACCAAAAATCATTGTTTACTTTTTTAATGGCAAAGTTCTCCTTTAGATTTAATTGTTCAATTGTGTTTTTATTTTTAATTGCAAAAAAATCAAACAACGATCCCATTAACAATTCACTTGAAGCATAAATACCTCTGGTTGACAAATCGGCTTCTCCTTTAAACTGCGCTTGCACAAAGTCCTTTTTAAAGTTTACTTTTTTGTAATCTACTTTTACTATTCCTTCTGTAGTGCAAAACCAATAATTTTCTAAATGATCCTTAAATGCTGAGATAACAGTAGACCTCATTATTTTTTCTTCACCGCCTTCAAGATTTTCTTTTGAAGATGCAATTTTTAAAATATCATTTTCGCTAATATTAAAAGCTGTCTCTGAAAATAAATGCTGATTATAAATATAATTTTCAGGGTATAAAAAAGGATAATAGTTATTAGTCAAGGAATCTAATTTTTTAAACTCGCCATTAAAACTTACTTGAAAGTATTGCTTTTTTCCTATTGAATTATTTTGACAAACGGTGTAGCCGTTTTTGTTTCTGTAAACAAAATAAGCCCAATGGTCGGGATATAAAACAATCGTACTATCGTTAAATATGAGCAATGATTCTTTAGTGATGTCAACAGATGATGTATGCGGCGAAATAACTATTCCGATACCGGTTTTGTCGCTAATAAATTTCCCGGTTTTAATAATGGCATTTTCTTTTTTTGTAAAATTTAAACTTTTGCCTAGCAACCATGATTTTATAGAACCTTTAGATTCAAAAAAAACGGCATAAAAGGGTTTTGGATAAAAGTAAATTGCTTCGCTATTAAATGATTTTTTAACCGAATGGATTTGCTCCTCCTTAAAAGGTGCATTTGGATAATAACTTTCAAAAGGCTTTACTTTAAGGGTATTAATATTCATAACGTCAATGTGCATTAAGGTGTCCTTATTATTAGCACTTTTTTGATTATAAATAATTAATACACCATCATTATTATCATAGTAGAGTTCCGTAATTTCTCTGCCACGTAAACCGTGTACAGTTTGAATAAAGTTTTGGAAATTTTTTCCATCAAATCTACATAGACCATTTCTTGTTCCAAACCATAAAAAACCATATTTGTCCTGAACGCCGCAATTTACAGCTCTTGCAGGTAAACCATCAGCATATGTGTACAATCTTTTCTTTATGGAATAGGAATGAGTTTGCGCATGACTTGTATTAACAAGTATCAACCCCCAAAAGAAAAGGAGAAAAATAAAAAGTGGAGAGAATAGCGATTTTTTCAATTAAAGATTATTATTGCAACCAAAGTTTACCAATAACAATGATTTATCCTAATGTTTAGTGTAAAAGAAATCAAGTCGATTCCATAATAGACTCCTTGGTACATAATTTATTTTTAATTTTTAATAAAAATGCCTTTTATTGAATTATCTTTACATAGGGTGCAATTTAATGTACTTGTTATATATGGCAAAATCCAAAAAACAACCTAAGCGCTATTTATTTGAAGAAGTATTAGCGTTTTTAAAACATAACGACGGAAAATCATTTAACTATAAGCAGCTTGGAGCTGCTATGGAAATTGATAATGAAAGCGATCGGTTTGCATTATTAGAAACGCTAGAGGAACTTAAATATCAAGGTTTTGTCATTGAAAAAGAAGTTGGGAAATACCAAGCAAAAGAATCTAAAGCCTATCAAACCGGCACCATTGATTTTACAACACAAGGAACAGCTTTCGTTATTATTTCTGCTGATGTACCAGATGTATTTATTCCCTTTAGAAGAACCAAAGATGCTTTACATGGGGATTTAGTAAAAATAGTAGTCCACCCACAACGTGGACGCGGCAAAGCCGAAGGGGAAGTGGTTGAAGTGATAAAACGTCGCAAAACAAAATTTGTTGGCAGTATTCAAATCAATCCAAAATTTGCTTTTGTTGTTCCTGATTATACTAAATTACATGTTGATTTTTTTGTTCCCTTGGCTGATATTAATGGAGCTACAAACGGACAAAAAGTTTTAGTAGAATTATCGGAATGGAAACGAGGGTCAGAAAATCCAAACGGAAAAGTTGTGGAAGTATTAGGTAATTCTGGTGAACACGAAACAGAAATAAACGCCATCATGGCTGAATACGGTCTGCCTATGGCTTTTGCGCCAGAAGTTGAAGCTGCTGCAAAAAAATTAGCAACCGAAATTACTCCCGAAGAAATTGCCAAACGTAGAGATTTTAGGCATATTACAACATTTACCATTGACCCACACGATGCAAAAGATTTTGATGATGCTTTATCATTACAAAAATTAGAAAATGGAAATTGGGAAGTTGGTGTGCATATTGCAGATGTAACTCATTACCTAAAACCACATACTATTTTAGATGAAGAAGCAGTAAGTCGTGCAACCTCAGTGTACTTAGTAGATCGCTGTGTGCCCATGTTACCTGAAGTATTGAGTAATTTTGCTTGTTCACTTCGTCCACATGAAGAAAAATATTGCTTTAGTGCTGTATTTGAATTAGATGAATTTGCACAAATTCAAAATCAATGGTTTGGCAAAACTATTATTTACAGCGATCATCGTTTTTCGTATGAAGAAGTACAAACCGTTATCGAAACGCTTGAAGGTCCCTACAAAGAAGAAATATTTACATTGGATCATTTAGCAAAATTATTAAGAACTGAACGAACATCAAAAGGCTCCATCTTTTTTGATAAAGCTGAAGTGAAATTTCAGTTAGATGAGGCGGGTGCGCCAACAGGTGTGTATTTTAAAACACAAAAAGATGCGCATAAATTAATTGAAGATTTTATGTTATTGGCCAATAAAAAAGTGGCTGAGTTTTTAGGTAAAACAAAACCTAATACCAAAGACCCTTCGACTTCGCTCAGGGTGACAAAAGAAAAAGATAAAAAAGATAAAGGTTCTGATGCAGTTGTATATCGGATACATGATGTACCAAAAGATGAAAAATTATTGGAGCTTAATACCTTTGTAGAACGTTTTGGGTATTCGGTTTCGGTCGGCAACCGACAAAAAACAGCGCAATCTATTAATAAATTATTGCAAGACGTTAAAGATAAAAAAGAACAAAGCATGATTGAACTGCTTGCTGTTCGCTCAATGCCAAAAGCTGTTTATACTACCAAAAATGTAGGGCACTATGGATTAGGATTTGATTACTATACCCATTTTACATCCCCAATTCGTCGTTACCCCGATGTAATGGTGCATCGTTTGTTGGAAGCGAAATTAAATCATACCCATTATTTAAAATCGGATGAGTTAGAATTGTTGTGTAAACATTCTTCTGAAATGGAAAAATTAGCATCTGATGCTGAGCGTGCATCTATTAAATATAAACAAGTAGAATATTTAGAAGATAAAATTGGGCAGGATTTTGAAGGGGTAATTAGTGGTGTAACCGAATGGGGAATTTTTGTAGAGATTATTGAAAACAAATGTGAAGGTCGCGTCAATATGCGCGATATGAAAGATGATCAATATATCTTTGATGAGGACAATTACCGTGTTGTTGGTCGCCGAACTGGTCGTATTTACTCGTTGGGAGATAAAGTAACCATTAAAGTTAAACGTGCCGATTTAGTGAAAAAACAATTAGATTTTGAATTTGTGCAGAGCGCAATTCCTAAACAAATTGAAATTAGAAATGAAAAACGCTATAAGAAAAGACGATAACTTTTATCTTTAATTTTAAAATTAGAACAAAAACAATTCTAAGGAACAATTATTTTTTTTCAGTATATAAAAATAGGAACAAGCAAAGCCGCCAATAATATATGACGATTGAAATTATATAAACAATGTTGCTTCTTCTATCTTAACATTATTAGTAACTGGATACGTATCAAATAAAAATTGTAGGGTTTCGTTAATGTTATTTGCTTTAATTTTTGGATTGTTGTTATTACCGTCAAACCACTTTTCTATAATATCCGAAAAATCAGCTCCAATTGTTTGCAATACTTGTACCCCCATTTGCTTAATTGCTGCCGCATTACATTGCTGCTCGTAATGGTTTTTAATTGGAATACTAATTAATTTTTTACCAAGAAATAAAGCTTCCGAAGGAGTTTCAAAACCTCCTCCGGTTATTAAACCATGGCAGCTTAATAAGCTTTTATTAAATAAAGATTGATTAATGGGATAGTACGTAATGTTTTTTTCAATTCTAATTGATTTAACACTTTCTAAAAACCAATGGAAATTAATGTGTGGTAATTTATTAAATGCTTCAAGTAAACAATGCTCTTGAAAAGAAGGTAAATAAACGGTTACATGTTTTAAATCTGCAGGTGTTGCATTTATAAATTCCTCTTTTATTACAGGAGGTAAAATAAACGAATCATAGTTTTGAAAGTGAAAACCAATATGATTAGTGGCGGGAGCATAGTGTTTTAATATGGTTTCGCCCACTACACTTTTTTTATCCGGACGTGGTGTAGAATCAGATTGAAAACTTGCTTGATGCCCTAATTGAACGGATGGCAATTTTTTTAATTTGCAAGCCAAAGAAGTTACAAAATCAAAATCATTTATAATGACATCATATTTTTCGAGTGGTAAAGATTTGGCATCTTTATACATCATGTAAGGTTTAATGTTTTTCACTACATCAAAATAATTTAACCCACCACATTTACTATAATGCAAACTGCAACCTTTACTTCTGTATTTAACCGGCAAATTAAAATCTAAATTGGCATTATTGCCACTTAAAAAAAAATCTACTTCTCCAAATTTTTGCAAATAAGGATATAATTGCTGAGCACGACTAACATGTCCATTTCCGGTAGCTTGAACAGCGTAAAATATTCTTGTTTTTTTCATCTATAGATATTTCCAGTTTATCTTCATTAATTCTTTTAATTTGACAAGCATACTTATTTCCTTAGTTAGGATGCTAATATTTTGGCTACAATATCTTCCTGATTAAAATAATCTTTTTGGTAAATTAGGTCTAAATAATTTTGGTCATAATTAAAAATTTGCCAACAGCCATTATTGTATTCTAACGAGGTTAAATTTTCAATCCAATCTCCACTGTTCATATAGGTTACTGTACCTTTATCATTAGATACATTTTTTATTTGAGGCATATGAATATGACCACATATCACATAATCGTATTCTTTTTCAATAGCTAGTTCGGCTGCAGTGCTTTCAAAATCACTCACAAAAGAGACCGCTTTTTTTACACCGTCCTTCACTTTTTTAGAGAGGCTCATTTTTTCTTGCCCGAATAATTGCAATAACCAATTGATAAAACGATTTATGAGTATCAATAAATCGTATCCTTTTCCTCCTAATTTTGCTAAAATTTTTGCGTAGCCTTTAATGGATGAATCAAACACGTCGCCATGAAATATCCACGTTTTTTTTCCATCAATGTCTAATACTAATTTATCTACTATCTCAAGATTGCCAAGTTGTAAATCAGTATATTTTCGTAACATTTCGTCGTGATTACCAGTAATGTAATACACTTTTGAGCCGTAACTCGCCATTTTCATTATTTGGCGAAGTACATCCATGTGTGACGCTGGGAAATAATTTTTACTAAAATTCCACATGTCAATAATGTCGCCGTTGAGAATCAACGTTTTAGGATTAACCGATTTAAGGTAGTGAAGTAATTCTTTTGCGTGGCAGCCAAACGTGCCCAAGTGCACATCGCTAATCACTAAAACTTGCAATTCTCTTTTGCTATACATTATTAGTTTTTACAAATGTATAGCTGCACTATTACGTAAATGTTTTATATATATTAATAAAGTACAAAGAAATTGACATGAAATTGGAAACACTATTGATAAAAATAGCATTGTACAAAGTGACTTTTACTTTGTCGTTGAATGCTACAAGCAATTTAAAGCAGTATACTAAATAAAGCCAAAGTAATAATTGATTTAATGTATTGTTAGTTTATAAAATTGCTCTAAACAATAAAAATAATCCGCCGGATAAAATAATTGTAACGGGCAAGGTTAGCACCCAAGCTAATAAAATGTTTGTTATGGTAGAACGCTGTAAGTTTTTTAAGCCTTTTTTAGCAACCATACTGCCCATAATACCTGAGCTCAGCATGTGCGTGGTGCTTACAGGTGCTTTATAAGCAGTAGCAATACCAATACCAATAGCAGCTACTATTTCAGCAGACGCTCCTTGAGCATAACTCATATGTTGTTTTCCAATTTTTTCTCCAATTGTTTTTACAATGCGTTTCCATCCAATCATAGTTCCTAAGCCTAAACAAACAGAAATCATAATGATTACCCACGAAGGAGCAAATTCTACTAATTTTTTAGCGCTATCTACTTCTTTTTTTAAGGCACTAGCATCCGCTTTTGAAATTGCAACGTTTTCGCTTTTCATTAACTTTTCTGCGCCTTTTGTTACTTTAACAATGTCTTTGCGTAATTCAAAACGGTCTGCAGCCGCAACACCTTCTACAGAAAAAATTCCAGAAGTTGCGCTATTAAAATGCTGCGCATGTTTTTTGATATTATAATAATTTTTAAACTCTTCTTTTCCAAACTGCGAAGTGTCTGCTTTTGAAATAACTTGTTCAATTACCGTAACATTAGCACTAACGCTCTGCAAGTTTATTTCACTATCTAACGAAAAATAGGCTGGCATAATGGCTATTAAAATCATCATTACTAATCCAACCCCTTTTTGACCATCATTTTGTCCGTGGAAAAAACTCACCATGCCACATGTAAACCATAGCAGCATTCTAATTGCAATTGGTGGCGTTTTTCCCGGAATTGGTTCCTTGTAAAACAAATCATTTTTTACAAATCGTTTAAAAATAAACATAATGGCTATAGCTGCTGCGAATCCGGCAAATGGAGAGATTAATAATGCCCAACCTGTTTCTTTTGCTTTATCCCAATTAACTGCACTTCCGCCAATACTATCAGGTAAAAAGTAAAATGCAATCCCAATTCCTAAAATAGACCCTATTAATGTATGCGAACTAGATGCCGGTAAGCCAAAATACCATGTGCCTAAATTCCATATAATAGCTGATAATAATAATGCTATAATCATAGCAATGCCATGCATTACATTGCTATCTACCAAAACTTCCATAGGTAATAAATTTACAATACCCATTGCAACACCAATTCCGCCAGTTAATACACCAATAAAATTTAATAAGCCGCTATAAACCACTGCAACAGTTGGTTTCATAGAATTTGTGTAAATTACAGTAGCAACGGCGTTAGCGGTATCATGAAATCCATTTACAAATTCGAATGTACATGCTAGCAATAAGCATATTATTAAAAAGACGATTAAAGTTGTTGTCATTTTTGATTTTTTGTAAATGTAAGCTGTTGTTTATTTAGTAATGTTAAGTTTTTATTAACAATTAGATGCAAGATAAGTATAACAGGGCAACTACATAATTTCTGCTTATCTAACGGAATGCATACAAAGTTAAGTACCTTCGCTTTATTTTGGATAAAATGATTTACGAGGCATAGTATGGTTAAACCTAAAACCTTAATAATTGACTTTTAATTGTATCCCACAATTTTTTTAAAGTTTAATTATTAATAGCACTTACGTTCAAAATTTTATTAAAACTACCTGAAAAATGATTACTAAATTTTTTAGCGCCCATTAAATTAAGGTGTTCCTCATCAAAATATAGTTTAGGGTTATTGAATTGTAACGAATCTGTGTAGTTAAAATAGGGAATCTGGTTAATAACTGCAATATCATTTAACTGATTTACAAGCACAGATTTGTTTAGGACATGATGGTAACCTCTACCGTAAATAGGACTGGTGACTAACGTGAGATGTATTTTATTTTTTTTAGCAAAGGAAATAATGGAGTCTATATAATTTCTATTTTTTTTGCTGATGAAAGAATAAATGGGCTTTGATTTTGAAATCTTGCCGTCTTCATTTGAAGGTACTGTCTGGAATCCCTTATACATTAAAGTATCATATTTACCCGAGATATTTAGCCAACCATGCAAGGACGCGCTTAAGAACTCGATTTGCGTGTAAGGTAAAGAATGAAATGGATTATAATAAAACGACGTAAATCGACCATCAACAGTATTTAATTCTGCCCTTAAATAATCATTGTTTAGATAAGGGAAGTACCTCGGAAAATCATTTAGCATATCAGTATCACTTTTTAATGAAAAGTAATCTACATTTAATATGATATGTTTTGGCTTTTGATGTTGGTGGCAATACGTTTTTAATATGACATAATTTACCTTTACTGAAGCTCCACTTGTACCAAGATTATAACTATTAAATTTTGTAATACTATCAAAAATTCTAGGCGCAAAATGCATTTCGGCTCTTGATGATCCTAAAAATAAAACATCGTAGGTGTTGCCCTGTTTTAGGAAAACATCATTGTATTTGCTAAAAACACCTTGTTTATTTTTTTTAATACCAATGTATAAAAATGATCTATAAACAAAAAGTATACAGATACATGCTGTTACGTATGTGATAATTTTTTTTATCAAAACTGAAAATAAATAAAACTGTTAGCATTAAAGTTTCCTAACCAAAAAATCAAACAAAAAATAATGATGTAAAACAAAGGAGTTAAAACGTACTCTTTAAAATGAGATGATTTGATTAATTTAAATTCTTCCTGTAACTCTTTAGTAAATAAAATGCAAATGATAAATACTATCATCACAAAAAACAACCTATCATTTAACGATAACAAGTGATTTAATCCCTGCGATACATTGAAGTTGATGAACATTTGTTTGTATACAAATGCTAAATCATGAAGATTATTTGCTCTGAACGCGATGAAAAAAATAGAAATAATACATAGTGTGTAAATCCATTTAACAAAGGTGGGTAGCTTTATTTTTAGAGGTAAATGTTCTATTAAATAAAATAAACCGTTTAGAAATCCCCAAATGATAAATGTAAAATAAGCACCATGCCACAAGCCGCTCAATAAAAAAACCACTAAAATATTGAATATCCATCTAGGTGTACTTACCCTATTGCCGCCAATGGAAATGTAAACATATTCCTTAAACCAACTAGTTAAACTAATATGATGCCGTTGCCAATATTCTGTGACTGATTTAGATAATAGTGGCCTGTTCCAATTAAGTTTTAAATTGATTTTAAATAGCTTTGCTAATCCAATCGCAATATCTGAATAGCCGGAAAAATCAGCATATAATTGAATTAAAAATAATACACCAATGATTAAAAATTCTAAAGAATTAAAGTCATTTGGTAAATCATTAAACACAGGATTAACCAAATAATCCACATTATCTGCAATGACCATTTTTTTAAAGAAGCCCCAGATGATTTGTTTTGAAGCATTACCCCATTCAATATCCTTAAAAAAATGTGTCATTTTTAATTGTGGCATTAACGCATGATGCCGTACAATTGGACCAGCTACCATGTGTGGAAAAAACGAAACATATAATAAAAAATCTTTTAGGGTGTCATCAGGTTTGTATTTACCTCGATAGACATCAATGGTGTAGCTAATTGATTGAAATGTATAAAATGATAACCCCGCAGGAATGATAAAATTGGAAAGTAAGTTTGGATTACTTGCAAATAAGGATAGTCCTGAATTATAAAAAAAGATAAAGTACTTAAAAACAAATAGGACGCCAATATTGCTTACAATACTGAGGAGTAAAAGTTGTTTACGAGTATTCCGTTTTTCAGTTTTTGAGATTCCTTTTGCTAAATAAAAATCTACAACAGAGGTTCCAATAAGTAATAACAGAAACCATGGATTATAAGAAAAGTAAAAATAGTAAGAGGCAACTAATAAAAATAGATTTCGATGTTTGGCAGGAATTAACCAATACGCAGCAAATACAATTGGCAAAAACACTAAAAATATGAGTGAATTAAATAACATCTTTTGTAAATATACAAACGATTTAATTTATATATATTTACACTCAAAATGATTATTAAAAAACATATACCAAATGCCATTACCTGTTGTAATTTAGTTTGTGGATGTTTAGCTATTGCTCAAATTTTTGAAGGAAATTTAATTTTTGCCGCCTATTTAGTTGGTTTAGCTGCCCTCTTTGATTTTTTGGACGGCTTTGTGGCCCGTTTGTTACATGTAAGTTCGCCCATTGGAAAAGACTTGGATAGTTTAGCGGATATGGTAACATTTGGAGTGGTTCCCGGATTTGTAATGTTTCAATTAATACGAATTAGCATTTTAACTCAAAATCCAAATAGTACTGATACAACTCCTTTAATTGCGTTGTTCGCCTTCATTATTCCCGTTTTATCAGCTGTGCGATTAGCTAAATTTAATCATGATACGCGTCAAACAGATTCGTTTATTGGTGTTCCAACACCTGCCAATGCCATTTTTATCTGTTCCATTCCTCTACTTTTAGAGGGTAATCATTTTCAATTTATACTTAATCCTTTTACCTTATGCCTTTTGGCATTAGTTTTAAGTTTATTGCTTGTTTCAGAAATACAATTATTTGCGTTAAAATTTAAGAATTTCAATTGGAAAGGAAATGAAATTAGGTTCCTATTTTTAGGACTAAGCGTAGTTCTATTATCAGTGTTGCATTTAATTGCAATTCCATTAATTATTATACTTTATATTTTAATTAGTATAGCACGCGGATTTATTAAACCAGCAACTTCTTAATAAGGCCACTCAGTTTAAAAAATTGCTAACGGACAATAGTTCTTCCTAATATTTTGTTCACTCGTTTTTTTTGATTTTCGAGCAAGATTACAAATTCAAACACATTTTGGTTTTCAAAAGGATCTGCCGTCTTAATCAGTTCTTTCGCTTCCTTTAGGATACTATTTAATCGTTTTTCCTTTAGGCTAAACAATTGGTGCTCTACTCCTTTTTTAATAGAGTGAATCTCTTGAGGAATAATTACACCAAATTTTTCCCATTTATAACTAGCTGTTTCAGAAAAAGAAGCAATATTAATGGCAACTTGAGCAATGGCAGGATTTTGATGGTGTGTAAATGTTTGTATCGTTGGAATTCTACCTTCCTCTAATTCATGATGAAATTCATCAAGAACCATTTGATAAATAGGATTTATGAATTGTAAATTATCTCTCCATAATTCAAAAATAACAAATTCACATACCGTTAGTTGAAACGATTGGTCAGTACTATCAGTATCTTCTGCTTCTACATCAACCAATACATTTCCAAATTGCATCATCATTCTTAGCAATTCCTTTTCTTCACCATCTAGTACAATATCCTTTGGTATTTCAACTTCGGTATAGTCTTCGCTGGGTGCTGCATTTGAATCATTATCTAATTTTGTAACATCAGCAGAATCAACTTGTTTAGTGGAAACTTGTTTGCCTGTTTTTTTTCGAATTAGTTTATTTATTTCAATTTGTAAAATTTGCTCTCCAATATCCATTAATTTGGAACATTCTTTTACATACACTGACCTATTTATTGCATCTGGAATTACCGCAATACTCTCTACTATATCTTTAATTAATGCCGCTCGCTTAATTGGATCACTTGCAGCTTCCTCATATAGTAAACTCGTTTTAAAGGAAATAAAATCTTTACTATTGTTTTTTATAAATTCTTTAAACTCTTCATGAGTTAATTTTTTACTATACGAATCGGGGTCATCACCATCAGGAAAAAGCAATACCCTCACATTCATCCCTTCTTCCAAAATTAAGTCAATTCCTCTAAAACTTGCTTTTATGCCGGCTAAATCGCCATCATATAAAATAGTAATGTTTTTAGTAAACCGATGAATTAATTTTATTTGTTCGGTGGTTAAGGATGTACCTGAGGAAGCTACCACATTTTCAATCCCTGATTGATGCATGGACGTGACATCTGTGTATCCTTCAACTAAAAAGCAATTGTCTTCTTGAATAATAGCTTTTTTAGCTTGAAACAAACCATATAACGTTTTACTTTTATCGTAAATGTCGGTTTGCGGAGAATTGATGTACTTTGCTAATTTTTTATCACTCGTTAATATTCGTCCACCAAAACCTATTACTTTACCAGAAATGTTATGAATAGGAAACATCACTCTGCCTGTGTATCTATCAAAAATATCACTAACGGTTATAGGGCTACCTTCTTTGTGATTATTGGATAAAATTGACATCCCAGTTTTAACTAAGTACTCAGGCTTGTATCCATTTTTAACGGCAGTCTCCGAAAATTTTCTTCGCTCATCAGAGCTGTAACCTAATTGAAACTTATCAATTATTTCTTGCGAAAATCCACGCTCTTTAAAATAGCCTAAACCTATGGAGCGGCCCATATCATCGTTTCGTAATAAATCGGTGTAATACTTTTGAGCATACTGCATTACAATGTATAAACTCTCTTTTTCGCTTTGTTGTGCTTTTTCTTCTGAGGTAATTTCTTTTTCAACTACTTCAATACCATATTTATTTGCTAAATATTTTAAAGCTTCTGGATAACTTAAACTATCGTGATCCATTATAAAACTAACTGCCGTTCCTGACTTTCCGCAACCAAAACATTTGTAAATTCCTTTAGCAGGCGACACAGTAAATGAGGGAGATTTTTCGCCATGAAAAGGACATAAACCTAAAAGATTAGCTCCTCTTTTTTTGAGCGTAATAAAATCGCCAATTACGTCCTCAACTCGGGCGGCATCAACAATTTTTTCTATAGTAATTTTAGGTATCAAAAGGATTATTTTCTATTGTAAATATAAGCCAAAATCATAATTTACAATTAAGATCGAGTTATTATTTTTAATAACACAAGCTTCTATTTTTGAGCTTTTGTGTACAAGTAAAATGCTACCACCGAAAAAATAATATTTGGAATCCAAACCGCGAGCATTGGCTGGGCTAAGCCAGAAGTGGCAAATGTTGTTGATACGTGCATAAATAATATATAAACACAACTTAAAACCAATCCAAGTGCAATATGAAGACCAACTCCTCCTCTAATTTTGCGAGATGAAATAGATACACCTATTATAGTTAAAATAAAGGTAGCAAATGGAAAAGCTGTGCGCTTATACATCTCCACTTCAAAAAACTCAATTCTGCTTGAGCCTTTTTGTTTTTCTTTTACAATAAAATCGCGTAATTCAAAATAGGGCAAGACCTCAATTTTACTTTGAAAACGAATCATATCTTTTGGAAGAAAATCAATTCTTATTTTTTTAGTTGGAAAAAATCGATGCGTTTCCTTAAAAACATGTTTTGTTGCGCCATGCTTTGCAGAATCAATGGGTGAATAAAATAATTCTCGTTCAAATACATTTACTAAATCCCAGGCTCTATTAATACTGTCCCATCTCATGGTCTCAGCTTTTAATATACTCAGCTGTTTGTTATTGGATATTTTTTCGATTGAAATTTGATTTGCTGAATTAGAAAAATTATCATAGTCAGCCATATATAATGTAGTACCTGGTGCAATTTGCTTATGAATGTTTCTTTCCTCGGTATTGTAACTTTCATTAATGTATTTATCCTCAAAGTTAATTCTAACTTTATTGGATTTAGGGATAATAAAATGATTTAAAATTAAGGACATGCCAGTTATTAATGCGGCGCCAATCATATAGGGCCTTAATATTCTTTTAAAACTTGTACCACTAGATAAAATAGCTACAAACTCTGTTTTATAGGCCATTTTTGAGGTAAATAAAATCACAGAAATAAACGTGAATAATGGACTAAATAAGTTACCATAGTATGGAATGAAGTTTAAATAGTGCTCTAAAATAATTTCTTTAAGTGGGATTTTTTCGGAAATAAAATTTGATAATTTTTCAGAGATATCAAATACAATAAAAATACAAAGCATCAAAGAAATAGAGAAAAAGAAAGTTCCTATAAATCGCTTTAATATATATTTATCAAGTATTTTAAGCATCATTAATTTGCCTTTGGCAATGAAATTAAATTTACAAACGAACAGCTAATTGTTTTACCATTTTATTTTTCCAGTCGTAAAACGTACCGTCAATAATTCTATTTCTAGCTTCTGTAACCAGCCATAAATAAAAAGCCAAATTATGAACACTGGCAATTTGCGCAGCTAAAAACTCGCCACAAACTAGTAAATGTCTTAAATAGGCTTTAGTGTATGCTACATCTACATAGCTCGTTCCGTTTTCATCTAATGGAGAAAAATCATTTTTCCATTTTTCATTTTTAATATTTATAATTCCATTTTGAGTGAATAGTAAGCCATGTCGAGCATTGCGAGTTGGCATTACGCAATCAAACATATCAACACCCAATGCAATACTTTCTAAAATATTAACAGGTGTGCCTACTCCCATTAAATAGCGGGGTTTATCTACTGGTAAAATATCACACACAACTTCTGTCATGGCGTACATATCTTCTGCAGGTTCTCCAACAGATAAGCCTCCTATTGCATTACCTTCTGCATTTTTGGAAGCAATATATTCAGCCGATTGCACACGTAAATCCTTATAAACAGAGCCTTGAACGATAGGGAATAAGGCTTGTGAATAACCATATTTTGGTTCAGTTTCGTTAAACCGTGATATACATCTATCTAACCAGCGATGCGTTAAACCCAAGGAGTTTTTTGCGTATTTATAATCGCAAGGATACGGCGTGCATTCATCAAAAGCCATCATAATATCTGCGCCAATAATTCGCTCAATATCCATTACACGCTCTGGCGTAAATAAATGTTTACTACCATCAATATGAGATTTAAATGTGGCGCCGTCTTCTGTAAGTTTACGAGAATTAGCCAATGAAAATACCTGATAACCGCCACTATCTGTCAATAAAGATTTCTCCCATCCATTAAATTTATGCAAGCCTCCGGCATTCTCTAAAACATCTAAGCCCGGACGTAAATATAAATGATAGGTATTTCCTAAAATAATTTGAGCTTTAATATCATCTCTCAATTCATGCTGATGTACTGCTTTTACTGTTGCAGCGGTGCCAACAGGCATGAATATGGGAGTTTCTATTTTTCCATGATCGGTCTCTAAAACACCTACCCTAGCTTTTGACTGTTTATCTTTATGAAGAAGTGTAAATTTCAATTGTGATTTTTTTAGTGTGTAAAGATACAGTTTTTTGCAGTGTGGCCTTTTTGTAGGTAAATTTTTACCAGTTATTGGCAAAAACTAGCCAAATACAAATTGAAAATGTAAAGTTCTGTTAAACAGGTTATTTTGGCACAAGCATTGAAACTCTTATATCAAATTATAAAACGTTAATTATGAAAACCTCCATTAAAATCGCAACTATTATTGCTTCCGTATTTTTTAGTTTATGTTTAAATGCACAAAGACATCATAATAGTAATAGTGCGCCACAACAACAAGGGCAAGGACAATCCAGTCAAAATAAGCATCATCAAAACCATCCAAATAATACTCCTATTTGGTCGTCAAACCAACATTATAGTTCAGGAAACTTGGGAGGTAGTCATGTTCAAATGACGAATTATCCAAATTATTACGGTTATTACAGCACTATGTACAGTATAAAAAAAATTGCCAGGTATTCTATCCGTCAATCTGCACAAGTTATTGGGCAAGCGTTGCATTTTTCTGACTGGAATGATACTTATTCTCCAAGATTAGCAAAAGCTATTAGGCACCAACAATATGCTAGGCAATTATATTTTTGGGGAGATTATAACGGCGCTTTAAAGCATAGTGAGAGGGCAGAATTTTTAGCATGGAATGCCCTTACTTACTTTAATCATTCAATTGGATATAATGATTTTTCAGGTGATAATTATCCTAATGCTAGCGGCGAAACAAATAATCCCTATTACAGAAAAAGTGATTCAGATAATGCGTCTCAAGAACATGTAAATTCTGAGGAGGGTGCTGTATATAAAAAAGGATCAATTGAAAAAAGACCAAGTGAGAACGGTTCTGTTCAGAAAGAAACTCGAGCAAATGATGAGCAAAAACTAAGTGTAGGTGAACTCGATACTAATTTACCCCAAAGTAAATTAAATGATCAGGAAATTTTGAAAACAAATGCTACGGAATTAGATGTTGATTAAATGTGTTGAAATTTAACTATAAAACAGCATTGACAAATTATACCATTAGCTCATATAAAATAGACTAAAAAAAAACATTAAGGCTTGTTTGTCAGTTCGAGCGCAGTCGAGAACAAAAAAACTAAACTATAAAAGCTAATGGTATTAGCATCAGAAATACTTTATTAAAAGATTCTACTTTTTGACATTGAAATAAAAGCAGTTTACTATAATAGTTAAACCGCTTTTATTTCCTGTTTTTTTGTTAATTTTGATTATGCATATTGATATTATTACCGTTCATCCGCCTTTACTAGAAAGCCCCTTTAGTCACAGTATTTTAAAACGCGCCGCACAAAAAGGATTAGTTTCTATAAATATTGTTGATTTAAGAGATTATGGTATTACGCCGCATAAAAAAGTTGATGATTATGCTTTTGGAGGCGGCGCCGGAATGGTGATGATGATAGAGCCAATAGCCAACTGTATTAATGATTTAAAAAGTAAGCATGCTTACGATGAAATTATTTATATGACCCCCGATGGTGAAACATTGAAGCAAACTACTTGCAATCAATTGTCCACACTAAATCACATTATGATATTATGTGGGCATTATAAAGGAATTGATGAAAGAATTCGTGAGCATTTTATTACTAAAGAAATTTCGGTTGGCGATTATGTTTTAAGTGGCGGCGAATTGCCAGCTGCCGTTTTATGTGATGGCATCATTCGCTTAATACCAGGAGTTTTAAATGATGAAACTTCCGCTCTATCCGATTCCTTTCAAGATAATTTATTAGCTCCGCCAGTTTATACGCGTCCTGCAGACTATAACGGGTGGAAAGTTCCTGAACTTTTAACGAGCGGTAATACTAAAAAAGTAGAAGAGTGGCGCCATGAACAGTCGTTGGAACGAACAAAATTACGAAGGCCTGATTTGTTATCCTAAATTTTAAAAACGCCATACATTATTAAAATTTTATCTTTGGTAAAATTATTTATGATGGCCAATCTTTATTTTAAGGAGATGAACAAACAACCCTCTGTTAATTATTCAAGTTATTAGACCGTCTTGTCTTTTCAAATTCGTCCTAATTTAGATGAAAATAAAAAAACAGTATTGTGTTAAGTAATTCTCCTACTCAAAAATTAAAAACATCATCGTTTACGGTTGTAATCAGTTTAGCCTTAGTATTATTTATGTTAGGACTTTTAGGGTTAGTAGTAATCAATGCCAAAAAATTATCTAATCATATTAAAGAAAATATCGGATTTCAAATTGTATTAAAAGATACAACTACTCAAGCAGAACTAGATATATTAAAACAAGAAGTTAGTTCGTCCGCATTCACCAAAAAAGTTGACTATATTAGTAAAGAAGAGGCAGCTAAAAAATTACAAAAAGATTTAGGCGAAGACTTTATAACTTTCTTGGGCTACAATCCTTTGCTTTCAGCGTTAGATGTAAAATTAAATTCTGACTATGCTAATATTGATAGCTTGGCTGGATTTGAAAAACAAATTATGCAAAAGCATTTTGTAAAGGAAGTAATTTATCATAAAGACATGATTAAGCAGGTGAACGATAATGCAAAAGTAATTAGCATTTATATTTTAATATTTAGTGGATTACTATTGGTGGTTGCCATTGCATTAATCAATAACACCATTAGATTATCTATTTATGCTAAGCGATTTATTATAAGAACAATGTATTTAGTGGGAGCTACGCAAGGATTTATTAGATTGCCATTTATTATGAAAGGAATTCGTCAAGGTATTATTGCAGGCCTAATGGCGGGATTTTTATTAGCGGGGTTTTTAGTATTAAGTACGCGATATATACCTGATTTATTGCAATTGCAAGACCCTAATTTACTCGTAGCATTATTTGGAAGTATTGTTGCTTTAGGGGTATTAATATCTGGACTAAGTGCTGCCCTGTCTGTTAGACTTTACCTGAGATTAAAAACGGATGATCTATACTTTTAAATCTAGCAATCACCTTTCTTAATAAAAAAGTGAATTACAATTAACGCTTAAATTCATTTAAAAAATCAGCTTTATAAGTTGCAGAAATTTCAATTTCAGAATGATCAGAAAGCACTACTACACCACCTTTATTGTATGATAAAACGTAGTTAATATTTATAATATGTGATTTGTGCACACGAATAAAAGGCTTATCAAGCAAGTCATCAAAGTATTTTAAAAACCTGCATACCATTTTTTTTGACCCATTTTTAAAATAAATATCAGAAAAATTTCCATTTCCCTTTATGCGAATTATATCTTGCACTTTAGCTACCTCAAACCCCTCCAAAGTAGGCAAAATAATTTGCTGTGCTTCTGGTTTTGAATTGCGATGATTCTCAACTATAATTTTATTACGATTCAATAATTCTTTATTTTGTAACTGCTGCTGAACTTTATTAACTGCTATTATTAACTCTTCAATACTTACAGGTTTTAATAAATAATAAGCGGCGCTCTGATTTAACGCCTTTAAAGAATATTGCGAAAAAGCAGTTACAAAAATTGTTTCAAAATAAACATCTTTGCAACCTTCCAATACATCAAACGCATTTCCAAAAGGCATCTCAACATCCAAAAAAACTAATTCTGGTTTTATTTCATTAATTAAAGCAATACCTTCTTTACTATTGTATGCTTCGCCAACTATTTCTATTTGAGGACAGTATTTTTGGATATAACTTCTCAATGCCTCTCTTGCGGCAAGCTCATCCTCTACTATCACACTTTTTATCTTATGTAATTGCATGCGCTAAACTTTATTTAAATAGGGGATTTTCAATCTCACAATTGTTCCACCATCATTAACCTTATTAATAACTGTAAATGATATATCAACTTTATATAAATCATTCAACAATTTAATTCGCTCCTTGATATTTTGTAATCCTATAGATTGATGTATTTTTTGATTTTGTGTTTTAATCGAATTACTTTTTTCAATTCCAATTCCATTGTCATCAATTGTAATTTCTATAAAGGATGTTTTATTTTTTATTGATAATACTAATAAGCCTTTTATTTCCTTATACCTTAAGCCGTGCCAAATTGCATTTTCTAAATGAGGTTGAATTAACATATTTGGCGCAAGAATAGCATCCGCATCAATGGATTCATCCACATCTACAACAAAATCAAACTGATTGCTAAACCTCAAATGCTCTAACTCTAAATATTTTTGTAAATGATCAATTTCATGCTGAAGTGGTATAAAATCTTTACTTGAACTCTCCATCATATTTCGCATTAAAGATGAATAGGATGTTAAATATTTATTAGCTTCTCTTTCCTTGTTTTGAGCTATAAATTGATTGACACTATTTAAACTATTAAATATAAAATGAGGGTTCATTTCTCGCCTCAAAGATTGCAGCGATATTTTTTTGTTTTTTGTTTTAATAGCAAAGGAGTAACGAATAATCACTAAAATCAATAAAAACAATACAATTAAAGCAATAATTAAAAAATAATTAAATGTATTTTTCTTTGAAATTAACTCTTCTTGCAAGCTCTTTTCTTTTTCTAATTGTTTAATCTTTTGGTCAGTTTCTTCAAATATTTTTTTATCAATTAAGGTAGAGTCTGACTTTATTAAGGATTCTAATTTTTGTAAAAACACATCGTACAACTGTAGCGTTTTTTGGGCATCATCTTTTGTTTTGTAATAGGCTATTAATTGCATTAAACTATTTTTTGCATCAATAGTTTTACCTTTTGTTAATGCTAAATTGTAAGAATCCTGAATTAATTGTAAGGCTTTATCGCTTTCATTATTTAATATCAATAATTTTGCTAATCCTTGTCGTTGTTTAATTTGCTGGCCTACATCTTTTAAACTATCCACATTTTTTAGCACATCCTCTTTCATAGCAATTGCTTGCTCCAATTTATTGCTATTCGCAAATATGTCTGCAATTTCATTTTTAATAGTATTTTTTTCTACGGAATTGCCTTGTATTTCCTCTAAAGCATTATTATAATTTTGAATAGCTGCTTCTGAATTATTTTGTTTGATATTTACCTCAGCTAGTTGTTTATAAGCATCTACAATTTCTTCCTTTTCCTTTGGATTAGATTCCTTTTTTAAGGAACTAATTTTTTGGTTAATGGAATTTGATTGCTCGTTTGGATTATTGAAATTTTTTAATCGGCTAACATCACTGCTATTAACAATGGTGTTTGATTTCCGTTGAGCGTTTTTAGATGCATCATTATAATTTAAAATAGCATCTTGAGTTTTATTTTGCGCTTCCTGTATTTTCGCTAACGTTCTTAAGGCATCTGCTAATTTTGTTTTCGTTTTATTTTTTTTATATAAATCAACTGCCTTTGTTTGGTATTCTTCCGCTTTTAATAAATCATTATTATCAATTAACTCAGCCGCTAAATCTTCATATTTAGATGCCATTACTAAATCATCATCTCCATTTCTTAAACTAGTTTCAATAGAACTTGATTTGATTTTAAGTTTAGACTTTTTTTCATTCTTAAAGGTTTGACAAAAAATACTACTACCTGAAAAAAGTAGCGCCATTAATATCCATATAGCTGACCTATTTTTAAAAAATACTATCATTCCTATTTTATTCTTCTTTTTCACAAAGTAAAATAACTCAATTTAATTTGCTTTCACAATCCATTTCACAAAGTGAAAAGCCAATTACACCAAGTCTGCAATTTTAGCTCTTTAAACACCCCTAATTTTGACGAAAACCTTTAAACTTTAAAATTATGAAATCAATTAAACTCTTTACCATTATTAGCCTTAGTGCCATAGTGCTTTTACTCATTATAAATACCAAATCATTAATGGGGCAACCAACAAGCAATAATATGCTGCCAAAATTAATAACCGTAATAGGTAGTGCCGAAATGAGTGTTGAACCTGATCAAGTAGAATTAACCATTACCGTTTATTCCGAAAGGGGAAATTTTGAAAAACACGAAAATGAACTGATGGATATCTGCAAAAAGCATGGCATCCCAGATTCTGAATTAGCATTTAAAAATCAAATAGGTTACAATGATTGGTACCATTGGTATTGGTGGTGGTATTATCGCAATGCGGGTTATGTTTACCAAACATACAAGCTAAAAATTAATTCGAAACTTGATTTTTTAGACTTTGTAAAGGATTTAAACAAAAGCTGGGTTCAAAATATAACCATATCTGCTACAACAAATAAAGATATTCAGGTTTACCGGAAAGAAGTTAAAAAAGAAGCCATCAGAATGGCTAAAGAAAAAGCAACCTATTTATTAGAAGCTATTGATGAAAAAGTAGGGCATGTTGTTTCTATTGAAGAAGTAAATGCCGATAAAAATGAAAAAAATTATGGCGGCAGAACCTATCCATATTATTGGCATTGGGATAATCCATATTACAATAATGGAATAAATAATTCAACTAGCAATTCGTCTATGAGTTCAAATTCTTCAATGAATTCCGGAAGTGTAAACACCGGAAATGACAATAATGAAAATAGTGGGCTAGGTGGTTTATCAAAAATAAAACTACGATACGAGATAAAAGCGGTTTTTGAAATAAAATAATTTTAAATGTGGTTATGGAAAAACATCCTTTCTATACTCTTATAATAAAACACATCAATACAATTCTCTTAAATTATAAACCTAAAAAACAATTATTATGAAAAATCTAACAATCTTAACAGTAATTACTTTGATGATTTTAGCTTCTGAAGGACAGGCTTCATCAAAAAATAATCTCAATTCGGTTAGTTCTCATTTAGGATTAACGTACAGGATAAATCCGCCTGACGGAAATTCTAAAATTCAAGTTGCTTTACTTTTTGATACTTCTAATAGTATGGATGGATTAATTGAACAAGCTAAATCTAGACTATGGGATATTGTAAATACCCTAACCACGTTAAAGTATCAAGGAAAAACTCCTGTAATTGAAATTGCTTTATACGAATATGGCAACGATGGATTATCAGTTAGAAATAATTATATACGACAAGTTACTGCATTAACCACTGATTTAGATTTAATATCAGAAAAATTATTTGCCTTAAAAACCAACGGCGGAAGCGAATATTGTGGCGCTGTAATTCATAGCTCAGTAAAAGAGTTAAAATGGGATGATGGAGCAAATACAATGAAATTAGTTTATATAGCAGGTAACGAAGGCTTTAACCAAGGAAATATAAATTACAAAGAAGTTATTAGTAGTGCAGTAAAAAGTAATATTTATATAAACACTATTTTTTGTGGGGATAAAAAAGAAGGCATCTCATTGTTATGGGAAGATGGCGCTGCAAAAGGAAAAGGCAAGTACTTTAATATAGATTCAGATGTAAAAATAGAATATATACAAACTCCATACGATAGCCAGATTAATGCTTGCAACGATAAATTAAATAAAACCTATATTGGTTATGGTAAACAAGGTCATTTAAAAAAGCAAAGTCAGGCAAAAGAAGATGCTAATGCCAGCAGTATTTCTCAAGCTAATGCTACCGAAAGAGTGCTTACTAAAAGTAAAGCCGTGTACAAAAACTCAACATGGGATTTGGTAGATAATGTAAAAGACAATGAAAATAATTTAGATAAAATTAAAACAGAGGATTTACCAGAAGAATATAAAAATAAAAGCAAAGAAGAAATTAAGACACTAGTTTTAGCAAAGGCAAAAGAACGTGATGTCATTCAAAAAGAAATTGGTTTATTAGCTGTAAAGCGCCAAAAGTACATTGCAGAAAAATCAAATCAAAATACGAAACAAGATGATTTAGGTTCAGCAATTAAAAGTTCTATAATTACGTTAGCAAGCGTCAAGGGTTACAAAGTTGAAAAGTAAATTGCAAAGAATTAAATGAGTAAAAATAAAAAATGCCTTTCAAATTGAAAGGCATTTTTTGTACACACGAAGGGACTCGAACCCCCACCCTTGCGGACCAGATCCTAAGTCTGGCGCGGCTACCAATTACGCCACGTGTGCATTACTGCGCAAATATAATTAAGTTTATTAAATTATACAAGTTAAACCATGGCACTAGTGCATCTAACTTGAATAATTGCTGTTAAATTATATTTTAAATAAAGTTTACTGAGTTGCTATTTTCATCGCTTAATTAATCATATCAAAGCCGGTGTAAGGCACTAATGCTTTAGGGATTTTTATACCCTCTTCCGTTTGATTATTTTCTAAAAGAGATGCCACAATGCGAGGCAATGCTAATGCGCTGCCGTTTAAACTATGAGCTAATTGTGTTTTTCCGTTTGCATCTTTATAACGGCATTTTAATCGGTTAGTTTGAAATGTTTCGAAATTAGATACAGAACTTACTTCTAACCAACGCGCTTGTGCTGTGCTCCATACTTCTAAATCATAAGTTAAAGCTGAACCAAAACTCATATCTCCTCCACATAGTTTTAAAGTACGGTAAGGCAATTCTAATTCTTGCAATAAGCTACAAACAAATTCTCTCATAATTTCTAGAGTCTTGTATGAGTTTTCAGGAGCTACAATTTGCACAATTTCTACTTTATCAAATTGGTGTAAACGATTTAAACCACGTACATCTTTTCCGTAGCTTCCCGCTTCTCTTCTAAAACAAGGCGTGTAGCCACAATTTTTAATTGGCAAATCACTTTCCTTTAAAATTACCTCTCGGTACATATTAGTAATTGGCACCTCAGCAGTTGGAATTAAATATAAATCATCCACTTGGCAGTGGTACATTTGCCCTTCTTTATCAGGTAGTTGACCCGTTCCGTATCCGCTATCTGCATTTACTAAAATAGGAACTTGCACTTCGTTATAGCCAGCAGCAGTTGCCTTATCTAAAAAATAATTAATTAATGCGCGTTGTAATTTTGCTCCTTTTCCTTTATAAACGGGGAAACCAGCTCCTGTTAATTTTACACCTAGCTCAAAATCAATTAAATCGTATTTGGTTGTTAATTCCCAATGAGGAGTTGCTGCTGCATGCAAAACCGGAATAGCGCCATGTTGGTTTACTACTTCATTATCTTCAGGTGTTTTACCAACCGGAACTGTTAAGTTAGGTAAGTTGGGAACCGTTACTAATAATTTATAAATTTCAGCTTCAATGTTTTTTAAAGTTTCATCAAATTGCTTTTCATTCAATTTTAGTTCGGCCGTTTTTGCTTTCAAAACTTCTGCATCATCTTTTTTTCCAGACTTCATCATTTCACCAATCTGCTTGGCTAGTGCATTAGCTTCTGCTTTTGTATCATCAGCTTGGCGCTGAGCTGCTTTTCTGTTATTATCTAATTCAATAACTGAGTTGATAATACGTTCAGCATCTTTAAAATTTTTAATGGCCAAACGCTTTAAAACGTCTTCTGTATTATCTTGAATATAACTAAGTTGTAACATGGTATTTTATTTGAAAGAGTAAATTTAATCTTTGTAATGTATTAATAAAAAATATTATTTTAAATATGGAGCGCAGATGACACTGATAATTATGATAAAAAATGATTTTTGTGTTTTGTGATTTTTAATTATCTCAACTCATCGTTAATTTTCTAAAATCCTATTATGTGTTGGCATTACAAAATTTAAAAACTAATTTAAGAAATCTTAACTAATCATAAAAAAATCTGCGTTATCAGCGTTCTATAAATAAATTAAAATACTTCATTAAAACACAAAAAGCCGATCCGCCAGCTGGCGGAAGGGCTTCAAGTTCTAAAAATAGGTTTCTTGTTATGCCTCTACAGGAACAACTGAAACGTATGATCGGTCATCTGCTTTCTTTTTGAAAACAACTTTACCGTCAATTAAAGCATATAATGTATGATCTTTTCCAAGACCAACATTTAAACCTGGGTTATGTTTTGTACCACGTTGGCGAACAATAATGTTACCAGAAATACAAGCTTGACCACCAAATATTTTAACGCCTAAACGCTTACTGTGTGATTCGCGACCATTGTTTGTGGAGCCCGCTCCTTTTTTATGTGCCATTTTCTTTTAGTTTTTTATTTAGTTATGAGTTTTAAGTACTGTGTTTTATTTAAAACTAAACACTTACAACTTAAACCTGTTTTTATGCTTCAGTTTTCTTAGATGCTTTTTTAGCTGCTGCTTTTTTAGCAGGTGCTTTTTTCTCAACAACTTCTTCAGTTTTAACAACTGGATTTCTTTGGCTTGGAGATAAAGTTTTACGTACTGCTTTTTCAGCCGTTAATTCTTCTTTTACAGTTTCTCCTTTGTTAAGAATACCTTGAATTAAGATTTGTGTTAAAAATTGACGGTGGTTATTCCATTTTTGGTAACCTTTACGGCGTTTTTTCTTAAATACAATAACTTTATCGCCTTTTAAGTGTTCAATTACTGTGGCAGCAACCTTTGCGCCATCTACAGTTGGGCTTCCAATAGAAATTTTTCCATCATTTTCGATTAAGAAAACTTTGTCAAACTCCACTTTAGCACCTTCGTTAGCATCTAGGCGGTGAACGTAAACTTTGTTGCCTCGTTCCACTTTAAATTGTTGCCCTGCTATTTCTACAATTGCATACATGAGTGTTAATTTTAATTGTTAATAATTTTTTAAGGACGGCAAAGATAAGTGGTTTTTTCAATCTGCCAAAGATTTTGCGGACTTAATTTCGTATAAATACCTATTAAATATATGGCCTTAGCGTGATAAGAATTAATATTAATTAATAAAGTACTAATTATCAATTGGTTAGGTTTTTTCTATTGTTGGTTTTGCGCTAGAATTAATCAGCCAAATACCAGCAATAATAACAATAACGGCCAATATTTGAAATAAATTTATGATTTCACCATCAAAATAACCCCAACCTATTGCTACTATTGGAATTAAATAGGTACAGCTAGAGGCAAAAATAGAACCAGAAAGTTTTATTAAGGTGTTAAATACTACTACAGAAATTGCAGAACCGAAAATTGCTAGAATGCTAATATAAGTTAGTGATCTTAATCCTTCAGGATGGTTATAAGCGTGATTAATGAAATCTGTAAAACAAAATAAATAAATTGCTGCCATTGGACCAATGATACTAAAAGACCAAACGGTAGCCGTTAATGAATTCACCTTTCCTAAATAAGCTTTAATAGCATTTACGCTAACTGCATAACATAATGTGGCGGCAGCAACTAGTAAGCAGTACATTACATTTTTAGTTTGGTCATTCTGGTTTTCGCCTAAAGTTATTAAAGCAATGGCGCCCGCAAATCCAATTAAAACTCCAATGAATTGGTTTTTATTTATCTTTTGATTAAAAGCAATCATCCCAACTATTATTGTAAACATTGGAGTTAAAGCATTTAACATACCAGTTAAACTGCTGCTAATTTGAGTTTCAGCTTTCGTAAATAAAAATGCCGGAATTAAATTTCCAAAAACTCCCATTAAGAGCAATCCTTTTAAATTAGTTTTTAAATCTATTTTATGGTGCTTTATTAAAAAAGGAAACATAATGATAGATGCTATTGAAATTCTTAATCCAGCTACTTCATCACTACTAAATGCAACCAAACCCTGTTTCATTAAAATAAAAGAACTACCCCACACTAATGACAGCGCAATTAATATAAACCAAGAAAGTGCTTTTTTATTCATTTGTGGGAATTAGATGTTTCAATATTCGAAACATATATTTATTACTATTGATTGTGTTTTTTATGCAGCTCAGCGCCATTTCATAAATTAATTAGCTTAGTGCCATGGCATCTAATTTCATTTGCTTAATCATACTTAACAATCCATTGGCTCTGGTAGGCGACAGGTGTTCTGTTAATCCAATTTTATTTATAAAATCTAAGTTAGCTGCTAAAATATCTTGCGGTTTTTGATGCGATAATACTCTGATCATTAATGCCACCATACCTTTTGTAATAATAGCATCACTATCGGCTGTATAAATAATTTCTCCATCTTTTTTTTCAGAATGTAACCATACTTTACTCTGACAACCTTTTATGATTCGATCTTCTGTTTTTAAAGTGTCTACAATTTTAGGAAGTGATTTTCCTAATTCTATTAAATGCTCATACTTTCCTTCCCAATCGTCGCCAAATAGTTCGAACTCTTCAATAATTTCATTTTCTATATCAACAATACGCATTTGGCAAAAGTACAATCAATTTTTATTTTTTGGCTCAATAAATCTATTTTAAAATGTGTATAATCAATTATTTTTGGATTAATAATACGCTGATAATCAGAATACTTAGTATTGAACGGCTAAGGTTAATAACTTTGCCTATTTATAATTGCATTATTAAACGGAATTTATTTGCTTAGATGATTTATTTTGAAAGACTTTTACTTACTAAAACAATAGAGTAAATTATACTATTGTTCAGTAATATTCGACAAATAGAAACCAAGAAAAATTACCTATGAAGATTGGATTAGATATAATGGGCGGAGATTTTGCTCCGAAAAATTGTTTAGATGGAGCCATTATGGCTTTAGAATCTCTACCTTCAAATGTTACCATTGTTTTAATTGGAGATAGCGAAAAAGCAAAAAATTACCTCAAAGAAAAAGGGGTTGCCGAAGATAAATTTGAATTTATTCACGCTACTGATGTGATTGAAATGGGCGAACATCCAACCAAAGCTCTAGCTCAAAAGCCGCACAGCAGTATTTCTATTGGCTTTAAATTATTAAAAGAAAATACGATTCAATGTTTTGGAAGCGGCGGAAATACTGGTGCTATGTTAGTTGGATCAATGTTTTCAGTAAAAGCTGTTCCTGGAGTTATTCGCCCATGCATTACTTCGCTTTTGCCAAAAGAAAATGGGGGATTTGGAATTATTTTAGATGTTGGAACTAATGCAGATTGTAAACCTGATGTACTTTATCAGTTTGCTATCTTAGGTTCTATATTTGCAAAGGAAGTGTACAAAATAAATAACCCTAAAGTAGGACTCTTAAATATTGGCGAAGAGCCGGAAAAAGGAAATTTAGTTGCGCAGGCTGCTCATTCGTTAATGAAAGATACTAAAGATTTTAACTTTATTGGAAATATTGAAGGATCAGAAGCTTTTGGAGATAAAGCAGACGTGATTGTTTGCGAAGGATTTACAGGTAATGTATTTTTAAAAACAGCTGAAGCATTTTATTCCATGATTAAAAAGCGTGACATAAACGACAGTTATTTTAACCAATTTAATTATGAACTATATGGTGGAACTCCAATATTAGGAGTTAACTCCAATGTGATGATTGCGCATGGTAAATCAAGTCCATTAGCATTTAAAAACATGTTAGTTTTAAGTAAAGATATTATAGAAGCAAACTTGAACGAAAAAATTAAAACCGTATTTCAATAATGATTAAAGCTGCAATTACCGCTGTGGGCGGTTACGTTCCTGATTTTGTAATGACTAATGATGAATTAGCAAAATTTGTAGACACTAACGATGAGTGGATTACCTCTAGAACTGGTATCAAAGAAAGACGAGTATTAAACATTCCAGGAAAAGCAACTTCCGATATGATGGTTTTTGCTGTAGAAGAATTATTAAAAAAACGTGGCATTGGAGCAGATGAAATTGATTTGTTAATTGTTGGAACTATAACAGGAGATTTAATTTTTCCGAGTACAGCGAATATAATTTGTGATAAAATAGGTGCAAAAAATGCTTGGGGTTACGATTTGTCAGCAGCGTGTTCAGGATTTATTTTTGCATTAGCTACAGGATCTCAATTTATTGAAACAGGTCGTTATAAAAAAGTAATTGCCATTGGCGTAGATAAAATGAGTGCTATTTTAAATTACGAGGATCGCACCACCTGTGTTATTTTTGGTGATGGCGGTGGAGCTGTATTACTGGAGCCATCGGAAGATGATTGCGGGATTCAGGATTTTATTTTAAAAAGCGATGGCGCTGGGCGAAATTTTTTATATCAAGCAGCAGGCGGTTCATTAATGCCACCGACGCACGAAACAATTGATAAAAAATTACATTATGTTCATCAAGAAGGTCAAACTGTATTTAAAAATGCCGTTGTAAATATGGCAGAAGTGAGTGCAGATATTATGACTAAAAATAATTTAACAGCAGATGATATTGCTTGGCTTGTTCCACATCAAGCAAACAAACGTATTTGCGAAGCAACAGCCAATCGCATGGGCTTGAGCACAGATAAAATGATGATGAACATTGAGCGCTATGGCAACACAACTGCAGGCACGATTCCTTTATTATTATGGGACTATGAAAAGCAATTAAAAAAAGGCGATAATATTATTTTATCTGCTTTTGGTGGCGGTTTTACTTGGGGTGCAATTTGGGTAAAATGGGCTTATGACGGGAGTAAAGTAGGGAAATAATATTAAAAAAATATTAAGTTATTTTATCTTTTTTATAATATTAGCTGGTGGTAAAAAATTTTCTCCCGTCACCACTTTTTTACCAGTTTGTTTTCCCAGTTTTAATCTTGCATCCTTGGCAATTTTACGACCTTTTTTACCAGCATTTAGCCATCATGAGCTTTTAATAATGTCGACAATTTGTCGACAGTTCAAGGCCATCTTCGGATTTGACTTTTAATTTCATTTTAAACCAATAATCTCTAGGCTTTACGCTATCAGTCAAAACGGCTACAACATCTATTATTGAAAAATACCATTGTTTTTCTTTTTCTTCCCAATGTGTTCTCACTTGTTTACTTTCAAACAATTTAATATCACTCATAATTTCAAAAAATATATTATGATAATAACCTATTTTATAGTAACATGTAGCTACAATTTGTAGCAAAACAAAAATCCCCCTGTTACACAACAGAGGGATTTTATTTTTAAGAACTGAGATGCTGCCCTTCGACTCCGCTCAGGTTCACTTCTAAGTATTAAGCTTTTACACTTGCGCGAATAATATTTAATGCGCCGCCAGCTTTAAACCACTCAATTTGTTGAGCGTTATAGCTATGATTAACTTTAAAACTTTCGTTAGTTCCATCTGCATGGTTTAACGTAATAGTTAATTGAACCCCTGGCGTAAATGATGTTAATCCAGTAATATCTATGACATCATCTTCCTTAATTTTATCATAATCGGCAGTTTTAGCAAATGTAATCCCTAACATTCCTTGTTTTTTTAAGTTAGTTTCGTGTATACGAGCAAATGATTTTACTAATACCGCACGCACACCTAAATGACGTGGCTCCATAGCTGCATGCTCACGAGAAGACCCTTCACCATAGTTTTCGTCACCTACTACAATCGACCCAATGTTTTGAGCTTTGTATGCACGTTGCACAACTGGCACACCTGCATACTCACCTGTAATTTGATTTTTTACATTATCAGTTTTATCGTTAAATGCATTAACTGCACCAATTAACATGTTGTTAGAGATATTATCTAAATGACCACGGAATTTTAACCATGGACCAGCCATAGAAATATGATCCGTTGTACATTTACCTTTAGCTTTAATTAATAATTTTAAACCTTTCATTTCAATGCCTTCCCAAGCTGCAAATGGATCTAATAATTGTAAACGTTTAGATGTTGGATTAACTAAAACTTGTACTTTACTTCCATCCGCTGCAGGAGCTTGGTATCCTGCATCTTCTACAGCAAAACCTTTTGGAGGTAATTCGTAACCGGTTGGCTCGTCTAATTTAACTTGCTCACCTTTATCGTTAGTTAATGTATCTTTTAAAGGATTGAAACTTAAATCACCTGCAATAGCCATTGCTGCTACAATTTCGGGAGAAGCTACAAAGGCGTAAGTATTTGGATTTCCATCCGCACGTTTTGCAAAGTTACGGTTGAAAGAATGAATGATGGTATTTTTTTCTTGTTTCTCTGCACCTACTCTATCCCACATTCCAATACAAGGTCCGCAAGCGTTAGTAAAGACAGTAGCACCTACTTCAGCAAACACATCTAAGAAACCGTCACGCTCAATGGTGTAACGAATTTGCTCAGAACCTGGATTAATCATAAACTCTGCTCTAGATTTTAATCCTTTAGCCGAAACTTGTTTTGCTAATGATACTGCACGAGAAATATCTTCGTAAGAAGAGTTTGTACAAGAACCAATTAAACCTGCTTCAATTTTTAAAGGCCAGCCATTTTTTTCGGCAGCAGCTTTTAATTGAGAAATAGGTGTTGCTAAATCTGGAGTAAAAGGTCCGTTTACATAAGGCTCTAATTCAGATAAGTTAATTTCAATGACTTCGTCAAAATAGTTAGAAGGGTTTGCATATACTTCTGCATCACCAGTTAAATGTTCTTTAATACCATCAGCTAAAGCAGCTACGTCAGCACGACCAGTTGCAGCTAAGTAACGGCTCATACTTTCGTCATAACCAAATGTAGAAGTGGTTGCTCCAATTTCTGCACCCATGTTGCAAATTGTTCCTTTACCTGTGCAAGATAAGCTGATAGCTCCTTCACCAAAATATTCAACCACTTTATCAGTACCACCTTTTACAGTTAAAATACCAGCCACTTTTAAGATAACATCTTTAGCACTTGCCCATCCGTTTAATTTACCCGTTAATTTAATACCAATTAATTTTGGCATTTTTAGTTCCCAAGGTAAACCAGCCATCACATCGCAAGCATCAGCTCCACCAACACCAATAGCAATCATCCCTAAACCACCGGCGTTAACTGTGTGAGAATCGGTACCAATCATCATTCCACCTGGGAACGCGTAGTTTTCTAATACAATTTGATGAATGATACCAGCACCTGGTTTCCAAAAACCAATTCCGTATTTATCGGATACAGAAGCTAAGAAATCAAATACTTCTTCGCTTTCGTGTTTTGCTCTATCTAAATCTGTTGCAGCACCTGCTTTTGCTTGAATTAAGTGGTCGCAATGAACTGAAGAAGGAACAGCTACCGTAGGACGGCCAGCTTGCATAAATTGCAATAAAGCCATTTGCGCTGTTGCATCTTGCATAGCAACTCTATCGGGATTAAAATCAACGTAAGAAGCACCACGAGGGTAATCCGTTAATTTCATATCAGCATCTAAATGCGAATACAAGATTTTTTCTGCTAAAGTTAAAGGGCGTCCTAAGGCTTTACGAGCTGCTTCAATGCGTGCAGGCATATTATCGTAAACCTTCTTTATCATTTCAATGTCAAATGCCATAATTTGAGTTATTAGAGATTTGTAAATCGTTATTTTTTTGTTAATGTAGTTGCGAACTAAGCAAAAAACGATGATTGATGACCATTTTTGCGGTACGAATTTACAATATTATTATCATTTTTTTAGCAATACCACAATAAAAATTTGGAAGTAAACTACTATTGTACATCCTACCAACCAATAAAATATAGATTTTTTAGTGCAATCTCAATTTTAAAGTAAGTTTAATTAATTGCCGGCAAAAAGCTATAATTTTTACTGTAATCTAACATTTGATTAGTAAAGCTTTTTGGATACTCAATTTTTACATCGGTAATTTTTCCATTTTCAATTACTGGAATTAGCTTCGGTTGAATAAACCCTTGGTAAGGCGCCATATTTAATTTTTTATAACGCTCTAACACCTCTTTATGCAAAGCTAAATCCACTTTTACTCCGTAATTTTCAATAAGATTTTTACCTGCTTTATAATCGCCTTGAGATTTAATACGCTGCAGTTCTTTTAGTAATTCGCCAAATAACACACGTAATTTTAAATAATCATTCACTACAAAAAATGTTTTTCCATTCTCAACTTTCTGTTCAATTACATTGTCTTTTTTACCTTTTTCAAATGCCCACTTAGCTACCATTTGGCGATTACGCATGTGTGCTTCTTCAATATTATCTCCTAATTTTAAACGAGATAACTGAACCATTAAACCTTTAGTGATGTATTCATCATACGATGCTTTGCCATACTCTAATGACGGCATGACTCCCAAATCCACTAATTTTTGATCCAGCAAATAATACAGCGCTACCAAATCAGCACGACCTTCCTCTAAGGCAGATGCGTAATTTTTTAATGTTTCGTGCGGCTGACCAATTCCTGGTTCAATTTGCCCACTTGCATGCCCAATAACCTCGTGCATATCAGTATGAAGTTTATCAGCTAAACCAGCGTAGTCTAAAACATTTTTCTTAATAGCTTCGTTATAATAAAATTCATTTACTACACTTCCACCAGCTGCTTTTTCGTAGGCTTCAACAATATTTCCTAAGTTAACTGATTTAGAACCATGAGTTTCTCTAATCCACTCATTATTTGGCAAGTTAATTCCAATTGGTGTAGATGGAGCAGCATCGCCACTTTCCATAACTGCATTAATTACTTTAGCGGAAATGCCTTTTACATTTTTCTTTTTATGTTCAGGAAATAAGGTTGAATTATCTTCGAACCATTGTGCATTTGCGCCAATAGTTGCAATACGTTTTGACGCTTCAAAATCTCTAACTGAAACAACAGATTCAAAGGTTGCTTTTTTTCCTAATGGATCTTCATATACTTCAATAAATCCATTAGTAACATCAATAGCACTTTGTGTATCTTTAACCCAAGCAATATTATAATCATCAAAATCTTTTAATGATCCTGATTTATAATACGCAACAAGTTTAACTAAAGCTAACTTTTGCTCGGGGTTTTCGGCAACTGTAGCGGCTTTTTCTAACCAAAATATAATTTTTTCGATAGCTTGGGTATACATACCGCCTAATTTCCATACCTTCTCCATAATAACACCATTCTCCTTTACTAATTTACTATTTAAGCCAATCATAACAGGTGTTTTACTTGTTTTATCAATTTGTTTTTCATAAAAAGCAATGGCTTCTTTTTGATTAACACCTTCATAAAAATTGACTGCTGAATTAGTGATTAAATCTTTACTGGCATCTAAACTTACTTTTTTAGGGGCAATTTTCGGGTCGTAAATAATTGGCAATAAACGAGCTATAAAATCTTTAACTGATTCGCCTGTATTTAAAGGCAATCTAGCAGCGTCTGCATTAGTTATGAATTGCGCAAATACTTCTTGTGAACACTCAGGAAAAAATTTCTCACTTCCATAATGATGATGAATCCCTCTGCTAAACCAAACTCTTTTGGCATAAACCATAAATTTTTTATAATCTTCAGAATTAGTATCTCCTTTATAAGATTCAGCAACTGCATCTATTGTTTTACGAATAGTTAAATTGAATTTATAATTTTGATCCCACATAATATCTCTGCCGCATAAAGCCGCTTCAGATAAATAATACAACAACTCTTTTTGTTGAAGGGATAATTGATCAAAACCTGGAACTTCGTAGCGCAAAATTCTTAAGTCGGAAAACTGTTCGCTCACATATTCAAAAGCTTCAGTAGAATCTTTCATAATTGTATCTTGTTTAATAGCAACATCATTTGAGTCATAATCAGCCTGATTAGATTTACAAGCGCCAAGCATAAAGATGGCTGCAATTGGTAGGATTAATAATTTAGTGTTCATGTTTAGATATTTATTGTTTTTAATTGTCATATTTTGTCTCGAACTTGATTCGGGATGCTTTAGCCAGTTTAAATTGAATTGCGTTTGGGCAAACATGACTAATTAATATTTTTACGTTATTTTTTGCATTACAAGATTAAGATTAAAATAAGAGGTTTGCAAACCTTTTACTCTTCTTTTTAAATAGCTATATTTGTTACTGATGAAGTCTAAAATATACATCATTTTTTCTTTTATTATAGCATTTGCGCCCATAAAAGGCCAAGTCATTAAACAGAATTTATTATTGGCAAACTCAGCACTTTTTCACCAATCTATTTATACTTATGGGTTTGAACAGTCAAAAAACAATTTGCTATTTAAATGTTACTCTTATAATTACCGATTGCAAATAAAAGACAGTGTTACTTTTTCATTAGGAAAACATACTCCTTCTGATTTTTTAGAGATCAGCATAGACACATTGCATGACGTGCTAAATTTTTACTTTCAATTAGCTAACCAAAAAAATCTCGTTACTTTATTAAGGTTAAATGATACCTTGGAAAAAATAACTTCTGCTGAAAACTATGACGCCAATCATATAAATTCATTAACGGCTTTTGATGATGAAAAATATGCCTACAAAGATGATATCTATGTTATAAAAACAAATTCGGATAGCAGTGGTAAGCAATTTTACTTAGTAAAGTATCATATTAAAACGATGGATAAACCATTTGAATATGATAGTAAATGGCAATTTGCTTTCGAGCGAAAACACATACACCGGGCATCAGTAGTATATGCCGATACAGGTCAAGTAATTTTGTATACACATGTATCTGATGGTATTAAAAAAGGGCAGTGGATTTTACGAATTAATGCCAACAATGGAGAAATTATAAAAGGAACAAAGTTAAGTGCCAAAGGCGATACAAGACATTTTTTGCTTTCAAATTTAATAATAGATAAAAAAAATAAAAGTATAAATGTGATTGGAAGTATATACAACGCTAATGAAATTGACTTTAAAAATAATGCGTCTAATTTTACAAATCAAATTAAGAATCATAAATTATTTTTAGTTACTATTGATAGCTTGGGTGATGTAATTAACAGAACTGAAAAATTACTGCCATTACCAATTATAGTAAAATCATTAAATGTGCCACAATCGTACCATGTAAAAATTAGAGAATTTAAAAAATTAAATGATTCTAATTTTGATGTTTGGATGGATATCTATACGCAAAGTAAACCTCTTACTTTTTGTTATTATAGTTCTTGGCATTTAGACATAAGCTCTGACGATATTGATTTCACAGTTAATCCATCTAAGTTTTACATCAGTTCAGAATCTATTACAGATTTCATTAGTTACGCCAAAGGAGATAGTTACAGTAAATTTATACTAAATGATATAAATGAATATGATAAATTTAAATATCAACAACCCTTAAATCAATTTATTATAGCAACCGGATTAGATGATTTAAGCAACTCCTGGTACATGCTTAAAAAGACGGATTTAAATAGTTTGACTAAATTTTACTATTATGTTTTTTATGGCAAAAAAGGGTTAGAAAATAAAGTGGTTTTAAAGGCAGAACAAAACCAAAAAACGCATATTTATTTTTATAAAAAAACAAGTTATTTAAGTTTTACAACTGATGCAGCAAATACGTCATTTGAACTAAAAGTAAATACATTATAAATACTTAATCACAAAAAAAGGGATTGTTATCTACAGATAACAATCCCTTTTTAATTGAATTAAACTTACTATGTAAAACTTATAAGTTAAGTTTAGTAGTAAATTTATTAAAAATTATTCTGCAACAACTTCAAAATTAATTGTTGCAGAAATTTCTTTAAATAAGCGAACTTTAGCAGAATATGTTCCTAAAGCTTTTATTGAATCTTCGCTCATTTCAATGTTTTTACGTTCAACATCATAACCAGCTTTTTTCAATGCATCTGCTAATTGAATGTTAGTTACTGAACCAAATATCTTTCCAGATTCTCCAGCTTTAGCACCAACTTTAACAGTTACATCAGCAAATTTAGCTGCCATTGCAGTTGCTTCGTTACGTAATTTTTGTTCTTTAAATGAGCTTTGCTTAATTTCTTCCGCTTGCATTTTTTTGTTGCTATCAGTAGCTAACACTGCAATACGCTGAGGGATTAAAAAGTTACGGCCATAGCCATTTTTAACTTTTACAATGTCATTTTTATATCCTAACCCTTTAAGGTCTTGTTTTAATATAACTTCCATGTTTTCTTGCCTCTTTAAATTATTTTAAACCATCTGCTAAATAAGGCATTAAAGCAATGTGACGCGCACGTTTAACTGCTTGAGATACCTTACGTTGAAATTTTAATGAAGTTCCAGTTAAACGGCGAGGTAATAATTTACCTTGCTCATTCACAAACTTTAATAAAAAGTCAGCGTCTTTATAATCAATATATTTAATACCTAACTTTTTAAAGCGACAGTATTTTTTCTTTTTCACCTCAACTGAAGGAGGATTTAAAAAGCGTACTTCATTTTTTGCCATTTTCGTAATGTTTTTTGGAGTTAATAATTAAGCTTCTGCTTTTTTAGTTTTAGCAACTTTAGCTTCTGATTGTCTTCCACGTCTTTTGTCTGCCCAAGTTGCTCCATGTTTTTCTAAAGCAATTGTTAAGAAACGTAAAATACGCTCATCACGTTTAAATTGTAATTCTAGTTCTGCAATCTCAGTGCCTTTTCCTGAAAAATCAAGTAGGTGGTAAAACCCTGTTGTTTTCTTTTGGATTGGATAAGCCAATTTCTTTAGCCCCCAGTTTTCTCTGTGATTAATTTTCGCTCCCAAATCCGTTAGGATTTTTTCAAACTTTTTTGCGGCCTCCTTTGCCTGATCATCAGACAAAACGGGAGTTAAAATGAAGACCGTCTCATAGCGTTTTTCCATTATTATATATTTTAAATTTAGGGCTGCAAATATAAGCTAATTATTTGATACAGACACTATTTTAAGTAAAAACAAGGCGCTTTAATAATCAAATAATAGCATTTTACATTTTAAAATATTGTTTATCAAATAGTTATATTTATTGGCGTTAAACTAAAAATTACCAAGAAAGGTTGTTTTTACCATTAAAACTATTAAATACGAACGCATTTACATTTATTAAGAAAAAACTTACCAATTAAAAATTGCACTAGTGGAATTGTAGTTATATTTAAGATTTAAAAGTTCCAAAGCATGCAATTTTTCATTTCCATACTATCTATTATAAAATTGATATCCTTACCGCCTGATAGCAATTCCCTGATTGCTAACAACTTTGATATTAAGCAAGATGTTATTTCAGTAACAAATTTTTCAACTCATGAAAAAATGGATTTTGTTTATGATTCTCAAGTTTACAAACTAGGGTGCGATACTTTGCCGAATGTTATTTTTTGGAGAAGTATCATGAAACTCCATAAAGATTCAGCTCTATTTAACACTCCTTTAAACAGAAATGTTCTTTGCAAAACAGGTCTCAAGAAATGGGAATGTATGGATAGCACCCAAAAATTCTGTTATAGGGATAGTCTTCGAAAATTGCATTGCCTTAGTGATTCGGAAAGAATTTTGCTAACCAACGGGAAAAGTTTTTTTTATGATTTTACAAAAGCGGCTAAAAATTTTAATCAAGGCATCAATGATTTTATTAGTAATGGAGTTGACCCATGGTATGCACAAGCAATATTAATGATTGAAAGCCCAAATAAACTTCAAAAATCAAATGCTGGCGCCTATGGTTCTTTTCAATTAATGAAAGACGTAGCGCGTTTGTTTGGATTAAAAGTAAATAAAAAAATAGATGAACGCGCTAATTTTAGTCGCTCTGCTTATGCTGCGTCAAGCTTAATAAAGAAAATCTGCATTCCTAAAACCAAACAAATATTAGATTCGTTAGGAATTACAAATTACAAAGAAAACGAATTGTGGTTTCGGCTCCTTGTTATGCATTCATACCACGCAGGCGCAGGAAATGTAAGAAAAGCACTATTCTCATTTCGGCCAAGCGAAGGTAATATGAATTTAATTTACACACTTTGGCGAACTCAAACCAAACAATTTAAATCAGCATCTCAAAACTATTCGCAATTAGTTTTAGCTGCAATGCTCGAAGTTAATGACAAGTTTGGCTTAACTCCAAAAGAACTAATTATTGACTCTAAATCAAAAGCAAAAACACTGCGCTAAATAGGCGTTTTTTTATTTTACCTATTTAAATGCCACTAAAAATATATTTTTTTTGAAATCTGATTTTTATTTAATATTAATTTTACATTTATCAATAAATTATGTCCTATGAGAATTCTGATTATTGAAGATGAAAAATCATTACGTGAAGATGTTGTTGACTATTTATCTGAGAATGGCTATAAATGCGATTTTGCAACAACCATTAAAAGTGCTATCCAAAAATTAAACGACGTTGTTTATAGTTGCGCCTTGGTTGATGTTGGTTTGCCAGATGGTTCAGGGATTGAAATTGTTGAGCATATAAAAAAAAATAATCCAGAAATGGGTGTAATTATAGTTACTGCTAAAAATTCGCTAGAAGATAAATTACAAGGTTTAAAAATAGGAGCTGATGATTATTTAACTAAACCATTTCATTTGTCAGAATTAAGCGCAAGGGTTTACTCCGTTTTGCGCAGAAGAAATTTTGGTGGAAAAAATAAACTAGTATTTGAAGGAATAGAAATTGATACGACCGAAAAAAAAGTAATCGCTAATAATATTCAATTGCAATTAACTAAAAAAGAATATGAAATTTTAGTTTATTTAGCTAGCAATCCTACACATTTAATTACTAAGGAAGCCTTAGCAGAAGCCATTTGGGGAGATAAAGCAGAAATGGCCACTTCCTTTGACTTTGTTTATAGCCAAATAAAAAATTTAAAGAAAAAATTAAATGAGGTAGATGTAAAAAACTACATTAAAGTAGTTTATGGCATGGGTTATAAATTTAAAGAGTAATTTATTTTTAATGCAATATCGCATGTTGCCATGCATGTAAAAATCAAATGAAACTTCTTACTAAAACTAATATTTATACCACTATTACAACTGTTTTATTGTTTGCAATGGGCATTTTTGTTGTTTATCAAGTTATACTACAAAAATTAGATAAAGAAGTTGATAAACAATTGCTTTCTGCTAAAACAAAAATTGTAAAAGGTTTAAATTCTGGGATTTTGCCAAACGAATTTCTCTCAAACCTCGGACAAAAAGTTTACATCAAAAAGATTGATAAGCAAACAATATTTGACAATAAGTTTATTGAATATATTGAACATCAAACTAGCGCCTCTAAATCAGATGAAGATATTTTGCAGCGAGAACTTCTGTTTCAAACAGTAGTGGATGGAAAAACTTATGAAATTACCGTGTGCAGCTCGCTAACGGAAGGAAAAAAAACAGGGGAATATATTATAGTTGTAGTACTTGTTTTTTTATTGGTTTCTGTAATTATTTTATTTTTATTAAATAGGTTAATCTCTGCTTTTATTTGGTCACCATTTTATGATACGCTTTCTAAAATAAAAACATGGAATATTAAGAAAAATGAAATTCTTGATTTTAAAACGACTGATATTGACGAGTTTCATCTGCTAAACGACACTGTAAAAGATTTAACCCGACAAATACAAGCCGATTACCATAATCTAAAGGAATTTACAGAAAATGTTTCGCATGAGGCACAAACTCCATTATCAATTATCAGTACCAAAATAGAGTTGTTAATGCAAGAGTCTAATTATAGCGAAAAACAACATAAACTTTTAGTTCAAACTTATAATGCAACTCAGCGCTTGTATAAATTAAATGAGGGCCTAATATTATTAACTCGTATAGAGAATAAGCAATTTGTTGAAACTAGTTCGATAGATTTAGTTCAGGCCATTGAAGAAAAAATTGAAGTGCTCGAAGATTTTATTGAAGCAAAACAAATTATAGTAGAAAAAACGTTTAATACCCAAGTCACAAAGGACATTAATCCAGTTCTTCTGACTATTTTATTAAATAATTTATTTATCAATGCCATCAAATATAATTTAGAAAAAAATGGTACTATAAAAATTACTTTAAATGAGGACTCTATTTCTGTTGAAAACACTAGTATCTCTGATAAGATAGATAAACAGTTTTTATTTGATCGCTTTAATAAAAATTCTATTTCTGGTTCTTTAGGACTAGGTTTATCTTTAATTAAAAAAATTGTTGATTTTTATAATTGGCATGTTACCTATTCGCATAAAGATGGAACTCATAAGTTTAAAATTTATATGTAGTTTCGTCATGCATTTTTAACCTATGAACATATCAATTTGGCATAAAGAGCCTAACCTAACAACTATCAATTCTTTAAATGAAAACACCTTAGGCCAAAATTTAGGGATTGAATTTATTGAAGTGGGAGCAAATTATTTAGTGGCAACTATGCCTGTTGATGAACGAACAAAACAACCCTTTGGACTGCTTCACGGCGGCGCCAATGTTGCTTTAGCAGAAACATTAGGCAGCGTTGCATCTTTATTGGTTGTAAATAGCGAAGTATTTATGGGAGTTGGTGTAGAAATAAATGCCAATCATATCAAAGCAGTTTTAACTGGTAAGGTAAAAGGCATTTGTACTCCTTTAAATATTGCTGGCAAAAATCATGTGTGGGATATTAAAATTTATAACGATGAAAATGAACTGACTTGCGTTTCACGATTTACATGCACTATTATTCCAAAAACTAAATTTATATAAATCGGGATTCATTATTCAGACCCTACGTTTATTATTTTACAGCTAACTAATACCAATAGCAAAATGACACGTTTATTAATTCCAATCATCCTATTAATTGCTAATTCCATTATTGCCCAAAATAAACTAAAGCCTGGTTTTGATGCCCATGAATTTTTAGATGTTTTAAATTTAGAATGGACACATCAAGATATCGGAAATAATTATGCTCATGCTATTGTTCCGCCAAATTATCAGCGCGTATTTCGTTCGCCGGAAGTTGGATTAAAAAATAAATTTGATTTTTGGTTACGCGACGATTCGGTGGGAGTTATTTGCTTGCGTTACACGGTTGGTGGAAGCAGTTGGCTAGAAAATTTTTATAGTGGAATGATTAAAGCACAAGGCTCATTACAATTAAACGATTCAACCATATTTAATTATAAATTTTCTAATGATGAAAAAGCGTTTGTACATCACGGCTGGACGATTGGAATAGGTCATTTAGCTCCACTAGTAACCGCGGTTATAAATGAATATTATCATAAAGGAGTAAAAGAAATTATAATAGTTGGGCACAGCCAAGGAGCCGCGCTTGCTTTCTTGATGCGTTCTTACTTGCAATATGCGCCCAAATCAATTGTGCCAAGTGATATAAAATATAAAGTGTATTGTTGCGCTGCTCCAAAACCTGGTAATTTATTTTACGCATACGACTTTGATTTTATTACTCGTAATGGTTGGGCTTATCGAATTGTAAGCACAAGCGATTGGGTGCCACAAACACCATTTTCTATGCAAAGTATTGGAGACTTACATCCCGCAAATCCATTTGCAAATAAAAAGCAACTTATGAAAAAAGGAGTAAACAACCCATTAATTCGTTGGTATGTAAATCATGCCATAAACGATATGGAAGGCGCTGCACAAAAAGTTAACAGGAAGTATGCAAAATACCTCACCAAACGAATGGGCTCTGTTATAAAAAAATCGCTTAAAGAATATCAAAATCCTACCATTCAAAAAAGTAATTTTTACATGCCCTCAGGCTTGCCAATTGTTTTGCAAGCAGATAGTGCTTATAACGCAAAATTTAAGTTTGACGGCAAAAATGTATTTTTACATCACACATTTGAACCCTATATTTATTTAACAGAATTGCATTATATAGAGTAATTGCAAAGAGGCCCTAATGCATTGCTTATTATTAAAATTCGGATTATATTATTGCATTAAAATCTTTAAGGTTATATGACAATTTCTTTTAAATTTGCCAAGACTTAAAACACTTACACTTATGAAAAAAATAATTTTATTTATTGTTACTTGCACATTTTTATTAAAGCCTATTGCTAAAGCAGATGAAGGCATGTGGTTACCAATGCTTCTTGGTCAGCAAGTTTATGCTGATATGGTAAAAAAAGGCCTAAAAGTTTCGAAAGAACAATTGTACAGCATGAACCAAGCTTGCATTAAAGATGCCATTATTATTTTTGGTGGCGGTTGCACCGGCGAAATTGTAAGTAAAGAAGGATTAATTTTCACAAATCACCACTGCGGTTATAATGCCATTGCTGCAGCAAGCACCGTTGATCATAATTATTTGAGAGATGGCTTTTGGTCTAAATCAAAATCTGAAGAGATTTACGCACCAGGTGTTCACGCTCAGTTTTTAGTTAAAATAGTAGATGTTACAGATAAAGTAAATGAAAAAATTAAAGATATTCCTGCATTAGAGTTAACTCAAAAGTTGCCAGGCATTTTAACCGAAATGGCTAATAAAGAAACTGAAGGTTCAACTTACGAAGGACGCGTTTCATCAATGTTTAAAGCCAATCAATTTTTACTTTTTGTTTATGAGCGCTACAAAGATGTGCGTTTGGTTGGTACTCCACCCGAAAGTATTGGAAAATTTGGTGGCGATACAGATAACTGGGAATGGCCGCGTCATACAGGAGATTTTTCTATCTTCCGTGTGTATACAAATAAAGAAGGAAAAGCAGCAGAATACGCAGCAGATAACGTTCCATTGAAAGCTAAATATTCATTACCTGTTTCAATTAAAGGAGTTAAAGATGGAGATTATACCATGATTTGGGGCTATCCTGGCGGAACAAATCGTTATGAAACATCTTTTGGAGTGAAATTAAAAACAGATATAGAAAATCCTTCATTAGTTGATTTACGTGATGCGCGTTTAAAATTTATGTTGGAAGAAATGAAAAAAGATCCAGCTGTAAAAATTCAATTAGCAGGTAGTTATGCTGGTATTGCTAATTACTGGAAATTTTTTGATGGTGAATCAAAACAATTATTAAAATTTAAAACATACGAGGAAAAACAAGCCGCTGAAACAGCTTTTTTAACTTGGGCTAAAGGTAAAACCGAATACGAAAATTTATTTAACGAATACAAAAAAATATACGATGCGTGGCGTCCCTATTCTAAACAGCGCGTTTATATGATGGAAGGCATTTTTGGTTCACCATTGATTAAGTTTGCTTCTTCTCTTCAAAAATTAGATGCTACCTTAAGTAAAAAAGATGTTTCAAAAGAAGATATTTCAAAAGCAATTGATGCCGCTAAAACCGACCGTACAAATTTCATCAAAGACGAAAATGTAGTTTCTGATAAAAACATTTTAGCTTTTGTTGCACAGGCATTTTATAATGATGTAGATGCGACTCAACATCCTGCTGGTTTTTATAGCATGATTAATAGCAAGTTTGGCGATTTAAAAACAAAATCTACTTACGAAGCATTTTCAAATTATGTATTTACAACAACTGCTATTTTAGATAACGCTAAATGGGATGCCATGATGGCTAATCCTGATACCGCTGCCTTGCATAAAGATCCTGCTTTTATGATGGCTAGTGCCTTTAATACAAATTTTAGTTCAAAATACGCTAAAGCATTTGCCGATTTTAACGCGCAAAATTTTGTGTTAGGAAAAAGTTACTTAAAAGGTGTATTAGAAATGAATAAGGGTAAAAAAATGTATCCAGATGCTAACTTTACTATGCGTGTGAGTTTTGGTAACGTAAAATCGTATTCTCCAAAAGACGCTGTGAAATATAGCCATATTTGTACGTTAAGTGGTATACTAGAAAAATACAAGCCAGGTGATTACGAGTTTGATGCGCCAGTTAAATTAATTGAATTAGCTAAAGCAAAAGATTTTGGGCAGTATGCTGATGCTGTTGCTAAAGACATTGTTGTATCTTTTATTAGTTCAAACGATATAACAGGCGGTAATTCAGGTTCACCGGTTTTAAATGCAAAAGGCGAATTAATTGGTTTAGCATTTGATGGAAACTACGAAGCGTTAAGTCATAAAATTAAATTCGATAAAGATTTAAATCGTACCATTAATTTAGATGTTCGTTATTTGTTATGGGTAGTAGAAAAACTAGGTGGTGCAACTAACATCATCAATGAATTAGATATTAAAAAGCTTTAATTAAACTACGTGCATTAATAGCCCAGTTAATTCATAATTAATTGGGCTTTTTTATGCTTTTAACTAACGATAAAGAATTGTACATTTGAAAGTCAAATTTGTTATATGAACTTTATTTCTAAACTATTAATTTCAGCTTTTGCAGTGCTTATAACCGCCTATTTTTTAGATGGCGTAACTATTGGTAATAATCAATTTTATAGCGGAAACTTTCCTGAAGTTAATAAATTTGTTACAGCGCTTTTAGTTGCTGCGGTACTAGCTTTTTTAAATACAATTGTTAAGCCTATTCTTACTATTTTATCTTTGCCCATCACATTTTTTACACTAGGTTTATTTTTGTTAGTGATAAATGCCTTGATTATTTTATTTGCTGATAAACTTGTAGATGGGTTTAAAGTAGATGGTTTTTGGACTGCACTATGGTTTAGTTTAGTTCTATCGCTTGTTAGTGGAATTTTAGAAATGTTCAGTGGAAAAAAAGAATCAAAAAAAGATGAATGAATCATTCATAGCTCTAATTTATTCTCTTAAAATAAAAAAATACAACTCTATAATTCTAAACTTTTTAAGTAGTAAATTTAATTAACCAAAAAAATAAATATATGTCAATTCAAGTAGGTCAACAAGCCCCAGATTTCAAATTATTTAATACGGATAAAAAAGAAATTTCTTTATCAGATTATCAAGGAAAAAATGTCGTTATCTTGTTTTTTCCTTTAGCATTTACAGGTGTATGCACCGCGGAACTATGCAGTATTAGAGATAATTACAACATTTACACCGCTTTAAACACAGAGGTAATTGGTATTTCCATAGACTCGCTATTTAGTTTAGATAAATTTAAAAAAGAGCAAAACTACAATTTTGATTTGTTATCAGATTTTAATAAAACTGCCGCAACTGCATATAACTCCTTATATGAAACATTTGCGTTTGGAATGATTGGCGTTACAAAGCGTTCTGCTTTTGTGATTGATAAAAACGGCGTTGTTCAATATGCTGAAATTTTGGAAGATGCAGGCAAACAACCTGATTTTGATGCGATTAAAGCTTGTTTAAAAGGATTAAATTAAAAATAATGGAACGCTGATAATTATGATCAATTATGATTTTCTTGCCCACACTAATTAGCATCTGTAGATCATTTTATTTATTTTAAAATCATATGTAATCTTACAAAATCAGCGGCATCTGCGTTCCATTAAAATAAAATAGTGTTAAAATCATATTTCAATAAAACGTTAATTGAAGCAGGTTGTGATGAAGCAGGGCGCGGTTGTTTGGCCGGACCTGTATATGCGGCTGCCGTTATCTTACCAAAAAATTATAAAAATAAATGGTTAGATGACAGCAAAAAATTAAGTGATAAAGATCGGTATGAACTCCGCCCCGAAATAGAAGAAAAAGCAATAACTTGGGCTATTGGGGTAGTTGATAATTTAGAAATTGATGAAATTAATATCTTAAAAGCATCGTTTTTAGCCATGCACCGGGCTATTGATCAGCTCAATCAAAAACCTGAATTGCTATTAATTGATGGGAACCGGTTTACGCCTTACAAAAAAATAAATCATCAATGCATCATAAAAGGCGATGCAAAATTTTTAAGCATTGCCGCCGCCAGTATTTTGGCTAAAACATACCGTGATGATTTTATGAAAGATGCCGCTAACAACTATCCTCACTACAGTTGGGAACAAAATATGGGCTATCCTACCAAAAAACACCGTGAAGCCATCAGACAGTTTGGAACAACAAATTTACACAGACTCACTTTTCAGTTATTACCAAAACAGTTGAGTTTGGAGTTGTAAATTATTGTTTTCTTTTATTTAAACTATCATAAAGTAATTTTTAAAATTTCATTTTAAGTATACTCAGCGAGAAAATGAAATCTTAAGGTCGCAAAATGCGACCTTATGACATGGTGAGCGGGCTATTAAATCCGCTTAATTTTTTACTAAATTAATTAAACCTTAATTACTCTATCATCACTTTCTCAGTGCAGTGCTGTTGACCAGCAAATAGCTTTAAAAAGTACAAACCTTTTGATAAACTAGATAAATCAATTTGATTGTTAGATTTTAACTCAGGCTTGGAAACTAGAATTCCTATATTATTGTAAACCTCAATAGAAGTAATCGCCTTATCGGTTTTAAGATTAAAAATATCTTTACTTGGGTTTGGATAAATTGTAATAAATTTTTCTTTAGATTGTAATTCATTTATACCAACAGTGGTGTGGAAATAATAATAAGTGCTATCTCCAACATAAACAGATCCAGCATTATACTGATAAAATGACAAACTAGTATAAAAATTATTAACATCATATGTATATTTCGTTTTCAAAATATTCTGCCACGCTCCTCCAATATCAGTATTTTGAGACAAATAGGAAATTTGATTATTATTAGCATCATATGTATAGGTTTCTTTAGTGATATTATACCAAGTCAAAGATAAACTATTCCAACCTTGATACACAGAAGAAATTAGATTATTATTTGCATCGAACGTATTAGTATAACGTCGACCAATATCCCAAGCTAAAGTTGTAGTATTCCACCCAAAAATCGAATCATAAATCATATTATTATTGGAATCATATGAGTAAGTATGTTTAGCAATGACTGATGAATACCAACCTGAACCGGTCCACGCTTCATACAAATAAGTTTTTATTTTGTTTGTGGGATAATAGGTCCAAGTTTTTTGATATTTATTTTCCCAAACCAAAGATGAACTATTCCAATTTTGCTCGAAGCTAGAAGTTTGATTATTATTGGAATCGTACGTATAACTATACTTGTAAACATTTTCCCAAGCCAAAGATGAACTATTCCAATTTTGCTGCAAATTAGAAGTTTGGTTGTTATTGGAATCGTATGTATAGGAGAATTTAGATGGAGCACCCCAAGCAAAAGTTGAACCCGTCCAATACCAACCTTGTCTAAAATCAGAAGTTTGATTGTTATTGGAATCATATGTATAGGTATATTTAATATAATTTTCCCAAGTATTTGATGCATTCCACATTAGATCTAATTTAGAAGTTAAATTGTTATTGGCATCATACAAAAATTGTAGAGTCTTAGCGCGATTTATATTGAATTGATAACCAGGTAAATTTAACATCCAACTTTTTGTGCTATCCATTTTTTGTAACAAAACATTAGTTTTATTTGCATTAAGATTTTTATTTTTTGCATTTAAAGCCTTTTCAGCGTTCTGCTTATTAAAAAATTCAATACTATTATTTGTTGGTTCATTAAATAATTCCAAGTTAAATGAGTTTTGATTTTTTTGCGCAAACAAGTTTATTGATACAATGCTTAAAATTAGCAGTATGTTCTTTTTCATAATGTGTTTATTAAATTTTAATCAAATCTATTTATTTTTTCAATAGGAACCTACATCCTTTGGGCTTAAAATCGTGATTATAATAAAGCAATGATTTATTTGAACTTTATGCATGTAATCTGTTATTATTTTAGCTAAGGCATATCGTACCAATTTCATGAAAGTAGTCGACGAAAAATTCTCGCTAAAAAATCAGAATCAATATCATTTCAAAAATAACACTATTACTTAACTTTGTGCAATATTTCACGCTCAAATTCGTTCCTGTAAGGTATTGGCACTTAAAAAATAATTACGTAATTTTAAAATGAATATGAAACACTTAATTGTAATATGTATTACAGTAATTAGCTTTAATAGCTTTGCACAAATTGCAAAGTACAGTAATGAGTTTTTAAGCGTTGGGGTTGGCGCACGTGCATTATCGATGGCAAACGCAAATGTGGCTTCTGTAAATGATGTAACGGCTGGATATTGGAACCCTGCCGGTTTGCAATTACAAAAAAGTAGTTTACAGGTAGGCTTAATGCATGCCGAATATTTTGCCGGTATTGCTAAATATGATTTTATTGGTGGTTCAAAACGCCTTGATAGTAATAGCGTTGCCGGAATTACATTTATTCGTTTTGGTGTGGATAACATCCCCAATACAACAGAATTAATTGATGCAAATGGTAATGTGGATTATTCTCGATTAAAATCGTTTAATGCGGTGGATGTGGCTGTGCTTTTGTCCTATGCAAGAAATATCACTAAAATAAAAGGTTTAAAAATTGGTACTAATGCAAAAATTATCAGACGAAAATTAGGCGATTTTGCCGGGGCCTGGGGCTTTGGCTTAGATGCAGGTGCGATGTATGATTATAAAAAATGGCGCTTTGCTGCTATGGCACGAGACATCACCGGAACATTTAATGCCTGGACCTACAACTTATCTGATGATGTGAAGCAAACATTTGCCGTTACCGGAAACGAAATACCAAGTAACTCTATTGAAGTTACGACTCCCAAATTGATTATTGGTGCTACCAGAAACTGGTATGTTTGGAAAGAAAAAATTTCAATAGGAGGTGAAGTTAATTTAATAAACACGTTTGATGGTAAACGTAACACACTCATAAAAACAAATGCGTGGAGCATGGAGCCCGCTTTTGGGATAGAAGTTGGTTACAAAGGATTACTATTTTTAAGAAGTGGTTTAGGAAATATCCAAAAAGGAACAAATATTCAAGGTGCAAGCGTTACAACCGTGCAACCAAATATTGGAGTTGGTATAAAATATAAAATTTTTGGTTTAGATTATGCTATGACTAATATCGGAAACGTTTCCACATCTTTATATTCGCATATATTTACTGTAAAAATTGACATCAATAAAAAATTAGTAAAATGATAAATCGTTTATTCGTTTTATTTTTTTTATCTTATCTAAATAATAGTGTCATTGCTCAAAAGTATGGTAATGAATGGATTACTTATTCCCAAAAACACTACCGCATAAGTATTCCTCAAACTGGAATTTATAGAATTAATTATTCTGCACTACTTACTGCCGGTATTCCAATATCTACTATCAATCCCAAAAACTTTCAAATTTTTATAAAAGGAGAGGAGCAGTATATAAGAGTAGATGGCGAAGCAGATAATGTGTTTAATACAACTGATTTTATTGAATTTTATGCAGAAAAAAATAATGCCAGTTTTGATTCTTTAGCCTACGAAGGTATAACTAAAATGCCTAATCCTTACATTGCCCTGTTTAATGATACTAATTACGCTTTTATTACTTGGAATACCTCTCTCAATAATAGAAGAGCAGCGGCAGAAACAGATGTTAATTTCGCGAATTATACGCCTACAAATTATTTTTATACAGAAAAAGTAAATGCATTTGTTAACTCCTATTCTATGGGTAATACAGTTTTAAGCGTGTTATCCGATCCAAGATATGTAGTTGGTGAGGGTTATGGAATAAGTATAAATAATGGCGGCAATGTTCAATCAAGTTTTGGAAATTTAAATGTTTTTCCATCGTCCTCCTTGCCGGTATATATAAAAACAAGTTTTTCCGGTACATCTTCTGCATTCATTTCTGGTATAAATTATGACCATCAAGTTAAACTTGACTACCTTGATAATTTGAATACTTATGGCACTTTAAATGATACAACGTTCTCGGGCTACAGTCAGCTTTGTATTGAAAAACAAATCACATCTGATAAACTCCAAGATAATTCAGTGGTTAGAGTTAATAGTGTTAGCAATCCATTATTTTTATCTTTAAACAACTCTACTAATATTCATTATATATATTTAAAATATCCTCAAAAGCCCGATTTTTTAAATACCAACGAACAATTATTTTTTGTTAATGATAATCCTGTTTCATTAAAGACATTTTTAGAAATTCAAAATGTAAACGTTGGCAGTTCTCAAATTTTATTTTATGATTTAACAAATCATAAATACATTTCTACCAACACAGCAGGCAACACGGTTAAAGCGTTGATTCCAAATGCATCAAATCAAAAAAAATGTTTTCTAACTACAACGGCTAATATAAAAACGGTAAGCGTGTTACAACCAGTAAATCAAACAGGTTTTTTTACAAATTATAAAACAACAAATACAGATTCTGCTTTTGTAATTATTACTCATAAAAGTTTACAAGCACCTTCAAATGATTATAAAGTTTACAGAGAAAGTGCTGCCGGTGGCTCTAATCATGTTATAATTGCTGACATCGACGATTTATATGATCAATTTGCTTACGGAAATGCAAAAAATCCAATAGCAATAAAAAATTTCTGTAAATTTTTAAGCGATAGTTTGCCTTCTCCGCCGAAATATTTGTTGCTGATTGGAAAATCTATTAAAAATAGTCAAGTAAAAAATAATAGTATTAATTGGATTAATTGCAAAATACCAACCATGGGAAATCCATCCTCTGATAATTTATTTACCACCGGAATTCGCGGTTCAAATTCAATTACCCCATTTATTCCTGTAGGACGGCTATCTGCAACTAATGCAACTCAAGTAACAAATTATTTAGAAAAAGTAAAAGAGCACGAACAAGGTCTTGCACAAAATCCACCGGCAGATTGGCATAAACGCATCTTGCATTTTAGCGGTGGCGCTGATTTAGGGCAGCAACAAGCATTTAAATCTTATTTAGAATCGTTTGGCAATATTATTAAAGACACATTATATGGTGCAAGAGTATTTAGTTTTGCAAAAACTACAACATCACCAATACAAATTAACGTTAGTGATTCAATAGAAAAATTAATAAACTACGGAGCCTCCGTCATTACTTTTTTTGGTCATGGCTCAGTTACTGGTTTTGATCAAGCAATAGATGATCCATCAATTTATAATAACCAAGGAAAGTATCCTTTATTTATAGCAAACTCCTGCTATTCGGGCGATATTCATACCCCAAATACAATTAGTGCAAGCGAGAATTTTACTTTATTTGATAAAAAAGGGAGCATTGGCTTTATCGCTTCGTCATCCTCTGGCCTTGTTAGTACGTTGCTTAATTTTACAGAAGGAATTTATAAATCTTTAGCTTACGAAACCTACTATAAAGGAATAGGAGACGCTTTAAAAAATAGTTGTAACAAAACATCAGGACTAAATCAATTCCAAGATATTACAAATTTAGAAATTACTTTAGAGGGCGATCCTTCAATTAAATTAAACGCCTTTGCTAAACCAGATTATGAAATAAAAAATTCGAGTGTTTATTTTAATACGAGTTCATATTTAGATTCAATTGGGATTAACATCGTTATTAAAAATAATGCAAAAGCTATAAATGATACATTTATTGTGAGAGTGCAACATTATTTTCCAAACGGAGATTCATCGGTCTATTTTAGAAGAATTAAAGCGCCTTTTAACGCAGACACTTTAAGTTTTTTTATAAAAAAAGAGGGTTCAAAATATATTGGATTAAATCAATTTAGAGTATTTATTGATGCATTCACCGAAATTGATGAACTCTATGAATTAAATAATACAACCAATGGTTTTGTTGATTTATTTATACCTGGCGGAGATGTTGTGCCTGTATTTCCTTATAAGTACGCCATAATACCAAATACTTCGCAAATTACTTTAAAGGCAACAACTGCAGATCCATTTGCATTATCTACCAATTACAAAATTCAGTTAGATACAAATGACACATTTACAAATCCAATAAATTCAACCACTATAACAAGTTCGGGCGGCGTTATTAAATGGACTGTTAACTTACCATTTGCAGATAGTACTGTTTATTTCTGGAGAATAGCCAAAGATTCTGTTTTAACAACAGACCGAACAAATTGGAGGGAAAGTTCTTTTCAAGTATATAGTGATAAAAACGGATGGGGACAATCTCATTTTCATCAATTTAAAAATGACACATACCAATTTGTAAATTATGACAAACCGCAACGAAAATTTAATTTTCAAAATAATACGGTAAGTATAAATTGTAAAAATGAATACAAAAGTTCAGATTTATATGGCATACAATATTCAATAAATGCACAGGTAATGTCTAATTATAATTACAATACGAACGATGGTTGGTCAATAGCCGTTTTTGATTCTGTATCGGCAAGCGCCTTTACGTCATCTGTTGCAATTGCTGGTTTTGCCCCTAATAATAACTGCTTAGCCTTTGCGAATGAAAATAGAGCCTCTTTTGATTTTGGTCCAAATTCATATTGCGGTGCTAATCCAAATTGGCAAACTGATTTAACGACTTTTTTAAATAATGTCGATGTAAATAATTACATTTTAGCATACAGCAGTAATACGCATCACTCTTCAATTTTTGGTACTGCGCTGCAGCAAGAATTTAAAAATTTTGGAGGATATAGTATTAGCACTGTTGGTGATAGTGTCCCCTTAATTATTTTTGGAAAAAAACGAAACGTTCCATTTCCTGGTTGTGGTCAGGAAATTATAGGCGCATCTACATCTAGCAAAATTGAACTAAGTAGCAATATTATTACTAAATGGAATAAAGGATATATTGCTTCCGAAATAATTGGACCTGCATTTAAATGGAATAGTTTACATTGGAAGTATGATGCTTTTGCAGCAAATGATAGTATTGCTCTTAAAATTGTTAGAATTAAAACTAATGGCTCAATTGATACTGTGCCAAATACGTTTTACCTAAATAATTTCGATATTTTAGATTTATATAATTATGTAGATGCTTCAATTTATCCGCAAATAAAATTGGTAGCACTGATGGAAGATAATACCTTTCATGTTGCACCGCAACTTAAAAAATGGCAAGTGTATTATGATCCAATTCCCGAATGTGCTATTAATCCGCTACAAGGTTATTCAAATAACTCAACGGTACAGGCCTTGCAAGAAGGTGATAATTTAATTGTTCGTTTACCAATAGAAAATATAGGTCAATTACCTTTTAATGATAGTTTAGTTGTTACTTATTGGATTGAAGATGTAAATAGGACGATTCATCCTTTACCTCAAAAACTAAAAGCTAATCCGTTTATTCCAAATCAAATTATTATTGACACAATAAAATTTAATAGTTTAAATTATCCCGGTCAAAATTATTTATGGATTGATGTTAATCCTGAAGTGAATTCAAAATATCAATTAGAACAATACCATTTTAATAATGTAGCTCGTGTCAGTTTTAATGTTAGTAAAGATAACATCAATCCGTTATTGGATGTAACTTTTGATGGAACACATATTTTAAATGGAGACATTGTATCGTCAAAACCTCATGTATTAGTAACAGTAAAGGATGAAAATAGATTTTTAGCCTTAAATGATACGAATGATTTTAAAGTATTTATTAAATACCCAAATCAAGCAACGGAAAAACGGATATTTTTTGGGAATGCACTGCAATTTACGCCAGCTCAATTGCCCAGTAATTCTTGCAAAATAGAATGGAAACCAGAATTTGCCGATGACGGAAAATACCATCTAATTGTCCAAGCTTCCGACAGAAGCAGTAATGTTTCCGGTAGTGTAGATTATACTATTCAATTTGAAATCATCAATAAGCAAACCGTTACCGAAGTATTAAATTATCCTAATCCGTTTAGCACATCCACAAAATTTGTATTTACATTAACAGGTAGTGAAATTCCAGATATTTTCACTATTCAAATTATGACTATTACTGGCAAAGTAGTGAAAGAAATCAAAAAAGATGAATTAGGTAATTTACATATTGGACGAAATATTACAGAATATGCTTGGGATGGTAAAGATGAATTTGGTGATAAATTAGCAAACGGAGTTTATCTATACCGAGTAATTACCCGTCATAATGGACAAAGCATAGAAAAAAATCAAACAGATGCAGATTCATTCTTCAAAAAAGGAATTGGTAAAATGGTCATCATCCGATAAATAGTTTTTATCGTAATGTATTAGTGGTTTTCAAAAGCGCATTTTTTATTAAAAACAGTTTAAATTTTATATTTATCTTTGCCCTCTATGGAAAAAAAAGTCCGATTACGTTTTGCGCCAAGTCCCACCGGTGGCTTGCATATGGGTGGTGTTCGTACTGCTTTATTTAGTTACTTATTTGCTAAAAAACACGGAGGCGATTTTGTGTTACGTATTGAAGATACAGATCAAACTCGTTATGTAAATGGTGCTGAAGAGTATATTATTAATGCACTGAAATGGTGCGGCATTGAACCAAACGAAGGTGTAGGTTTTGGTGACGGTCCCTATGCGCCTTACCGTCAAAGCGAGAGAAAAGACTTAGGTATTTATAAAAAATATTCAGACCAATTAATTGCATCAGGTCATGCCTATGTTGCATTTGATACTTCAGAAGAGTTAGATGAAATGCGTAAGCGTTTGGAAGCAGCTAAAGTTGTTGCTCCTCAGTACAACGCCATCACTCGTCAAAACATGCGTAATTCGTTAACATTGCCCGAAGATGAGGTTAAAAAATTAATGGATGAAGGTGCTCCCTATGTTGTTCGTTTAAAAGTTCCTCGCAACGAAGAAATCCGTTTTCATGACATCATTCGCGGATGGGTAACTGTAAACTCAAGTCAGGTAGATGATAAGGTTTTATTAAAATCAGATGGAATGCCAACCTATCATTTAGCGCATATTGTGGATGATATTGAAATGAAAATTTCTCATGCAGTGCGTGGTGAAGAGTGGTTACCAAGCGCTCCATCACATATCTTAATTTATCGTTATTTAGGATTAGAGAATGATATGCCAAAATTGGCACACTTGCCATTAATTTTGAAGCCAGATGGAAACGGAAAATTATCTAAACGTGATAAATCTGGCTTGCCAATGTTTCCAATTAACTGGCATGATGAGCGAACAGGAGAAAGTTATATTGGCTATAAAGAATCTGGTTTTACAGCAGATGCATTCATTAATATGTTAGCGTTGTTAGGCTGGAATCCGGGCGATAATCGCGAAATTATGAGTAAAGAAGAGTTAATTGCAAATTTTTCATTTGAACGAGTGAATAAATCAGGAGCGAAATTTGATCCTGAAAAAACAAAATGGTTTAACCAACAATATTTAAGAATGCAAACAGATGAGCAACTAGCGGCATCTGTAACTCCTTTACTAGAAGGAAAAGGCATAACAAAAGATAGAGCTTTTGTTCAGGAATTTTGCAGATTAGTAAAAGAAAAAGCACATTTTGTGACTGAATTTTATGATTTAGGTTCTTACTTTTTTATTGCTCCAACGCAGTACGATGAAAAAGTATTGGCTAAAAAATGGAATGAAAATTCAAAAGCTACTTATACAAAATTAAGCGAAAAATTAAATTCATTAGAATCTTGGTCAACAACAAGTATCCATGATTTATTTGCAGCTGCGGAACCTGAATTAGGGAAAATAGACATGCAATTAGTAAGAGTATTAACTACCGGTGTTGCAGGCGGCGCTCAGCTATTTGACATGTTAGCATTGCTAGGTAAAGAAGAAGTGCTTACAAGATTAAAAAATGCTTTAACTACTTTATCATAGTGGAATTATACTCTGATGATTATTTTATGAACGAAGCGTTGAAAGAAGCTCGCAAAGCTTTTGATGCAGACGAAGTTCCTGTTGGTGCAGTAATTGTTGCTGACAAAAAAATAATTGCAAGGGCTCATAATTTTACCGAGCGATTAATTGACGTGACCGCTCATGCTGAAATGCAAGCCATAACTTCTGCTGCAAATGCAATTGGCGGTAAGTACTTAAATGATTGCACCCTATACGTAACCTTAGAACCTTGTTTAATGTGTGCGGGAGCGCTTCACTGGAGTCATATCACTAAAATTATTTATGGCGCTAGTGATGAAAAAAAAGGATTTAGTAAAATAAATCAAACTATCCTTCATCCCAAAACAACAGTTATAAAAGGAGTGTTAGAAAATGAGTGCTCAAAAATATTAAAAGATTTTTTTCAATCTAAAAGGTAGCCGTTATCATGAGGAACAATCGCTGCGTTTTTCTGTTTTAGTTAGTTCTAAATACAGTAACATAACCTTTGTACTGCTGATCTTTTGTAACGGTAATTATATAAAAGTAAGTTCCATCCGAAATGCCATCAGCGTTCCATTCGTTTTTATAATTAGCATTCTCATATAGTTTTGTTCCCCATCGATTAAAAATACTCACAGAAGTATTAGGAAAATATTCTAAATTCTTAATTTTAAAAAAGTCATTCACATTATCATTATTAGGTGTAATAATATTTGGAATTTCAATAATGCAAGGCGTTCCATTAATTGTTTGCGTTGATAATAATTCAACAACCACATTACCTGATTCGGAACAATTGTTAGCATCTGTAATAGTTACAAAATATGATCCTGCTGTTAAATTACCGATTGTAGCATTGCTGCTGCCATCAGCCCATAAAATAGTTAATGGAGCAACCCCACCAGTTGCAGTTACAGTTGCCGATCCACCAACATTTCCGCATAAAGCGGGCGATGAAGATAATGTAAATGATATCGGTAGAGCTTCAGTAATAGTTAAATTAATTAAACTTTCACATTGCGAGGCATCTGTAACTGTTATTGTGTAATCTCCAGCTGTTAAACCCGATGCAGAATTACTATTGCCGCCAGTTGGCACCCATGAATAAGTATAAGGAGCTAAGCCGCCATTAGCATTTATTGTGGCTAAACCTGTTGCATCATTATTACACAATATATTTGTTTGAGAAAGTACAGATAATGTTGGACCAGATGCTGTAATAATAGTTGCTATCACCATAATCGAACATCCGTTATTATCTATAACGGTTACCGAATTGCTTCCGGTGGATAAATTTGCAACACTTGCAGTAGTCCCGCCACTTGGAGTCCAACTGTAAGTATAACCTGGTGTTCCACCAGTAGCAGATACGGTTGCACCACCTGTACTAGTGCCACAACCAGTTGCTGAAGTTGAGGAGATAATAGCTGTTAGGGCTGAAGTTGGTTGAGAAATAGTTAGTGTTGCCGCGCCAGCACACTGGTTGACATCTGCTACATTAATTGTATATATTCCAGATGATAAAGAAGTTTGAGCAGCACTGCTTAAATTTCCAGGTGTCCAAGTATAGGAATAAGGTGCCGTGCCTCCTGAAGTATTAATTGTTGCAGTCCCTGTGTTTGCTCCAAAACAAGTTACATTCGCTTGCGATGAAATTGCAACAGTAGGACCAGCAGTTGAAGAAATATTTGTAGTTGCCAATGCTATGCAACCATTTGCATCGGTTACTAAAACCGAATTACTACCAGCAGATAAATTAGTTACGCCTGCCGTAGTTCCTCCACTTGGAATCCAACTATAAGTATACGAAGGTGTTCCTCCACTAACCGTTACGGTTGCTCCACCTGATGCTCCATTTGTAGAGCTAGCTGTTAATGAAATATCATCTACCGCAAAGGATGGATCGGTTCCTGCGCCATCATCATTATTTACCCATCTAAATCCAATTTTAATATTCGGATTATTATTTGCAGAAGCAGGTAATACAATATTTCTTGCTGCCCATTGTCCTTGACCACTGCTACAAACAATCGTTTTAGGCATGTTATCAATTTGATTCCAAATCGCACCATCAAAATACCATAACGTAGCATCATCAATGGTTGTAGCTCCACCTTCTATATAATTAAAATTAAGTGAAATGTTTGATTTGCCTAAACAATTAATTTGCGGAGATTCTGCTCTTTTATCTGCTGCAACGTTGCTAAAACCAATACCTGTATCATACGCTGCACCACAATCGCCAGCTGGGCAAAAAATAAAAGCTGCAGGAGAGGTTGAAACATTAGAAATATGTAACGTTCTATTATTTGTAAAACTACCTAAGCACCCATCCCCACAATTTCCAACTCCCATGCCAGCTTCAGTAGCACTAACAAACCATTGATTTGCTGATGCATCATTTATTCCTGTATTGGTTACAGTCCACGAACCGTTAGTTCCTGTATAAACAGATGCTAATGCTCCTTGGTTGCATCCAACACCAAAATCTTCTGTCCAAAAAATCGTTGAAGATGATCCGCCACCACATCCGGCATGAGTTGTAGCTGTTATCACTGCACTTATAGATGTAGTTGGTTGCGAAATAGAAATCGTTCCTGTTCCAGAGCATTGATTAACATCTGTTACATTAATTGTATAAGTTCCGGCAGATAAGGAGGTTTGAGAAGCGCTGCTTAGATTTCCGGGTGTCCAAGTGTATGTATACGGACCTGCACTTCCATTTCCTACTATTGTTGCGGCACCATTAGATCCTCCAAAGCATGAGACATTAGAACTGCTTAAAACTGATAATGAAATAGGAGGGCATGATGTATTGCCCGGTAAGATACAACAGTTGCCACCTGCCGAAATATTTAATGTTTGATTTATCCAACAATTGTACTGAGTTTGATGAAATAATAAAGTGCCTGCGGTAGCTTGCTGAAAATAATAAACAATTTCATCCGGCGTATTACCTCCACCACCATTAATAGTGGTATCGCAATTTCCAGCAGTTCCAATCATCTGCCCTCCCCATGGCCCTGCCCCATTATTATGAACTGGTGTATATCCAACCAACGGAGGCGATAATGGCGGGTTTATAGTAACAATACCAGCAGGAACTCCAGTAATAGAAGTTGGGAAATTTCCTAAATTGCAATTATTATTGTTTTGATTTGAATTAAATCCAGCATAAATTACTTGTGTTACATTTGCAACAAATGGGCCTGTAAAATTAACTTGTATTGGCTCGTAGGTGCAGATACCTACTTTTAGATTGGGAATATTTTGATCAACATTTATTGTAAGTATACCTCCATCATAATTTGAAAAAATAGCTAAGTTGCCATTAGGTTGGCAATAGTTAGAACAAGGAACCGCTGATAAAACTATGGTAGTATTAGTAATACAACTTCCATTACTTATTGCTACTGAATATTGTCCCGCTGTTAATCCAGTTGCTGAATTTGTTGAGCTTATTGCAGGTGCCGTCCATGTATATGTATAATTGCCTTGTGGATTAGGGGTTATAGTTATCGCTCCGTTTGTGGAAGTACAAGTTGGATTTGAAATTGCCGTTGTGATAGAAAATGTGCTTGTTGAAATATTGCAGGAGCCATTACATGTATTTATTGTACCTGCTGCATTTCGCACCCAAACAGAACTTCCATCTGTTTGCCTAGAAGTTGAAAATCCGCCACTTGAGGATTGGCCAATATATTCCGCTAATCCGATAGCTAAATTTGCGGGGCCTGAAAGAGATAATACTGTGGGACATGATGCAGTTCCTGCTGGAATTCTTGTTGGATTTGTATTAATATCTGTATCTGTTCCCCATTTAGAAGCTTCTCCTGCACCGAGAGTCCAGTAAATTGCATCCACAACATTACCACTAGCATTATACAGCATCATATATCCATCTCCATTTGGTAAATACCATCTACCAGCAGGATTAATATTTAAGTTTGCGGTACCACATAATGTATTTAAATTAAATGTTGCTCCCGAATTTGCTCCACCAATTGACACAAATCCTAAAGGAGGAATAATAGTTCCTGCAGGAAATCTAAATCCCCCGTGAGCCGCCACCGAAGTGCCGGCAATATTATTTGCTAAAATATAGCAACTAATATCAACAGCATTACAAGGATTTGTATTGTACAACTCTATAAATTCAGCTCCTGCATTTGGCGTGCAATCAACCAAATTTTGTGGATTAGATGCTGAACTGCTTCCTGCAGGTTGCACCTGAATTTCATTAATTACAATTTGTGATTGTAAATTAAAACAAAATAAGATTAAGATTATAATTGCGAGAGATCTCCTATTTTTTATTTTGAAATAAATTGAATTCATTAAAATTATACGCATAGTTATGGGATAAAAACATTGCACTAAAAACGATTAAAAAAAATAAAAAAGCAATAATTTATATGCACAATTGTCCTACTAGTTAGGGGCAAATTATAATTTCGCAACCTAACTAAACTTGAACAACTTATTGTTTAATAATTTTATGTGAATTGGAGTTATTTACTTTAATAAAATAAATGCCTGAAGGTAATTCTGATAATTTAATGGTACTGCTTTCAGAATTGACATAACCTGAATTAACCACTTGGCTTAAAACGGTTGATATTTGATATGGGACTAGTTCATTTGACTGAACTTTTAAATTCAGCTCATCAGCAAATGGGTTAGGAAAGATTTCAATTTTGTTTTTCGATTGGCAATCAACATATAATATGTTCGAGTATGAATAAGAGTTGTCAAAATCAACTTGCTTTAACTTATAATAATTTAAGTTTGAATAGTGTTTTGGTATATTAAAATTATAATTTAGTTTATTAATACTATTATTTGCACCTGCTACTTTACCAACTTCTATCCACTCCATTCCATCAGCACTGCCCAACACCAAAAAATAGTCATTATTAGTTTCCGAAGCTGTTGACCAATTTAATTTTAATGTTTCATTGTTACAACTGTAATCGAAATTAGTTAATTCAATTGGCAAAGTACTTACCGCTTTATAAGTAATATTATCAACTCTATGATTGTCAGAAGCAATACCTGCGGTAATCCATATAGCCTGATATTGGCATTGACTCATGTCATAGGTAGCGTCAGAAGCTGTTCCTCTCGATATATTATTTACAAATAGCTCCCAAGTGTCATTAGTTTTTACAACTTTTATGCCTAAGGCAGCTCCTGCTATATTTGAAGAAGCTGTGTAGCTTATTAGGATGACAGCAGATGCGTTATCCAGCCTTCTAAAAGTAAAAATGCGATTATATCCATCAACATGAACATAATAACCGTCAGCCAAACTATTTGCTGGATTTGGACTATCTTTTAAATAAAAATAGTAGCGAACAAATGCATCTACGTCAGTTTCAAGATCAATTTCAAAGGCCCACTCTTCGCATGCAATAGAAAAAGGCGTCGAGATTATAGCGCTTGTGGACGTGTTTTGTATTTGATTTAAAGCAATACCACAGGTTCCAGATTGAATATTCCAAGTAGGATTTGTTGTAAAATTACCATCAGTAAAATTATCTAATATTGTAACTTGCGCATTACTAAATAAAGCAAAAAGTAAAAATATTACAGATATGAATACTTGTTTATTCATTTACTAATAAGGTTAAATTATTTTTTTATAATTATAGATGAATTTAAGAAATCACTTCCAATAATAAAATGATACAATAGTCAATTTGTCCTATTAGTTTCATAATACAAAATAATAGATGTAAAGGATTAGATACTTACTAAAAACATTTAGTGATTAATCGAATCAATCATAAAGTTGTGAATTGGAGATAACTTCGTACTTCTTAAAAACAATTCATCATAATTTTTTGGAATTTTTAAGTTTATGAGGTTAGCTATTTTTACAGTTACAACAATAGAAGAATTGATAGTAAAAATGCGATTTGAGTTTGAAGCTAACTTCTTAAATTCCTTTAAAATTAATCGTTCGGTTAAATCTACATTTCCTTGTTTGTAATTAGTAATAATCTCAAGGCAATTAGACCAAGATACTATATATGGATTTTTTACAAGAGATAGTTTATTTAGAACTCTTTTAGTACTCTTATAATCATTTGATTTATAAAACTGTAAGGCTTCTAAAAAATTATAGAAGTAAGTGAATTCTTCTTCGCTGAAATATTTTTTAGCATTTACGTTATAATAGTTTAAATCGCCTTCTTTGTCATTTTTTACAATTTGAATTAGAAACAAGTAAAAATATATTTTTGGTTCTTCAAATTGGGCTTTTTTGTTAAACGAAATTATTTTTAATAACAATTTCTTTAATACAGAGTAAGAATGATTAAAATGAAAAGCGTGAAGAAAGGATGCAAAGAATATTTTTCTTCGTATTAAATCGGAATCGCTATCATCCACATTTTTAATTATTCTGATAGCAGTTGTTGAATAAAACGCATATTTAACTTCGTCCTCAAAGTTAAAGCGAGCAAGAGTGAGATACAAATTAGCTTTAACTTTTAAATTAGGAATTATTTCAATTTGCTTTAAGATGTAATCTTGATTTAAAAATTGCGACTTAAACTGGTTTAAAGTAGTTCTATCGTCAACGTAGGAAGATCCAATCTTGCTATAAACATTACCAATTTCCTCGTGATAAAACTCTTGAATTAAATTAATTTGTGATGATAGTAAATTTCTCCATTCCTTAAAATCATCATCGGTTTGACTTAGCAATTTTAAATTAGCCATTTTATTAATATAATAGTTCATGATCCAAAACTCATTTGAATCTTTTGCACTATTATATAACTTAGAAAGATAATCTTGGTAACTAGTTCTAGTTTGTGTTTTATTATAAACTTTTGTTAATATATAATTTCTTATACTGGCATTATCTTTTATAAACTGATCAATTTTTAAATCTTCGATTTGTTTTATACAAAAATCAATAAGACGCCTAATGTGATCATTTTTTATTTTTTCAGATTGCCCAGAATAAAAAGTGTTTTTTATTTGCATCAAACTTTTATTAAAATCATCTGCGGTATTAAGATTAGATTTTAATAAATAGATGAATTGCTTAAACCGCTTATCTTCAGTCTTTTTTTCTTTATAAAATAATAACTTTCGATCAGCAGTGCTAAGATCTTTTAAAAGGTTAAATAATTTACTACCAAGCATTACAAAATTTTTTTGATGATAAAAATGGGGGTTAAGTTAATACACTTCTATTCAATTTTTATTACTTGCAATTATTTTATTTTATAATTTTTATACTCTCCAACTTTCCAGCCAGTAGTTTTTTCTATCAATAATAAAATTTTATTTTTTGCAGTTAATTTGATTTGGGATTTATCAAATTTAAAATTCCAATTAGCAGCGTTAATACGTTCCTGAATAACTTTTGGATGTGTGCCTTTAAATTCTTCCAGGATATCTATTTGAGAATAATCAAACTCTTCTACCTTAGCAATGTTTTTTTTCATCCATTCATCATCATGCCACATCTTATGAAAATTCTCTTGCTTAGCTTGTTGAGCCTTTGGAGGCTTTACCCAACCATAATGATAAATTTCTGCACTGATTGGTTTAACATGTAATTTGCTATTATCAGTTTTTCTAAATCCTTGTGCATCTTTATAAGAACGAATGCTTTTATCGTTTTTAATAATTCTTATTTCTTTACGATACCATCGACGAGAATTACCAACGTAATTATATGTGCCATAAAAATGGACGTAATTAAATAATAAACCTTCAACTTGTTTATCGTCATTGTATTTCTGCATCGCTTCTTTAATTGATGCTAAATGTTTTTCGTGGACACACTCGTCGCTCTGAATATAAAAACACCAATCAACATCTTTACTAATGACATCAAATGCTTTGTTAGTTTCAATGGCAAGTACTTGTCCTCCTTGACGAAGTGAACCATCCCAAACAGTTTCAATAATTTTAATTTTTGGAGAGTTGATGTTTTTAATCAATTGTAAAGTGCCATCTTCGCTATTACCTACTGCTACAATAAATTCATCGCATATCGGCAAAATAGAAGTAATGGCTTCAACCACAGGATAATCAAATTTTATCGCATTGCGTATGATTGTGAAACCAGCTACTTTCATTTTTTGTTTGTTCTCGACTGCGCTCGAACTGACAAAAATGTCACCCTGAGCGGGGTCGAAAGGTTAAAACTCCGGATTTTGTCCTACAAAGTTTTGAGGTGTAATTTGTAATAATTCTTCTTTTACCTCAACGCTTACATTTAAATTATTAATAAATGTATGCATCGAATCTTTAGTTATTTGCGTATTAGTACGCGTTAAGTCTTTCAATGCTTCGTATGGTTTTGGATAGCCTTCTCTACGTAAAATTGTTTGAACCGCTTCCGCAACTACTGCCCAATTATTTTCTAAATCTCTATTAAAAATTTCTTCGTTTAATATTAATTTATCCAAGCCTTTTAAAATGCTTTTATAAGAAATTAAAATATGTGCAACAGGAACCCCTAAATTTCTTAATACTGTACTATCAGTTAAATCTCTTTGTAAACGAGATAATGGAAGCTTAGCAGATAAATGTTCTAAGATGGCATTTGCTATTCCCAAATTACCTTCAGCATTTTCAAAATCAATAGGATTTACTTTATGTGGCATAGCTGAAGATCCAATTTCTCCTGCCTTCAATTTTTGTTTAAAATATTCCATGCTCACGTATGTCCAAATATCACGACATAAATCTATCAGTATGGTATTGATTCTTTTTAACGCATCACAATAAGCTGCAATATTATCGTAATGCTCAATTTGTGTAGTAAACTGACTGCGGCTTAACCCAAGCGTATTATTTACAAATTCGTTCCCAAATTTAATCCAGTCGTTTTTTGGATAAGCTACATAATGCGCATTAAAATTACCAGTAGCACCTCCAAATTTTGCAGAAAAAGGAATAGCATTTAATTGATTGATTTGAATTTGTAAGCGCTCAACAAATACATATATTTCTTTCCCTAAACGAGTTGGAGAAGCCGGCTGACCGTGAGTACGCGCCAATAATGAAACGTGTTTCCAGTCTTTAGCAAGGCTAGTTAATTTATCAGTTACTTGTGTTAAGTTTGGCAATACTACATCTTTAGTAGCATGTTTAAGCGACAATGGAATTGATGTATTATTTATATCCTGAGATGTTAAACCAAAGTGTACAAACTCCAAATAGTTTTCTAAACCTTGTGCTTTTAATTTTTCTTTAATGAAATACTCAACTGCTTTTACATCATGATTGGTTGTTTTTTCAGTTTCTTTAATCACCTCTGCATCTGCAAACGAAAAGTTTTGGTAAACTGTTTTTAAGTTTGTGATTTGACTTTCGTTTAATTTTGGTAATTGAGGTAAACCTTGTTGTGACAATAAGATAAAATAATCAATTTCAACTTGCACACGGTATCTAATTAATCCGAATTCCGAAAAGTAAGCTGCTAATTCGTTTGTTACTTTTCGGTAACGTCCGTCAACAGGTGAAATAGCAGTAAGGGTATTTAATTCCATCTTTTTAAAAATAAAGAGTAAATATAGGGAATTTTGAGGAAAGACCTATCAGGTTTAAAAACCTGATAGGTCTTAAAAGTTATTCTGTAACCACAATTTTTTTAAACTCCACTTTTTGGTTTCCAATTAATTTTACAATATACATACCATCCGAATAACCAGTTAAATCAACCTTTTGTAGTATGCTATTAATTTTATTTTCAGAAACCAATTTTCCGCTTAAACTATAAATTTCATACTTATTAAACGTTGGTTCTGTTTGCGAAATAGTAATGCTATTTTTTGTTGGATTAGGAAAAATTTTCAATCCATAATTAGCAGAAGTAGATTCGTCAATACCGGTTGATATACCATCATATTTTATTTGCGCCTGATTCGCTCCCGTAATTAAGTTTTGTAAACTATCGCCACCAATTAGCGCAAAAGCTACTTTAACAGATTGTCCTGGCGCAACTATAAATGGCCCACTACTCATTACATTCATAACGTCCACGCCATTTCCAGCCACACCTGCTGCTAAACGTTGTGTTGACAAACTTAAATATTTATCTTTTGTATCCACACCGTTTGCAAAATCTAAACCACCATTGCCACCACTCACATGATCAACTGCATAAAAATTTGGAGGTGCTGTATTGGTTAATAATTTAATACCTGCATACTTTCCGCCTGTTGCTGTATAAAAAGTATACCCCATTTTTGTTCCTGCATCATAAGCACTTCTGTTTTGAGCATATGTTCCGCCGTCAATATCCCAATCCGCAAAAATACCAGGATACATATTCTTTATAGTATCAGTAAGGTGGGTGTTAGTAATCATATATTCCCATATAACAAATTGATTATTTGGTAAAGCTGTCCAAGCAAATGTATTTTGGTCAACAGTAATGTTTAAGGGATTAAAAGCTAAGTTATCGTTCAGTTTGGCTTTGGTATCAAAATCAGAATTTATTGAAGGTATTTGTAAAGCTATTCTGTTAATAGTTCCAAAATCAAAATCTGAGTTACTGGTATTTAGCCCTCGCACACAATCAGATACTTTAGTGGTATCGCTACCTATCATTAAACCCGCTTCGTATAATAATTCCGTATTATTGTATTTAAATCCTAAACCTTGTGCTTGCGCATCTTGGTTGTAGCCAATTTTACCCTTACTAGTAGCGGTTGTGCTTACATCATTTACTTCAATATTTATATAATCTACATTAATATATAAAGTAAAAAATTGTTTTGCCGTGTACGCTCCATCGCTCATCACAACTTCAAAATCAATAGGCTGATTAATGGGAATCGTGCCAGTTAATTTAAAAGTAAAAGGGTCTAGTGAGTTAGTAGCGCTAGCTAAAGTGTTTATATTGCCTAATGCGGTTGTATTATCAATACTCAAAGCATAAGCTGATAAGGGCGTAACGGTTACATTTAAAGCAGATGTAGGATCTAAATAATTTACAAAAGTACCCGCAATAAATAGCGTATCACCATTGATAAAAGATAAATCATTACGATCTGTTACTGACTTATTTGTAAGCACAACACTTGGCGAAGCTGGATCTGTTAAAGCGCGAAATAAATTTATTCTGCCAGTACCAAGTTTGTTAATATAAGCCGGATTAGCTGCGTAAATATTATCGGCAGTTACTTTTAATCGTTCGCCAACCTGCAAGCCGTTATATGCTGGAAAGTGATTTTTTACAATTCCTGCCGCTCCAGCAACTACTGGCGCAGACATGGACGTGCCAGATGTTGTAATATATAAACTTCCGGGCCATGTTGAATTAACATTATCGCCGGGGGCGCAAACATCAATCATATAACCATAATTTGAATTAGAAAATTTAACATCATTTTGTGAAGTATTGGCAACAGATAATACAAAATTATAGGCAGCAGGATAAAAATCGCCATCTACTCCATTGTTGCCCGCAGCACAAATCACTAAACTATTTTTGTTAATCGTGGCGTAGTTAATAATATCTTGCCCAAATTGGCTTGAACCGCCACCTCCCCAAGAACAATTAATAATTTGGCAACCATGATCAGCGGCATATTTTATACCTTCGTAGGCTGCTATTAAACTTCCATTTGCATCGGATATTTTAACAGGTAAAAACTTGCAATTAAAGCCTGAACCTGCGCCGCCTAAAGTATTGTCAGTGCTTGCGCTCGATAATCCGCAAACATGCACGCCATGTGCATTAGCTTGATAAGTTGCATCATTATCATTTACACCTAAATCCCAACCCATGTAATTATCTATAAATCCGTCGCCATCATTATCAACGCCATCAATTACATCTGCATAATTTCGTTTAATATTATTAAATAAATCAGGATGTGTTGGGTCTGTTCCGGTGTCAGTAATTCCAATAACGATAGATGAATCGCCCTTATCAATATTCCAGGCATTAAAGGCATTTATTGTTTGCAAGTGATATTGATTTGCGAGATTTGCTAATGGATCATTTGGATTGTAATTAATCTTGGGGATAAAATGTGGCTCAGCATAAACTAAGATGTTTGATAAGAGCAACTTATTAATGGCTTTTTCAATCGTTAAAATAGACGTATAATTTAATTCATAAATTAGTGATAAATCCGCATACGCCTGACCAACTTCATTAAATGGTTTTTCGGGCGATTTATCTAAAGGAAATTTTTTATTTAGGTTAGTAACTCCAACAGCTGCAGCTAAAGCTGTAAATGACGGATGATCAATTTTTGTATCATAACATACACTCGCAAAAGCGGGCTTCACTTTTATAATAATGGTTTTTGCCATGTAATCATTTGCTGAAATATCGGATGGCAATTGATATGTTTTTTGAGCCTTTATGTTAATGAACGTAAAAGTGCAACTTATAATAAAAATAATTGTCTTCATGTGATGTTTTTTTAGTCTAACAAATAACTGTGGTGTTTGTTGTATTTCTCTAACGTGCGAATACCAGATGAACTAATATGTTCAAATTCTTTATCGCAAAAAATATTGATGATTTTAATATCTGGTTTTAATTCTTGTATGTAGCGGTATTGATTTTGTTCGTAATTAAAATCCGTAGAATTTCTTAAACCTCTTACCACCGTTACATCGTAGTCAAACGAATCTATATGGTCAGTTAACAAATCGTGATATTCTGTTTGCTGTCTGTTTGCAATAGTTTTAGGAATTGGCCATGAGCGTATTGTTTTATCAGGATTTTTTCCAAATGCAATAATTACTTTATCAAACAATTTTTCCGCTTTCTCTAATACGTTGTAATGCCCTTTATGAAAAGGATTAAAACTACCTGCAAATACGCCTATACTTGGCTCAACCGAGTTAACATAATCAATTAAATTATTTAAATTTCCATTAGTATTAAATTGCTTTAAAACTTCAATGCGTTTTGTTTTATAGTCTTTATAATCTACAAATTGAAATTCTTTAAAAATTTGTTTCTCATATTTAATTAATTTATCAAAGGAAGAATTTAAAATGGCTAAATCAGCTTTTATAAATTCTTCAGAAAATGGAACGGTAGGTTTATGATGTTTTGTGTCTAAAATTAATTGTTTAATATGTTCTTTTTGTTCCTGAGTTAAAGAAGATGTTTTTGCTGCATTTATAAAAAATTCCGCTGAATCCTCTTCGTTGGAACTTGATTGAGCATTGTAAACAATATCATGAAATACGGCTGTTAAAAACAGCTCATCATGTTTTAATAAATCACTATTTCGTAATTCTTTTAACACATCAATAATATGTTCTAATGTATGATAATATCTATGTGGTTCATAATACGAGTTAATCACATCAGAGTTAAACTGAAGTTGAGTTAAACGATTTGATATTTCAGTTATATTCATAATTAATGTCCCGCAGATCTCACAGATTTCTGCAGATTTTTTATAAATTATTTACTTTTCTATAAATTGATTTTGATATATCATCACTATTAAAGTTAATCAATAACCCCAATTTAAGTTTTGTAAGTTTTAAATAGGTTAGTACTTGTTTATGATGAACATCTAAAATTGTTTCAATAGATTTTAATTCGATAATCACTTTGTCTTCTACTAGTATATCTATTCTATAACCAAGATCTAGTTGCGTGTCTTTATATCTAACAGGCAATCCCAATTGTGTTTTAACGTTTAAGCCCTTTTCCCTTAATTCATAAGCTAAAGCAGCTTCGTAAATAGATTCTAACAAACCAGGACCAAGTTCATTATAAACATCAAAAACACATCCTCTAATTATATAGGATAAATCATTTTCTACTATTTTTTCTATCTGTGTCATCTGCGAAATCTGCGGGAACCCGACCTACTTCTTTTTTAAATAAAACAACGTGCTACAATTTGTTTTTCGTAAAATGATATTGGCTTGTTCTTTAATTTGTTCAGCGGTTACATTTTGGTAATTTTCAATTTCTAAATTAATCAAATTGGCATCGCCTAACAATTCCGAAATAGCTAAGTTTGTTGCTTTATTTAGCACATCTGCTTCACTATAAGTTACAGTAGATTCAACTTTATTTTTACATTTTTGTAACTCATCAGCAGCAACTAATTCGTTTTGTAGTTTTGCAATTTCAGCATCTATACCAGCTTCAGCTTGCTCAATGGTAACCCCCTCATTTATTTTACCTGAAATCACAAATAGTCCTTTATCAAAATCCCCCATCACATAAGCATTGATGTCTGAAAATAATTGTTTGTCTTTAATTAAGTTTTTATACAAACGAGAAGAGTTTCCTCTTGATAAAATATCCGACATTAAATCAATGGTATGGTATTCTGCATCAACTCTGGCACACATGCGATATGCTCTGTAAATGCTGCTAATTGGCACATCACGTTCAACAGTTAAACTTCTGTATTCTGTTTGTGGCGGCTCAACAGGTAAATTACGTTTTGGTTTAGTGCCTGCTTCAATTGGTTCAAACCATTTTTCTGCTAATTGTTTTACTTGCTCAAATTCAACATCGCCAGCTACAACTAATACGGCATTACTCGGCGTATAATGTTCTTTAAAAAATGCTTTCACATCTTCCATGGTAGCGTCTTCAATATGTTTTATTTCTTTACCAATAGTTGCCCATTTGTATGGATGCACTCTGTAAATCATTGGACGTAATAATAACCAAACGTCGCCGTATGGTTGATTTAAATAGCGTTGTTTAAACTCTTCAATTACTACGCTGCGTTGTACTTCTAAACTTTTTTTATCAAAAGCCAAACTCAACAAACGGTCGCTCTCTAACCAAAAAGCCGTTTCTAAATTTTCGGATGGAACTGTGCAATAGTAGTTTGTAATATCGTTTGTGGTAAATGCATTATTTTCACCGCCAACCAATTGCAAAGGCTCGTCATAATTAGGAATATTAACACTGCCTCCAAACATTAAATGCTCAAATAGATGTGCAAAACCTGTTTTATTTTCATCTTCATCTCTCGCGCCAACATCATAAATAATATTTAAGCAAGCCATCGGCGTACTTTTATCTTGATGAACTATAACTGTTAAATTATTTTTAAGTTTAAATTTTTGAAACTCGATCATATATTTTTTTGAAGTAAATTATCTTTAAAGATACTAAAAAGGCTTAAATACATAAAGAGTTATGGAAAAATAACCACATAGAGACATAGAATACTATTTGTTAGAATTTCCATGATAGAAAACATGTTTTTGTACATAGTTAAACTGTGTAAAAGAGAAATTATTTTAATCCTCTATATAAATCAATGAAAACCTATGACCTATGTGGTTAAAAAAATATTACTTTTAATGCTGAATTATGGAACTTTGGGAAAAGATAAAAAAGTATGAAAGCCTTCACATTGTTTTTTGGCTAATAAAAGACAGTTGCTGGATGTTTGAAGCTAAATTATTGGGCGTATTAATGATTATTCCTACCTTAAGCATTGCCGCCTATATCATTTACATTACTCGCAAAACAACCGATTTATTTTTAAATCTGGCCATTTTATTTTGGATTTGTGCAAATAGCTTTTGGATGTACAGTGAGTTTTTTAGTAACGGTGCATATAAATTATTAGCCTCGATTCCTTTTGGATTAGGATTTATTTTTGTAGGAATTTTTTATTACCAATTACTATTTAATAAACAAGAATCATCTTTAAAAAAAGAATAGGACAAACTTGCTTAATTACTTGTCCAAAAACCATAAAAACTATTATATTAGACATTTTATTTTTAAAATCAATTTCCTATGGAAACTATACCATATCAATCAAAACATAAAATTCGTATTGTAACCGCTGCCGCATTATTTGATGGGCATGACGCAGCCATTAACATTATGCGCCGCATTATTCAATCAAGTGGAGCAGAGGTTATTCATTTAGGTCATGATAGGAGCGCGCAAGAGGTTGTAAACTGTGCTATTCAAGAAGATGCGAATGCCATTGCGGTAACCAGCTATCAAGGTGGACATGTGGAGTATTTTAAATACATGTATGATTTATTGAAAGAAAAAGGTTGTGAACACATTAAATTATTTGGTGGTGGTGGTGGAGTAATTCTTCCTGAAGAAATTGAAGAATTACACAATTACGGCATTGCTCGTATTTATGCGCCAGATGATGGACGCGCGATGGGATTGCAAGGAATGATTAATGATTTGTTACGTCAGTGTGATTATGCTACAGGAACAAATATTAAAAATGATGTGGCTAAAATTGCAGATAGAGATTATAAATCAATAGCTCGCATTATTTCGGCAGCCGAAAATTTTAACGAAGAAAATATTGGTTTATTAAACGAATTAAAAATTAAAGCAGAAAAATCTGCAACGCCTGTATTAGGTATTACAGGTACTGGTGGTTCTGGAAAATCGAGCTTAGTAGATGAATTAGTGCGCCGTTTTTTAATTGATTTTAAAGACAAACAAATTGCCATTATTTCGGTCGACCCATCTAAACGCAAAACTGGCGGAGCTTTGTTAGGAGATAGAATTCGCATGAATGCGATAAATAATGATCGCGTGTATATGCGCTCATTAGCAACTCGTCAAAGTAATTTAGCTTTAAGTAAATATGTGCAAGATGCTGTAAATATTTGTAAAGCCTCAAATTTCGATTTAATTATTTTAGAAACGTCTGGTATCGGACAATCGGATACAGAAATTATTGAACACTCTAACATGAGTTTATATGTGATGACGCCAGAGTATGGTGCAGCTACACAGTTAGAGAAAATTGATATGTTAGATTTTGCTGACATTATTGCGCTTAATAAATTTGATAAACGTGGGGCTTTAGACGCCATTCGTGATGTAAAAAAACAATACAAACGCAATCATAACTTATGGGAAATTGCAGATGAAGATATCCCAGTATTTGGCACCATTGCTTCTCAATTCAACGACCCTGGCATGAATCGTTTATATAAAGCGGTGATGAACAAAATGGTTGAAAAAACCGGCGATAAAAGTTTAGCATCAGAGTTTTTTATTACAGAAGAGATGAGTGAAAAAATTTACATCATTCCTCCTTCAAAAACGCGTTACTTATCAGAGATTTCTGAAAACAACCGTAATTACGATAAGAGAGCGAATGCTCAAGCAGAGGTTGCTCAAAAATTATATGGTATTCAAAAAACCATCGAAACGATTACTGAATCTAAAATGGATGATAAAGATCGTTTGATTAAAAGTTTGCAAGAAGCATTTGAAAAAACAAAATTAGATTTAGATCCTCATCATTTATTAGTGATTCAAGGATGGGAAGCTAAAAAGAAATTATACAGTAATGAGTTTTACGAATTTAAAGTGCGTGATAAAGTGTTGAAAATTGAAACACATTACGAATCATTGTCTCATTCAAAAATTCCAAAAATTGCTTCTCCAAAATATACTTCTTGGGGAGATATTTTAAAATGGACCTTGCAGGAAAATTTCCCAGGCGATTTTCCTTACACCGCTGGTATTTATCCTTTTAAGCGTGAGGGCGAAGATCCAACGCGTATGTTTGCTGGCGAAGGTGGTCCGGAGAGAACAAACAAACGTTTTCATTATGTCAGTAAAGGTTTACCTGCCGCTCGTTTAAGCACGGCTTTTGATAGTGTCACTTTATATGGTAACGACCCTGATTACCGTCCAGATATTTATGGAAAAATTGGTAACTCAGGTGTGAGTATTTGTTGTTTAGATGACGCTAAAAAATTGTATAGTGGCTTTAATTTAGCCGATCCAAAAACGTCTGTATCAATGACTATTAATGGGCCGGCGCCAACCATAGCAGCGTTTTTTATGAATGCAGCCATTGACCAACAATGTGAAATTTATATCAAAGAAAATAAATTAGAAAAAGAAGTTGAAGCAAAAATAGCTGCTATTTATAAAGCAAAAGGAACTGTAAGACCAACTTACCAAGGCGAATTGCCTGAAGGTAATGATGGCTTAGGCCTAATGCTATTAGGTGTTACGGGCGATCAAGTATTGCCTAAAGATGTTTACGAAACAATTAAAGCAAAAACATTAACTCAAGTTAGAGGAACGGTGCAAGCTGATATTTTAAAAGAAGATCAAGCGCAAAACACCTGTATTTTTAGTACCGAATTTAGTTTACGAGTGATGGGTGATGTGCAACAATACTTCATCGATCAAAAAGTACGTAACTTCTATTCGGTTTCAATTAGTGGTTACCACATTGCAGAAGCTGGCGCAAATCCTATTTCTCAATTAGCATTTACGTTAGCAAATGGTTTTACCTTTGTAGAATATTACTTAAGTCGTGGAATGCACATTGACGATTTTGCTCCAAACTTATCATTCTTTTTTAGTAACGGTATCGATCCTGAGTATAGTGTGATTGGCCGTGTGAGCCGTCGTATTTGGGCTAAAGCCATGAAGTTACGTTACGGTGGAAACGAAAGAAGTCAAATGTTGAAATACCACATTCAAACGTCTGGTCGTTCGTTACACGCGCAAGAAATTGATTTCAATGATATTAGAACAACTCTTCAAGCGTTATACGCCATCTACGATAACTGTAATTCGTTACACACCAATGCGTATGATGAAGCCATCACAACGCCAACCGAAGAATCAGTACGTAGAGCAATGGCTATTCAGTTAATTATAAATCGTGAGTTAGGTTTAGCCAAAAACGAAAACCCGTTACAAGGTTCTTTTATTATTGAAGAATTAACGGACTTAGTAGAAGAAGCAGTATTAACTGAATTCGATAGAATTTCCGAACGTGGCGGTGTTTTAGGAGCAATGGAAACCATGTATCAACGTGGACAAATACAGGAAGAAAGTTTATACTACGAAACTTTAAAACACACAGGTGAATATCCAATTATTGGAGTCAATACTTTCTTATCAAGCAAAGGAAGTCCAACGGTATTACCACGTGAGGTGATTCGTTCGACTACTGAAGAAAAAGAATACCAAATTACCATGCTCGCTGAGTTACATAAAACACATACCGATAAACATGATGATATGGTAAAACGCCTGCAAAAAGCAGCTATACACAACAAAAATATTTTTGCTGAGTTAATGGATGCTGCTAAGTTTATGAGCTTAGGCGAAGTAACCAAGTGCTTATTTGAGGTTGGCGGGCAGTACAGAAGAAATATGTAATTTTATTTAATTAATATATGATTTATACTGCTAATAATATACGTATTATCAAATTTACTATACTTCTATTATTAATAGTCTTTAAAATTTCAGTTAAGTCTCAAAACAATTCAATATATATTAATTCAAATGGTGATAGAGAAGGTTTTTTAAAAAAATACTTTGATGATGGGAAACATGTTTCAGAGGAAGTGTTTTATAAAAAAAACATCAAATACAAACAGATTTTTTATAATAAAGATGGAAAAATAACTTATAATTTTGAAATTAATTCAGATACAATAAAAAAGGGATGCATTATTTTAGATGGGGCTATTCATGACGAATTAAATCCTGAAAACGAAATTGATTTTTTGTTGATAAAAATATTGGATCTTGATACTAAAAAGGAAATAACAAGATTAAGCACATTAAAAAATAAATATGTAATTATTCTTGATGTAGGCAAAAATTACGAAGTAGAGTTTTTTGTTTTAGGGTATCTTCCAATAAAAATATTAGTTAAAGCAGATAATATAGATATTAATAAATCTATTTCTTTCCCTGACGAGAATTTGCTTTTCGATTTACCATTAATTAAATCAATTTCATTACAGACCTTCAAAAATAACGATATTTATTTTTTGGCGCCATTACTGTATGATAAACCCGAATTTGTACTTTCCTACGATTCAAATCTTGAAGCTAATTTAGAATTAACAGATCCAGAGACTATAGAGAAATATAAAAAACTAAATGAATCAGAAAAGACACAGCTAATCAAGAACGTCTCAAAAAGAATTGAAAATAGAAGTAAAGAAATTATAAATGAAATGATTCATTTAAAAAACGCGCAAGTGATTTTTGAAAGTGAAATGAAGGAGAAAAAAGAAGAATTAAAGCGTCAAGAAATAGTAACAAAACAAAAGCAACTAGAGCTGGATTTATTAGCTAAAGATAAGGCTGTTTCTGCATTAATTATAAAGTCAAAAGAGGCTGAAATTATTAAAAGTCAATTAATCGCTAATCAAAAAAGAAAAGAAATAGAACAACTTAATCAGTTAAAAATAATTAATGAATTATCCTTAAAAAATAAAGAAAATGAAATAGCACAAAAAAATATTGAAGCAGAACTTAAACAAAAAAAAATTAAAGGATTAGAGATTGAGAAGACTTTAAGCGAAGAGAATAGAAAGCAACAAGAATACATTCAGAAAATGATTCTAAGTGGTTTGTTCATGCTAGTTGTTTTTTTGTTTTTTGTCTTTATTAATTTAAGAAAAACTAAAAAAGCAAATAAAATTATTGCCTTACAGAAAACAGAAGTTGAAAAACAAAAAGCAGTAGTTGATTTACAAAACCATTTAATAAAAGAAAAACAAAAAGAAATCCTCGATTCCATTCATTACGCTAAACGTTTACAAGAAGCTATTTTACCACCATTACATTTCATCAATGAACATGTTCCAAATAACTTTGTTTTATATCAACCTAAAGATGTAGTTGCTGGAGATTTTTATTGGGCTGAAATTAAAGATGATAAATTTTTTATTGCCGCTGCCGATTCCACCGGACATGGTGTTCCTGGCGCAATGGTTTCTGTTGTTTGCTCTAATGCCTTAAACAGAACCGTAAACGAATTTGGCATTACTGATACGGGAAAAATTTTAGATAAAACTCGCGAACTCGTTTTAGAAACCTTTGCCAAAGGAAACTCCGAAGTAAAAGACGGCATGGATATTTCGTTGTTGTGTATTGATAAGTCAAATAATAAAGTTTATTGGAGTGGCGCCAACAATCCGTTGTGGTATGTAAAATCTTCTGTCACTTCGAGCGCAGTCGAGAAGTCGACATATGCAGGTCTCGACTCCGCTCGACCTGACATTCAACTCATCGAAATCAAAGCTGACAAACAACCAATTGGCAAAAGCGAAATAACTAAACCATTTACTGCACATGAAATTGCATTACAAGATGGCATGCAATTTTATTTATTTACCGATGGCTTTGCCGATCAATTTGGAGGACCAAAAGGCAAAAAATTTATGTACAAACAATTAGAAAATTTATTAATTTCTATTTCTCATGAATCAATGGAAATACAAAAACAAAAACTCGAAAATGTTTTTGAAAATTGGAAAGGTGATTTAGAGCAGGTGGATGATGTGTGTGTGATAGGAGTGAAAATATAATCAATTAAATTGTAGTATTAAAAAAACCACTCTAAGCATAACGTATGTAAGTGTATTTGCGTACTTTTGTAGCCCAAATTACTATTATGGCAAAAGCAGGTCCAATTGTGTGTTCGTTTTGCGGACGAGATAAAAAAGAAGTAAAAGTTTTAATTGCAGGTGTTACTGGTCACATTTGTGACATGTGTATTTCTCAAGCATTTAAAATTGTAAGTGAAGAAGCCGGCGCGCAGGGCAACCAACAAGTAAAGCATGCTTTAAATGTATTAAAACCGCACGCCATCAAGCAACATTTAGATGAATATATTATTGGGCAAGATGAAGCAAAAAAAATATTAAGTGTGGCGGTATACAATCACTTTAAACGTATTTCGCATGTTAATTCTGCTAAAGAAGATATTGAAATTGATAAATCAAATGTGATTTTAGTTGGCGAAACAGGAACGGGAAAAACACTGATGGCGCGCACTATTGCTAAACTATTAAATGTGCCATTTTGTATTGCTGATGCTACTGTTTTAACAGAAGCTGGTTATGTGGGCGAAGATGTAGAAAATGTATTGACACGTTTACTGCAAGCTGCCGATTATGATGTAGCAAATGCAGAGCGTGGTATTGTTTTTATTGACGAGATTGATAAAATTGCGCGCAAAGGCGATAATCCATCTATTACACGTGATGTAAGTGGTGAAGGTGTGCAGCAAGCCATGTTAAAATTACTAGAAGGTTCAATTGTAAATGTGCCACCGCAGGGTGGTCGTAAGCACCCCGATGCTAAAATGATACAAGTAAATACTAAAAATATTTTATTTATTTGTGGCGGTGCCTTTGATGGTATTGATAAAAAAATAGCACAACGCTTAAATACGCAAGCGGTTGGTTATTCGGCTTCGGTGGCTAAAGATGAAATTGATAAAAGTAATTTATTACAATATGTTTCTCCACAAGATTTAAAATCATTTGGTTTAATTCCCGAATTAATTGGTCGTTTACCTGTGCTCACGTATTTAAAGCCATTAGATAAAGCAACCCTTCGTTCAATTTTAACAGAACCTAAAAATGCCTTAATTAAGCAATACCAATTCTTATTTAAAATGGAAGGTATTACGCTTGAATTTGACGAAGAGGTTTTAAATTTAATAGTTGATAAGGCGCTCGAATTTAAATTAGGTGCCCGCGGATTACGCGGTATTTGCGAATCAATCATGGTTGATTTTATGTTTGATGCACCTAGTGATGAAAAGGTTTCTAAAAAATTAACAATTACTTTAGAATACGCCTTAGATAAATTAAAAAATGCACGACTAACGCAATTGCAAGTAGCTTAAGGTAAAATAAACAAACTCAAATTTGTTTCGATTTTATTAGAGTTAACTCAAAATTTTGAAATCCTTACAGATGCAAATTATTAAAAGTGTTTGATTTTTTTTCTTCAAGGTACTTTGCAGAAAAATTATAAAGAAGCTCGCATCAATTATTAGCAAATTTATCATACTTTGGTAATAGTGCGGTTGCTTTTGGCGAAAGAGTGCGAACTGCGATTTTTTAGGCAGCGCTGCGCAGGCTTTTAGAGGGATAAAAAATAGGAGTTGTCCGCCAGTTGGCGGATTGGGTTTTTGTTTCTTTTTTGCCAAGCAAAAAGAAAATAAAAAGGAAAATTGAGTTTTTCAGGGAACCCTAATTATTGCTGCATCGTGTTTATAACAGTTTGCATGTGATTAATCAAACCTTGAATAGTTTGTTGCAAATTACTTAACGCTGTTTGATGCGATGTTAATTCTTTTTCCGCCTCACTTACCATCACCCACTCCGAAGAACATGAATAAATTTTTTGCTTTCCTGCCGAAGCACCTTTAAACTTATTGACACTTAATTGCACCTTAGATTTTACAGATTCAAATCGCTCTTTACCTGATTTTATTTTTTCAAAATCTTCATTCAATAATTTACATTGATTAGGAAAAACTTGATTAAATTTTTCTGTCATCACTTGCAACTTCGATTCGTATTCTGTTAGCTGTTCTAAAAATGTTTTGTAGCTTTTATCTAAATTAATAATGATATCATCAAATTTAGAATTAAAAGAAGCCACATCGCAAAATTGAATACCTTTCAATACATCTTCATTTGCATATTTATTGAAGGCCGTTGCTTTTTTCACCGCATCGTTTCCTTTTACTTGAAGCACATGAACATTAGATTTAAGCGTTTTTTTGGTGACTTTAAACTTCTTCCATTCTGGAGTCCCCGACTCTATTTTACTTTTACCATTGGTGTATTGTTTAAAATTAGCATATTCATCATTAATGTTCTTTTGGTATGCAGCCATCTCATTAACTAACGCATCTGTTTCTAATAAAAGTTGTTTAGCAATTTGAAAAGGCTTTGCATCGGTTTTACAATTTAATGCCAAATAATCGGTTTGCATAGCACCAATTTTTGTAGTTACCGACGAACAGTTTTGATTAACGTTATCAACACTTGATTTTAATTTTGTATTAATTGCATTAATATCGTAATAAACTTTACAACCAGTATGAGTGATGGTGATAATGCATAATAAAACAAGAACTTTAAATTGAATTTTATAAATCATTTGGTAGGTATTTTTAATAATGAAGTTAAAAAAATATGTTTGTTTTTTTGTACAATTTAAATTTTTATAAATGTACGACTTAAATAAAACGTTGTTATAAATTTTGAGACGCTAATGATTTAGGTTATTCCGCCAAAAATAAATATATTTGATTTAGTTTATAACCAATAGAAATGAGTAATACAGAAGAACTTTTAAATATTTTAAGTGAGATAAAAAATTTAAATGAAAAAATTAGAGGACTTAATTTAAGTGGCGCTAACTTAAGAGTAGCTAATTTAACAGATGTTAATTTAAAAGGTGCTAATTTATTAGGCGCTAATTTAAATGGTGCTAATTTAAGTAATGCTAATTTAAGTCATGCTTTCTTCAGCGGTGCTGATTTAACAGATGCTGATTTAAGATCTGCTGATTTAAGATATGCTAATTTAACAGATATTAATTTAAAAGGTGCTCGTTTGGATTATGCCAATTTGCAGTATGCTAATTTAAATGGTGCTAATTTAAGTCATGCTAATTTAAGCGATGCTGATTTAAGCGGTGCTGATTTAACATGCGCTAATTTAAGTCACGCTGATTTAAGATATGCTAATTTAAAAAGCGCTGATTTACGCCAGGCTAATTTAACCGAGGTTAATTTAAGCAATGCAAATGTACGTAGTGCTAATTTATTAGGTGCTCTATTAACAGAAGCTAATTTAACTCTTGCTGATTTAACTCGTGCTCATTTAAGCGAGGCTAAATTAGATAGTGCTAATTTAACAGATGCTAATTTAACTCTTGCTGATTTACGAGGTGCTAATTTAAGAAATGCTTACTTAAGAAATGCTATTTTAAGAGCTGCTAATTTAAATATTGCTGATTTAAGTCACGCTAATTTAACTCTTGCTGATTTAAGTGATGCTAAGTTATTTAATGCTGATTTAAGTCACGCTGATTTACGAGGTGCTAAATTAGATAGTGCTGAGTTACGCGGTGCTAATTTTAATGAAGCAATGCAGGACGACGACCTACCATATTAAAAGGACACTATAAAAAAGATAAGCGGATATAACAGTCCGCTTTTTTTATGGGTTTTTACTCTATTGTGGGGAAAATGTGGGGAATTAAGCTAAACAAAAAACCCTCAACTATAACTAGTTAAGGGTTTTATAATTTTTGTGGTACCTCCAGGAATCGAACCAGGGACACACAGATTTTCAGTCTGTTGCTCTACCGACTGAGCTAAGGTACCAACTTAATCGGGCTGCAAATTTAAGAGAATTATTTATAATGCAAAACAAATATTAAAAAATCTTAAATACGCATGGCTATGCTGCTATATTTATTACATTTATAAACGTTGAATTTAGTAATAGACATAGGCAATACCTGCGTAAAAGCAGCATTATTTAAGAATAACCACTTAATTGATCACAAAACATTTAACGATTTTAATGAACTTTTAGCAGACAAGACACTGCTCAATCAGGCACAACATGCTATTATTTGCAGTGTTGTTGATGGTTTAGATAAATGGTATGAAAAACTAAACGTGGTTTTGCCTATTCATCTTTTTACGGATAAAACAAAAATCCCTTTAATTAATTCGTATCAATCTATTTCCACTTTGGGTTCCGATCGCATAGCAGCTGCGGTTGGGGCATATAGCTTATATCCAAATAGCAATGTGCTGGTAGTTGATGCTGGTACTTGCATTAAGTATAATTTTACAAATGTACATAACGAGTATTTAGGTGGAGGCATTTCGCCCGGAATACAAATGAAATTTAAAGCGCTACATCAATTTACAAGCAAACTGCCGTTAATTGATTTTGATAAGTCATTTACTGATTTAGTTGGTGTAAATACACAACAATCCATTCTATCGGGCGTTCTAAATGGCTCAGTTGCCGAGGTTGATGGTATCATCAACCAGTATAAACAACAGTATTCAAACTTAATTTGCTTATTAACTGGTGGCGATGGCGAATACTTGGCAAATCGGTTAAAAAATAGCATCTTTGCCCACCAAAATTTAATTTTAATTGGACTTAACACTATTTTAGCATATCACCTTGAAAATAATTAAAGATACCTCTTTTTTGAAGTCAACTTCCTTAACACTTGCGTTTTTATGTTTGAGCATGTTTTGTAAATCTCAAATTTTAACATCAAGTCCATACTCACGCTACGGCTTGGGCGAATTAAACTTACAAACTTTTGCCGCACCAGCTGCTATGGGCGGATCGTTTATTGCTTATCACCAAGATACTATTGCACCCTTTTTTATTAATGTGGCTAATCCGGCAGGTTTAGCTGGCATTAAACTAACCACTTTTGAATTAGGTGGTCAAGCACAATTTACTAAAATCATTAATAGTCAAGGTTCTGCTGTTAAAAAAAACACTAATTTTTCTTACGGCTCGGTTGGATTCCCATTAAAACGAATTGGTGGCGCCGCTTTTGGCATTATGCCTTATAGCACTGTTGGCTATAAAATTACTTCTACGCAAGAGTATGAAGGTATTGGCACCATGAATTATATTTTTGATGGAGATGGGGGAATTAATAAAGCTTTTGTAGGAGCAGGCATCAAGCCATTTAGAAAACAAGCTTCAAAATTTTATAATTCTGCGGAAGCTGACACGCTTATTAAATATCAAAAAACAGCAATCTACAAGCGTAAAAAAATTGGCAAACAACTTTTATCAGAACTTTCAATTGGTGGAACCGCCAACTATTTATTTGGAACTATTAACCAAACTACAAATATTATTTATCCCGGAACAGTTACCTATTTCAATTCAAAAAGACAACGATCTATTCAGGTATCAGATTTTACTTTCAACGCCGGATTGCAAACTCATTTTACAATCGATTCGGTAAAATCAAAAGGTCAACATCGTATTTTAAAACAAAAAATAAAAATTGGCGTCGGCTTTTTTATAAATACTCCAACGGGGATTTCTGCTAAACAAAGTAATATTATTTATAATTATGCCATTGATGGTTTTGGCATTGAGCGTCCAAAAGATACAATACTAAATTCGCAAAACGTGGCAGGTTTAATTAAGTTACCATTAGAAATGGGGATTGGTTTTTCCATTAAAAAAGGTGAAAAAATAACCTTATTAATGGATGCAGCCACCACTGCTTGGAGTGGTTTTAAATATTTTGATGCGCCAAGTACAAATTTCAAAAATAGTTATCGGTTGTCTGCTGGGTTAAATTACGTTCCAAATAAATTAGCATACGGCTCTTCAAACTATACAAAAAGAATTCAATACCGTTTAGGTTTTTCTTATACAGATGGTTACTTAGATTTAAAAAATACGGCCATCAGCAATTATTTTATTTCTGCCGGCTTAGGCTTACCAGTTGGTATTGGACGATTTGATGATATTGCCATTATTAATTTATCTGCCCAATTCGGGAAAATGGGTTCAATTTCAAATAATTTGTTGCAAGAAGACTACGTTCGTGTAGTTTTAGGATTTACATTTAATAAACGTTGGTTTATTAAATTCAAATACGATTAATTTATTTTTAATGCATGTAGTAAAAAGCATAAGTCGCCTTTTCATTTTAACGGTATCTATTTGCGTTATTTCAGCATGCGAAACAAACAGAGAGGAAGTAATGGCGCTTGGCAAAAAGTCAACAATGCCATCTTTAACAGGCAAAGGAGTTACCATGTTGTACTCTGACTCTACAATTTTAAAAATAAAACTTACCACGCCACAAATGCAGAAATATGAAAATACAAAAGAACCTATGACCATTATGCCAAAAGGACTTTTTGTTATTTTTTACGACCAAAACGGCAAAGAATCAACCACGTTAAAATCTGACTATGGCGTGCGTTACGAAACCACCAAACGCATGGAAGTAAAATACAATGTAGAGGTAGTAAATGTAAATGGCGAAAAATTAAATACCGAGCACCTTATTTGGGATGAGCAAAAAAAGAAAATAATCTCCGATGATTTTGTAAAAATTACAACCGCTAAAGAAATTATTATGGGTAAAGGTTTGGAAGCAAATCAGGATTTTACGCAATATGAAATAAAGGAAGTAACCGGCACAATTAGAGTAGAAGATAATCAATTATAGTTATGAGTAAATTTTTTAAAATACTGGAAATGATATGGCTAATGACAGCTATTGGCTGCGCAGCAATTAGTGTTTACTTTTTGATAGTAAACAACTGGGATAGCGCCTTATACTTTACGTTTGTTTTTATTATTGCTTCAATTATGTACTTATTAAGGCGCTACCAGCGCAAAAATCAAGATCGCTTAGCAAATAATCAACCTAGAAAATGACAAGCACCATTGCCATAATTGGCGGCGGTATCAGCGGCACATTAACGGTTTTAAATTGTATAAAACAAAGTAAAAAGCCAATTTCGATCATTTGGTTTGACACTCATAATAATTTTTGTAAAGGCTACGCATACTCAACAATTGAAGAAAGACATTTATTAAATGTAAGGGCAAATAATATGTCCATTTTTTTTGATGAACCAACTCATTTCACCCAATGGTTAAATCAACATTATCCTCATTACAACCCAACAGATTTTGTCCCTAGAAAAATATTTGGGGAATATGTGAATGATATATTTGAAAATACAAAAAAAACAAACCAATTAGTTTCCATCACTCAATTGGCAGAAGAAGTTATATCTATTGATAAACTAGATGATGGTTTTGAATTAAAAACAAAAAACACTTACTTGGTCCAAAAATTAGTACTGGCTTTTGGAAATTTTTTACCACCGCATCCAAGATCAATTTCATCAGATTATATTTGGTCAGAGAACTACTTTCAAAATGCGTTTCATCCGTCATTAACTCATAAGATTCTGAATAAAAATAATATTACAATTATTGGCTCAGGATTAACGATGATTGACGTCGTAATTAGTTTATCTAAAAATAAATACAAAGGTCTTATTCATATTATTTCTCCTCACGCCTATGTTCCTGAGGTGCATCATGAAAATGCTTTTCCGTCTGTTGCTCCGTTTATAGAAGAAGAAAAAATATACAGTTTGTCAGAAATACTATCGATTGTAAACAAACAATTAAAAACCGCAAAAAAACAAGGTTTAAATCCACATAGTATTATTGATGTTATGCGCCCTTATTTTCAAAATATTTGGGTAAATTTTTCGATAGACGAACAACATCAATTCCTTAGGCATTTAAGACATAAATGGGGCGTTGCAAGGCATAGAGCTCCAATGCAAAGCATGATAGTTTTTCAGGAATTAATTTCAAATAATAAAATAGGTTTAATAAAAGGAAGAGTGTTTGATATAAAATACTCAGAAAAAAACTTTGTAATTTTCTTTTCTAATAGCCAACAAAGTTCACAAACATTAAATACAGATCTTATTATTAATTGCACGGGGCCCGAAGCGGATTACACAAAAATTAAAATGCCATTAATACAAAACCTACTGAAAAATCAAATTATTACCCCAAATTTTATAAAATATGGTATAAATGCACAAAAAGATGGGCAAATTTCTCAAAACGTCTATACGTTGGGTCCTCCATTAAAGGGAGTTTTATGGGAAAGTACAGCAGTACCGGAAATTAGTGCTCAAGCGTATAAATTGGCTGTTAATTTTATTTGTAATTAATTTTTCGTTTTTCAGCAATAATTTTATCTTTGCGTTCCTTTAATAATAACAATATGAGCGTTTTAGAAAAAATACGTAGTAGAACAAGCCTTTTGGTAGGTATAGTTGGTTTAGCATTAGTAATCTTTATTTTAGAGAGTTTACTTGGCTCTGGTAGTGCTTTATTCTCAAATCAAGATTTAGAAGTTGGTAAAATTAACGGTGATAATATTGATTATCCAGCGTTTAGTGCTAAAGTAAATGAGCAAATTGTTCAAATTCAGCAATCAAATCCAAATGCAACCGTTGATGAAAAAACCAAAGAGCAAATCATTGAATCTGTTTGGAGTCAAATGATTAATGATAGAGTCATTAAGTTACAGTACAAAAAACTAGGTATTTCAGTATCTGAAGATGAGTTGTACGACTTAATGTTAGTTCACCCGCACCAATATGTTATTCAGCAATTAACAGATCAAAAAACTGGAAAAGTATACGAAGGTTTTGCTCGCCCTGACGGAACATTAGATCTTGCAAAATTAAATCAATGGGTTGGCCAAATGAATGCTGAACAAGAAAAATTTTGGTTACAATTAGAAAAATCTATTTTAGAAGTACGTGCTGCTGAAAAGTATAACAATGCTGTTAAAAAAGGATTATACGTTACTAAAGCAGAAGCTAAAGACGCATTTATTGCTCAAAACAAACAAGTAAACGTAGCCTTTGTATTAAAGCCATACGCAACCGTTGCTGATTCTACTGTAAAAGTTACTGAAGATGAATTGAATGCTTATTACAATAAACATAAAAATGATTACAAAGTAGCAGATGCAACTCGTAAAATTGAATACATTGCTTATGATGTCATGCCTTCTAAAGCAGATTATGATGCCTTAATGAAAGATGCTCAACGTGCTACCGATGAGTTTAAAACCAAAATAGCCTCTGAAGATTCAGCTTACATTGCTCAAGAAACAGAAGGTGGTCAAGTAAGTATTTCTAGCTACAGCAAAAAAAACATGATCATTACAGATTCAACTGTATTTGGTGCAGCTAAAGGTACTGTTTATGGCCCGTATGTTGAAGGTACGTTTATTAAGATTTATAAATTAGCAGATGTTAAATCAATAGCAGATTCTGCAAAAGTTCGTCATATTTTAATTGGATTACAAAGTCAAAAAACACAAACACAGCGTACTCCTGAAGTTGCAAAACGCATTGCCGATAGTTTATTAGTGTTAATCAAGAATAAACAAGTAAAGTTTGACACGTTAGTAAAAACAATGTCTGACGATTTAGGGTCAATTGACAAAGGTGGCGACTATGGATGGTTTGATGAAAACAAAGGTTTTGTGGATCCATTTAAAAATGCAGGTTTACAAGGAACAGTTGGAAATATCACCATCGTACCAACTCAATTTGGATTCCATATTATTGAAGTTTTAAATGTTTCTAAAACTCGTCACAACTCCTACACCGTTGCTCAAATTACTAAGTTAATTGCACCAAGTGGAGAAACAAGCCAGGAGTATTATAAAACAGCAAGTGACTTTGCGGGTAAAAATCAAACTAGCGAGGCTTTCAATAAAAGTGTTGATTCTGAAAAATTAAACAAACGCATTGCCGAAAATATTAAAGAAGGCGATAAAACATTGCCAGGTTTAGAAGGAGCAAAAGATTTAGTTCGTTGGACTTATAAAGCAAAAAAAGGGGAAGTTTCACCCGTATTTGAATTTAAAGATAGATTTATTGTTGCGCAATTAGTTGGTATTAAGGATAAAGGAATTGCTCCTTTAGAAGATGTTAATGATGAAGTGACTGCAAAAACTATTCGCGATAAAAAAGCAGAAATTTTTATTACTGAATTTAAATCAAAAGCAGGAGCATCTAAATCTATTGATGATATCGCTTCTAAGTTAGGATTAACTGCTGAAAAATCAGAAAACTTAACTTTCTCTGCATTTAATGTTGCAGCAATTGGAAGAGAGGACGCCCTAATTGGCGTGGCTTCAGCAATGAAAGCTGGTAACACAAGTAAAGCTATTAAAGGTGATAACGGTGTTTTTGTTGTAAATGTATTATCAGTGAAAGATGCGGTTTTACCTCAAGATTTTAAAGGGAAACAAAAAGAAATTGAACAAATGAATACAGGTCGTGTGGACTATGAATTATTTGATGCTTTAAAAGAAAAAGCAAACATTGAGGACCATAGAGGTAAATTTGATTTTTAAAAACTATTTTTATTAAAAAAAACTCCTGCTAAAATTTAGTAGGAGTTTTTTTATGCCAGTATTCAATTTAACAAGCTATCTTCATTATATATGAGTATTCTAAATATCTACACTGACTATGGCGTAATAACATTATGCTTATTAGCATTATCAGCATTTACTGCTGGGTTTATTGATGCTGTTGTTGGTGGAGGTGGATTAATTCAAATTCCTTTTTTATTAATTACATTTCCAAAAATGCCATTACCAATTTTGTTTGGAACAAATAAAATTGCGGCACTTGCTGGCACTTCGATTGCTGCATTTAAATACGCTAAAAAAATAACCTTTAATTATAAATTACTTTTTGTAATAGCACTAAGTTGTTTTGTTTCTTCTTTTTTAGGGGCAAAAATAGTTAGCCATATCGATTCAACTATTTTAAAGCCAATTATTTTAGTAATCCTAATTGCTATTGCTATTTATACGTTTTTTAAAAAGGACTTAGGCGCTAATGAAACAAAAGAACTCCCAATTAACAAACAATTACTTTATGGAACTTGCATAGGATTAGTAGTTGGTTTTTATGATGGATTTTTTGGTCCAGGTACAGGAAGCTTTTTTGTGTTGGGTTTTGTAGTGATATTAGGATTTGAATTTGTGAAGGCATCTGCGTATTCAAAAATAGTAAACTGTATCACAAACATCTCTGCACTAATTGTATTTATTAAGCAGGGAAATTATATTTTACAACTTGCTTTTTTATTAGCCGTATTCAATATCCTTGGAAGTTTTATTGGTAGTACTTTGGTATTAAAAAAAGGAAATGGTTTTGTGCGTAGTATTTTTTTAGTAATTGTTACTATCATGATTTTAAAATACGGATACGACGTAGTAACTACCTACAAAATTTGATTTGCCAATGTATGCATTAATTGTAACATCGATTTTTCTATTTCAACATATTCTAGCTCATCACTAGTCAAACAAATAAACATAATATCTAATTTATGCGCAGCTACTGCATCATAAAGCACATGTTTATTTAAACGATATACTTCACGCATTCTACGTTTAATAAAGTTTCTTTTATTAGCTCGTTTATGTTTTTTTTTGGGAACTACAAATAGCACTCTAAGAGGAAAAGGGCTTTCAAATTCCGATTTTTTATAAATAAGTTTTATAGGAAATGCCGTTTTGGATTTACCTGATGCATATAATTCATCAATAGCTTTTACACCACACAAACGTTCTATTTTAGTAAAGGTAAAATTCATGTAGTTTTATGGGTATTCTCTCAAGCTAAATGTAAGTTATTTTTAAATGCACAAGTCATAGCTTTTGTAATTTAAGATGAAGTACCATCTTGCGGCATCCTTTATTAACCCAAGTAACTATTTTGTAAAACGATGTTTCTATTTGGATAAATAAGTCAAATAGAAGCGTTACAAAGTCTATCGTTTATTGGCCTCTTTAATGTATTGATCAAGTGCGCCAGACATACTTGGATTTTTTGGATTTGGAGCATAAATATCTAATCGATAACCATTTTTTAGTAAGGTATTAGCTGTAGCTGCACCAAAACAAGCAATACGTGTATTTCCTTGTTTAAAATTAGGAAAATTTTGCTTTAATGAATTAATGCCAGCCGGTGTAAAAAACGCTAAAATATCAAACTCGTTTAAATTTTTTATATCTGATAAATCGGCACTAACTGTCCTATACATGATAGCCTTTGTATACTTTATATTAATGGCATCTAAAAAATCACAAATTTGTTCTTTATGAACATCAGACGCAGGTAATAAAAACTTCTCTTCCCTATTTTTTCTTATTACATCCACTAAATCCTGGATAGTTTGATGTCCGAAGAAAATTTTACGTTTACGGTATTGGATATACTTTTGTAAATAGTAAGCGGTAGCCTCGTTTATACAAAAATATTTCATCGATTCAGGAACAGTAACGCGCATCTCATTACACATTCTAAAATAATGATCTACAGCCATTCTACTTGTTAAAATAACCGCCTTGTGTTCTAATATATCAATGCGTTGTGAACGAAAATCTTTAACAGGAATACCTTCAATCTTAATAAACTGACGAAATGTTTCAATTAGGTTATATTTTTTTGAAAGATCGTAATATGGATTTTTATCATTTTCAGGTTTCGGCTGAGAAATTAAAATCGTCTTGACCTTATTCTTTGGGAAGTTTGATACTTCAATTACAGGTTGAGGAACTACAACAACTAATTGTTTTTTTGTTTTAACACCTACTTTTACAATTTTTTCAGTACTTAAAGCAACTTCCACTTTCTTAACTACAGGTAATTTTAACTTTGGTGCAGGTTTTTGTTTAACAATTTCTACCGGCTTTATAGCTGCTACTTTTTTTACAATTGCTTTTTTTACAGCTGTAATCGCCTTTTTTGGTGCAGCCTTTTTAACTGCCTTTTTGATACTATTTTTTGAAGAGGCTGATTTTTTAATGATAATTTTTTTTACCACTGCTTTTTTAGCAACTGGTTTTGCTATCGCTTTTTTAGGAACTGTTTTTACTACTGCTTTCTTAGGAATTGTCTTTTTAGTACTTTTTTTGACTACTTTTTCTACAATTACCTTCTTGGCCTTCTTACTATTTTGTTTTACAGAAGGTGCTTTTACAGTGTTCTTCTTATTTTTAGCCATATTTAAAATCAGCGCTTAAAAATTTACTAATAAAAATTTTATCAAAACCAATAATGGTAAAATTTCCAATGCGCAAAGGTATAAAATAATATATAGAATTCCTATGTTTTGTTCAACCGCTGATATAATAATGGTTCTGTAAGCTCGCAATAAATAAAATCCAATGTATATAATTGCTGAGGGGAATAAAAACCACTGAGGCGGGAATTTTGTGTACTGTATGCAAGTCATGAGCGGAAATAATATAATTCCAATGGTTTGAGAAAAAATAAGTACGTTAAAAAGATATTCTTTTCCTAATTCAATATTTGAGGAAATAAAAGCAAAGACATAAACTGCTACAAACTTCAACAAAAACGCTAAAGTGATTACTAAAACGAAGAAAAAATATTGCAGCAAATGCGTGCTATTAATTAAAACAAACCCATAATATTGATTCATAAATTGCATGAAAAATGCCAAAATAAATATAAAAGCAATAACCAATAAAAGCGAGATACGCTTTGTAAGTCTGAACTCTTGCCGAAATAATTGCTTTGCTTCTTGCATGCTAAAAACTGCAATAAACATCTTTCCGATTTTTTTAGGCTCTGCAATTCTTATCAGAACATACATACAGAAAATTAAAAACAATATAACTATCTCCCAGTAACTTGGAGAATGTGAGTTTATAATCGGTTTTTCATGAATGCGTTTTAATGTATGGCCATAAAAAATAGATGTATTATCAACACTTACAGCATTGCTATAGGCTGCAGAATCTTGTCTAATGGAGGATATAGTGTCTTGTTGTTCCAAAAAATTATTTAAAACGGATGCATTTAACTTTTTCTCCGATTTGATTCGTCAAATATAAAAATAGATATAGATATTTCCATTTTTATAGGCTTCAAGCAAGCATATAAAATATTGTAAAAACAATAACTTTTCAAAAATGAATACTAGAAAAATCAATAATTAATCCCTTCCTAAATAAAGTTGAAAATTTATAGAAGTTGAATAGTTAAAAAGTGTGTCAAACTCTAAAAAAGGAACAAGTCTAATTTTTTACAAACTTACTTGTACTAGTTTTATTGTTAGATGATAAAGTCATATAATAACTTCCATTACTTAACTCAGCAATATCAATCGTTTTATTTATCAATTCAGTTTCAGTAATAGTTTTTACCAAACTACCGTTGATGGAATATATAAATCCCTTTTCAAAAACTGAAGGCGATGCGATATGCAAAACAGATGAGGTAGGATTTGGAAATACAGAAATAAGAGTATTTGAAATCGCATCCTCATCAATACTAGTTGAGTTTGCTAAATAAGTTATTGAAGATGTTTTAATAACATCTCCACCTGTACCGCTATTATTATTTGCGTAATTAAATGATCCATAAAAAGTTACAGTAGTTGCAGTTGCTGGCGCAGTCCATTGAAATGTCCAAGTTGCACTTGCTCCAGTTTTCTTAGCAGATTGTTTAATGTATTTTCCAGAAACGCTTGAACCAGTTCCTGCAATCCAAGTTCCTATTCCAACATTTGAGCTTGCTGTTTGTGGCGTCATTTCAAAGCCATAAGCAGCAGCGCCAGACATCGCAACAGTAAAATTATAAGTTGTTCCACCGATAAAGCCTGATGCAGGAATATCAGAAGAAATTACTCCAGTTGTTTGAGTTGCGGTGCCAGCGTGACAACCTGTACAAGTTGCGCCTGCTCCATCAGCTGGAGCGCCTGCGGTACCATTAGGAGGTAATGATGAGCTAGCATTTGTTGTATTTAATGTTGAAATAACTGTAATAGCTGTTACTATAATAACGGAGAATAGAAGTAAAGTTTTTTTCATAAACTGAATTTAAAAATTAAATAAAAAGATAAAACAAAAATAGTAAAAAAATAACTGTCGGATATTTTTTTACTCATTACAAAGATATGATTACTCAGTAATAGGACTAAAAAAGGCATATTTATGAATATTCGCTTTGAAATAATCCTACTAATCTATTTTATGGAGGTATTTAGTTATTAACTGAGGAACCCCAAATTTATTTAAATCTTCGCGTTTAATTTTAATTAATGAATTTAATTTTAAAGGCGTTTTTATCGTCAACTCATAAAACGTTCCGTATAAATGTTGGTGTGATAAAATGTGTTTTTTTGATTGCGTAACACAAACGACTTCAAAATCCTTAACTAAGGAATTGAGCACTTCATTTTTTAGCATTACTTCAGCATCAGTTTCATTTTGAGTTTCTATTAAAAAAAACTCATACAAATTTTGCCAAATATCTTTTTCCGTTCTTTTTTGAATATAAACGTTGTCTTTATAGTTAAAGATAAAATAATGTAAGTGTCTGTTTTTTATTTTTATTTTTTTGTCTTTAACCGGAAGCATTTTCACTGTATCATTTTCAAAAGCTAAGCAGTTTCCTTGTAAAGGGCAGTCTTCGCATTTAGGATTTTGAGGTTTACACCAAAGTGCGCCAAATTCCATAATAGCACTATTGTGCAGAGCGGGTTGTTTTTTATTTAATAATTCATCTGCTAAAATCTGAAATTCTTTTTTTCCTTGTGAAGAGTAAATAGGGATATCTATATTAAATAAGCGAGACAAAACTCTGTAAACATTTCCATCTACAACAGCATGTGGTAATCCAAAAGCAAATGATGAAATAGCTGCTGCAGTATAGTCGCCTACACCTTTTAATTCTTTTATAGCTTCGTAGTTATTTGGAAATTTGCCTTGGTGATTTTCTCTAATAAATTTTGCAGAAGCATGCAAGTTTCTGGCTCTTGAGTAATAACCCAAACCTTGCCATAATCTCATCACCTTATCTTCGGGAGCATTTGCTAAATCAATAACAGTTGGAAAATTTTCAGTAAATTTTAAATAATAATTAATCCCTTGTATAACTTGTGTTTGCTGTAATATAATTTCTGATAACCATATTTTGTAAGGATTATTTGTATGACGCCAAGGTAAATCACGTTTGTTTTTTTTATACCAAGAAATTAGATTATTAGATATTGGATGCATTAATTAACCATATAATATTCTTAAATTTTCAACTATACTTTAACTGTCAAACTTTCAAAACCTGACAACTTTCTAACTTGTTTGTTAATCCTCTACTGCAAAAATTTTATTAATAGCCTCGATATTTTTTTCTTTAATAATTTTACGTTTCAAACTCATTTTAGGAGTTAACTCACCGCCTTCAATACTCCAATCTTTACTTAAAATAGCTACACGTTTTAATTGCTCATATGGCGCTAACGACTTATTAATTAATTTAATGTGCTCATTAATCAAACGCTTTAAATCTTCATGTCTACTCATTTCTTCATTAGATGTCCAATTAATAGAATGGTCTTTGCAATAGTCTTTAAAGTTTACAAATGAAGGAACAATAATGGCTGATGCAAATTTTTGATTTTCACCAACCACCATACTTTGTTCTACAAAACGGCATTCTTTAATTTTATTTTCAATCATTAAAGGAGCAATGTACTTTCCTGAACTTGTTTTAAAAATTTCTTTTTTTCGATCAGTAATTTTTAAAAAACGGCCTTCAATAAAAGTTCCTACATCACCCGTATGAAACCAACCTTCGCTATCCATAACTTCGGCAGTTGCTTCCGGATTTTTATAATAACCTTGCATTAAATTAGGACCTTTTACTAAAATTTCACCATCTTCTTCTGCTATTTTTACGTCCACGCCACTTATAACTGGCCCACAGGTTCCGATTCTAATATTATCTTCTCCGTATCTATTTACACTTACAACAACGCATGTTTCTGTTAAGCCGTAGCCTTGCAAACAAACTATGTTTGCACATAAAAATATGCGTTCAAGTTTTGGGTTTAGAGCCGCGCCGCCTGAAGCAATACAAACTAAATTTCCACCAACAGCAGCTCGCCACTTACTAAATACTAATTTGTCAGCTATTTTATGTTGTACTTTATACCACAAACTATTTTTATTATTGAGCTCGTATGTATTAGCAATGCGCATACTCCAATCAAATATTTTACGCTTTGTCCCGGTTAATTTTTCGCCGGTAGCTGTAATTTTTTCATAAACACGTTCAATTAATCTTGGAACGGAAACAAATATTTGTGGTTGAATTTCTTTTAAATTGTCTCCAATAGTTTCTAAACCTTCAGCATAATAAATTGAAATTCCTTTATACAAATATAAGGTACTTACCATTCGCTCATACACATGGTTAAGAGGCAAAAAGCTAAGTGCTTTCCATGTACTACTAAATGGAGCAAAACCTTGGCATGCTAAAATGTTTGATACTAAATTATTGTGAGTAATCATTACTCCTTTTGGCGTGCCGGTGGTACCAGATGTATATAAAATAGTTAAGAGATGGCTTGGCAATATAGATTTTTTTATCACATTCAGTTTATCCGAATTAGCATTACTTTTTCCTAATTCTATAAATTCAGAAAAAGACATAATTCCTTCAATAGGATTAAAACTGATAATATTTTTTACGTTTGGAATTTCTTTTTCAATGGCAATTAATTTTGCATAAATAGCTTTATCAGAAATAAAAATGGTTGTTACTTCTCCATGATTTAAAATAAATTGTAAATCATGATTACTAATAGTTGGGAAAATTGGAACTGTAACGATATCTGCTTGTTGACAACCATAATCACAAAAGTTCCATTCAGGGCGATTGTTTGAAATAATTGCCACCTTATCGTTATTATTCAATCCAAGGGCTAATAAACCAAAACTGACATTGTTTACATTATGAATAAACTCTTCGCTACTATATTTTATCCATTGCTTATTCTCTTTAGCAGATAAAACATCCTCTTTTTTATAGTGGGTTTTATATAGCGCTAGAATATCAAATACACGGGTTATTTCCATTTTATATTTTTTTGAAATATTATACTAATCAAAGATTAATAAAATTGAAGGAAATAGCAAATCAAAAATTTTTAATTTTTAAAACTTTAGAAGTTCAAGAATACGCTCAAGGTATAATTTATCGGTTTCATCAAAGGTTGAATAATATTCGCTATCAACATCTAAAACACCAATTATTTCTTTTTGTAAATTATAAATTGGCAATACAATTTCTGATTTAGATAATGAACTACATGCTATATGTCCGGGAAAAGCATCTACATCGTCAACAATAATTACCTCATTTTTTTGCCACGCCGTGCCGCAAACACCTTTGCCAAAATTTATTCTTGTACAAGCCACAGGTCCTTGAAAAGGAGCTAATACAAGTTGATTGTCTTTAATTAAATAAAACCCCACCCAAAAAAAATTAAAACCAAATTTTAGTGCGGCACAAAGATTTGCCATATTAGCAATTGTATCAGATTCTCCATCTATTAATGCTTTAATTTGAGGTAAAATAGATTGATATTTTTCCTCTTTGGTGTTGCCTATTATCTCAAAATCCTCGGCCATGTTTAATATATTGTTTTATGGGTAACTAACTTTGTTTATTTTTATATACAAATATAATAGTTAAAGGTTGAGTAATAGCTAGAATAAGTTTGTGTTATTTTAATTATTAAAGTTTATATATACGCAAATGATTCAAAAATATTTTATAGCCATTGTTCCTCCAGACCCATTATTGTTTGAAATTCAAGAAGTAAAAAAAACTATTTCTCAAAATTACAAGACTAAAGGCGCTCTGCGCTCGCCAGGGCACATTACATTACATATGCCTTTTAGTTGGGAAGAGGAAAAAGAAGTCAAATTAGTAAGCTGTTTAGAGACTTTTAAATTTGATGAGACATTTAACATTACACTTGATGGATTTAGCTGTTTTGAACCTCGTGTGGTTTTTATTAATGTAAAAGAAGAAAACGCTTTGTTTTTGTTGCAAAAAAAATTAGTACAACACGCTAAAAACAACTTGCAACTATTTAATCAGTCTGACGACATGCGCGGATTTCATCCACATATAACTATCGCATTTAGAGATTTAAAAAAACCGGTGTTCTATAAAATTTGGGAAGAATTTAATAGTAAAACGTTTCAGGAAAATTTTAGCTGCCAATCTATTTGTTTATTAAAACATATAAATAATCACTGGGAAGTATATAAAGAGTTTAAGTTTAGCACTTAAAAACAAAAAACCCGATAAGTTTAATTATCAGGTTTCTAATTTTGCAATGAGGAAAACTATTTTTTCATTAAAACTTCATCAATCATTCCATAATCTTTAGCTTCTTGAGCTGTCATCCAGTAATCACGATCACTATCCGCCCAAACTTTTTCGTAGGTTTGTCCGCTATGCGTAGCAATGATGTCGTATAATTCCTTTTTTAATTTTTGAATTTCACGAGCAGTAATTTCAATATCAGATGCTTGTCCTTCAGCACCACCTAATGGTTGATGAATCATAACACGAGCGTGTTTTAATGCTGTACGTTTTCCTTTTGTTCCTGCACATTGTAAAACAGCACCCATACTTGCAGCCATACCGGTACAAATAGTTGCAACATCTGGTTTAATAATTTGCATGGTATCATAAATACCTAATCCAGCATAAACTGAACCCCCCGGTGAGTTTAGGTAAATTTGAATATCTTTTTTAGGATCAACTGATTCTAAAAATAATAATTGTGCTTGCACAATATTTGCCACTTGGTCATTGATTCCAGTTCCTAAGAAAATAATGCGGTCCATCATTAATCGGGAGAATACATCGAGAACAGAAACATTTAACTGTCTTTCTTCTATAATATTTGGAGTTAAATTTCTAATGCCAGGATTGATTGCAGATACATAGTTATCGTAGGTTAAACTGCTGATGCCAACATGCTTTGTAGCATATTTTTTAAATTCGTTTTGATCAAACATAATTGATTGGTTTTAGTTGTTAAACAAATATACTTGTTCAAATGACTAATGCCAAATGAATGCCAAAAAGTTTTTAACGACAAACCGTCAGTAAGCATTATCAATATTTCGCAATTTTAAGTAAAATATATTGTCAATACTTTACATTGTAAGATGTTATATTGCATTTATAAAAAATCACTTACTTTGTATAAAAAAATTGCAAAAAGCACTTATATATATATGTCTAGTTTTATTGAGCACTCAATGCGCTCAAATTACGCCATTAACCGGAGGTAAAAAAGATACGACGCCTCCAAAAGCAATTAGGCTTACCCCAGCAAATACGTCTATCAATTTTAATTCAAAAATTATTGAAATTGAGTTTGACGAGTATATTGCATTGAAAGATATTGCAGGACAATTTATCATTACTCCGCAAACTAAAGTAAATCCTGAGATTGAAACTTCTGGAAAAAAATTAAAAATAATTTTTAGTGATTCACTTTTGCCCAATACAACTTACAAGCTAGCTTTTGGAAATGCAATTACCGATATAAACGAATTAAATGTGTTGCAAAATTTTGAATATATTTTTAGCACAGGAACTTCAATAGATAGTTTAAAGTTGTCTGGGCAAGTTAATTATGCTTTTGATAAAAATGCAGCAGCACAAATATTAGTTGGTTTATATGATATTAATTCAAAGGACAGTGTTATTTTTAAGGATAAGCCGCTATATATAAGTAAAACAAATGATGCTGGACTTTTTAAATTTAATTATTTACCAAATTCATCCTACAAGATTATTGCCATAAAAGATGATAATAAAAACTTATTATATGACGGATCGGAAGAGCAAATTGCATTTCTAAATGAATTTGTCAATTCTAACGATACAACTACAATTAACTTAGCATTATCAAAAGAGATTCCCAGTAAAAGTTTTGTAAAGAAATCATTTGCATCAGAATACGGTAAAGTATATGTTATTTACAATAAGCCACAATTTGATATAATAAATGTTACAGCCGATGGTCTATCAAACTACAACATAAATAATCTAAAAGATACACTTACATTATATTATAATCAAAGGTACGACACATTAGTAACGTGGATCAAATATGAATCAAAAAAAACGGATACGCTAAATATCAAAATCATTTCAAAAAAAACTTTTGATAAACAAAAATCAACTATTAAATATAGTTTAGAGACCAATATAAAAACTACCCTAGCCTATTATCAGGTTCCTACTTTTGAAACAAACGTTTCCTTTAAATCAAGCAACCTAATAGACGAAAAAATTACATTAATTGAAAACATTGATTCGATATCAAAAAAGCCAGCTATTAAAATAGTTAGAAATAATGGATGGACCAATAAGTTTGCAGTGCAATACAATTTTAAACCAGAGGCAAGTTATACATTAACTATTGAAAAGGGCGCAATTTCAGATCAAGAACATAGACTTAATGATTCGATTAGTTATCAGTTTAAAACTACTTTAGTTGATGATTATGCTACTTTAAAATTAAAACTATTTTTTCCTCGTAAAGAAAATTATTTAGTGATGCTGCTAAATAGTAAATTTCAAATTGTAGATGAACGAAGCGAAAATTTTTCTTTAAGCACTGCTTCGGATAAAATTTTAGAATATAAAAATTTACCAGCCGGAAATTATTTTATTAAAGTAGTTGAAGATGCCAATAAAAATAGGGTATTTGACGTTGGTAATTATTTTTTAAGGCAACAACCAGAAAAAGTTTTTATAAATACAACTCCGATAAAATTATTAGCAGGATGGGAAATTGAGAACGAGTGGATAATCCAATGATGTTGTTTTTTTATTTTTTTGAATATTTTTTTTCGATTTTTTTATCGTCATTTTTTTATAACACTAATCAAAAATTATCTACTTTAATTTACTGAAAAAGTCTGCATCACTCAAATCATTAGTAAAATCAATACCTTCAAAGGTCTCGTGTATTTTTAAGACTTCATTTTATCACATTGCTAATTTTATTTAATTAATAAAAAATCAGTATTAACAATTTCAACAATTTTATGTTAATAAATTAACTACTTGTAAATTAGTTAGCGTTAATAAATTTATTTACTTCGTAGTAACAAAAATCTTAAAAACAAAAAACCATGGCAACAACTAAAAAAGCAGCTCCTAAAAAAGCAGTAGCAAAAAAAGCAGCTCCTAAAAAAGCAGCAGCTAAGAAAGTAGTAAAAAAAGCAGCTCCTAAAAAAGCAGCAGCAAAAAAAGCAGCTCCTAAAAAAGCAGTAGCAAAAAAAGCAGCTCCTAAAAAAGCAGCAGCTAAGAAAAAGTAATAAAGACCCCGCAACAGCGGGGTTTTTTGTTAAAGACGATTAATATCTTACATAATATTTTCAGTATAAAAATGCCACTACTTAGTTAGTGGCATTTTATTTTTATGCAGTTGCACTTTACATTATATTTGTGGGATAAAAATAAACCTAATAAAATTTAGGTTGTAAATAAAAATTAAAATCAATTTAAAAAATTATTGAAAGCTAGCTATGAAGAAAATAATCATCTGTATTTTTACAATGAGTTTACCATTATTAATTACTTGTTGCAGCGAAAAAGAGTCAGACACTAAATTAAGTAATCCAGAAGGATTGATTTTGTTAGACTTGAGTAAATTCGGGAAACAGTTTTCGATTTTTGTTCCTGATACTACAACTTCGAAATTGGAAATTCTAGAACAAAGTTGGGGAGCATTAGATATAAAAGTAGGGACAGAATTTCAGTTATCAATTATGGAAGATCCTGGTGATATGGAATTTAAGAAAAGTGATATTAAAGCTAATGATGTAAATATTTTTAAATCTTTTGTAATTGATGACCCTTTAACTATTATTTGGGAAAGTGCAATTACTAAGCCTGAATATCATTTCTATTCAATTCAAAAAATTGGTACCGATACATTTGTTTTTGAGGATATTGTTTCTGCTGATGGTGCGCCAAAAAGTAAGATTGCTATTGAAAGAATGGTGAACTCAGTGAAAAAAATTATTGCTAAAGAAAAATTAGATAGCTGATCATTTCTAGTTTAGCTATTTAAAAATCCCCAAGCTTTTATAGTTTAGGGATTTTTAATTTTATTATTTTAATTTAAAAGATACTGGAATGTTATATCTCACTTTTACTGGATGGCCAGCATTTCGTCCAGCTTTTTTCCACCTTGGCATTTTACTTACAACTCTTAAAACTTCTTCATCACATCCAAAACCAATACCACGCATTACTTTTGCATGTTCCACAAAGCCTAATTCATTTACTATAAAGGACACGTAAACAACACCTTCCTTATTTATTATTTTTGCAACTTCTGGATAGGTTATATTTTGAGCAACAAATCTCATAAGTGCAACAGCACCACCTTCAAACTCAGGCATTTCATCTGCAATGGCAACTGGTTCAGTAGAGATTGAAGTTGTTGTATGAGTAGTTGTTTCGGTCGTAACTGTTGAAGTTTCTGTTCCTATACTTGATATTCCTGTTGCAGTTGCTGAACCGATTCCACTAATTGTATTGCTAATATTTACTGAAGTAGTCTCAATAGCATTGTCAATAATTTTCGTTCCTATCACTCCTTTTGGAGCAGTGACAACAGATTTATTTTGATGAGGCTCAATGGCTGGGGGAGTGACATCAACTTCAGTTGAATAAGTGAGTATGTCAATTTTTGGATCTTCAAAAGCTAGCGCAACTTCATTAACTGAAACGCCTTTAATTTTATTTGATATGATAACGCTACCAAATAATACAATCACGATGCTACTTAAATACAATAATGATTTTGTTAATGAATTATAGTAACCAGCTCTAATTGCATAAGCACCATAATTTTTATTTCTGTTTTCAAAAATCACTTCATTTAGTTTACTTGAATTATTTCCTAAGATATTCATAGCGTAGTTTTTTAAAGATTAATACTTATTTGCTTTCAAACTCATCTCTATAGCCATAAAAATAGGTTTGCTGATGTAAAAGTAAATTGCCAAACAACAAAAAACCACATCCTTTTGAGATGTGGTTAGTTAGAGTTAATAACTGGTGCTTTATACTATAAAAATGGATTACTGCTTTGTGAAAACTGCAGTACAATTATCTGCCGCTGTGGCACCTATTGTATTTGTGTAGGTTAAGGACATAGTATTAGCATTAGTTAATGTTCCTGAGCCTTGCGTAAACCCAACAGTTCCTATTTGCTGATAGGGAATAGTAATATTGTTGTTACTTACAGAAGCTCTTGCGGATTGTGATAATCCTGAGAAATTATTTAAAATAATTTCATTTGAATTAGTAGTTGATTTAGTAACATTAACTACAAATGTGGTTTGGCCACCAATTGTTGTGCTATTTTCAATAACATTCCAATAAGCTACAAAGTTATCTCTTAAATCAGTTGATGGGCTAACTGGGTCCTGGTTATCAGATGCACATGATGAAATTGCAATAGATGCCACTATAAATAATAAGTAGTGTATTTTTTTCATTTTTAAATATTATTTGTTTTTAATTATCATAACTAGTCCCGAAATTGAATCGAGCTGATTTAGGAAGTTTATCTTCATTTATGTGTGCGTTATGGCAAACAAACTATTTAGAAACTAATTACTTTAAACAAATTTAATCAAAAAGTCATGCATTATTTATTTATTAAGAAAATTTAATTTAAAATATTCTTAGTACTGAAACAATAACAGTAACAAAGGTATGGCCATTGAACTTATTTTAATGTTTGCTGCCAGTTATAATTTTTGAATAATTCAGTAATAGTCCATCAATTCTTTTTTATCAAAATTTATTTATTGTACTTTTGATTTATGATTGCTATAAACCATACCCTTATTTCTGAAGATGTATTTGATAAAAAATTTGTTTGCGATTTAAATGCATGTAAAGGTCAGTGCTGTATTTCAGGTGATAGCGGGGCTCCTTTAAACAAGAAAGAAATTGCAATCTTAGATAAAGTTTATCCAATGGTAAAGCCATATATGAATGAAAAAGGAATTGCGGCGGTTGAAAAGCAGGGAACTTATGTTTTGGATAGCGATGGAGATTTAACTACAACATTAGTAAGTGAAGGGGAAGAATGTGCTTATGTTTTTTTTGATGAAAAAAATATTGCTAAGTGCGCTATAGAGCAAGCGTATGTGGATGGAAAAATTGATTGGAAAAAGCCCATATCTTGCCATTTGTATCCTATAAGAATTAAAGAATATAAAGAGTATGATGCCATAAATTATCATTCGTGGCATATTTGCAAACCTGCTTGCGAATGCGGCGGACAATTAAATGTTCCGGTGTTTAAATTTTTAAAGGAACCTTTGATTAGAAAATATGGCGAGGCTTGGTATGAAGAGCTTGACGCTGTTTATACTGCATATAGTTCCAAAAAAAAATAAACAACATTTTTACGCTTGGCGCAGTTGTGAATTTCGGGACACAAAAATGATAATATTCCTTAACAGTCAACCCAAGGTAGAATATTCAATTTACTAAGTTGTTCAGAATTGATCAAAAGCTTGTTAGCTACTAGCTTTCTCTTATAATTGTTTTAGAACTTTTCCATTCTTAATTAGCCCTTTCTCGTTGCGTATTTCGTAAAAATAAATACCCTCTGCAAGTTGCTCTAAATTTATTACAGTGGTGTTTGTAAATTTCTTACGTATAATTGTTTGTTGTCCAACAAAGTCGTAAATAGAAATTGTTGTCTGCTCGTTGCCTATATATTGTACGTTAAGTTGAGTAGAAAATGGATTTGGGAATATCAAAGAAAAAGAGTCATTGTTTATTTTTTCGATTCCAGTTAGGCTACATATTTGTATTTGCGTTGATGATTCAAATGCAGTGTCATTATCATTAACTGAATATGCGACACATTTCAAAATTGATACATTCGGTAATATCTTGGAAATAATTGTGTCTAATTTTTCGCAACCAACCTGCGGCCATGCACCTGAAACATTGTAATAGAGATTTAATTCCATCGTATCTGAATTACTAACCGTCTCATAGTTTGCCAACTGTGGACAGGTTGACTGAAAACCAAAACTAAACCATACCGAAGTTCTTACTACCAGAGTGTCACAGGAATTATTAAGTCTTGTCACTTGTAGATTTTGTTGAGAAATAACTTTATTTGATATTAAAATCAAACTAAAAAAGCTAAGTAATATTTGTTTCATTTTTTATTTTGTTTCATTGAAGTTAATTATTCATTTTTTTTATCATTATGTTAAGAAAAATGGCTGCTAACTACTCCACAGTAACACTCTTAGCTAAATTTCTTGGTTGATCAACATTACATCCACGCATTACTGCAATATGATATGATAATAATTGCCAAGGCACTACAGAAACTAAAGGAACTAATGATTCATCCGTTTCAGGAATTTCAATCACATGTTCTGCCATTTTTTTTACATCAACATCTCCTTCGGTAACTATTGCAATAATTCTTCCCTTACGAGCTTTTACTTCTTGAATATTACTGACTACTTTTTCGTAGTTAGGCCCTTTTGTTGCAATAACAAATACCGGCATTGCTTCGTCAATTAAAGCAATTGGTCCGTGTTTCATTTCGGCGGCAGGATATCCTTCTGCATGGATATAAGAAATCTCTTTTAATTTTAAAGCGCCTTCTAAAGCAACTGGGAAAGAGTAACCTCTTCCTAAATATAGTGCATTTGCAGCATCTTTATATTCAGCAGCAATTAACTTAATAGAATCATTTAGTTTTAAAACTTCCTCTACTTTAGCAGGAATTGCCTCCATTTCATAAAGTAACTGACGGTATCTGCTTTCTGCAATAGCACCTTTTACTTTAGCTACATGTAATGCCATTAAAGTTAAAACCGTTACTTGTGCAGTAAATGCTTTAGTTGATGCAACACCAATTTCAGGTCCTGCATGAGTATAAGAACCTGCATGAGTAGCGCGTGCTATAGAAGATCCAACTACATTACAAACTCCAAAAATAGTAGCGCCTTTTGTTTTAGCTAATTCAATTGCTGCTAAGGTATCTGCGGTTTCTCCACTTTGCGAAATAGCAATAACAATATCGTCTGGATAAATAATTGGATTACGATATCTGAATTCAGATGCGTATTCTACTTCAACAGGGATGCGAGCATATTCTTCAAATAAATATTCTGCTACCATGCCAGCATGCCATGAAGTGCCACAAGCAATTATTAAAATACGCTTAGCATTTTTAAATTTACCCTCGTGTTCCTCAATCCCACCCATTTTTAAATGGCCCGTTTCCGAATTTAATCGACCACGCATACTATCAAAAATAGAACGCGGCTGCTCATAAATTTCTTTTAACATGAAATGTTCGTAGCCACCTTTTTCAATGGCTTCTAATTCCATTTCCAATTGCTGAACATAAGGTGTAATTTCTTTATCGCGTATCGTTCTGATTTTTAATTCTTCGCCTCTGCGAATAATCGCCACGTGCTCATCTTCAATATAAACTACATTTTTGGTATACTCTACAATTGGCGAAGCATCTGATGCGATAAAGTATTCATCTTTACCAACACCAATTACCATCGGACTACCTTTTTTAGCAGCGATTAAAGTATCAGGATCATTTTTATCCAAAATAACAATGGCATAGGCGCCATTTACTTGTTTTAGTGCAGCCATAACAGCATGCCCTAATTTCATGCCTTGTTCATGTTGACGAATATCTTCAATTAAATGAATTAAAACTTCAGTGTCTGTTTGGGATAAAAAGGTATGTCCTCTTTTTTGCAAACCTTCTTTAATGGAAGCATAATTTTCGATAATACCATTATGTATTATTACTAAATCTTTTGATTGAGAATAATGAGGATGAGAATTTACATCATTGGGTTCTCCGTGAGTTGCCCAGCGAGTATGGCCAATTCCAATGTTTCCTGATTTATCTTTATCTTTGCTAAACTCTAATAAATCAGAAACTTTCCCTTTTTTCTTAAAGACATTTAATTTTCCTGTAGGAGAAATCATTGCCACACCCGCGCTATCATAACCACGGTATTCTAAACGTTGCAAACCTTTAATTAAAATAGGAAACGCATCACGATTCCCAATATATCCTACAATTCCACACATAATTTTTTTATAAAAGACTAGGCTAATATAACTATTTTTTCGCGAAAATATTGCCTGAAATCACAATAAAATCAAGAATTATTTTTTAGCAACTATTTCTTGTAAAGCTTCTGAAAGAGTAGGGTATTTGAGCTGAAAACCTGCATGGATAAGCTTTTGGTTGCTGATTGGGGAACCTTCTAATAATACATTGGCCATTTCGCCAAACAGTAATTTAAGGACAAAAGCAGGAACTCGTGGTAAGAAAAATGGTTTTGAAAGGCTTTTAGCTAGCTGTTTTGAAAAAGAGTCGCTGGTTGTTTTTTCACTAGAAACAGCATTATAAATTCCATTGTAATTTGAATTGAAAAGCGCTTCATGGAAAACAGACACTAAATCTTCTATATGAATCCAAGGCATATATTGTTTTCCAGATCCAACAGCGGAGCCTAATCCTAATTGAAATAATGGCAATAATTTTTTTAAAGCACCGCCATCTTTACTCAATACAACTCCAATTCGAATGATGCAATTTTTTGAGGAAAGCGTTTGAATTTGCTGATAGGAGTTTTCCCATTTGGTGCAAGATTGTGTTAAAAAATCATCCGTCCCGTTATCTATTTCTGAAAATATTTTTTCGGAAGTTGTCATGCCATAAATGCCAATAGCGCTGGCTCCAACAAAAGATTTTAGTTTTATGTTCTTCTTTTTTACAACATCTGTAATTAGCTTCATACTATTTACTCTCGAATCAATAATGTCTTGTTTTCGATCATTAGTCCAGCGTTTATCAGCAATACCACTACCGGCTAAATGTACAATGTGTTCCACTCCCTCAAATGCTTTTTCATCAATTTCTTGTTTTTCAACATTCCAAAAAAATGATTTTATGCGATCAGTTGATTTTGGATAACGAGATAAAATTCTTACCTCGTGTCCTTCCAAAATTAATCGCATCGTTAAAGCTTTTCCAACTAAGCCAGAGCCTCCTGTTATTAAAATAATTGCCATGATACTTAAGTTACAAATTTGCTGTAACTTTGTTTAAATATAAATGATTAATATGACCCCCATTTTTGATATACATATTTTTGTTTGTGCAAACCAACGCACTGGTTCCGAAAAACTAAGTTGTGGCGAAGCTCATGGTTTAGAGTTAGTGGCTGAATTTAAAAAGCAACTAAAAGATTTAAATGTTGGGTTAAAGACCCGCGCTAATAAAAGTGGCTGCTTGGGTATTTGTGATTTTGGACCAACTATAGCCATTTATCCGGAAGGGGTTTTTTACGTTGGAGTAAAAAAAGAAGATGTTACAGAAATTGTGCGATCACACATCGTTAATAAAAAACCGGTGGAACGATTATTATTAAAAGAGTGGAAATAGATTCTAATTATAGCTTGCAAAGTGTTGATGTTTTTGAAAAATTTAAAACTCAGTTACAACGCGATTTCGAATTGTGTGGCTTTTTGGATATTGCACCAAAATTAAGTTCAAATAATTTAGAACATGTTTTTAATGAAGTATTGAAATCAGTATTGACTATTGAAAAAAAAGATTCTTCTTCTATTCAAAACCTATTGTACAGAATTGATATAACTGAGCTACAAATAAAAAAAGAAGCGTCAAGTCATCCTGAAAAAAACTTCCAACAAATTTTAGCGGAATTAATCATCAAACGAATTTTACAAAAAGTAATTTTAAAACAACAGTATTCTAAATAGCATGAGTATAGAAATCAGAATCGGAACGAAAACAGATATTCCATTTGCATTAAATTTAGTGAAGGAATTAGCTGCTTATGAAAAAGCACCAAACGAAGTAGAAGTAACCATTGAAGAAATGACAGAGTGGGGTTTTGGTAGCGATAAACAATTTGATTTTTTTGTAGCAGCTGAAAATAACGTTATAGTTGGATTGGCTTTGTATTATTATAAATATAGTACCTGGAAAGGTAAATGTTTATTTTTAGAAGACATTATTGTAACTGAATCGCAACGTGGGAAAGGATTGGGGAAATTACTATTTTATAAAGTTATAGAAATAAGCAAAGAAATGAAAGTGCGCAGAATGGAATGGCAGGTCCTGGATTGGAATACACCAGCTATTGAATTCTATAAAAAATACAATTCTACTTTAGATGGCGAATGGATAAATTGTAAATTAATCAATCATCAATTAGAGAAGATGTAGTTTTTCTGTCAGTTCAAGCGTAGTCGAGAACTAGAGTGAAGTTAGAAAAATGCTTCTCGACTGCGCTCGAAGTGACAATATTCAATGCAAACTTTACAACCCTTTTACGCAATCAATAAAAAATTTGACTTTGTTTTTATCTAAATCTGGGTATAAACCGTGCCCTAAATTAGCAATATAACGTTGTTTGCCAAATGCATTTACCATTTTACGAGCAGTTGCTTCAATACTTTTTTCATTAGCATAAAGCATGCACGGGTCGGCATTTCCTTGTAATGTTTTTTCGTGTCCAATAATAATCCGTGCATCTTGCGGATTAATAGTCCAATCTAAACCAATGGTATTGCAATTTAATTTTGCCATGTCTGCTAATGCAAAATGCGCATCTTTTGCAAATACAGTTACTGGGACAAGAGGCTCAATTGCATCGCAAATTTTTGAAATGTATTTTAATGAAAACTCTAAATATTGTTCATGCCCTAAAACGCCTGCCCAACTATCAAAAATTTGAATCATATCAGCTCCAGCAGCTACTTGTGCTTTTAAATAGTTGATGGTACTTTGCGTAATTTTCTCAAGTAATTGATGAGCTAATTCTGGTTCTTGATAAAAGAATTTTTTAGCCTGACTAAACGTTTTACTTCCACTACCTTCAACCATATAAGCCATTAACGTCCATGGTGCGCCAGCAAATCCAATTAAAGGCACGCGATTATTTAATCCTTTTTTTGCTAATTTAATCGCTTGGATTACATAATCTAAATCGCCGGCATCAGCAATTCTTAAAGCGTTAATATCATTTTGTGATTTAATCGTTTTTTCAAAATTAGGACCTTTCGCTTCAATCATTTGATAAGGCAAACCCATTGCTTCAGGAATTACCAAAATATCCGAAAAAATAATGGCAGCATCAACACCTAAAATATCAACAGGTTGAATAGTGACTTCGGCAGCTAACTCAGGATTTTTTACAAATTCAATAAAATTTTTAGCGCGTGCACGTGTTGCTTTATATTCGGGTAATATGCGTCCTGCTTGACGCATTAACCAAATGGGAACTCTTTCTACGTGTTCTCCTTTTGCTGCTCTGAGTATTAAATCGTTTTGATACATATTAATTTAAAATTTCGTTAAGATTCGTTTTTATTCTCCCGCAAATATCGTCTAAAGGTAAATCGTTATCATCTTCACCAAAAGGATCCTCAATTTCTTCTGCAATTAATTCAATGCTGGCAAATACATATAACACAATGATAGTAATGGCAACAGTTGTGTAACCAAATTCACTTCCAAAAAATATTGGTAAACTCATGCAATATAAAAAAATCATTTTCTTTAAAAAGATATTATAAGAGTATGGGATTGGAGTGTTTTTAATGCGCTCGCAGGCACCACAATTATCAGTAAATGATTTTAACTCTTCGTTTATAATAATTAATTGGTCGCCGGTTAATTCTTTATTTTTATAAAGCGTATTAATTTTTAAATATAATTCTTTTGCAATTAAATTCGGTTTATGGTTTGCGTCTGCAAATGTTGAAAGTGTAATAGTATCCGTTGGTGTAAATTCTTCTTGAATATACTTACCTCTTAAATGATTTTTAAAACAAAATACATAATTTGTAATAAGGTGTTTAATTTCTTGTTTATCCTTTTCGTGAATTAAAATAACCGACAATTTTAATGATAGATTTCTTGAATTATTAACTACGCTTCCCCAAATCTTTCTACCTTCCCACCATCGGTCATAAGCAGAGTTGGTTCTAAATACTAATAACATAGACAATACAAAACCTAAAATGGAATGCATGACTGTAGGGTTTTTTGTATTTAAATGAATAAAATTAACTTCAAAATAAACGATAGCTGCGGCATAAAGTCCGATACTCATCAAGGACCAAAACAATCTTCTAAACGTATCACTTTTGTGAAACTGTATAATTAATGTAAACCAGTCTTTTGGATTATATGTTACCATAATTGTTTGCAAAGTTAGTAGCTTTCAGCAACTTTAAGCCTAAAAAATACTTATTTATTGAATAATTAGAAAAGTACAAATTGACTATTAAATTGCTAAATTAAATGAGGCTTAAACTCCAAAAATATTTCAAAATTAACCGCACGTTAAACAAGTTTATGTATAATTATTACCACTCGTAAAGTTTTTAAAAAAAAATATTGTGTATCATAATTTTATAGTTTAGCTTAGACTCATAATTAATCACCAACCAAACATGCCATCATGAAATATTTAATTTACTTTTCTGTTGCTATATTTTCATTTGCAAAATTAACAGCGCAATCAGATCATAATTGCGCAAAGCAAAAGGCAAAAAATTATCATCAAAAAAATTCAGCAAGCTTACCGCCAGGATATGTTCCGCCAGAAAATAAGTATGATTTAAAGTTTTATCATTTAAACATTAACGTAGCTCGCAACAGTTTATACATAAGCGGTAATGTGAAAAGTATTGCAAAAGTTGTAACAGCTAATTTAGATTCCTTTGCTTTTGTGTTGCATGAGAATCATGCAATTGATTCTGTTTATGTGAATGGTGCCAAACGCAATTTTGTAAGGAGAGATAGTTTAGTGCTGGCAACTGCCGGAGTACCAATAGCACAAAATCAATTATTTGACGCCATTGTATATTACAAAGGCACTTGCACCACCGCAGGCGGTGCAGCTATTGGAAACGGTTATAGCATTGGCACATCAACTTCTTGGGGAAATCAAGTGAGCTGGAGCTTAAGCGAAAGTTTATGCGCATATCATTGGTTCCCTTGCAAACAAGATTTGAGAGATAAAATAGATTCATCTTGGGTATATGCTACCACAGATTCTGTAAATATGGTTGGATCAAATGGATTGCTAAAAAATGTAGTAACTATTGGAAATAAAAAACGTTATGAATGGAAATCAAAATATCCTATAGACTATTATTTGATTTCAGTAGCAACAGCTAAATATAAACCTTACATCTTATATGCAAAACCACAGTATTTAGCAGGAGATTCAATTTACATACAAAATTTTATTTATGATAATGCAATCAATAACTCAACATGGATTAATGGGCAAAAAGTTGCATTAAATAAAATAATTCCTACCATGAACTTTTTATGTAACGCATTTGGTATGTATCCATTTTATAAAGAAAAATATGGTCATTGTATGACACCTTTTAGTGGAGGTATGGAGCATCAAACGATGACTAGTTTAGGATTTTTTGATTTTGAATTAGACGCTCACGAATTAGGACATCAATGGTGGGGAGATAACGTAACTTGTGCAGCATGGAAAGACATCTTTATTAATGAGGGGTGGGCAAGTTATACTGAATATTTATGCCATCAATACATGACAGGTACAGGAACAACGGCTACTCAAAAAATGTTAGATGTGCATACAAGTGTCATGTCGCAAACTGGTGGCAGTTGTTACTTTACAAATGCAGATACCATGAATGCCAATGTAATTTTTAGTTCACGTTTAACTTATGATAAAGGAAGTGCTGTTGTTCACAGCCTGAGATATGAAATAAATAATGATTCCGTTTTCTTTCCAGCTATAAGAGCTTTTCAAAATGCATTTAAGGACAGTACGGCAAGCGTTATAGATTTTAAAAACTTTATGCAAACACAAACTGGGCTTAACTTTACTCAATTTTTTAACCAATGGTATTATGGCGAAGGTTACCCAACTTTTAGCGTTTCGTGGAATCAATCTAACAATGTATTTTATTTAAAATCAACGCAAACCACTTCTAAACCAACTTCTGTTCCTTTGTTTATTACTCCTGTAGATTACCGTATTTCTAGAACAGCTAAACCAGATACCATTGTAAGATTATTTCATGGTCAAACCATTGAAAATTATTCGATACCATTAACGGGTTCGGTAACAGGCATAGGAGTTGATCCTAATAACTGGATATTAAATAAAGTTGGAACTAATACAAAAGATATAACATTAAATACATCTGCATTAATTGATGATATGACTGAAATATTTGTAGGACCGAATCCAACCTCAGATGCTTTAAATATTTATTTATATAACAATAGTACTGCTATTGTAGAAGTACTTGATATTTCAGGAAAAATAGTTCATTATCAAACTATTGATGCTCATGCAGAATTTGATATTTCAAAATATGCTAATGGTGTTTATGTAGTTAACATAAAAAATAAGCAAGGAGAATTACTTAAAACAAGTAAGATTGTCAAGAATTAGTTGACTTCCATTTTATTACAAACTTATCTTTTTCAATACTTTTTATAGTATGATTTAATTTTTTTGGCTTGTAAATACTTTTTTAAAGAAAGTAATCGTGTTATTGTTTTATAATAAATTGTATTTTCGTACGGATGAAAAACATTGCCATATTTGCTTCGGGAGAAGGTACTAATGCTGAAAATTTATTTAATTACTTTAATAATGACAAAAGAGTAAAAATTAAATTAGTCGTTACCAATTCAGATACGGCAGGAGTTATTGCTAGAGCAGAGAAATATAAAAAGAATGTTCAGATAATTAGTAAAACAGCACTTTTTGAATACACTTCTCAAATAATTGAATTTTTGAAAACTGAGAAAATTGACATTATTGTTTTAGCCGGTTTTCTTTTAAAAATTCCTGAGCAATTTATCAAAGCGTTTCCAAATCAAATTGTAAATATTCATCCGTCACTTTTGCCTGCTTATGGAGGAAAGGGCATGTACGGAATGCATGTTCATAATGCTGTCATTAATAATAAGGAATCCACAAGTGGTGTCACTATACATTATGTGAACGAAGAATATGACAAAGGAGAAATTATTTTACAAGCAACTTGCAAAATAGAGGACGAAGATACAGCTGAAATGCTAGCTTCGAAAATTAGAAAATTAGAATTTGAATTTCTACCTAAGGCTATTGAGCAAATAATTTAATCAATAGTTTTTTAATTATTCAGCATCACTGGCATTACCAACATTAAAATATCTTCTGCAGGATTTGCTTTTTGAGTAGGAACAATAATGCCTGCGCGATTAGGGGCACTCATTTCAATAGTAATTTCATCGCTTTCTAAATTAGTTAGCATTTCTAACACAAATTTAGAGTTAAAGCCAATTTCCATATCTTCTCCTACATATGTACAAATTAATGTTTCATGACCTTCATTTGCAAAATCTAAATCTTCCGCCGAAATAGTTAATTGACTTCCGGCAATTTTTAAACGTATTTGATGAGTAGCCTTGTTAGCAAAAACACTCACTCGGCGAATAGCACCTAAAAACGTTGTTCTATCTACGGTTAATTTATTTGGATTTTGTTTTGGAATAACCGCTTCATAATTAGGATATTTTCCATCAATTAATCGGCAAACTAAATTAATATGTCCAAAACTAAAATACGCGTTTGTTTTATTGAACTCAACTTTCACTGCATCATCAATTCCAACCAATAAATTTTTTAATACATTTAATGGTTTTTTTGGCATAATAAAAGAAGCTGATGCGCCGGCTTTAGCGTCATTGCGTGTATATCGTACTAATTTATGGGCATCCGTAGCAACAAAAATAGAATTATCATCTGTAAACTGGCAAAAAACTCCACTCATTACAGGCCTTAAATCATCACTTCCGGTGGCGAAAATTGTTTTGTTGATTGCATTTCCCAAAACATCGCTTTTAATAACGACAGACGCAGAAGATTCCACTTTTGGCAATTTTGGATATTCGTCTCCATTATGTCCAGTTAAGGTGTAATCACCTGTTTCAGTTTTTAATTTTGCGGTGTATTTTTTAGAATCAATTATAAAAGAGAGTGGTTGCTCAGGCAAATTACTTAATGCTTCTAATAATGTTTTTGCAGGAATTGCTAAATTGCCATTTTCAGATGAATCGACCTTTATACCTGTAGTAATAGTAGTTTCCATATCACTTGCAAATAGAGTCAACATCCCATTATTAAGTTCAAATAAAAAACAATCTAAAATTGGAATTGTATTGCTTGAATTTAAAACTCCACTAATAGATTTTAAATGTTTTAATAAGTTTGATGATGATACTACAAAGTTCATATGGTTATGATTTTAATCTACCAAATTTAAACATATCAAAAGGTTTAGGATGTTTAATGGTTGCTTTTTTATAAACTACTTTTAAACATTATTTACGTGGCAAAAAGTAATTATACGTCTGTAAAATTTTACCGAAAACATAAAATTGTGCCATGCCGTAATCTTTCCCATTATTATATTTTACAAACAAGTTATCTGGGTCATATTTATATTCAATAGCATATTCTGCATTTTTTGAGGCGCTAGGTTGCTTGTGAAAAAATTCGCAAACCGTGTTATAATTATTTCTATCTACAATTGTAAGCGTTGCGAACGGTAGTGCAGATTTTGATAATGAATCTACAACATGATCTTTCTTATCTAAAACAATTTCACAATTTACATTTTGAAAATAAGCAATGTATTGTTTCATCCTATCTTCTTCAAATTGTAAATTCCCTTTTTTTGTTTTTAATCCAAAACGTTGCATGCTAAACAAATCAATCACAAAAGAAGAATCTGGCATTTCATGAAGCTCCATTTTAATTTGCTTAATTTGCGGCGGTCTTAAATTAATTAATAATCGATCTCTCCAATCAATTTCGTTGGTGTTATAACGTGTCGAAAGAAATCCGTCAAATCCAGGTATGTGTGTAATAAAAGGTTCTTCGTAATTCTCATCGGTTTCTAAATTTGTTAAAAGCATAAAAGTTCCTGTGTGATCTTGGGTTGGGTGTCCAACAAAATACTGCTTCACTTTTTTTCCTTTACTATACATTTCAATTTTTGTGGACTTTGCAGACATTATTTTTATGGCAGAGGTTTTACCCAACTTTGAAACAGGTGATTTTACTTCTACTGAACTTATTGTATAAAGCAATAATTCAATGACATCTGGCCTAACATGAAACTTGCCATCCAACATCCAGCCATTTGCGGTTCGTTCAACTAGCAATTGTTTGCCTTCTTTGTCGGCTAAAAATATTTTGTCGATGGCTGCTGTATCTTTATATTTAAAGTCGCTTGCCTCTTTATCAATAGTAGTAGTTTTATTTTTATTTTTATAGACATAAATGGAGAAGCCAGTCAATGCTAATAAAAACGCAAGGATAATAAAGGTTGATTTTTTCATTTGAAATATATGTATTGTTTTTAATTACTGTATTTTTTCTTGCGAATATAAAATTGAATTAATCCAAAACACAGAATAATGAGTATAGGCAAACCAACGTTTATTAATTTCCATTTTGTTACTTGAGTAGTGATTTTCTTTTTGTCCAATAATCGTAATTTAACTTCCCGAGATCTAAGTTGAATAAGCCCTTCATCATCTAATAAATAGTTGACGCAGTTTAGTAAAAATGTTTTATTTGCAAATTGTTGCTTTGTGTAAATATCATAGCCAACAGGGTAAACCATTCCTGTGCTTCGCTGATATTCATTTTTAGCAATATCTCCGTCGGCTACAATAATCATTTTTGTTGGCTTACTTTTTCCAACAAAATCAAATATGGTATCTTTCAAAATTCTACTAGTAATTCTGTTTTTATAATTTGATTCAAACTTTCCCTCAAGCAGACACGCTATATTTTGAAAAGAATTATTATACTGATTTTCTTGCGGTTTTAATTTAACCATCGCTGCTAAAATTCGAGCAGGTGTTGGTTGAGTTTTTGTATATTTTGAAGTTTGAAGTAAAATTGTTTTAGTTACATCTTCCGAAAAAACGGTGTCTAGAGTCCCAATATATTCAGTACGAATTAAATCTAAATTTTTTACAATGGGATGAGAAGATGATGGCAAAATTAAAGGATAATAATTCCAATAAAATGGTTTAAAATCTGGTTGACCTTGTTTAAAGCCAACATTTACGGGCACTTGCGCCGATTGTAAATCCTGCACTAAAACCGGATTTAATCTTACTCCATATTTAAATAAGATATCATCTAAATTTAATTCATTTTTAAAACCAAGCGAATAGCCTCTTGTGGTTAAAGTATCTCTATTTACATAAACAGGATCAATGAGCCATAATGCTTTGCCACCATGCATGATAAATTGATCGATAATAAATTTATCTTTTTCATCAAACATCGAATCTGGTTGGGCAATAACAATTGCATCAGCACCTTTTAATGCATACAATTTATGATTAATGTTTACTCGCGATACATTATAATATTCAGATAAAGAGCGCATGAAATCAGCGCCACGAATTGTGTCTAGCTCATCATGCCCTTCAATAAATAACACCTCAGGTTTTTTGAATAAGGTTGTTTTTTGAATCGCATTTGTTAAACCATATTCTAATTCTTGGACTGAATTATTTATACTTTGTTCAACTTCAAAACCAAGTTGGCGTTTAAAAATTTGCCAAACGCATTCCTTGCCTTTATAGGATATAATAGCTCCCGGCCACACAAAAGTTTCAGAAACTTTTTGAGTACTTCTATCCACAATTTGTTCAGGCATAAGCCCTTTATCATATAATTGCTTTTCTAGTTTATCAGTTTCTTCTTTATTTGGATTATCTAAAGGGTTTATTAATTCGTATTCTAAGTTGTTATTAGAATAGGCTCTAAATTCATCTAATATTTCTTTAGTCTCGTTTTTTAACCTTGTAAAATTTGGATTAAAATCGCCTTGCAAATAAACTTTAATGTATACAACATCATCTAAGCTTTTTAATAATTTTTTAGTTGATTCAGAAAGTGTATACCGTTTTTCGGTTGTTAAATCAAAGCGTTTAAATAAAAAAGAACCAATAAAATTTAGTAATATTAAAATAGCAAGCACAACCAAAACCATGGCTATATCTTTGTTTTTACGTGTAGATTTTTTTTGATTCATATTACCACTTTCTACTTTCTAAAACGAGTTTTGATAATAAATTGAATAATGAAATGATACTAATAAAGTAAATAATATCTCTTGTATCAATAACGCCACGACTCATACTAATATAGTGTTCATTCATACCAAAACCTTTTACTAAAGCATCATATTTGCCAAATAAACCTGATGCCGAAATAAAATCAAAACCTATATACGTAATAAAACAAAGCAGTAAAGCCATAATAAAAGCAATCACTTGATTTTCTGAAATAGCTGAGGCAAAAGTACCAACAGCAACAAAGCCCGCACCTAAAAACAATAAACCAACATAAGAGCCCCACATACCGCCGGTATCAATGTTGCCTTTTGGATAACCTAATTGATGAACCGAATAATAATAAATCAAAGTTGGTAATAATGAAACAATCACTAAAATAACGCCGGCAAAATATTTTGCTAAAACAATTTGAAGTTCGGTTAATGGGCGAGTTAACAATAATTCAATGGTCCCTGTTTTCTTTTCTTCCGAAAAACTTCGCATGGTAATAGCGGGTATTAAAAATAAATACACCCAAGGTGCCAGAATAAACAAGGGATCGATATTTGAAAAACCATTTTCTAAAACATTAGACCCAGCACTTGCCGTTGGAACCAACCACATAAATGTCCCGATTCCAGTAATAAAAACGCCAATAGCAATATAGCCAATCAGTGAACTTAAAAAACTTCGTATTTCTTTAATTAATAAGGTAATCATACAGAATTCAAAAATAACAATAGATTTTATAATATACTACCTTATTAATTTATCTCTGAAAATTTAATGTATTTTAGCGTTTCATTTATGAAGCATCTTGCAAGCATTATTTCTTACTTATTTCATCCATTACTAATGGCAACATATGGTTGCCTGATAGTTTTTTTTGGCTTAACAAATACAATCTATTTTTTGTTTACGCCTTTAAAATTAAAACTCATTTTAACTTTAGTAGTATTTGCCTTTACTTTTTTATTACCAGTGTTAAACTTATTAATACTGCATAAGTTCAATTTTGTGTCGTCTTTAAAAATTGATAAACAAAGTGAAAGAACGTTTCCTTTAATTATGACAGCTTTGTGTTATTTTGGATTGTTTTATATGCTTTTTGATTTTAATATTTGGCCAGCCGTAAAACTATTTATTTTAGGTGGAGGGATTTGTATTTCGGCGAATGCAATTATTAATATTTGGTATAAAATTAGTGCGCATATGATTGGTATTGGAGGATTAATAGGTAGTTTATTGGCACTTTGTTATTATATGCAAATACAAATTTTAGTTATCATATCAATTTGTATCGTCTTAGCCGGATTTATAGCATTTTCAAGGTTGTTTTTAAAAGCACATTCACCAACTCAAATTTATGCTGGGTTTATTTTAGGTTGTGTGTTGCAATTTTCCTTATTTTATTTGGCACAAAGAATTACATTTGTTTAGTCAAAACAAGTTAATGAACTTAATAACGGGAGCAACAGGATTAGTAGGTGCACATGTTGCATTTCAACTTTTAAAGCAAAATAAGGAGGTTGTTGCTATTAAGCGAAGTGCAAGTGATATTTCAAAAACCAAAAAATTATTCTCTTATTATTCAACCCATTCTGAAGATTTGTTTCAAAAAATAAAATGGTTAGATGCAGATGTGTGCGATATTTTTTCATTACTAGATGCCTTTAACGGAATTGAAACTGTTTACCATTGTGCGGGATTTGTTTCGTTTAACTCAAAAGACAATAAACAAATGCATCTTATAAATGCAGGAGGAACTGCTAATGTGGTAAATGCTTGTTTAGAAAAAAACATCAAAGCTTTATGCCATGTAAGTTCTATTGCAACTCTTCAAAATCCAGATATCACTAAAAATATTAATGAATCTGTCTATTGGAAAACATCACCTACCTCCAGCGATTATGCTATAAGTAAGTATAACGCCGAACGCGAAGTTTGGCGAGGAATAGAGGAAGGGATGAATGCTGTAATTGTTAATCCTGGTATTATTTTAGGGCCAGGATTTTGGACTCAAAGTTCTGGAAGATTATTTGGAACGTGTTACAACGGTAATCCTTTTTTCACTATAGGTACAAGCGCAACCATAGATGCGCAAGATGTTGCAAATTACATGATTCAATTAACCGAAAATAAGCATTTCAATAAAAGGTTTGTGCTAATTGAAAACAACTATTCGTTTAAAGATATATTTTCACACATTCATATAGCTTTAGGTAAAAAGGCTCCAATTTATAATGCAGGAAAAGTTTTATTGACCTTTGGAAAATGGTTTGATGGTTTGCGCTGCCTTGTTTTTACAAGCGAACGGTTAATTACAAAGGAGACAATTAATGCCGCTTTACAACAAAATACATTTGATAATAGCCTTGTTAAACAAACACTAGGTAATACATTTATTTCTTTTACGGATTCTGTATATTTTATAAGCCAGTGCTATTTAAATGATTTAAAAAAATAAAAAATGTCAAAATATATTTTTATAATTATTGCCATGGGCGCTTTAGTTTTACTAATTAGCACTTCTAAAATTAGTAGCAAAGAGAATGCTCCTGAGATTAGTAACATATTACCACCGCCTGCTGATTCAATTTCTGAGATTTCAATAAATTTAGTAGGAGATTTAATGTGCCATTTACCGCAAACTAATAATGCTAAATTAAGTAACGGAGAGTTTAATTTTAATCCAAGCTTTGAATATATAAAACCATATTTAGAAGATGCTGATATCACCATTGGTAATTTGGAAACAACATTTGCCGGAACTGCACAACCTTACGCTGGCTACCCCGCTTTTAATTCCCCGGACTCATATTGCACAGCGCTTAAAAATGCTGGCTTTGATTTTTTAGTGACAGCTAATAATCATAGTATGGATACTAGAGAAGCTGGTTTATTGCGAACTATTGAAGTTATTAAACAGCATAATTTAGGTTACGCCGGCACGTATTTAAATCAACGCGACCATGATTCTATTCGCATATTAAATATTAAAGGTATTAAATTAAGTATTTTAAACTATACCTATGGTACAAATGGGGCATATCCCATTTCTGATCATAAATACATGCTTAATGTAATTGATTCTGCTGGAATTGTTAGTGCTGTAAAACTAGCAAAAACGCAGGGTGCAGATGTTGTTTTAGTTTATTTTCATATGGGATTAGAAAACATTACTGAACCTACTAAAGCGCAAAATGATGCTGTTCGCTTTGCCTTAGATGCTGGAGCCACATTAGTTATAGGCGCACATCCGCACGTTATAGGGCCCACAAAAAAAATATATTCTCAAGCCATAAACGACACGGCCTTTGTTGCATTT
>JAIOZA010000028.1 GCA_021740825.1 Bacteroidia bacterium | reverse complement strand
GGAAGTGTGGTCGTTGCCAATCCAAACACAACTACTGTTTATTCTGTTCTTGGTGCCAATGGATCTTGCACAGCTATAGCTACTAGTACTGTGGATGTAACAACCACACCAACTTTAAGTGTTAATAGTGGCTCAATATGTTCAGGAAGTTCGTTAACCTTAACTGCAAACGGAGCATTAAATTATACATGGAGTCCAACCACAAATTTAAGTGTATCAACAGGAAGTGTTGTTGTTGCAAATCCAAACACAACTACTATTTATTCAGTTATTGGAGTAAACAGTTCTTGCATGGCAACGGCAAATAGTACAGTTAATGTTATCTCAAATCCTACTATAACTGTTAATAGCGGCTCCGTTTGTTCAGGAAGTTCTTTAACATTAACTGCTAACGGTGCAACAAATTACACATGGAGTCCAATAACTAATTTAAGTTCATCTACAGGTTCAATAGTTATTGGAAATCCTATTTCATCTGAAAACTATACAATTACAGGAGCTGATGTTAATGGTTGTATTAGTTCAACAACCGCAACTATAACTGTTAATCCTGTACCTAATATGACCATATCACCTAATATGACGGTTTGTCCTTTAGCAGCAACAACATTAAGCGTTGGTGGCGCATCAACCTATACTTGGTCTCCTAACATCTTTTTAAATAACGCTAATACTGCTAATGTTATTTCTACTCCTTCTGTTACTACAACTTATACTGTTGATGGATTATCTGCGGCAGCTTGTTCAAATACCATTGTAATGACATTATTTGTTAACAATTCGTTAGTAGTGAATGCGTCAGCAACAAATCCTACTATTTGTCCTTTAGGAACCACATCACTCACAGCATCAGGTGCAACAACTTACACTTGGTCGCCAAGTTTAACTTTAAGTTCAGCTAATGGAAGTGTTGTTACAGCGTCTCCTCCAACTTCAACAACATATACCGTTATTGGCGCTACAAGTACTTGTACGAATTCAGCTCAAGTTTTAGTAACAATAACTTCAAATCCAACTATATCAGTCGTTAGTAGTCCATCCATTATTTGCAATGGTAGTTTAACATCTTTAACAGCTAGTGGAGCACAAACTTATACTTGGTCGCCTGCTGCAACTTTAAGTTCTGCTAATGGTTCAAATGTAAATGCTAATCCAATCACAACCACAGTATATTCTGTATCGGGAACAAATGCATTTGGTTGCTTGAGTTCAACTACTGCAACATTATCGGTTGTTTCAACACCAACAATTAGTGCAATAGCAAATCCCTCATCTATATGTGCCGGACAAACATCTACACTTTCTGCCTTTGGAGCATCAAATTACACTTGGTCTCCAGCAAGTACTCTTTCAAATCCAAATATCAGTTCTACAATTGCAACGCCCGCTTTATCTACTATTTATAACGTGATAGGATCAACAGGTACGGCTTCTTTTTTATGCACATCATCTAACACGGTTCAAGTAACTATACTGCCAGTCCCTACAATTACGGTGAGTCCTCAAATTGTAATATGTGAAGGACAATCAAGCACCATTTATGCAGTTGGAGCAAATACGTATACATGGAGCCCAACAATAGGATTAACTAATCCTTATGCTGCATCTACCAATTTAAGTCCAAATGGTTCGGGGACTTTTATTTATAACGTAACTGCTGTCAATATTAATTGCGCCGCAACTGAAACAGTAGAAGTAATTGTAAATCCTTTACCGATAATAAATGCTGGATCAGATACTACTATCAATGTTGATAACTCATTAGTTTTATATGGAACAGGCAATACCAATGTCGGCTTTTTATCTACCGATGGTACACAATTAAGTTGTAATTATTGTTATTCTCTAACCGTAAATCCTCAAAACACCACCTGTTATACATTAGAAGGAATAAGTAATTTTGGCTGCAGAACAACGGATGATATTTGTGTTACCGTTACTAAAGATTGGGATGTTTTTATACCAAATGCCTTTACTCCAAACGGCGATAAAAACAACGAATTATTTATTCCTGTTGGCTATGGCATCACCGAAATACGCTTAACTATTTTTGATAGGTGGGGAAATTTAGTATTTAAAAGTAACGGAGATACAATAGGCTGGGATGGTAAAAAAAATGGACAATTATGTGAACAAGGAGTTTATGTTTACCAGGCAGAAGTGCTTTCCATTTCAGGAACTAACCTTAAAAAAACAGGACATGTAACTTTGCTTTCTAGAGTAAAGTAAGATTTAAAGTAAAACTTATTTAGCGTTTTACTTAAGCTTAATAATTATTTGGTTTACTTTTCTTTAAGGAAATTAGGAAATGGAAAATTCTACTATCAAGTAAAGCTTAGTTGATTTACAAAAACAATCAATGAAAATAACGTTAACAATATTAAATAAGTCTATTAATTTTTTTTCTGGTGCTTTTTATTCTGCAATCTATAGCTGGACCATTCTTTTCATGACTAAATTGATTTAAAACAACTAATAGTTCATTTAATAATTCTGAATATTGCTTTGCAATATTAAAAATAACAGATATTGAGAAAACTCTGATAGCAATTGCATTAGATTTACTTTTAAAGTAATTATAGCAAATATCAATCATAAATGATTCTTGTTTTATTGGAACAGTACCTGTTTGGAAAATCTTTAATATACTTCTAATTACACCTTCTTGTAAATTGTCATTTTTCAAGTGATTGATTAGTGTATTATAAAACGGTTTAATTCTATCTGAATCTAAATCATGGCAATGACTTAATACCCACATAGCTCTATTGCTAATTAATGAATCATTCCTTATTGCGAATGCTAAAAGCTCATTCTCTAAATTATTATCTAAAATAGTCATCGCTACATTAGGTGCTTTAAAATTTCTATTTTTTAAAACTAAAATACTACCAATATCAATTTGAATTTTCACCAATTTTAACTCCATTCACTTTTAAATAAAAATAAGTAAATACTAAATAGCTTGTCACTTTATTAAATAATATGTAAACTCGTATAAAATTAAATAAAGTATGATTACAAAGCGGCATAATTTCAAAATTATAACCGTAATGAATAATAGAAGATGAAACTATACAAATCTGAAGCCCCAAAAATAGTAAGCGACTTTGCTCAAGAGTTTAATTTTGATGAGTTAAGGCCTTATTACGATAACGAATCGGACGACGCAATGCGTCGAATGATTACATATGATCCTTTTTATAAAGCAATGGCTTATTTATGGCCTCAGATGGAAAAATCTGAAATCATTGAAAAAACGTTAAGCACTAAAAGTCCTTGCGAATTTCAAACAAAATTCATGAGTGAAGCCATTTGGAAAATTATAAATTCAACATCTACAGGATTAACTTGGAGCGGAATAGAACAATTGGATAAAAATAAATCCTATCTATATGTTGCTAACCACAGAGATATTTTGATGGATAGCGCCATACTTCAAATCATTTTAGATAAAGAACAGTTTGAAACATCAGAAATAACATTTGGTTCTAATTTAATGCAACAGGGCTTTATTTCAGATTTTAGTCGCATGAACAGAATGTTTGCTGTAAAACGAGAAGGAACTGTTAAGGAATTATATGATATTTCGCGCCAATTAAGTTCATACATAAGGCATACTATTGTAGATAAAAATGTAAGTGTTTGGATTGCCCAACGAAATGGTAGAACCAAAGATGGAAATGATGGAACTCAAACCGGACTGCTTAAAATGCTGAATTTAAGCGGCAACAAAGGATTTCGGAAAAATTTTGAAGAACTAAATATTGTTCCATTAACCATAAGTTATGAATACGACCCTTGCGACTATTTAAAAGTTCAAGAATTGTATTTATCCTCTTTACATTCAAAATACGTTAAAGCTCCTGGTGAAGACTTAAATAGCATTTTAGTAGGTATTAAACAGCCAAAAGGTAAAATTCATGTTTCATTTGCAAAACCAATTCAGCACGAATTAGTGGAAATAGATAAAACTATAAATGACAACGAAAAAATAAAAAATCTGGTTAATATTATAGATAAAAAAATTTATAAGGGATATAAATTAAACCCAGTAAATTACATGGCTTATGATTTACTAAATCAATCAAGTATTTTTGAAAACAACTACTCTGCTTCTGAAAAAGATAATTTTGTAACTTACATTACGGATAAATGTAGTAATATGACAGGCGAGCAAGATGCTTTAATTAATTTATTTTTAACAATGTATGCAAATCCTCTAATCAACAAATTAAAATAGAATTTAATTCGTAAAAAAAATGTTTTTATTAAACTTTAAGATTATTTGAAAATTTGCTTTTAATATGTCAATTAATCATTTTTTTTGTAGAAATTAATTAAGAATAATTTTACTTATTTTTTTATAATTTAGCATCTACAACCATAGACACATGTTAGGATTAAAATTGGAAACAGACCCTAGGTGGGTAAACATCGTAGAAAAAAATATTTCAGAAATTTTAACCGATCATGCTTACTGCGAGCAAAAGGCAGCAACCAATGCACTTTCAATAATGATTAGCTATCCATATCATACTGATTTGGTTGTAGAAATGGTGAAATTAGCAAAAGAAGAATTGACTCATTTTGAATTAGTGCATCAAAAAATTAATGAACGTGGATTAACACTTGGTTTTGAACGTAAAGATGAATATGTAGGAGAACTTTACAAATTTATGAGAAAGGGGCATAAAAAGGAAATTGTATTAATTGATCGTTTGCTATTTGGAGCTATGATTGAAGCGAGAAGTTGTGAGCGATTTAAATTACTATCTGAACAAATAAATGACGAAGATTTAAAATTATTTTACAGAGATTTGATGATAAGCGAAGCTAACCATTATACTTTATTTATAAGATTTGCGAGAAAATACGGCAGTCATGTTGAAGATATTGATTTAAGATGGCAACAATGGCTATCCTATGAAGCAGAGCTTGTAAAAAATTACAGTAAAAAAGAAACAATACACGGATAAAATCAATACGCAAAAAAAGCATATATTTATATTAATTACTTTACTACTACAAAAATAAATACATCTTAAAATGAAAAAACTAGTATTAATTTCTATCATATTTATTGGATTAAGTTCATGCAAAAAAGATAGAGTTTGCACCTGCACTAATCAAGATGGAAGCATTGCTGCTCAAGCCACATACATTAATGTAACAAAAAAAGAAGCTAAAACATATTGTGTTTCTTCTGGACAAGGAGTTACATGCACTGTAAAATAATTCTATTTTTTACAACGAAAAGTACTGATAAATACAATTGTCTTTGAAATAGATTTTTGTTTAGCAAAAATAATATTTACAAATGCATATATCTTATTGATTATAACTACTTTTATAATTACAATAACCTCTTTTTAAATATATCTATTGAACCTTTCATTTTTTATAGCGAAACGTTACCTAATTTCAAAAAAATCTAATAATGCTATTAATATTATCTCATGGATTAGTATTATAGCTATAGCCATAACAACCGCAGCATTAGTAATTGTGATGTCGGCAATGAATGGCTTAACAGCTATTGTTGCAAATTTATACAATGCAATTGAACCAGATTTAAAAATTACAGCAGTAAATTCTAAATACATTAGCGACAGCAAATCAATTACTAATAAAATTAAATCCATTAATGGTATTAAGGGCATCTCCTACTCTATTGAGGAAAATGCTTTAATAAAACTTGATGATGAACAAGCAGTGATTACTGTAAAAGGAGTTGATGCAGAATTTAAAAACTTAACGCAATTTGATACTGTTATAATTGAAGGTGCTTATCATTTTTTACATAACAACCAATATTATGGCGTTTTTGGACGAGGAATTGCAAATAAGTTGGGCATTAACTTAAACGACTTTGTAACTCCTATTTCGATATATGCACCAATTCGGGGTAAGACAGAAAGTATAAATCCAGAAGACGCCTTTAATAAGTTATCAATTAGTCCAGCCGGCATTTTTTCTTTAACTGATGACTTTGATTTTAAATATGTGCTAATTGATTTGAAAGCAGCTCAAGAGCTATTTGGTTGTCCGGAAAGTTTTTCTTCAGTTGAATTAAGCGTTTATAATAAAGATGAAATTGAAACAATTCAAAATCAATTACAAATGGTATTAGGTGCTAACTATCTCATAAAAAATCGGTACCAATCAAATGATGTATTATTTAAAACCTTAGAAACAGAAAAATTATGGACTTTTTTAATATTAGCGTTTATACTAATAATTGCCACGTTTAATATTATTGGTGCCCTAACAATGCTGATTATTGAAAAGAAAAAAGACATCAAAACACTTTATAATTTAGGTGCTGATCAAAAATTTATACGCAGCATTTTTATGCAAGAAGGTTTTTTAATTACTTCAGTAGGAGCAATAATTGGTTTATTAATTGGATTGATTGTTTGTTTACTGCAACAAAATTTTCATCTAGTAAAATTTGATGAGCAATATGTTATTTCATATTACCCTATAATAATGATGCTAAAAGACTTTATTTGGATATTTTCAGTTGTGTTAGGAATAGGCTTTTTAGCAGCACTATATCCAGTTCGAATTTTTACAAAAAATGATCTGTTGAATTTGCAAGATTAAATTTAATGTCACAAACTAAAATCATTTAAATAAGTTACTATAATTTTCTTATTTTTTTCGACAATAATTTCATGCCTTCCACTGCAGTAGCTTTTATAACAGTTAAATTATTTACAGAATCTAAATTTAAAACACTAGGATCTACTAAAAATTTAGGAATTTCGTTTTTTACTACATGAATCAAATTAGCTGCTGGATATACATTTAAAGAAGTACCAATAGTTATAAAAATATCTGCATCACCTGCTAATTCCGTAGCTTTCGTCATTTCTGGAACATCTTCGCCAAACCATACTATATGCGGTCTTAATTGTGAACCCAACTCACACGTATCCCCTATTTTTATTTCCCAATGCTTTAATGGATATACTAAATGAGACTTTACAGTGCTCCGACCTTTCATGATTTCACCATGAAGATGTAATACATTTTCGCTACCTGCCCTTTCATGTAAATCATCTATATTTTGAGTAATAACCTGCACATCAAAATCCTTTTGAAAATCTGCAACAATTAAATGAGCCTCATTAGGAACCGCCTCTAAAATTTGTTTACGTCTTTGATTATAAAATTCCAATACAAGTTCCTTATTTTTCTTCCATGCGTCAAAAGTAGCAACGTCCTCAATTTTATATTCTTCCCATAAACCGCCTGAATCTCTGAAGGTTTTTATGCCACTTTCGGCACTTATTCCAGCCCCACTAAATACAACTATCTTTTTTTTCTTCATTTTAAGGCAAAAATAAACTTTAAACAATCTACAAACAACTGTAAATTATACTTTAGGTTATCCTAAATTTACAAAAAAAAATATACTATGAAATTTTTTATTGACACAGCAAATTTAGCACAAATTAAAGAAGCCCAAGACCTCGGAGTTTTAGATGGCGTAACAACAAATCCTTCCCTTATGGCAAAAGAAGGTATAAAAGGACAAGATAATATCCTAAAACATTATGTGGACATTTGCAATATTACAACAGGCGACGTTAGTGCTGAAGTTATTGCAACAGATTTTGAAGGTATGGTTCGTGAAGGCGAAATGCTAGCCGATTTGCACCCTCGCATTGTAGTAAAAATACCAATGATTAAAGAAGGTATAAAAGCAATAAAACACTTTAGTGATAAAGGAATTAAGACAAATTGTACTTTGGTTTTTTCCGCTGGACAAGCTTTATTGGCAGCTAAAGCTGGCGCAAGTTATGTTTCTCCATTTGTCGGAAGATTAGATGATGTTAGCCAAGATGGGATGGATTTAATTGATGATATTCGTATTATATATGATAACTATGGTTATGAAACAGAAATTTTAGCTGCATCTGTTAGGCATCCAATGCATATTATACAATGTGCTAAAATAGGTGCTGACGTTATTACTGCTCCATTAAGCGCAATTGTTGCCTTATTAAATCATCCTTTAACAGATAAAGGGTTAGCGCAATTTTTAGCAGACGCAAATAAATAATGATTCATATAAAAGTAAGCCCTCAAATTTAATTATCTGAGGGCTTTTTTTATTTCGAAATATTTTAATGACATACTTCATTGATAACTATCAGATATAAATTGTTAGTTAAAAAAATTAAAAAAAAATAAAGTTTAATCGAATAATTTTAAATTAGAACATTTGATTTATTTTAATTTACATAAGAAATAAGATTTCCGAGTTAACAATAAAGACAAGTAAAATAGACTAAACTGGTCATAACTGATAATAATTTAAAAACAAACAATTTAGACACATGAAAAAATTCTTATCCTCAAACGCATTTCGTGTAATTTGGTCGGCCGGCTTGGCCGCTTTATTATTTTACATTTGTCCACCTTGTTTCAGTAAAATTACAATTGGTATAGTTTTGGGTGTGCTAGTTGTTTTAATAAATGGTTCTAGTATTTTAAAAAAATTACCAATTATAACTCATATATCTCGCGTTTTAGTTGGCGGATTATTCATTTTTTCAGGTTTCATAAAGGCGAATGATCCACTAGGATTTAGTTATAAATTGCAAGAGTATTTTGAAGTATTTAAAGCAGATTCTGGTTTATCTTTATTTGAAAGTTTTGCCCACATTGCACTTCCATTATCTATTTTATTATGTGTAAGCGAAATGGCCTTGGGTTTTATGTTACTTGTAGGTTATAAGCGAAATTTAACACTCGGTTTGTTATTAACTCAAATTGTGTTCTTTACTTTTTTAACGTTTTATTCTGCTTGCTACAATAAAGTAACTACATGTGGATGTTTTGGAGATTTTTTAGTCTTAAAACCATGGACTAGCTTTTGGAAAGATATTGCTCTTCTAATATTAATTACATTATTAATTTCTGGTAGGGAAAGTATTAATGAATTGTTTTCAGGACTTATAACTTCATCCTTAACCATAATTGCAATCATCTTATCTTTTGTATTTCCAATACATGCTTATAGAAATTTACCTCCGTTTGATTTTAGACCATACGCCATTGGCATGAATATAAAGGATAACATGAAAGCTGGTGCTGATTACGTGCCAGCAGAATATGAATCTGGATTTATTTATGAAAATTTAAAATCAGGTAAACAAGAACATTTTAATATGAAAAATTATCCTTGGCAAGATACCTTAAATTGGAAGTGGATTGCGACAGATAATGTATTAATTCACGATGCCATCAATCCTCCCAAGATTGTTGATTTTTCTATCACTTCTATGGACGGAGCTGATTTGAAAGATAGCATTTTAAATAATAAAGATTACATGTTTTTGTTAGTTTGTTACGATTTAACAAAAACAGAAGATGATGAAACTGTTCATGCTAAAATAAATGATTTATATAAATTAGCAACTTCAGATAAAATAAAAGTTTTAGCCTTAACTGCTGCGGATGCTAAGCAAATTGATGATTATAAACATAAACACCAAGCCATGTATGATTTTGCAAATGCAGATGGCATTGTTTTAAAAACAATGGTTAGAGCTAATCCTGGTTTAATTCTTATTAAGGATGGAACAATTATTATGAACTGGCACCATAATAATTTTCCGACTTATAGCGATGTAAAACAAAAATACATGAAGTAATTATATTACTATCCTTTAATTAAATCAAATTATTTAAAATAATAGTAATAATGTAAATGGTTAATAAGCTATAATTTTAAAATAACCAAGTTTAGTTTATTTATTAACCTACTTTTTACCAATACAACTATTTTTTTTTCCGTTTATGTATTGAGGTTTAATGAAGCACTTTTTTAGTTAATTTTACCAGTGATTTTATCAATTTGTTTTTGGCTCGATTTGTATGTTTTTAAATAACAATAAGTAAAAAATTAATATAGAAATTGACTTTTTAAAATAATAAAAAATGAAGAAAAAAGTTTACGCCATATTTTTATTAGGAATTTCTGCAGTTGTATTTGCTCAAAGCAACGTTTGGGATTTACAGCAATGCATAGATTTTGCTCAAAAAAACAATATTAATTTAAAGCAAGCAGAAATTGCAAGTCAAATAAATAAAAACAATTCTATACAAAGTAAAGCTGCCGTTTTTCCTAGTGTAAATGGAGGGGCGCAACATACCTATAATTTTGGTAGAACAATAGATAGATACACCAATACATTTGCAAATAGTCAAGTATTATCACAAAACTTTTATGTATCATCAAATGTGGTGATTTGGTCAGGATTATCTCAGTATAATTCAATTAAAGCAAATCAATATCAATATTTAGCTAGTACAGAAAATTACCTGCAGCAAAAAAATGATCTCTCGTTAAATGTTGCTACAGCATACATCAATGTTATTTTTAGTGACGAAATTCTAGAGATTGCTAAATCTCAATTTAAGATAACACAAGAACAATTAGATCGTACTGAAAAATTGGTGGATGCAGGGACACTTGCAAAAAGTGCCGTTTACGATTTAAAAGCTCAATTAGCCAATGAAGAAGCAAATGTGACTATCTCAGATAACAACTATCAAATAGCTATGTTGAGCTTAAAACAACTATTAAATATTGACACGCTTAATAATTTTACTATTTCCAAGCCAAATATTGATATGATGAATAATCAATTAGTAGATCAAAGCGTTCAAAATATTTATGAAACAGCTTTAAAAAACCAACATTCAATAAAAAGCACAAATTATAATTTATTGGCTGCAGAAAAAAACCTAGATATTGCAAAAGGTAGAATTAGCCCTACCCTATCTGCAACGGGATCTTTAGGAACTGGAACATCTGAATTAGATAAAAATATTGAAGGTGTTAACATTACAGGAATAGAGCAACTACCTTACTATACGCAAACTGGCCAAGCAATCTACGGACCAACAACAGAAGTTATCACTTCCAAAAAGCCATTTGCAGATCAATTTAATGATAATGTAAATAAAAGTGTTGGATTGACATTGTCAGTGCCCATATTTAATGGTTTACAAACTTATACAGCTATTAAAAACGCAAAATTAAATGCACTAAATGCAAAGTATACTCAAGATTTAACTGAACAAAATTTGTATAAAACAATTGCTCAAGCATTTGCTAATGCAAAAGCTGGTCTAGATAAATATAATGCAAATAAATTATCTGTTGAAGCTAATGATCAATCTTTTTATTATGCGCAACAAAAATACAACGTGGGCGCCATTAGTACTTTTGATTTTAATGCTGCTAAAACTCGCCTTCAAACCGCGCAAAGTAATTTAGTGCAAGCCAAATACGACTATGTGTTTAAACTTAAAGTTCTAGATTATTATCAAGGGAAAGAATTAAAATTTTAAATACTATTTAAAAGTTGAAGAGCTAAAAAAAGAACTTAACAAATAAAAAAACACGAGCTAGTATTAAACTATTCTGAAAAAAAAATTACATCACTCATGAAAAAACTATATTGGATAATAGGAATATGTATAGCAATTGTATCTACAGTAGTTGCCTTCAAATTTTTTAGAGGTGAAGAACCAACGGAAGTTACAACTGAAAAGGCGGTAAAAAGAAATATTATTGAAACTGTTTCGGCAAATGGAAAAATTCAACCAGAAGCTGAACTAAAAATTACCTCCGACGTTTCAGGAGAAATTGTTGAAATGCTTGTAAAAGAAGGGGAACAAGTAAAAAAAGGTCAATTATTGTGTCGCATTAAGCCTGATATTTATGAAAGTGCTTATGAAAGGGTAAACGCTACAGTAAATAGCACTAAAGCTAATTCAAAAACCATTGTTGCACAGTTAGCCCAAGCTCAAGCAAATTTGGCAAATGCTCAAACATCATTTGCTCGAAACAAAAAGTTATTTGACCAAAATGTAATTTCGCAACAAGAATTTGATTTAGCTAAAGCTACATTTGAGTCTGCAAAAGCTAATGTTGATGGTATTACAGAAAGCATAAAAGCATCTGATTATAACGTAAAAAGTGTTGAAGCCTCCTTAAAAGAAGCAAATACAAATTTAGACAAAACATATATTTATGCACCTGTTGATGGAACGGTATCTAAACTAAATGTAGAAAAGGGAGAGCGAGTAGTTGGCGTTCAGGGCTTGCAAGGAACTGAGATTTTGCGACTAGCAAATTTAAATGAAATGGAAGCTAGTGTTGAAGTTAATGAAAATGATATTATCCGAATTCATAAAAATGATACTGCAATTATTGAAGTGGATGCCTATATTGGTAAAAAATTTAGAGGAATCGTTACAGAAGTTGCAAACTCTGCAAATACGACAGGGATTTCGATTGACCAAGTAACCAACTTTGTAGTAAAAATTAGAGTATTAAGAGAATCCTATATTGATTTAGTAAATGAATCAAACCCTGCCCCATTTAGACCGGGAATGAGTGCAAGTGTTGAAATTCAAACTATGCGTGCTGCAAATATTATTACTTTACCAATACAAGGCGTTACAACAAGAAGCTCAGATACTACAACTACAGTTAAAAAATATGAAGATGATGAAGAAGTTGTAGTTAAAGATGAAAAAGAAGAAAAATTAAATAGTAATAAAAAAGCAGACGAACTAAAAGAGTGTGTCTTTATAAATAAAAATGGTGTGGCTAAATTAGTTTATGTAACAACTGGCATTCAAGACAACGATTACATTGAAATAAAAAGTGGAATCAATGTTGGTGATGAAATCATTTCAGGACCATACGGCGTTGTTTCTAAAAGTTTAAAAAGCGGTAAAAAAATAAAAGTGGTAGATAAAGATAAATTATTTTCAGATAAAAAGTAATCAGTGGCATACTTGTTACATATAGAAACTTCTTCAACTAATTGTTCAGTTGCTATATCAAATGATGATAAATTAATTGCAAAAAAAGAAAGTAACAACGGTTATACGCATGCCGAAAACTTACATTTATTTATAAAAGATGTAATTAAACAATGTGATTTACAAATACATGATTTAAATGCTATTTCTATTAGCTCAGGACCAGGTTCATACACAGGTTTAAGAATTGGATATTCAGCAGCAAAAGGATTAAGTTATGCTTTAAAAATTCCGATAATTACGGTTGAAACATTAAAAGCATTAAGTTTTAAAGTAATTAATATAGTAAATAAAGACGCATTGTACTGCCCGTTAATTGACGCTCGAAGGATGGAAGTTTACACAGCGATTTACGATTATCATTTAAATGAAACACTACCATTACGACCTTTAATTTTAAATGAAACTAGTATAGGATTATTTAATCAAAATAAAGAGATATATTTTTTTGGAGATGGTATGCCAAAAGCAAAAACATTATTACTAACACTAAAAAACGTTCAATTTATAGAGCATATTGATGCTGATGCCGAATCAATGATTAGTTTGGCATTTAAAAAATATATAGCAAATGATTTTGTTGATGCAGCATATGCAGAGCCAAATTATTTAAAAGAATTTTTCTTTACGAATGCTAAAAATTAAGTTATGTCACAAAAAATAGCATTCGTTATTAATCCAAATGCTGGAACAAAAAGGAAACTAAATATTATTGAATTTATTAAATGTAATTTCTCTAATAATGTTGCTTATGATTTTATTGTTTGGAAAAATAAAGATGATTTTGAATCAGTAAAAGACCAAATTTTAAAAGGAAAATATACCATTGTAGTTGCTTGTGGTGGTGATGGTACTGTTAACCAGGTAGCATCGGTTGTAATAAATACTTCAATTGCGTTAGGAATATTACCGTTAGGTTCAGGAAACGGTTTAGCAAGAAGTAATAAAATTCCTTTAGATTTAAAAAAAGCATTGCATCTCATTTATCTTGGAAAAGGTAAAAAAATTGATAGCGCTTTAATTAACCATAATTATTTTTTTTGTACTGCTGGTATAGGATTTGATGCACATATTGCTAACCAATTTGCAGTAAGCACAAAACGAGGATTTATAACTTATTTTAGCACAACTGTAAAAGAATTTTTTGGATATAAACCAAATAATTACGTAGTAACTGTTGATGGCGTAACTTTTAAAACCGAGGCATTTTTGATTACAGTTGCAAATGCCGGTCAGTGGGGAAATGATTTATATATTGCGCCAGACGCTGAATTAGATGACGGCTTATTAAATGTCAGTATTTTAAAACCCTTTACAAAATTTGCGATACCTTTAATTGGTATAAAATTGTTTTCAAAAAAAATACACACCTCTGTTAAACTAATTTCCTTAAAAGGAAGAAAAATTGATATTGAATTTATGGGAGAATTACCAGTTCATTTTGATGGGGAACCAATAATGTTGAAAGAAAGATTGTCAATTTCGGTATTACCAATGTCTTTAAATATCGTTTGTTAATTTTTAATAGAAAAATGCTATTTTCTATCCAAGGAATAAATGCCATCAATAACTAAAATAAAAGCGGCACAAATTAATTCAACATTCCCACTAACTTTTCAACCGTATAATCTATTTCTTCTTTTGTATTGTATTTGCAAAACGAAAAACGGACAGAGGCACGAGATACATCAGTACCAATACCTCTTAACACATGCGAACCTTGATTACTGCCACTGCTACATGCGCTTCCGCCACTAGCAGCAATGCCCATAATATCTAAATTAAAAAGTAACATTTCAGCATCCGGATGAGCTGGGAAATGACAATTTAAAACGGTATATAAACTTTTTTCGTTAGAAGTTTCTCCATTAAATTCAATTCCTGGAATTGCTTTTTCTAACTGCTCCTTCATATAGTTTTTTAAACCTTGAATGTGAGTAATGTGTTCATGCATTTCAGTGTAACAAATTTCTAATGCTTTTGCTAAACCAATAATGCCTTGAGTATTTTCAGTGCCACCGCGCATATTACGCTCTTGTGCTCCACCATAAATCATAGGTTGAATTTTTATCGCATGATTCACATATAAAAAACCAACACCTTTTGGACCATGAAATTTATGCGCTGCACAGGCAATAAAATGCACTTTTATTTTTTGTAAATCCATAGCATAATGCCCCATTGTTTGCACGGTGTCACTATGAAAAACAGCATCATATTTTGCGCAAATTTCACCCACTTGTTCAAGTGGCAATAATGTTCCAATTTCATTATTAGCATGCATTAAACTCACAAAAGATCTTTCATTAGTTTTTAAAAGTTCTTCTAGGTGGTTTAAATCAATGTTGCCTTTCGAATCTAAATTAACCCAACTTAATTTTATTTTACCTTCTTTTTCTAACTGTTGTAAAGTAGTTTCTACAGCGTGATGCTCAATTTTACTGGTAATAGCATGCTTTATTCCTAACGAATGAATGCTTTGATTAATAGCCATATTGTCAGCTTCGGTTCCACCAGAAGTGAAAAATATTTCAGCAGGACTCACATTTAATAATTTAGAAACTGTTTTACGAGCTACTTCAATAGCTGAACGGGTTTTACGCCCAAAAGCGTGAATAGATGAGGGATTGCCGTATTCTTCTCTCATGTATGGTAACATGGCTTCTAGAACTTTCTCGTCTAATTTTGTTGTAGCGGCGTTATCTAAATATACTTTCATTCTCGTTTTTAATTTCTAACCGCGAAGGTAGCAAAGTTTTTTCGCAAAGGTCGCAAAGATGTTTTTGTACTTTCTACTATTATCAGATTCTTATTAGTCAATCCGAGCGAAGTAGAGAAGTAGTTTTGCATCTACTTCCCTAGATATGACAAGGGCCCTAATTCTTTATAATCTCTTTAATATCTTCAATTATTTTTTTTGCTAAAGCATCAGCAGTGCTAATACTTTCACTTTCACTATAAATTCTAATAATAGGTTCAGTATTTGATTTTCTTAAATGAACCCATTCTTTATCAAATTCTATTTTAACACCATCAACTGTATTTACAGGTTGATTAGAATATTTTTCTTTTACGCTTACTAATACTTTATCTACGTCGATTTCAGGTGTTAATTCAATTTTATTTTTTGAAATGTAATAGTTAGGAAAGGACTTACGAAGCATAGATGTTGTTTTGCCGTATTTAGCTAAATGCGTTAAAAAGATGGCAACTCCAACTAAGGAATCTCTTCCGTAATGAATTTCAGGTAAAATAACGCCCCCGTTTCCTTCGCCACCAATAATGGCGTTGGTTAATTTCATCATGTTTACTACGTTCACTTCTCCAACAGCAGATGCAGAATATGCACCTCCCATTTTTTCAGTTACATCTCGTAATGCACGCGTAGAGGATAAGTTTGAAACTGTATTTCCTCCATTGTTATAGTGTAATACTGCATCGGCAACAGCTACCAAAGTATATTCTTCGCCAAACATTTCTCCATCCTCGCAAACTAAAGCTAACCGGTCAACATCAGGGTCCACACTAATACCAACATGGGATTTTGTTTTAACAACTGCTTCCGATAAATCTCTTAAATGTTCAGGCAAGGGCTCAGGGTTATGAGCAAAATGACCCGTTGGTTCACAATGTATTTTATGAATCGTTTTTACTCCTAAAGCTTCTAGTAACATAGGAATAACAATTCCTCCACTCGAATTAACAGCATCAACAACAACAGAAAAATTTGCCTTAGTAATTGCCTCAACATCTACATAAGGTAACTGTAATACTTTATCAATATGAATTTGCATTAAATCGTCACGTTGCTCGTAGTTTCCTAATTGGTTTACATCGCAATAGGTAAAGTTTTCGTTATCAGCTAGTTCTAAAATATATTTACCATCACTATCACTTATAAATTCGCCTTTATTATTCAATAATTTTAAGGCATTCCATTGTTTTGGATTGTGACTTGCTGTTAAAATAATACCCCCATCGGCTTTTAATTCGGTAACGGCAATTTCAACAGTTGGGGTGGTACTTAAACCTAAATCAATTACATTAATTCCTAATCCTATTAAAGTTCCACAAACAATGTTATTTACCATTAATCCGGATAATCGGGCATCTCGGCCTATAACTACTGTTACTTTTTTAGTAGGATCTTTTGCTATAATCCAACTGCCATAAGCAGAAGCAAACTTTACAATATCTAAAGGGCTTAATCCATCACCAGGATTTCCACCGATGGTTCCCCTTATTCCTGAAATACTTTTTATTAAGGTCACTTTATTTTTATTTTTTAATCTCACAAATATACCATTAGCTTACAAAATATAATGAACTATTTATACAAAATACAGCTATTATTGTTAAAAATTAAGGAACAAATTATGGTTTTAAACCTTAACTTTGCGCTAATTAAAGTAAGGGAAATTACATGAGCGAATTTGAAGGAGACGGTCCAAGTAGCCAAGATTTCGAAAAGAGTTTAAAACGATTCGAGGATATGGTTTCTTCTGGTTCGCATCAATTTTTTGATGTGGACGAATTGGAGGATATTATTGATTACTATATGCAATGGTTTAATTTGGAGTTGGCTAAAAAGGCGATTGACTTCGCAATTGAGCATTATCCATATTCTTCTTCATTAAAAATAAAATTAGCTCAGTATTTATCTTCTCAGCACAAAACGCATGAGGCACTCTTATTATTAAACGAGGTAGAACAGGTTGAAAGTAATAATAGCGAATTGTATATGACTCGAGGTTATATTTACAGTCAGACTGGCTTGACTGAGCAAGCAATTGAAAATTATAAAAAAGCATTGCCTTTATCTGAATTTAAAGATGAAGTATATGTAGCTATTGGTATTGAATTTTTAAATGATGATAAGGCAGAAGACGCTTTGTACTATTTAAAGAAAGCTATCAAAGTAAATTCAGATAATGATATTGCATTAAACGAATTATCGTTATGTTTTGAAATGACAGGCAAAAGTGAAGAAGCTGTTTCTTTTTATGAAAATTATATTGAAGAAAAACCTTATAATCATTTTGCTTGGTTTAACCTTGGAATAAGTTATAATCGTTTAAGTTTATTCGAAAAGGCTATAGATGCTTATGATTACGCCATTGCTATTAAAGACAATTTTTCGTCAGCTTACTTTAATAAGGCAAATTCGTTAGCGCAACTTGATAAATATATTGAAGCCATAGAAGTTTATAAAGAAACATTTAAACATGAAGAACCGGACGCAAGCACATACTATTATATTGGTGAGTGCTACGAAAATTTAAATCAATATGAAGATGCGCTAGTCAATTATAACAGAGCCATTAAATTAGATGCTGCTTACGCAGATGCTTGGTTAGGAATTGGTATTGTATTAGATTATCAAAATAGAATTACAGAAAGTGTACACTATATAAAAAAAGCCTTAGAAATAAATCCCAACATGCCTGAATATTGGTATGTTTTCGCTGAGGTTCAACACAAGTTAGGTTTTTTAGAAGAGGCTGCTTCTGCTTACCTTAGAGTAATCGAATTAGGATATGATGAATTTGATGTATATATTGATTATGCTAAATTATTGTATGATGGGGAGTATTATAAAGATTGCGAAAAAATATTAGCAGAAGGAATTCAAAAATACCCCGATACTCCTGAATTATATTATCGAATGAGCGGCTTACAAATGGAGTTAGGTCGCAAGCAGCAAGGAATGGTTTTTTTAGAAAATGCCTTAGAAATGGATTATGATAAACATAACGAATTATTAGAATATTTACCAATACTAGAGAAAGATGTTGCTGTAATGCAACTGATACAATCATTTAAAAATAAACCATTGTAATTCTTATAACTATGCCAAAATATAATGTAAAATTATCTCATTTACCTGATCGAACAGAAAAACCAAGATCAAGTGGTTTAACCATGGTAATGGATAAAGGAATATCCTTGAAACATGCCGAAGATTTTGTTGAAAGTTATGCAGACTATGTTGACTTTGTAAAATTAGGATTTGGTACCTCCGTCATGTCTAAAAATGTTAAGGAAAAAATTAAAATTTATCAAAAAGCTGGTATTAAAACTTACTTGGGTGGCACTTTATTTGAGGCATTTGTAGCAAGAGGTAAATTTGATGATTATCAAAAATTTATTGAATCATATGGATTGGATACGGCCGAAGTTTCTGATGGAAGTATCAATATGAATCATGATAGCAAATGTAATTTCATTAGTAAATTATCTAAAAACTTTACGGTATTATCTGAAGTTGGCTCCAAGGAAGAAGGCATTATTATTCATCCAGCAAAATGGATTAGTATGATGAAAGCAGAGTTAGCGGCAGGTTCATTTAAAGTAATTGCTGAAGCTCGAGAAAGCGGTACTGTTGGTATTTTTCATAAAAATGGAAGCGTACATTCTTTGCTAATTACTAGAATTACAAATAAAATAAAGGTGGAAGACATTATTTGGGAAACCCCGCAAAAATCTCAACAGGTTTATTTTATTAATTTATTTGGAGCTAACGTAAACGTTGGTAATATTAGTGTTGATGATGTAATTCCTTTAGAAACTCTGCGTATTGGGTTACGTGGAGATACATTTTTCAACTATTTACCAGAAGGAACAAAAGACAAAACATTTTAATGAAAAGATTACTGTCTTTATTTTATTTGCTTTTAGCGTTTGGAAATCTTTTTTCTCAAGATGTATATCCATCAAATACATTTGTTAAAACATGTTTTCATAATGAAATATGCTTTGCCAATCAAAATTCATCTAATATATTTTATAACGAAGCAAATAGTGAATTGTACATAGTAATTGATTTTATGAGATTTAAAACGGGAGTAGATAGTTTAGATGCTTGGTTGGATGATTTAGATGACACAAAATTTATTTTTAAAGGAGTATTAAACTCAGATAAATTGCCAGTTTTAAGTAATCATGGTCATAAAACTTTACATGTAAATGGTAATGTTACTTTTAATAACGTTGTTCATAGTTATTCTATTGACTTGGTTTTATTTAAAATATCTTCCGACGGCATATTGTTTAAAAATACAGGAAATGATTATTATGATAGAATAAGAAGTAATGTGCAGATTTCTTTTAAACCAAAAGAATTTAAGTTAGATAAAAAACCACATCATCTTAAAAAAACAATAGCCATTAATATAGGCAGTGGATACATTAATCAATATAAACCAGGAATGGAGAAATTTATCCAAAACTAACAATACATAAAAAATGAAATAGCCATGTTTGTTTAAATACAAGCATAATTGCTTAAACTGGCTATACCAAATGACAAATAAAAAATATACATATGAAAGAAATAACTGTACAAGAATTAAAACAATTAATTGATGAAAAAAAAGATTTCCAATTAATTGATGTCAGAGAAGAATACGAATTTGACGAAGTTAACATGAAAGGTGATCTAATTCCGATGGGAGAAGTAATGGAAAACGTTGTAAAAATATCAAAAGATAAACAAGTTATAATTCACTGCAGAAGTGGTAAACGCAGTGCAACTGTTATTACCGCGTTAGAAAGCCACCATGCATTTACAAATCTTTATAATTTAAAGGGCGGCATTTTAGCTTATATTGAAGAGATAGGACTTTAAAAAAATGTTGTTTGATATAATTTGTTTGTTTTTTGAGTATTTACTAACTAAAAAAACAACACATTTCAAACAACTAAAAACTTAACTTTAATAATATATACATTTATGATAGAATTATTTAAACATTTAATGCCATTAAACCAAGAAAATTTTGATTGGATATTTGCAAATTATGGAATGGCTATTTATGTCGTTTTATTTCTAGTTATTTTTATTGAAACAGGTTTAGTGGCCATGCCCTTTTTACCTGGTGATTCACTTTTATTTATGGCGGGATTATTTGCTTTTAAGGGGAATTTAGATTTATCTTATTTATTAGTCTTATTATTTGTAGCAGCGGTTTTAGGCGACAATTGTAATTATTGGATTGGAAGAAAAATTGGTATTAAGATTTTTGATTTAAAGTTGAAAGGGCGAACTTTAGTTAAAAAAGAGTACCTTGATAAAACACATTTGTTTTTTGAAAAACATGGAACTAAAGCAATAATTATGGCGCGTTTTGTGCCTTTTGTAAGAACCTTTGCCCCATTTGCTGCAGGTGTTGGCGAAATGAACTATAAAAAATACTTAGCTTATGATGTGTTAGGAGGTGCTTTATGGATTGGTAGTTTACTGTTGGCAGGTTATTTATTAGGTAATGTAGATATTATTGCAAAGCACGTTGATTTAGTATGTATTGGAATTATTGGTATTTCTGTTCTGCCAATAATTGCAACTATGATTAAAAACAAATTAAACAAAAATTAAAAAATTTACTGCGTCTCTATTTTAAGTGCTTAATTTTTAATCTTCAATTACTATAGAAACTTTATCTACCGGACCATTCATTGGAGGTAAGAGTTTTGTTATTTTTACTTTAGTTTCAATTAATTTAGGAAATGCATGGATAATTTTGTCGTAAATTCTTTTTCCGACAGTTTCAATTAATTTTGATGGTATGGCCATTTCCTCCTTGCAAATTTCAAACACTGAACAATAATCAATAGTCAAATTAAGATCATCTGTTGTAGCAGCTTCATTAAAATCATAGGTCATATAAACATCTACAATATACTCGCCACCAATTAGTGTCTCCTCTGGTAAGCAACCATGATAAGCATAAAGCCTTATCCCCTCTACATTGATTTGATTCTTCATCTTTTAATAATAAATATGGTGATTTTTTATATTGAAAATAATGATTTTAGAAAAATATGCCGTGATTTAAATTACAAATGCTTGAAAATAACTATAAAATAATTAAATAGAAATTTCTCCACGGAGATTTGATTGTAACAACTTTGTTGTTTGAAGTACAGATAAATTTTTCCCTAAAACATACATTAATTTAGCAATTGCACTTTCAAAAGTAATATCTAATCCACTGATAACTCCTACTCTCTTTAAGGCACTACTTGTTTCATACTTTCCTTGTATAACTTTACCTTCAGCACATTGAGTAACATTATACACGATTATACCTTTTGCGATCGCATCTTTTAAAGCTGTAATAAACCATTCTTCTGTAGTAGCATTTCCTGCTCCAAATGTTTCAATTATAACTGCTTTAATTCCTATTGTATTTAAAATAGAATGTGTTATTTTTTTACTAATACCTGGAAATAATTTTAAAACAGCAATATCATTTTCTAAATTCAAATGAACAAGTAATTTCTTTTTTGAGGGTTTTAGCAAAGCGTTTGTGTTATATTGAATATCAACCCCCGCCTCTGCTAATTCAGGGTAATTAGGAGATTTGAAAGCATCAAAATGTGCCGAATTGTATTTAAAAGTTCTATTTCCTCTATACAATTTATATTCAAAATAGATACAAACTTCTGACACAATTGGCTTATTTTTAATTTGAGCAGAGGCAATTTCTATAGCAGTAATTAAATTTTCTTTCCCATCGGTTCTAATTATTCCAATTGGCAACTGAGATCCTGTTAAAATAACTGGCTTATCTAAATTTTCTAACATAAAACTCAACGCACTAGAAGTATATGACATGGTATCAGAGCCATGCAGTATTACAAAACCATCATAGTTCAAATAATTATCCTTAATAATAGTTGCTAATTTAATCCACACTCTTGGATGCATGTTTGATGAATCAAGAGGAACTTCAAATGAAATGGACGATAAATCAATATCAAACTTTGATAATTCTGGAATTTGTTTTGTTAATGCTTTAAAATTAAATGGCTTTAATTCACCACTGCGGGCATCTTGCATCATTCCAATTGTACCACCAGTATATATAAGTAATATTGAAGTCCTTTTTTTCATTTGGAATTATTGCTCTTTAGTTATTATGACTTAGCGTTTGTATTATTTCTGCTTCCATTTTTTCTAATGATGGGTATTTCATCATATATATAAAATAAAAAAACATAAGATTAAAGAAACTAAGTCTTTAATCTTATGTCTAAAATTTAATTTATTTATTAGAAAGGTAAATCGTCGGTATCAGAAATACTTGAGTTAAAAACTGGTGCTGCAGTATTTTCTTGTATAGAAGAATTATTTTGAGTTGATGCTGACAAGTTACCCGCACCTACTTTTTCAATTTTCCAAGCTTCTAAAGTATTAAAATACTTAATCCCTTGAGGTCCGTTCCATTCACGACCACGTAAATTAAATTGAACTTTAATTTCCTCACCTTCGTTAAATGTGTCAAGTATGGCACATTTATCTTGTGTTATTTGAAAACTTACGTATTGTGGATATGGTGTACTTAAGTCTGTTGCTAATACAAAATCCCTTTTTTGAAATTTTTCACTTACTTTTTGAGTGTCATACTTTAGTTTTAATTGTCCTGTTACTTCCATTGTTATATGTTTTACGTTATTAATTTACAGCATTTAGTATTTTATCAAATTTACTAAAGTTACAAGTTATTTGCATAAAAACTTAATCACAAAAAGAACAATATTTAAACAATCATAATTTTATAATTAGGAATGATCTCATTACAGATTGCTATGCCATCAGCATGGAAGTTGCTAAATATGGTTATATTTGTGTAGCTCTTTACCATGAGCACTTTTTCAAACTAATAATAAAACACTTGTCTAAAAACATACATAAATCAGGTTTTGTAAGTATTGTAGGTTGCCCTAATGTTGGCAAATCAACATTACTAAACGTCTTAGTAGGGGAAAAACTAAGTATAATCACTTCAAAAGCTCAAACAACGCGTCATAGAATAATGGGCATTGTTAGCGGTGATGATTATCAGATGGTATTTTCTGATACTCCAGGAATATTGAAACCAAACTACAAACTGCAAGAAAAAATGATGGAATTTGTAGTATCTGCTTTTAGTGATGCTGATGTTTTTTTGTTAATAGTAGATATTTATGAAGATATAGTTCTTGATGAAAAGTACCTTGAAAAGCTAAAAAAAACAAAAACACCGGTTTTACTTTTATTAAATAAAATAGATTTGGCCACCCAAGAAGTTTTAAATAATAAAATGGCCGAATGGAAAGATAAATTGCCTAATGCAGAAGTTATTCCAATTTCGGCTTTAAAGAAGTTTAATTTAGAAACAGTAATGTATCGAATAACACAATTGCTGCCAGCAGGCGAAGCTTTTTATGATAAGGATACGTTAACTGATAAACCAGAAAAATTTTTCGTGTCAGAAATTATTCGCGAAAAAATACTACTGCAATACAAAAAAGAAATTCCATATAGTGTTGAGGTTGTTATTAATTCATTTAAAGATGAGGAATCTATCCTAAAAATACAAGCTGATATAATTGTGGAGCGAGATAGCCAAAAAGGAATTATTATTGGGCATAAGGGTGAAGCTTTGAAAAAAGTGGGAACAAGGGCTCGAATAGATGCGGAAACATTTTTTGGAAAAAAAATATTTTTAGAATTATTTGTAAAGGTTGCCAAGGATTGGAGAAGCAACGATTCTAACTTGAAAAATTTTGGTTACCTAAGTTAATCCTATTTATTAAATTAATTTCTCGTTTTCTTCAAACTTCTCGTCTTTAAAATAGACATCTATACAAACGAGCATGGCTAAAAATCCCCAAAATGGGACAGAAGCTTTGTCTGTATCTAAAAAATTATTTAAAAATCCGTGAACAAAATAGGTACTTAAGCCCATTACAAGAGTAATGGTTAAAATTTTCATAGACCGGTCTTTAACACTGTAAACTAATCTATAACCCAAAAACATAACCGCAAAAACTAATGCAATAACAATTAATGCACCTATCAAACCTTGTTCACATAAGGGACCTAAATATTCACTATGTGCATTTCCCTTGTCGCCAAAGTTGGTTGATATAATTGTTTTTAAGCTACTTTTTTGATACGGTGCATATAAAAATTGGTAAGTACCTGGGCCAAAACCTAAAAAGGGTTTTTCTTCAAACATTTGTAAGGCACAACTCCATCTATTTAATCGCTCTAAATTAGACGCGTCTGTGGATATATTTGACATGGACTCAATGTTTGCTGTAATATCACCATCTGAATCTGTATTATTTCTACCTAAAATCATTAAAATTTCCGTTTGAAACGACATGAAAATAACTACGGATGCAACGATTGTGAATAATATGGTTCTAAATTTTATTTTTAACAATAAACTTACTAATACTGCTAAAGAAACCGTTAAACTTAACCAACCTGCTCTAGCAAACGAAACTATAATGGACATAATAAAGATGCTTAACATTATAAAACAAATAATTTTAATTGTTTTGGAAATAGTATTCATAAATAACATACCACACATAACCGGAATATACATAGCCAAAGCTGCTCCGTATGCAGTATGGTCGTTATAAAAAGGAGAAACAATCCAATCAGCTATTTTTTCATCAAATGCATAGCTAGAATGTTTTATAGTTGTAATAATAGCTACTATTACCAATGCAATTGAATAAAATAATAGATGGTTTATTATTGCCTTTTTCTTTTTAAATAATTCAGTACAAATAAAATAGCATGATGTTAGAAACCATATACGAGCTAATATAAATTTCATCGAAATTATTGGTAATTCACTTGTAATACTGGTAATTAGAATCCAAATTAATTGAACTATAATAATTAGTGTAATTGGATGTTTTAAAATTCGGTTTGTTGTAAAGCCACTATTTAATTCATTTAAAAAATAAATAAAAGTAATACCTATCATTAAAGGTTCAGCAGGAAGACTTAAATTGAGACCATTATTTATGCCTAACTCTTTTAAACTAATGGCTAAAGGGGTAGAAAAAACCATCAAATACATTAGTTTTTCGATATCAAAAACAGCCAATAATATAATTAAAATTAAAAAAGGCAATAGATTGAAAAGATAAAACATGTCTTTTGCAAAAAGCAAAACATATGCATTAATTAAAATATAACTAATGATCACAAAATAAAATACATAAGTATTTTTAAGTTTAATCAATTGGTTGATTCTTAGAATTTAAAAAGATAATAGCAATACAAGCTATCAGCAATGTTGAAATTGTAATAATTGCAATTATTAAAGAGCGTATTGGGTAACATTTACTATCTGGCAATGTTGGCTTTGATACCACATTAGTAAAACTTATTTTATTAGCATAATCCAGATGATATTTAGCAATATTTTCATTAAATTGATTATAAGTAACAACTTGACTAGAAATGACATCTCTTAATCGTTCTAACTCTGTTCTTTGAATCTTTAAACCTTCAGCCGTTTTAGCATTTGATTCAGATAGATTTGGATTTTTAGCTACTTCTTTTGAAATATATTTAGATTGATATTGAAAATCAATAATATTAAATTCTTTGCGAATTGAATTAATCATAAACTTTAACGAATCAATTTTATTAGCTGAAATCTGTAATTCATTATTATTATTGATAATATACTCGTTTAGCCTTTCTTTTTTTACCACCATAATTAATTCATTGGTAGCATCAATTATTCCTTGCACTATTTTTTTTGACATTTCGGGAGATTGATCCTTAACAGAGATTTCAATAGATTCGTATAATGTGGCATTTATTGAAATTAGTTCTTTGTATCTTAAATTAAAATACGTTTGATGTTTTACATCTAGGGTATCAATTTTATAATGTGCAAATAAATTAAACTTTTTAGCAACAGCTTGTTTTACTTCTTCGCTATTAAACCACTGCAATAATTGCTCTGTTGTAGATTCTTCAGAACTTGGGCTCAAATTAACTGGATAAACAACTGCATAGGATTTGTATAATGGTTTAATAACCATTTCGGATGATATAAAAACACCAACAATAACCGAAATAATGGAAACAATTACTAATTTTTTCCAGTAAGGAAACAATGTTTTAAGGATGTCTTGAGTTTTAAAATTTTCCATTAATTTTGACTTTGAGAATTTAATTGCTGATTTATTTTTTTTTTAAATTCAGCGAAATTTCCGATACTTATCAAATAAATTAAAGATAATAAAAATGCGGAAAGAGTTGAAACAAGAACTATTAACCATCTAAACGGCCTTGCCTTACTTTCATCTGCAACAGCTTTCTCAATTATAAACTCAGCAGGCATTGGTTTATTATAATTTACCAAAGCCTCGTCGTATTTGTTTTTGATAATAGGAAACTTTAATCGGTATTTTTTAAGATTTGAAAAAACATTTTCGAACGAACTCCCATATTTCTTCAGTAAATCAAGTTTTTGCTGCAGTTTATTTTGCGCCTGTTCATTACCTTTTTCAATTGCCTTGGCCATACTTCTTGAATATGCTTCAATTTCAATTTTATTATCTAAAACCCCTAACTCTTTTATTACTTGTAAACTATCCTCTAGTTCTTTTATTCTAATAATAGTACTTTCATATTCGTCTTTTGTAATATTTAGAGCTTGTTCTGCAACTTGCCTAGTCATTGCAAATTTAACAGTATCAGCATAGGCTATAATTGTGTTGGCAATATCTGCAGATCGGTTTGCAACATAATCATAAACCTCTATTTTAATGGAAACATAGTTAGTTCGTTTAAAACTAACCATATCTTCCCATTTTAGTTTTAAATAATGATTTGAATGAACTGTATTTTTCTTAATATCCCAATTGGTCCACAAATCAAATTTGTCTGCTATTTTATTTCGAATTTCAGATGAATTTAAAATCTGAAGTAATTTCTCCGCGTCATCTTCATCACCTAAATCCATGTAATCTTCTTGAGCGCCTTGATTTTGTTCAATTAAAAGTTTAGATACAGAAAAAGTACGAGATGGGAAAACAATAGCCGTTGCTTTGTATTGCGGTGATATAATTAGTGAAATTATGGTTGAAATAATTGCAGAAACTAAACTAACAATAATCAACTTTTTTCTGAATGTAAAGATTTTGGCTATGAGCTTCATTGATTCATTATTTATATCTGAATTATTCATCCGCCAAATATACTATTTTCAAATAAAATTCAGCTTTTTTTAACTTAAATAGATTGGATATAACAAGTAATTGATTAATAATTTATATCAAATCGTTACTTGTACTTAATAAATCTAAAAATTGATTTCAAATTAATTAAGCCAGAAACAAAAGCCCAGATACCAGAAAAAGCAAGCATAATAGCAAAGTTTACCATCCAGTTGGAAGTAAAGCTTCTGGAAGCATAATTAAAAACTACAATTCCTAAAATAAAAATTAATAACGAAACTATTAATCTAACATTAACTTTAAATTTAAATATTTGATAAGCAAAATAGATTTGAATTCCTGCAGTAAAAAATTGAGTGACTAAACTTGAATAGGCACTTCCTAATGCTTTATACCGGGGTATTAATATGAAATTTAAAACTAAATTTATGCAAATGCCAATTATGGCCATTGAATTTAATTGTTTTAAATTACCATTCGCAGTAAGTAATGTACCGAAAATGTAAGTGGCTGATACAGCTGTGAAACATAACATTAAAATGCTAAACTCAACTGCTGAATCCGTTACACCATGATTAATTAGAGCGGATAATTCATTTGCATACACAAAACAACCAACAGAAACAACCAACACAGGAGTTAACAAGAGTATAAATGACAATTTTACCAACTGCTCAACGCTTTCCTTTTGTTTTATCATTTTACTAAAAACCGGAATTAATTGAATTGAAAATAAATAAGGAATCATGTTACCAGCCTCCAATAATCTAAACGCTTTAGCGTAAATGCCAGCTTGCTCAGATCCCTCCTTTGCTGGCAATAAATAGCCAAGCATAACGCTATCCAAACGATTATAAAAAGTCATTAATAAAACTAAAATTGCAAACGGAAAACTTTGTTTCAAAATCATTAAACTAAAGGGCCAATTCCATTTTAATTTAAAATGTTCTGTTTTGTAATAAACAGCAAAAAAAGCAATTAATGCAGTTAAAAAATATCCAATAGTTTGACTATAAACAAAAGTCATAATATTGATTTCAATTCCAAACCACCTTAGTAATAAACCTAAACATAAAAAAATCATAATTAACCTATCTGCTATTGAGACGAAGCTATCTGTTTTAAATAGATGTAAACCTAAAAGACTAGATCTTAGGTATAAAATCATACTAATTAAAAACTGATTAATGATTAAAAGCGTTAATAACTTCAAATACCGAAAATCATATCCAATGGCTAGCCCTAGCAAAATTGTTACGACAAAATAAATTAGCCCAAGAAACAATTTTAATGAAAATAAACTGCTAAAATGCTTTGATAGCAAATGATTATTTTGAGCTATATTTTTGTTATTGAACTGAGTAACACCAAAATCAAGAATAATATTAAGTAAAAAGGAAAAATTAAATAATATGGCATATTCTCCATAAGAAGCATTACCTGCAGCATTTTGAACCGCTGGTTCAATACCTAATGGCCAAAAAGGCTTTATTAATAAATTAAGAACAATTAAAAAGGCAATATTTTTTACAAACTTTTTTTGCTGCATAGGAGAAAAGCAAATATATTGTTTTTAAATGGAATGAATTAATTTAATTACTCCACGAAAAATAGAAGCTTGCTAATTAAAACAACAATTACAATATTATTTCAAAACAAGGATCCCAAAAATAATTTTTAAAATTCACTACTGTATCTTTATTTACAGCTATATTTTCCTTTTCTAATAAATCTTGCATTAGGTAAGGTGTTGCAAAATGATGTTTTCCAGTTAGTTGACCATTCCTATTAACTACTCTATGAGAAGGAACATATTCCTTTTGCGCATGAGAAGCATTCATAGCGTATCCTACCAATCTAGAGGAAGATTTAGCTCCCAAATAATTTGCTATTGCGCCATAACTTGTAACTCTTCCTTCAGGAATTAACCTAACAACCTGAAAAACTTGGTTAAAAAAATCTGACTTATTACTAATCATCTTACATTGCCATTAAATTGCAACCTCTTAAATCACTTTCATTAAACCTGCCAAGTATTTCAAAATCAAAATTCTCATTAATTCTACCTAAATCTTTAGTCTCAATAAAAGAACAAGAGTTGATATTAGCTAAATCAATAATGTTTAAACCACCTGTTTTTTTATTTTTAAGAAAAGAAAATGGGTCATTTACGTCGCGAACGAGTATTTTCATCCAAGGCGGACACCTAAAAATTCCATCCTTAGTTGAGTAAGCTTGTGATAATAATTCAGTCATACCATATTCGCTATGAATTGAAGAGACTTTAAATTTTGATTTTAATATATCATGCAATTCATCTTTAATAAGTTCCTTCCTTCGCCCTTTCATTCCGCCAGTTTCCATAACTATAAAATTATCTGTTAATTCCACATTCATTTCGGCTAAATCTAATAATGCATAAGTTACACCTAATAGTAGTGTTTTTTGATTCGCCTGCTTCAATAGTTTTATAGTTTGCACTAAATCTTGCAAATTATTCAAATAAAATCCACTTAGTTTATGATTCGAGTCCTTTATCAATTTATTGAACATATATACAAGTGATGATTCTGTTCGCTCCAAATAATTAGGTAATAATGCTAAAACACAATAATCGTCAATATTTCCATAAAATTGTTGAAAGCACTTAGTAAAAGATGCTTCATAGAGTAAAATATCATTTACGTAGTGTTTTGAGGTAATTTGGCCCGTTGTTCCGCTGCTAGAAAAACAAATTGCATTATTTGTTAGCGATTTAGTTAGAACTTGTTTCGACTTAAAAAACTCAATAGGTAAAAAAGGAATTTGAGAATAGTGAGTAATATCATTTAACTTAACATTTAATGCTGATACATATTGATGATAAGGTACATTGTAATGTAACTGATAATTAAATACTTTCATTGCCAATAGATTAAAATCATCATCTGATTTCAATTCGAAAATAAGATTGTTTATTTCTTTTGAAAGTGGCAACAGGTATTAAAATATTTTTTCGTAAATTTATACTGAATTATTAATGAAACGTGCTTTTTTAAAATATTTAATTTACTGTGTTGCTTTTTGCATCATAATTATTGCCTGTGTAAAAAAAACAACATATCCTGTAATTCCTGAGATTGAGTATAAAGATTTTTATCCATTTCCTGGAGATTCGGCTGATTTGCAAATTAAATTTACTGACGGGGATGGAGATATTGGTGTTTTGGCTGATGATACAACTAGAACATTTTGGTACACTTATTATTATAAAGATACAATTACACAAAAATACCGCGCCTATTATGTTGCTGCCTTAAATGATACTTTAAGAATTGGTTATGTTGTTAAAGCTCCTGAAGATTCCTATAAAGGAAAGCCAATTAGTGGCGAAGTTAGCGTTCGATTGCAGCAGCTAAGACATAGTAAAAAGATAAAGAACATTAAGTATGTAATTTATTTATTTGATGCTGCAGGAAATAAAAGTAATGTTATTACAACTCCTGAGTTGTATGTAGATTAAGAAGTCATATTATTAATTTATATTTTTTTCGAAAATAATTTTGCTTTTAATTTTCATTTGATATATTTACTATAATTATCTAACTTCGTTTATGATTTGTATTTTTCTTGATTAACAATTAAAATATATTTTGTAAGCAAAAAAATAGTAATCAATAATCAATTAATCGAATGAAAAAACATTTACTTTTTATTACCTCAGGTCTATTTGTATTAGGGGGAATGTTTGCCCAAACAGCAGACAAATGCGCAACAATGCCGGTTTACCAAGCGCGTTTACAAAATCCCATTTCTAGCGCTAATTTTAAAGCTGCAGATGTAGCTGCTCAAAATTGGTTATCAAATCCTATCAATAAACGAAAAGCTTCTCAAAAAACCAATTCGATTATTAATATACCGGTGGTAGTTCATGTAGTTTATAAAAATGCCGTTCAAAATATTCCTGATACACAAATAGTGCGTCAAATTCAGATACTAAATGAGTGTTTCCGACTTCAAAACTCTAATTTTTCTGCAACTCGGCCTATTTTTGATTCAATCGGAGCAGATACTGAAATTCAATTTTGTTTAGCAACTATCGATCCGCAAGGAAATCCAACCACGGGTATTATAAGAAAATCTGCCCCTACTTCTGCCAATTTTGATCCAATTTTAAATATGGATAAGGTAAAAAGTTCAGCCACTAATGGAGATGATCCTTGGCCAAATACACAGTACTTAAATATTTGGGTATGTGATATGAGTATTTTTGGATTCACTTTTGTGCTAGGTTATGCAACTTTTCCTGGCGAAACAGCTGCTCTTGATGGTATTGTTATTCAAAGCGAATATTTCGGATATGGAGCAAGTTCATTAGCACCAAATAATTTAGGTCGCACTACTGTGCATGAAGTGGGACATTTTTTTGGGATGCGTCATATTTGGGCTGACGATGATGGAGGAGCTGCAGCTTTGGAATGCGACTCAACTGACTTTGTAGATGATACTCCAAATCAAGGAGCAAAATCCGCTTCTGATTGCAATGTTGCTATTAATTCTTGTTCTTCCGAAATGCCTTATTGGTCAACAATTGACCCACCTGATATGGTTGAAAATTATATGGATTATTCATCTGATGGTTGTATGACTTTATTTACGAAGGGACAAAAAGCTAGAATGTATTCATATTTGAATACGTCTCCTGCAAGAATAGCCATTAAAACATCACCTGCCGCATGCAACGATGTTGGAGTAAAAGAGTTGACTACAAATTTTAATGATTATGTATTTACTTTTCCAAATCCCACCAATGATATTTTGAATATTAATATTACCAAGTTTACCCCAGCAAATTTAAAGTGCGAAATTTATAATTCGCATGGGCAAGTTGTAAAAACTATTGCTCAACTTGATTTTCATAACTCAATAAATGTAGACAACTTGTCAAATGGATTATATGTTGTTAAAGTTTATAGTGCAGAGCTAGCTGCAGTTAAAAAAATCACCATTTTAAGGTAATAATATATTTTATTAACATATTTAAAAAAGAACTTTGAAATAAATCATTCTATTTTATTTGATTAGAGGTATTTTATCGTTAAAATTGCACTTTAATTTAACAAAATTCATTATGGCAGAAATTCACTTATTAGGAATAAAATTTATTGAACAAAATACACAGGATGGTTTGGAATTTGTTTACAAACCTGATGTGCCAAAATTAAAAGTAATTGGCACTATTTTAATTGCTGCTGAAGAAGAGGAAGAAGAAGGATGTGTTTTTTTAACACAAAAACAATTAAATCAGGTATTATTAGGTAAAGATGTTGATTTAAAATTAGTGGATGATACTTGGTCGCCTGCAAAACCCTTAAACAAGGAACAAGTAAAAAAAATCGGTTTAGTAACTATTGATGCCGAATATTTAGGAACAGCAGGCGAAGTAAGGTGCTACGAAGCTTTAAAAGTATCCGAATAATTATAGAAAATAATTTATCCCTCTCACAAACTTGAGAGGGATTTTTTTATGGCATTTGACATCAAAACCCTAACAACTCGAACTATTACTGCTGTTTTTTTTTCAGCAATACTGTTATCTTGTATAGTTTTTAGTTTTATAACCTTTTCGGTTTTATTTTTAGTAGTTTCTGTTTGGGGATTGAATGAATTTTACAAACTATCAGAAAAATTAGGAGCCAAACCATACAAGTTAATTGGTTATTTAGCGGGTTTATGCGCATTTACTTTTAGCGTTATTGTCAATTCAAATTTAGCTGTATTCATTTCCTCAGAATATCTTATAGCATGCATTTTAGTATTTATTTTTTTTGTTTTTATTATTGGGTTATTTGATGATAGTAAAACCACTATTTTAAATATTACTTATACTTTAACCGGCTTAATATATACAGTTCTTCCATTCATGGTTTTAGTGCAGATAGCTTGCATTGGTAATTCACGCACTATTACTTATACTGAAGGAAATTTTTGGGATAATATTGCTCCTTATAATTCGCATTATATATTAGGAATCATTCTACTTATATGGTCAAGTGATGTATTTGCTTATTTAGTTGGGAGCCTGATTGGTAAAAACAAATTATACGAACGTATTTCGCCTGGTAAAACTTGGGAAGGTTCAATTGGTGCAGCAATTTTAACAATAGGTTGCTCCTTTATTATTGCGGGAGTTTTTCCAGACCTTGCTACAAAACATTGGATTGTTATTTCAATTATAGTGAGTGTATTTGGTACTATTGGCGATTTGGTTGAATCGATGTTTAAAAGGCAGGCAAATGTAAAAGACTCTGGTTCAATAATGCCTGGTCATGGAGGAATTTTAGATCGCTTTGATAGTTTACTATTTGTATCGCCCTTTATTTATGCTTATTTGCTCTTAATTAGGTAACTTATCAACCATTTTGCCGTTAAAAACTCTCCTATATTTCGATTAAATCCTATATCATCATATATAAATTTTATTAATTTTGTACCCCTAACTAAAAATAGTAATTTAAAATAAACATTATGTCAACACAAACTGCAAATGCAACAGCCCATGAATCAATGTTCGAAGCCGTTTTAGCACGCTTAGATGTAGCTGCAAAATTGATGAATATGTCAGAAGACGTTGCAACTATATTGCGTAGTCCTATAAAACAAGTAAAAGTAAGTTTACCTGTAATGATGGATAATGGTAAAATTCAAGTATTTGAAGGCTATCGCATTGTACACTCAACTGTTTTAGGGCCATCAAAAGGTGGTATTCGTTATGCTATGGATGTGAATCAGGACGAAGTTATGGCTTTAGCAGCTTGGATGAGTTTTAAATGTGCTGTTGCAAATTTACCTTATGGTGGAGCTAAAGGTGGAATTAAATGCGATCCTCGTGCAATGAGCGTAGGTGAGTTAGAGCGTATGACTCGTGCTTATGCAAGTTCAATGAAAGATGTATTTGGCGTAAATAAAGATATTCCTGCTCCTGATATGGGAACAAGTGGAAGAGAGATGGCTTGGATATTAGATGAATTTAATAAGGTAACCGGAGAAGATAGTCCAGGAGTTATTACTGGAAAGCCAATTGTGATTGGTGGCTCTTTGGGACGTGATGCTGCTACAGGTAGAGGAGTAATGGTTAATACTTTAGCTGCATTGAAAAAAATGGGCTTAAATCCTAAAGATGTTACCGCAGCCGTTCAAGGTTTTGGAAATGTAGGTTCTCATGCAGCTCGTTTGCTATCTGAACAAGGAATTAAAATTGTTGCAATTGGTGATCATACTGCTACTTTTTACAATGAAAAAGGAATTGATATTAAAGCCGCTTTAGAATTTACTGCAAATAATGGTCGTGTATTAAAAGGATTTACTGGAGCTACCGAAATATCTTCAAATGATATTTTAACATGTAAATGTGATGTATTAGTTCCTGCTGCATTACAAAATGTAATTTCAGAGGAAATTGCTCATAACATTCAAGCTAAACTTATTGTTGAAGGAGCAAACGGACCAACAATGCCTGAAGCTGATGCTGTTTTAAATGACAAAAAAATTATTGTTGTTCCTGATATATTAGCAAACTCTGGCGGTGTTACAGTTTCCTATTTTGAGTGGGTGCAAAATAAAGCAGGTTATTATTGGAGCGAAAACGAGGTTAATTCAAAACATGATGAAAAAATGGAAATTGCTTTTGCACATGTTTGGGAAAATGCAGCAAAGTTCAAAACTTCAATGCGAATTGCCGCTTATGTTACTGCATTACAAAAAATAGAGCAAGGTGTTCAATTAAAAGGAAACTACTAAATAGTTATTATTATTTTAAATCCTTTTATTTACTTTAAGGAATAAAATAGTTTAGAAATCTACCTTTAACAAAATTGAAAAGAGGATATTGAAATTTGTTTCAATATCCTCTTTTTTTATATAAAAGTTATGTTCTAATAGATATTTGGTGTTTTCTTGGGTCACATTAAAAAGTTGGGGATAACTATCTTTGTAAAAAAAACAGTTATCGAAAAGGGATTTATAGAAGCAGTATTTCCAACAGAGTTGTTGGATTATTTTGAGATTACGGATTATCAGGTATTATGTTCGGTTA
>JAIOZA010000056.1 GCA_021740825.1 Bacteroidia bacterium | reverse complement strand
TAACGCATCTCGATTTTACAGATGATATGCTAACAAAAGTCATTGATGTTTTAAAAACTAAACTGTAAGTTGATTTTGCAACTATTTATTGTTGCTTTCAGTTATGCTATCGTTTATTTGCAATCCGAGAATCTAAACTGCAATTAGTTGTAGCTTTCTATTCGAGATTTAAAAGAAGTGATGGTTTTGTTCAAATTATCAGATTCTACAACACCATCCTTTAAACGAACAATGCGATGCGCATGCAATGCAATATCTTCTTCGTGCGTTACTAAAATAATGGTATTCCCATTTTTATGTATTTCTTCTAGCAATCCCATAATTTCAATGGAAGTTTTACTATCCAAATTACCTGTAGGTTCGTCAGCTAAAATAATTGCAGGATTATTTACTAAAGCTCTAGCAATAGCCACACGCTGACGCTGCCCGCCCGATAACTCATTTGGTTTATGCGACATCCGATTTCCCAAACCAACTTGTTCAAGAACTTTCTTCGCCATTTCTTCACGTTTAGTTTTTTCAATACCGGCATAAACCAAAGGCAACATCACATTTTCTAATGTAGTTGAACGAGGAAGCAAATTAAACGTTTGAAACACAAATCCAATTTGCTTATTTCTAACTTCAGCTAATTCATTATCAGTCATTTTAGCAACCGCTAATTTATTTAACATATAGTCGCCCGAGGTTGGCGAATCTAAGCAGCCTAACATGTTCATTAAAGTTGATTTTCCGCTTCCACTCGGCCCCATTAAGGCTACATATTCGTTTTTGAATATATTAATACTTACGCCGCTTAGGGCATGAATTTCTTCTGTACCAATTTTATATTCCTTTTTTATATTACTAAGTTCAATGATGGGTTCCATTTAATAAAGGTAATTATTTAATAGCTTAAATTTAGCGAATTATTTTATTGGCAATAATAATTGATTAAAGGAGTTGTAGATATGCAAAAAAAGGGCTATTGAATGCAGATAACAAAGATTTATTATGATTAAAATGATTTTTTAATTATATATTTTATGCAGAATATGATATGATTTATATCTTTCTTCAACATCACACTATGCCGTGCTAATTATTATAAACGTTCTGTTTTTTTACTCAAACTTAATTAAACTCATAACCGATTTTCAAAAAATTGCCTGAAAAGTTGAAACTGGCTTTTTTCAAAAATGTGTCTAAATGTTTTTTTCGATTCCTGTTATTTAAAATTGTCATTGCCATATCAAATACCATTAAGCCTGCTCCTTGTATTACAATTGAATTACCAAAACCGGTAAATCGTTCTTGTTTTTTTAAATCTGTTTGATGACTAGCGTATTCTTTTAAATAAAATCCACTAGTAATATATACCACATCTAATAACGAATTAACTAAAAAAATTTTCTCCGTTTTAGTCTGTTTTTTTTGCAAATCATAAATTGAAGAAGATGTTTTTTCTTTAGATAATAAACTAGGCAAGGCAAGCCCTAAATTAATAACTCCCCAAGAAGCGTTCATCATATAAAAATCTTTTTCTTCATTACTTTTAGTTAATGAATATCCCAAAGCACTTCCAACAATGTTTGCACCAGCCCAAGAACTAAGGACTAACATTCCGTTACGATTTAATGTATTCGCGCGGATGTCAAATTGTTTAATTATCGAATCCGTTTGCGCACCCGAAATCTTAAATGTAAGTAATGTTAGTATCAAGTATAAATATTTCAAATGTTTAAATTATTATTTTTTTGTGTTATATGGTTTAGCCAGTTTATTTTCATTTGTGTTTTAGAAAACATGGCTATTTCAAATTTAGATATTATTGTTTTTTATCGCGATAACTATATGGTGCTATATAATTTAGCCAGTTTAATTATTAGTATTGATCTCAGCAAACATCGCTGTTTAATTTGATATTCGTATATGATAAGCATATAGAAATTAAAAAGGTGCAGTGTAAAATGAAAGCCTATTTAAAAATCACTAAAAAATTATAATTACTGCTTAATTATTTTATAAGCTCGTTTAAATTCATTTTGATTAACATATAATATGTACGATCCATTTTCGATATGCTCTATATTTAATTCTGTGGCACCAGAATTTGAATTTTGTGGATTTGTAGTTGATTTTAAAATTAATCTACCTGAAATATCATATAATTCAAAAACAATGGCAGAAGTTATTTCAGTAGTATAAGCAATATTTATTTTGCCGTTTGTTGGATTTGGAAATACTGATAGTGTATTCACCAAAGATTGATCAAGAAGTGCTGTAGTTGTGCATGCTATGCTTCCATTAATTTTTCTTCCGACTCTATCTACAGAAGGATTTTGAATTAAACTCATAAATGTATTTCCGGCAGCGCAATCACTTTTTAATTGATTAGCTAAAAAAGGCTCTAAGTAACTCATATAACGATTAAAATAAATAGCATTGCAAGAAGGCGTATTGCAAGCAGCTTGGCCAATTGTGCAGGTAACGCTCATTCCATTTCCAAAATCACAGTGGGTAACATCTTTTATGATAGAATGAAATTTGATGTTTGATGCGGTTGGATTATAGTGGCTATTTTGAACCGCTGAATCTGCAACGTTATCTTTTTCTCCTGAAATTACCAAAGTAGGCACCGTTACTAAATTTGCGCCAGCTACCGAAGAAACACCAGTTGTGTTGGAAGTAGCAGCAGCAAAATTAAATAGACATGTAAGCGTTGAATTGTTTTGAGCTGCTATGTACGAACAACCTGCTCCCATTGAGTGCCCACCAATAGCAGATTTTTGTATTACTTTACCATTGAATGTTGCTAATGCTGTTGGTGTGGTTGCCGAGTTTAATAATAATCCCTGAGTTGCTAATAGTTTTAAATCAGCACCAAAATCTGCGTGGTTTGGATTTGGAAAAATAGAACCTTCAGTGCGAGGTAATAAAACAATATAACCTAGTGCAGCTAAGCGATTGTAAACGTTGTCGTAGTTATCGTAAGTCATTGCAAAACCATGACCAAACACGACGATTGGAAATTGACCCGCGGCTACAGCTGTGTTATTTCCCGCACCTACTGCTGGGTAATAAACTTCAGTACCAATATTTCTACCAGTTCCCGACATGGCAATCCCGCCCGAAATAGAATAACCACCTGTTCTACTGGCATCTTTAAAATTAATACTCATGTGGCCAACAGGGAATGTTTGGGCCTTACTTATAAGAGCGAGGGAAACGAATAGAATGAATAGATTTTTTTTCATTTTTAATAATTTAGTGTTATAACCTTTAAATTAGGTTGATTTTTTTTATTCAATTAATTTTTGAAGCGTTATGTAAATTTAAAAATTAATTTAATGCTTAAAAGTAAAATAAATTATCAGTAGTTTATTTCAATTCTGTCGTGTAATCTAAAATCCTTAAAAATTTATTCCAAAAAAATTGCATCATTCAGCAATCTACAACTATTAACATCTAATCTACACCCGATAAAATCATTTCCTTGATGGTATAATATTGTTTCATTTTAAGACTTCTCTCTCTGCGCCATCCGCTCGAAATATTAATATTAAATAATTCAGCTACTTCTTTATAATTCATATTATTTAAGAATGCTTTTACAAATTCGAAATCATTTTTTTTCCAAGAATCAACGTAATCTTCATAAATCATAAAAAGATTATTTAAGTACAAACTATTTTTTTCGTTACTAGTAGCAATTAAAAAACGGCTATCCGTTTTTTTTATTAACTGAAGTCTATCGCGAGCATCAATTAATCCAAAGCCTAAACGTTCATAAGCACTATGTTTGCTTTGAATGGTATCAATTGTGTCGTGATATAAAACGTACTTCAATTTAAAATCCAAATTATTTTCAATAATACATTCTTCAATGTCAAATAGTATCTCTAAGCTTCCTTGCAAGCTATTAGTTATACCTTGAAATTCGCTCGGCAAAACCATATCTAACTCTGTAATAAAATACTTTTTATTGATTTTATTAATTATTAAAATTAAATTTTGTAGTGCTTTCCTAACTTCATCTTGATTATGGGAGCCTGAATATTTAATATCTGCCATTAGTATAAAATGATCCATCATTTAACTATTTGTTACCTTATCAATTTGATTTAATTCATTCAATTTGCAGGCGATTCCTTATTTGTATAAAGAAATTATATTACAATTATCTTCCCAAAATTACATTATTTTGCACAAATGGCGCAAAAATTAAAAATTATTTAAAATTATCAAAATAATAGTTTGCTGCTAACAAAAAAAGGAATATATTTGCCGCCCAATTTAGATTAAACATTAAAAATTAAAAAGTGGACGCATTAAGCTATAAAACAAAATTTGTCAACAAAGCTAATTCTGAAAAAGAATGGTTATTGGTTGATGCAGAAAATGAAGTTGTAGGTCGTTTGGCCTCTAAACTAGCGTATTTAATACGCGGCAAACATAAAACAAACTTTACGCCGCATACTGATTGTGGTGCAAACATCGTTGTTATCAACGCTGAAAAAGTTCGTTTTACTGGTGCTAAAATGGATGATAAGGAATACGTGCGTTACACTGGTCACCCAGGTGGGCAACGTTTTGCTACTCCAAAAGAAATGTTAGCTAAAAAACCTGAAGAAGTAATTAAACATGCGGTGCATGGTATGTTACCTAAAGGACGTTTAGGAAGAACATTAAATACAAATTTATTTGTATTCGCTGGAAGTGAGCATGATCATGCAGCGCAACAACCAAAGAAAGTAGATTTAACAACAATTATTGCATAATCAAATGGAAGTAATAAACACATCAGGTCGCAGAAAATGTTCGGTAGCTCGTGCTTATGTATCAAAAGGTACAGGAGTAATCACTATCAACAAAAGAGATTATAAAGAATATTTTAAAACTCCAACTTTACAATATTATGTATTGCAATCATTAAACAACGCTAAGGCAGTTGGAGAATATGATGTAAAAGTAAATGTAAATGGCGGTGGAACTACTGGTCAAGCGCAAGCAGTGCGTTTAGCAATTGCAAAAGCATTAGTAGAAATAAATCCAGAATTGAAAAAAGATTTACGTGCAGAAGGTTTAGTTACACGTGATCCACGTATGGTTGAACGTAAGAAATTCGGTCAGAAAAAAGCTCGTGCACGTTTCCAATTCAGCAAACGTTAATATTTACAACACACTTATTATACAAATATGTCAAATACAAATACATTCAACGAATTATTAGAATCAGGTGCTCATTTTGGTCACTTGAAAAGAAAATGGAATCCAGCAATGGCTCCTTATATTTATGCCGAAAAAAATGGTATACATATTATTGATTTAAACAAAACTGTAGCAAAAATTGATGAGGCAGCAGCAGCATTAAAACAAATTGCTCGTTCTGGTAAAAAAATATTATTTGTAGCAACTAAAAAACAAGCTAAAGATATTGTTGCAGAAAAAGTAAAAGCTGTAAACATGCCTTATGTAACTGAGCGTTGGCCAGGTGGTATGTTAACTAACTTTGCAACTATTCGTAAAGCAGTTCGTAAGATGTCTCAAATTGACAAAATGGCAACGGACGGAACATTTGATAATATTTCTAAAAAAGAAAAATTACAAATTACTCGTGAGCGTGCTAAATTAGAAACAAACTTAGGTTCTGTAGCAGATTTAACTCGTTTACCTTCAGCTTTATTTATTGTTGATATTTCTAAAGAACATATCGCGGTAGCAGAGGCAAAACGTTTAAACATACCAACTTTTGCTATTGTTGATACTAACTCTAACCCTAATTTTGTTGATTACGCAATTCCGGCCAACGACGATGCTTCAACTTCTGTTGCTTACATCGTAGAGTTAATGTGTAAAGCAATTAACGAAGGTTTAGGCGATCGTAAAATGGATAAAGAAGCTAATGCAGCTGAAGAAAAAGAAGGTGGAAGCTCTAAAGATGAAGCAGAAGAATTAGCAGCAGGTTTAAATATTAAAGGTGCTAAATCTGATGATGAAGAAGGTGCTCGTAAACCATCGGCTCGTAAAAGAACTACAGCGAAAAAATAATTTTTCACTATTATAATTATTACGGCCGTTCCTTAGTTAAGGGAGGCCGTTTTTTTTAAACAAATTTTAATTAATACATAAAAAATAAAAAAATGGCAGTTACAGCACAAGAAGTAAACAAATTACGTCAACAAACCGGAGCAGGTATGATGGATTGTAAAAAAGCATTAGAAGAAAATAATGGAGATTTTGAACAAGCAGTAGATTACCTTCGTAAAAAAGGTGCTAAAGTTGCTGCAAATCGTGGTGATAGAGATTCTAAAGAAGGTGTAGTTTTAGCAAAAACATCAATAGATGGTAAAACAGGTATTTTAATTTGGATTAACTGTGAAACAGATTTCGTAGCAATTAATGCAGATTTTATAGCGTTCGCAAATTCTATTGCTGATGTTGCATTAGCAAACAATGCAAAAACTAAAGAAGAAATTTTAACATTGCCATATAATAGCGATATTACTGTTGCTGATAAATTTATGGAGCAAGTTGGTAAAATAGGCGAGAAAATTGAAATTGGATATTATGAAGTAATTACTGCTGAAAAAGTATCTGCTTACATTCACCCCGGAAACCGTGTTTCTGTAATAGTTGGCTTTAATAAAGAAATTTCTGATGAAGTTGGAAGAAACGTAGCAATGCAAGCAGCGGCTATGGCTCCAGTAGCGTTAGACAAAGAAGGTGTAACTCCTGAGATGTTAGAAAGAGAATTAGAAATTGCTCGTGAAGTAATTCGTGCAGAAGGTAAAGCTGAAGATATGGTAGAAAAAATTGCGCAAGGAAAAATTGCTAAATTTTATAAAGAGTCTACTTTATTAAACCAGGAGTATATTAAGGATAGTAAAATGACAGTTACCCAATATTTACAGAGTGTGGACAAAGGATTAACTGCAACAGCTTTTAAGCGCTACGCATTATCTTAATTTTATTAAAATCCCGATTAAAAAATCGGGATTTTTTTTGTTCTTTTTTTAATGTCATTGCGAGTGAAACGAAGCAATCTCAAATATGACGTATGATACTCATTGCTTCAGAATTAAAAACCAACACCCTCTGCGCTCTTTGCAAATGCTTTGCGCTCTTTGCGGTTAAAAACTTCACATATGAAATAGCCATGTTTATCAAAACACAAATGAAGATAAACTGGCTAAACCATATGACAACTAAAAAACAATAATTATCTACATATGAAATACAAACGCATACTTTTAAAATTATCAGGCGAAGCCTTAATGGGAAATAAAGGATTTGGTATTGACCAAGTTCGTTTAATGGAATACGCTAAAGAAATAAAAGAGGCATCTGATTCGGGTTGTGAAGTTGCAATTGTTATTGGAGGTGGAAATATTTTTAGAGGTATTCAAGCTGAAGAAGGTGGAATGGATCGTGTTCATGGCGATTATATGGGTATGCTAGCCACTGTAATTAATTCCATGGCAATTCAAGCTGCTTTAGAAGGATTAGGTGTGCAAACGCGATTACAAAGCGCCATAAAAATGGAGCAAATTTGTGAACCATATATCAGACGTAAAGCCGTTCGTCATTTAGAAAAAGGACGTGTTGTTATTTTTGGCGCCGGTACCGGAAACCCTTATTTTACAACCGATACAGCTGCGACACTCAGAGCTATTGAAGTTGAAGCTCAAGTCATTTTAAAAGGAACTCGTGTGGATGGTATTTATACAGCCGATCCAGAAAAAGATCCAGCGGCTACAAAATATGATA
>JAIOZA010000027.1 GCA_021740825.1 Bacteroidia bacterium | reverse complement strand
ACATTTGCTTCTGGTAATCATGAGGCGGTTATGTATAGTGGAGGAAATCCAGATTATTTTAATATTACTCAATCGGCACTTCATGGTATTTTTCGAAATGGTACAAATGTGCTAGCCATACAAATTCATAATGTAAATGGAACTTCTTCTGATCTTTCCTCACGTTTTTGGTTAAGTTTTGGTATAAAAAATATGTCAGTTTATTTTGGCACACCACCAAGCTGGTTCAATGGCCCTGTTGATTTTGTTTCTTCAAATCTCCCTATTATTGCCATAAATACCGGCACGCAAACCATTATCAATGGGACAAAAATAACAGCTGATATGGGCATCATATATAATGGGCAAGGAGTAAGAAATTATGTAACTGATCCTAAAAATCATTATAATGGTAAAATTGGAATTGAAATACGAGGACAGTCGTCGTTAAATTTTGCACAAAAGCAATATAATGTTGAAACGAGAGATATTATAGGAAATAATTTAAATGTGTCGCTATTTGGAATGAGTAAAGAAAATGATTGGGTTTTGTATGCGCCATATAATGATAAAACTTTGATGAGAAATGTTATTACATATCAGCTAGCACGTGATATGGGAAGATGGGCTGCACGAACACGTTTTTGTGAAGTGACAATAAATGGCGAATACAAAGGGGTTTATGTATTTATGGAAAAAATAAAACGCGATTCGGCAAGAGTTGATGTTAAAAAAATGAATAATCTTGATAATGCCGGAGACTCTTTGACTGGTGGTTATATCATTAATATTGACAAAGACACTCCAACATGGTACTCTGCCGTAACTCCTAATAATGTTTTACCTAATAAGCAAATTGGTTTTACTATTCAATATCCTGATTTACTTGATGTAACTGTGCCACAAAAGAATTATATAAAATCTTATGTTGATAGTTTTGAAACAGCGCTTAATAGCGTAAACTTTCAAGATCCACTAACTGGTTATCGAAAATATGCCGTCGTGAAATCATTTGTTGACTTTTTTATTATCAACGAATTTACCCGCAATGTAGATGGTTATCGTTTAAGTACGTATTTGCATAAAAACAGAACCAGTAAGGGCGGGCAGTTAAAAGCAGGGCCAGTTTGGGATTTTAATTTAGGCTTAAATAATGCAAATTATTGTGATGGTTCTGATACAACCGGTTGGGCTTATAAGTTTAATACTGTGTGTCCAACTGATAATTGGGTTGTTCCTTTTTGGTGGGATAAATTAGTAGCAGATAGTTCTTTCTCAAGTAAATTATATTGTAAATACACTGATTTAAGAACTAACTTGTTAGATACAACTGTGCTATTTGCAAAAATAGATTCAATGGTATCTGAAGTAAATGAAGGTCAGGTTCGACACTTTGCAAAATATCCCATTTTAGGAGTTTATGTTTGGCCTAATCCTTCGCCATATCCTCCAACTTTTAGCGCCGAAATTAGAAGCATGAAAAACTGGATATATAAGCGCTTGATGTGGTTAGATGCAAATATGTATGGTACTGGGCCATGCAGTGTGCCAATTGTTACCGGTAATATAAAAAATGGTAATAATGAAATTAATGCCTATGTGTATCCAAATCCATTTATAAATAATGTACATCTGGAATTAGATATTCCGAGTGAAGGGTATTATCAAATAGCCCTATATGATGCGCAAGGAAAAATGATTTCAGTTTTAAACAAAGATTATTTTGAAAAAGATGCTTTTGGGTTTAATTGGAATTTCAGCAAATATAATTTACAAGCCGGACTTTATTTTTTACAAGTAAAAGGTGAAAAGTCAGTTAAAAACTTTAGGATAATTAAAGGAGAGTAATAGTGAAATAAAAATGATTAGAATAAATTTACTTTATTAACTATTCATCATTTTTAAATAGTAATAAAATTTCTTCTTCATTTAACACACGATTCCAAAATCCTATATCGTCTAGTTTGCCTGTAAAATAAGAATCACGCACAGGAGTATTGGTTCCAATTTCAAACATGGCTCCAAAAGTTAATGCAAGACTTGATGGAAGTATATTTTTTTGAAGTATTCTATTAGAACGTAATTTTCCGTCGATGTATATTTTTGCATTTCCATTTTCAACAACGCAGGTAATGTTTGTCCACGTATTATAAAAACTATTGCACGAAATGTTAGTCAAATTTTGACTACTTGGATTTTCAAAAAACAAAAACTGATTATCCGAACAGCCTAAAGAATATTCATCAGAAGATTGATCGCCCTTTGACATAATGTAAGGTGCACTATTAGGTTTGTAATTTAGATATACCCACACGGAAAACGAAAAGTTGTTTTTTAGTTGAAGTGTGCTATTTAACATGTCAACCGAAATATAATCGTAAATACCATTAAAACTGTATGCTTTATTTGGCTTATCAAATCTGTTAGTCGTTAATTTTGCACCATGTACTTCACCTTCGTTTCCGTTCATGCTTTCATCATCGGCATTTCCATTAAACGGCCACCAACCTATTAAACCCTTTTCGGGCACAAATGGTGGTATAGTTTGAGAACTACCAGAAAATACAACACCGCAAACAATAAAAAATAGAAATAACTTCCTTTTCATTAAACTAAGTTACAATATAAATAGGTTATTGTCAAGCCCTACCTATCGACTGCCTACTGATGATGATTTTGTCAATAAACATTCTAAAGATGTTACTGATTGTATTTTATCTGCTAACCTACTTTCGTTAATAAGTTTGCTTTTATTATAAAACAAACAGCCGCATTATAAATATATTTAATCTGTCACAACTGATTAATTATATTTTCATATGAGCGATATTCAACATTTTTTTACTCCAATAGATCTTCAAGCAGATTCTTATGCAGAAACTCAGCTAGGAAAATTAGTAAATGCATATAACGCTGATTCTGAATTTCCTGATTTAAAAGAAATTGATATGGCAATTGTTGGAGTATGCGAAGATAGAAGGGCCGCTAATAATGTTGGTTGCTCATTTGCACCCGATAAAGTACGAGATTATTTTTATTCGTTATATCCTGGCACTTTTAGGCCACGCATTGTTGATTTAGGAAATATTACTGCAGGTCACGAAATTGAAGACACCTACTATGCCGTTAAATCGAGCATAGATTATTTGATTAGAAATAATGTGATTCCAATTATTATTGGCGGAAGTCAGGATTTAACCTACGCTCAGTTTTTAGGTTACGAAAAATTAGAGCAAACCATTAATGTAGTAGCAATTGATTCTAAATTTGATTTAGGTAATCCGGATGAAGATACAACCAACACTGCTTACTTAGGAAAAATTATTTTACACCAACCCAATTTTTTATTCAATTACAGTAATATTGGTTATCAAACTTATTTAGTTGACCAACCAAGTTTAGGGATGATGAATCGCTTGTATTTTGATACTTATCGTTTAGGACAAGTGCGCGATGCCATCGAAGAATCGGAACCAATTATACGACATGCTGATATGCTGAGTTTTGACATCACCGCTATTAAACACTCCGATGCGCCTGCAAATCCTAATGCTTCGCCAAATGGTTTTTATGCAGAAGAAGCTTGTCAAATGATGCGTTATGCCGGAATGAATGATAAATTATCATCTGTTGGTATTTATGAAATTAATCCTGAATACGATACGCATGGTAAAACATCTAATTTGGCAGCACAAATGATATGGTGTTTTATGGATGGCTTTTACAATCGCAAAAGTGATTATCCATCTCGCACGAGTGCCGATTATATTAAGTTTCATGTTGTGCTGCAAGAAGAAAAATATGAAATAAATTTTTATAAGAGTAAAAAAAGCGATCGCTGGTGGATGGAAGTTCCTTACCCTCCAACAAAAGGATTAAAATTTGAACGGCATACGTTACTTCCTTGTTCTTATAAGGATTATGAAATGGCGGTTAATAATGAAATTCCTGATCGCTGGTGGCAAACCTATCAAAAGCTGGCTTAAGTCTTTCTCGGACTGAGCGGAGTCGAAGGTCAGACACCTGTCAGGTTTTTGTATGCGGTTTACTAAAAACCTGACAGGTGTAATGTACTAAACAAAAAAACTGCGAGGTTTTTATTTTAGTAACCTCATCGCGAAGTTTAAGGCTGAGCCCTTAGGCCGGCTCAGGATAAACTCCGTTGAAGTCATTTTTAAGCCCTTTTTAAACATTAAAATGGACTTTTTGTTTCTCTTTATTAAACGTACTTTTGCGTTCGAAAAACCACACACATGAATGTTCAATCACTTTTAAAACGTGCTCTCAATTTGGAGTTTTTATCTATTGAGGAAGGTGTTTTTTTATATGAACAAGCAACAACGGCAGAGTTGATGTTTGTTGCTAACGACATAAGAAATATAAAAAAAAATAATTCTAATAAAGTAACTTGGATTATAGATAGAAATGTAAATACTACCAATGTATGTATAGCCAATTGCAAATTTTGCAATTTTTATCGTATACCAGGCCATGCCGAGTCTTACATTACAAGTATTGAAACCTACAAGAAAAAAATTGAGGAAACCTTTAAATATGGTGGAGAACAATTATTGTTGCAAGGCGGACATCATCCAGATTTAGGATTAAGTTATTACGTTAATTTATTTAAGGAGTTAAAAGCGCTTTATCCTAATCTAAAATTACATGCTTTAGGTCCTCCTGAAATAGCGCATATTACAAAGCTTGAAAAATCGACACATCTTGAAGTTTTAAAAGCATTAGTGGATGCAGGGATGGATAGTTTGCCTGGTGCAGGCGCAGAGATTTTAAATGATAGAGTACGTCGTTTAATTTCTAAAGGTAAATGCACAGGTCGCGAATGGTTAGATGTGATGCGCGCTTGTCACCAATTAGATATTACAACATCAGCTACAATGATGTTTGGACACATTGAAACTATTTACGAACGTTTTGAACATTTAGTTTGGTTAAGAGAAGTGCAAGCTGAAAAACCGAAAGATGCTAAAGGCTTTTTAGCATTTATTCCGTGGCCTTTTCAAGATGATGGCACTTTATTAAAACGAGTGAAAGGAATTACGAATAATGTAAGTGCGGATGAATACATTCGCATGTTAGCTTTAAGCCGAATAATGTTGCCAAATATTGATAACATTCAAGCATCTTGGTTAACAGTTGGTAAACAAACGGCACAAATATGTTTGCATGGTGGCGCCAATGATTTTGGTAGTATTATGATTGAAGAAAATGTGGTGAGTGTTGCAGGAGCGCCACATCGTTTTACTTATAAAACAATTCAGGATGCAATTAAAGAAGCGGGTTTTGAGCCACAGTTAAGAAATCAACAATATGGTTTTAGAGATGTGCCTGAGGAAATTGAAGAACAAATTATTAATTATTAATTGCTATTTCAATGAACGTAGTTATCACAGGAGCAAGCAGAGGAATTGGTTTTGAAACAGCACAGTTGTTTTTGAAAAATAATCATCAGGTTTTTTGTCTAACAAGAAATACAGAGTCTTTAGAGAATTTAAATAACCCAAATCTGCATATTATTTCAACAGATTTAACCTCTACCGAAAGTATAGATCATGCGGTAGCTGTTATAAAATCAAAAGTAAGTTGTATTGATGTAGTGATTAATAATGCAGGAAGTATTGTAAATAAACCTTTCGAAAAAATTGATTATCAGGAATTAGAAATTGTATATCGAGTAAATGTGTTTGCTCCGTTTTATTTAACGCAGCAATTATTGCATTTATTAGGTCGGCATTCAAAAGCACATGTTGTAAACATCAGCAGTATGGGTGGTTTTCAAGGTAGTGCAAAGTTTCCCGGATTATCTTCCTATAGTTCGTCTAAGGCTGCCATTGCGGGCTTAACAGAATGTTTAGCGGAGGAATTTAAAGAAAAAAATATTTCGGTAAATTGTTTAGCACTTGGGGCTGTTCAAACTGAAATGTTAGAAGAAGCTTTTCCAGGTTATCAAGCTCCTTTAAAACCAAATCAAATGGCAGACTATATTTATGATTTTGCAATAAAAGGTCATCTGTATTATAACGGAAAAATATTGCCCGTATCATCAAGCACACCTTAATATTTTTTTTATGAAGAAAATTAGTATTTGTTTATTCTTACTATTTAGTTTTTCTTTATTTGCTCAAACAAGGAAATCCAAAATTAAATTAGTTCAATATTTGCCGTATTGCGGAGGTGCCAAACCAAATAAAGATTTAAATAACACGCCCAATAAGTCGGTGGCGTATGCAAATAAAAAATTAATTTTTATTTCTGATAAACAAATTATTGATACTCTCATAACAGACAAAAATGGTTATTTGAAGTGTAATTTACCTGATGGTATTTATAAATTTTATGAACCCTGGAAGTTTTACAAACTGATACCCAAAGGAATCCAACAAAATAATATTAATATGGATTGTTTAAAAGAACATTGGGCAAAGGAAGATTTAAAGATGACTATTTCAAAAAAAACGGTAAGCGTTGTTAATAATTTATTGTATCCAAAATGTGCATATCAATTTCCTTGTTTAATAAAAAAATATCTGCCTAATTAATAATGAGATCGATTTTTGTTTTATTTATTTTTATTTTTTATCAAATCTCTTTTTCTCAGGATTTAACTCAAACCATCAGAGGTACGGTTTTAGATAAACAAACGCAAAGTCCTTTGCCTGGAGCTGTTATAAGTATCTTAAATACAGATCCCCTAAAAGCAACAACAACCGATGAAAATGGAAAATTTCGTTTTGATGATATTTTATTGGGAAGGAAACAACTCAAAATTTCATTGATTTCTTATAAAGAAAAATCGCAGACCGTTGTGCTTACTACTGGAAAAGAAACTGTTTTAAATATTGAATTGGAGGAGAGTGCTTTACAAGGACAAGAAGTAATAATTACTGCAGAGTTTGATAAAACAAAATCAAATAACAAAATGGCAACGGTTAGCTCGCGTGTTTTTAGTACAGAGGAAGCTTCGCGATATGCTGGTAGTAGGGGAGATCCTGCGCGAATGGCTGCAAATTTTGCCGGAGTAAGTGGAGCTAATGATAGCAGAAATGACATCATTGTTCGTGGAAATTCTCCCTTAGGAGTATTATGGCGATTAAATGGTTTAGATATTCCAAACCCCAATCACTTTGGCAGTATGGGTTCTTCTGGCGGACCAATAAGTATTTTAAATAATAACACGTTAGATAATTCTGATTTTATGACTGGAGCTTTTGCGGCCGATTATGGTAATGCAACAGCGGGTGTTTTCGATTTAAAAATGCGCTCTGGAAATAATGAGAAATATGAATTTTTAGGAATGGTTGGGTTTAATGGATTTGAATTAGGAGCAGAAGGACCCTTTAATAAAAAGAAAAAAAACGGTTCTTTTATGATTAATTATCGGTATTCAACCTTATCTGTTTTTAAAAAAATAGGTTTAGATTTTGGTACAGGTAGCGCCGTACCACAATATCAGGATATCACTTTTAAATTGGATTTGCCAACAAAAAAAGCGGGCAAGTTTTCTGTTTGGGGCATTGGTGGTTTAAGTTATGCTGAGTTGTTGCAAAGCCAGCAATCAAAAGAAAATAATTTATACGGATATAGCGGCAGAAATATGTTGTTTAGATCTAATGTTGGAGCAGCAGGCATTTCACATACCTATTTAATTAATCAAAGTTCATACATAAAAACAAATGTTGGAGTATCTGGTCAATATAATTTAATTAAAGCAGATCGCGTAGATACAAGTACAAAACCCGTAACAGTTAGACCTGAATATAGAAACATATCCTTCACAACAAAATACTCTTTCAATACAACCTATAACAAAAAATTCAATTCCCGTAATTTTTTAAATGCTGGAGTTTATGCCGATTTGTATAATACGACGTTTGTAGATAGCATCGATACTTATGGGACTGGCTTTGTAACTTTAAGAAAGTACAATGGCCAAACAGCATTTGCAAGAGGTTTTATTCAGTGGAAACATCATTTTAACGAGAGGTTTTATTTTAATTTAGGATTTACTTATCAGTATTTACTATTGAACAATGCGCAATCGCCAGAGCCACGATTGGGTTTAAAATATGAAATTAATAAAAAACAATCTTTAAGTTTTGGAGCAGGATTGCACAGTCAGTTGCAACCACTATATGTATATTTTGCAACAGCTAATTTAGGGAACGGAAAAGTTAAAGAAACAAATCGTCAGTTAGATTTTACAAAAGCTGCTCATGCAGTAGTGGCTTACGATATTAATTTATTTAACAGTGTGCGCATTAAAACAGAAGTGTATTATCAATACTTGTACAGCATTCCTGTAAAATCAAGAATAGATTATTTTAGCACTATTAACTTAGGTGCTGATTTTGAAAGCCCTAATATTGATAGTTTAGTAAATAATGGTACTGGTCAAAATTATGGATTTGAATTAACGTTGGAAAAGTTTTACAGTAAAGGTTATTATTTTTTAGTGACCGCTTCATTATTTGAAAGCAACTACAAAGGAAGCGATGCTATAAAAAGAAATACAGCTTTTAATGGGAATTATGTGGTGAATGCACTTGCAGGAAAAGAATTTAAAATTAAAGAAAAGCATATTTTAGCGCTAGATGTTAAATTAACTTATGCTGGTGGTAAACGCTATGTTCCTATCGACATTGAAAAATCAGTACTTTATCAAAGAGAGATTAGAGATGGCTCGGTTGCTTATGAGCCACAATTTGATCCTTATTTTAGAATAGATGTAAAGCCATCTTATAAATTAAACACAAAACGCTTTACACATGAGTTGAGTATTGATATTCAAAACATAACTAAACACAATAATGTATTTCAACAACAGTATGATTTAAATACACAAACTATAAAAACAGATTATCAGCTGAAGTTTTTTGTTATTCCTCAATACCGATTAACTTTTTAAGATGGCTTTGAATTAATGCTTTATTGTAATAATAAGCTTATTAAATTGTATCATTTAAACTTAAACTAACTTAATTCCCATCACGCAAATATCATCTACTTGAATATTATTACCCATCCAATTTTTAAGATTTTCCTCAACTATTGTTGATTGCTCTTCCATTGGCATTTTACTAATCCCTATAATCATTTCTTTTAATCTTTTGCTTAAAAACTTTTTATTATCAGTCCCACCAAATTGATCTTTGTAACCGTCAGAAAACATATAAATTAAATCATTTTCTGATAATTTTAAATTATGCGTAACAAATGGCTCATGATTGATATCTTTACCAACGCAAAATTTATTTGGTTTAAGCTCAATGAATTCACCATTTCTAATAATCCAAATTGGATTATTTGCTCCCGACCATTCAAGGCTATACTCCAGAAAATCAACACAACAAAGAGAAATGTCCATCCCGTCATTTACATTAAATTTTCCTTTTGATAAGTTATCAATTACATGCGCACGAGTATTGTTTAGTAATTCTCCCGTAGTTTCTGATGCATCATCATATAGTGCTCTTAGCAATGCATTGTTACATATTAAGCTCATCATCGCACCCGGAACGCCGTGACCTGTGCAATCTGCAACAGCAATATATAATTTACAATTATAATATTCAAACCAATAAAAATCACCCGAAACAATATCTTTTGGACGATAGAAAATAAAGTACTCCTCTAAAAATCTATCCATTGTGTCTTTAGCTGGTAAAACAGCTCTTTGAATCCTTTCGGCATTCATTATACTATCTGTAAGTTCACTTTTTTTAATCTCGAAATCCTGTTTTTTACTTTCAAAACGCGATTTTGATTTCTTGAATCTTAGAACAAAAATCAAAATTGTGATGAGCAAGATTAAGTTTATAATTAAAAGAATCGTTTGCATTTTTTATTTGTATATTAAAAATTATCTATATTTTAGCGGATAACAAAAATAACGTTATATTATGGAAAAACTAAATTTTTTAATTTACTCAAGTGTTAGAAATACTAATTGCACCGATGAAGAGATTCAGAAGATTTTAAATTCTTGCGAAAGACATAATCCAAGTAAATCTATTACAGGTGTGCTTGTTCATTCTAATAATTATTTTTTACAATTTCTTGAGGGAGATGAAGCTGAATTAATGGCTTTATATAATCACATTAAGAAAGATTCTAGACATTCTAAAGTAATTCTACTTAATAAAGGCACTATTGAAGAGAGAATGTTTCCATCATGGCACATGGGGTATAAAGATGCCGACAAGGAAGGTGTTACACTTATTACCGAAGCATCTGATGATGAAGAGAGTATATTTAATAAATTATTAAAAGGCGGTGTTGTTGAAGATAGCAAGGCATTAAAATTGCTTTCTAGATTTTATAAGCTTGTATAGCTTTTAAGGTAAGTACTGTTTTGCATTTTAATCATTCTTTTTCTTTTTTTATTATTTATAAATTAGTTCAAATTGCATTTAACAATTCCTGTTTTTAATTGTTAGGTTTATGCAGTTAAATAATTTAATTTAAAATACTCATAATAATGGTACAAATTAGCACAGATAACGATTTTGAAAGTTTACTAACAAGTAATAGTAAGGTTATAGTAAAATATTATGCCGATTGGTGCGGCTCTTGTAAATTATTTGCACCAAAATTTAAGCGTCATTCAAACGATGAGCAAAATGCAGATATTTTATTTTTAGAAGTAAATGCTGAGGAAAATGAAAATGCTCGTAAAATGGGTGGTGTTGATAATTTACCGTATTTAGCTAGTTTTAAAAATGGTGCTTTATTAGAAGGCACAGCAACAAGCAAAGAAGAGTATTTACAAAAAATGATAGATGATTTAAAGGGATAATTGCGAATTTAATGCGCATTACGAATCTGTGTATGAGCTAGTATACATAGCTAGCAAACACAGATGCACGCCTAGATTCGTATATTCGTAAATAATTCGTAATCATTTTTTAAAAATAAATAACCTTTCATAATAAACAAAAAATGCAAATTCCAATAATAAAAAAACTAGTAGAGGCCTATTCTTTAATTCAATTGAAAGATGCAGAGGATGCTATGATGGAGGAACAAAAACCTGCTATTGAAGTAGAAGGGAAAGATGAAGGAGAATGCTTAACTCATGTGCTTGCTTCTATTTATATCAAAGAAAAAATGGAGCAGGGTACTGCCTTTAATCAGGCATTAAGAGATTTTAGCCAAAGAGTGAGAAATAGTATTAGTTAACTAATTCCCCTACTTTTTGTAAATCTAAATCGGTACCTTTTAAAATAATATCTTTTGTGTAATTTGTCGGAAAATCGGGCATTACTCCTCTTCCTTTATTTTCAACGTTTACCTTGTAATAAAGGTGATACATTGGTACAAAAACTCTTATTTTAGAATTTGGTAAAGTAATATGGCCACTCAAAACGGCATTACTTCCTGCAATATTCCCACCCGTTTCTTCACCAATAATGATGGCATTCGCTTTATACTTTAAATAGGTAGCAACCACACTGCTCATCGAAAATGACTTACCATTTATAAGCACATAAACTTGTCCTTTAAAGGCATTTCTTTTTTTTGGAAACGTTACAAAATAATGTCTTAATCTTCCATTTACAATCCATTTGGGCATAAGGGTAAAAAATATAAAAGGCGAAACCCGCGATGCTAATCCCATTTTGTATTTTGGATTCAGTGCCATTAAGTTTGCTTTTCTATCAAATGGCAATGTCAATCTTTCGTCAATCAGGTAGGATAATAAATTGAGTCCGTCATTAATTTGTCCTCCTCCATTATCTCTTAAATCAATCACTAAATTATCGATTTTTTTACGTTTAATATCCTTAAATGTTTTTCTAACAAACGAATGCCAATTCCATCCTTTAAATTTATTTATATCAATCACTGCAATTGGCTTGTCTTCTTGTATAATAGAGTAAGTGCAAGTTTTTGTTTTTCGAATATAATTTATGGAATCTTTTTTGGGAAGTAAGAGTGTATCATATGAAGAGGAAATGGCGGCAAGATTATAATTTGTGATGGAATTATCTTGATGTTTTATTTTTACAACATATTTCAGTTTAAAACCATAGCAAAACGAATAGTAATATTTAAACCAATCATAATTAACACCTTGTTTTTTGTACGTAGTATTAAAGCCGTCAGATGTATAAACTGAATAAATGGTATTTAAAATTTGTTTGGAAGTATGGTTGTTGATGCTCAAAATTTCATCGCCAGGCTTAATGGTTGAATCATTACTAAGGTTATTAAAAATAAATAGTTGACTAGAATCTGTTATAAAAATATTAACAGGAATAATAGGACGGTTTACTTTTTTTAATGCTTTGGTATATTTTTTTGATGCTGCAACATCTGAGTGGCCACAACCGATTTTAGCAACAATTTGTTTTACATAAAACCGAAGTTGCATTTCGGTTAAGGGCGAATCAATCCTTTCCTTTTGATTTAAAATAAAAGCATGCAATGAATCTTTACTTATATATTTAAAAGGATCTGGATGAAATTTAGTGAGATACTTTTCGGTATAATTAATATCTTCTTGAATTTGAGCAACGGAGTAGGTCTTATTAAAATTAAAACTTTCTTTTTGAGAAAAACTACTCAGGTAAAATATAATGCATATTAAACTTAAGTAGTTTTTCATTTAATCTTACGCTAAAACTCCCATTCGTTTCCCTAAACCACTCATATATTCGCGCAGCTCTTTTACCGTAGCTTCATCGTTTGTGGCACGCAAATAGGTATCAGTTAATGTGGTGATGTTTTGGTGAAAAAACTTCTTCATTTCATCTATGCTCATGTCTTTAGTCCAAAGGTCAATACGCATGGTATTATTTTCTTTTTCGTCCCATAAAGCAAGCATCATACTTTTACAAATACTACCTTCCTTAGCATCAGGTGCTTCCCATTCGATTTTATGTGGTAATTGGTTTTCGTCAACCGTAATTTTTAATTTAATTTCAGATGTTGTCATAGTTGTTTTTTAATTGTCATCTGTTGCATTCATCATAATAAGATAAAATTTATCTACAAAAAGATGAATGGTTCAGATGTTGTCATAATCAATTTTAATTATTGTTATAGTTATAAGTTTTAACCTTAAATCTTTAACTTTATTTGTTGCTAAATTAATTAAAAAATAGCTTTAAACGACTATAAAGAACTAATAATAACGATACATTTGTGGTATGATAGAATATCCAAAATTAACTTTACATAATGGTAAAGAACTTCCTGTTCTTCGTTTTCATCCTTGGATTTTTTCGGGAGCTATAAAACTAACCGATACTGGCATTTCTGATGGAGATGTGGTAGAGGTTTATTCGGCAAAACAACAATTTTTAGGAATGGCTCAATACCAAAAAGGAAGTATTACCGGTCGAATTATTTCCTTTAGTAAACAACAAATTAATATTGATTTTTGGATTAAAAAAATTGAAAAAGCTTTCGATTATCGTCAGTTTTTAAATTTGGCAAATAACCCTCATACAAACGTGTATCGTTTAATATTTGGCGAGGGCGATGGTTGTCCTGGATTGATAATGGATTATTATAATGGCCATGTTGTTTTTCAAGCTCATAGCATTGGAATGCATAAATGTAGGGTAGATATAACAGAAGCTTTAAAAAATGTATATGGTGCTAATTTAAAAAGTGTGTACGATAAAAGTTCCGAAACACTTCCAAAAGATTATGCCGCCAATTTACCTAATGAGTTTTTATATGGCGCTTGTGATGAAGAATTAGTTGTTATTGAAAATGGTGTTAAATTTTACATTGATTTTATTAATGGTCAAAAAACAGGATTTTTTATCGACCAACGAGAAAACAGAGCCTTGTTAGGTAATTATAGTAAAGATAAAAGTGTTTTAAATACATTTTCGTACACTGGAGGTTTTTCTATGTATGCTGCAAGACATGGTTGTTCAATTGTACATTCAGTTGACTCGAGCGCAAAGGCAGTTGACATGTGTCATAAAAACGCCATTTTAAATAATGTTTCTAACCACGAAGGTTTTGCAGTTGATACGTTTGATTATTTAAAAGACCACGGAAAAGATTATGATATTATTATTTTAGATCCGCCGGCTTTTGCAAAAAGTAGAGATGTGTCGCATAACGCTGTTATTGGCTATAAGCGTTTAAATCAAATGGCATTGTCAAAAATAAAAAAAGGGGGGATTTTATTTACTTTTTCTTGCTCAGGCGTTATTGATAAAAAATTATTTTATAATACAGTTACAGCGGCGGCAATTGAATCAAGGCGACATATTAAATTGTTACATACCTTGTCGCAACCTGCCGATCATACCATTACTCCTAATTTTCCGGAAGGAGAATATTTAAAAGGATTAGCATTTTATGTTGAATAATAAAAAATTACGCAAATGAATGAACAGATAGAAAAAATTAGAAAAAACATCGAACCGTTAAGGCAAGAAATTATGAATCACAAAGTGTATTCTGTGATTAATGATTTAGATGATTTAAGAATTTTCATGAAATATCATGTGTATGCTGTGTGGGATTTTATGTCGTTATTAAAAGCACTGCAAAATAATTTAACCTGCACTTCTATTCCATGGTTTCCAAAAGGTTCAGCGGATACCAGATTTTTAATAAATGAAATAGTTGTTGGAGAAGAATCGGATGTTGATTTATTTGGAAACCGAAAAAGTCACTTTGAATTGTATTTAGATGCAATGCATCAATGTGATGCAAATACTGTTCCTATTCAAAAATTTATTGAGGCTTTAAAACTTTCAGGCAATTTTGATGAGGCTTATCAATCTTCCGAAACGCCAAGCGAAGCAAAAGATTTTGTGAATTTTACTTTTAATATTATTGAAAGTAATAAAGACTACTTACAATCTGCTATTTTTACGTTTGGACGAGAAGATTTAATTCCGGGAATGTTTATTTCTATCATCAACGATATTCATAAAAAATTCCCTGATAGCATTTCTATTTTTAAATATTATCTCGAAAGACATATTGAGGTGGATGGCGATCATCATAGTCATTTAGCATTACAAATGACCTCAAATTTATGTGGAACAAATGATGCGTTTTGGCATGAAGTTGAATTAGCAAGTATCGAATCTCTTAAAAAAAGAAAAGCTTTATGGGATGGTGTATATAAAGAAATTGCCTTAAAAAAAGCAGTTTAACTTTTAATGATTATGATTTATAATAATTTAAAGCAACATCTAAATTTGTTTTACCACTCATCGTATTTGTCCAATTTATTAAATCTTAATAATTAAATTCGCTTATCAAATTGTAGTATGAAACCAATTTTAGAAGTAAAAAATATACATAAGCATTATGCAAATCATGTTGCTTTAAAAGATGTTAGTTTAGTAGTTGAACCTCAAAAAATATTTGGCCTATTAGGACCAAATGGTGCCGGCAAAACATCTTTAATTAGAATCATTAATCAAATTACAGGGCCTGATAGCGGAGAAGTCTTATTTAATGGTGAACGTTTATCGCCGAAACATGTTGATTATATTGGTTATTTGCCTGAGGAACGAGGTTTGTATAAAAAAATGTCGGTTGGTGAGCAAGTTATGTACTTAGCTCAATTAAAAGGTTTAAAAAAATCTGACGCTAAAGCAAAATTACAACACTGGTTTAAAAAATTTGAAATAGAAAATTGGTGGGATAAAAAAATTGAAGAGCTAAGTAAGGGAATGCAACAAAAAATTCAATTTATTGTAACTGTTTTGCACGAACCTAAATTATTAATCTTAGATGAACCATTTAGTGGCTTCGACCCAATTAATGCTCAACTTATTAAAAGTGAAATTTTAGAACTGAGAGATAAAGGCGCGACCATTATTTTCTCTACGCACAATATGGGTAGTGTTGAAGAATTGTGCGATAACATTGCCCTAATAAATAAAGCAGAAAAACTATTGGATGGCTCCGTTAAAGAAATTCGTAAAAATTATAAAAGCAATACGTTTCATATAACTTTCAGAGGAAACTTAGTTGGTTTTATTAATGCTTTATGGGCTGGCGCTGAATTGTTGGATAAAAAATCAGACGATGATGTACATAGTGTTACCGTGAAAATGTTACGTCAAAATAAACCTAATGATTTATTGCAAGCTGTTTTAAATCATGCGGAAATATTATCCTTTCAGGAAATTGTTCCTTCCATGAATGATATTTTTATTTCTGTAGTAGAAAATAAAACAACTGTCAATACACAAAGTTCCTTCACTGAATAAAATTTTATACAATGAACAAATTATTTTTAATCATTCAACGCGAATATTTTTCTCGAGTTAAGAAAAAATCATTTTTAATAATGACAATCTTAGGCCCTTTGCTAATGGCTGGTTTAATGATTGTTCCAGTTTGGTTGGCGATGCGCGATAAAACTGAACATCAAATTTTGGTTTTAGATCACAGCGGTTTATTTATTGATAAATTGCCAAACACAAAGCAAATTAAATTTACGTATGGTGCAGAATCTATACAAACTGCTAAGGCAAAATTAAAAGATGGTCCCTTTGATTTAATTATGGAAATTAAGGGAGATGCAATAAACGACTCTAAAACAACGCCTGTTTTGTATTATAAAAAACAACCAGGCATAAATGTGGAACAATATATTACCAATACAATGGAAAATATATTGTTTGATTACCGTTTGCAAGGCGATAGTATTGATTTAAATAAAATTGATAAGGCACGCCGTCCGGTTGAAATTTTAACGCTTAAAGTAACCGAAGAAGGAAAAGATGAAAAAACCAATACAGAAATAAATATGGCTATTGGTTTTGGCTGCGCCATTGCTATTTATTTTATGATATTTTTATATGGCTCGCAGGTAATGCGCGGTGTTATTGAAGAAAAAACCAATCGTATTGTGGAGGTTATTGTGTCATCTGTAAAACCATTTCAGCTCATGTTGGGTAAAATTATTGGTGTGGCATTAGTAGGTTTAACACAATTTATTTTGTGGATTGTGTTGACTTTAATTATAAGTACCGCAGTTAATACTTATTTATTTAAAGATCAAATTGCTGATACGATGAAACATAATTCACAAATAGAAAAAGTGATGAAGGATGATTTAACGGCAGGCGTTGACAAGATGGAAAAAATTAATTCTCCAAATGAAGTGATTGATTTATTTAATAATTTCAATAATATTAATATCACCAAAATTTTAGTGTGTTTTGCATTTTACTTTTTAGTGGGTTATTTATTGTATGCAGCCTTATTTGCAGCTGTTGGTTCTGCCGTCGACAGCGAAGCAGATACACAACAATTTATTTTACCAGTTACAATACCATTAATTGCAAGTTTTATAATTGCACAAAGTGTAGTAACAGATCCAGATAGTTCGATGGCGCAGTTTTTCTCCATCTTTCCGCTAACTTCTCCTATTGTAATGATGGTACGTTTACCTTTTGATGTGCCAGGTTGGGAATTAGCTTTATCGATGGTTTGTTTAATTGTGGGCTTTCTATTTTTTACTTGGATAGCAGGAAAAATTTACCGCACAGGAATTTTAATGTATGGTAAAAAAACAAGTTGGAAAGAACTAGGGAAATGGTTGTTTTATAAAGGATAAGGAGTTTGATTTTATTTGAAATTTAATATCTGTTGTTTTGCAGTCAAATTTTCTATATTCGTAATTACATATTATGCAAAAAGAAGTACTCTTAGAAGTTAAAAATTTAGTAACTGAATTCAAATCAGATAACGAATTTGTTAAAGCGGTGAATGATGTTTCTTTTACACTTCATAAAGGCGAAACAATTGGCATTGTGGGCGAAAGTGGCTCTGGCAAATCTGTTACTTCTCTTTCTATCATGCAATTGATTCCAAATCCACCAGGGTTTGTTAGTGGAGGAGAAATTTTATACCATTCAAAAAATAATGGTGTTGTAAATTTCAGAAGTTTACCAAATGAAGAAATGCGGTCGTTTCGTGGAAATGAGGTTGCAATGATTTTTCAGGAGCCGATGACAAGTTTAAATCCTGTTTATACTTGTGGCGATCAGGTGATGGAAGTGATTATCTTACATCAAAAAATCTCAAAAAAAGAGGCAAAACAAAAAACCTTGCAACTATTTGAGCAAGTGCAATTACCCGATCCTGAAAGAATTTTTAATGTGTATCCACATCAAATTTCTGGTGGTCAAAAACAAAGAGTCATGATTGCAATGGCAATGAGTTGCAATCCTCGCGTGTTAATTGCCGATGAACCAACTACAGCATTAGATGTTACCGTACAAAAAACGATATTAGATTTGATGTTGAAATTACAACGCCAGTCTGATATGGGAATCATGTTTATTACCCATGATTTAGGCGTTATTGCTGAGTTGGCTGATAAAGTGATGGTAATGTATAAAGGTAAGGTGGTGGAACAAGGACCCGTATTGGAAATATTCAGTAATCCAAAACATCCTTATACTAAAAGTTTATTAGCATGTCGCCCTCCTTTAGATAAACGTATTATGCGTTTGCCTGTTTCTGCTGATTTTATGAAAACGGATACAGACGGTAATATGATAGAAATTTCAAATTCTGTTAGCGAAGCAATAAATAGTGTTATCATTACAAAGGAGCAGAGAGTTAGCGAGCATAAGGAATTATATAGTCGCGCTAAAATTTTAGAAATACAAAATATTAAAACCTATTTTCCGAAAAATAAAACGTTTTTTGGAAAAACAATTGATTACATAAAAGCGGTGGATGACGTAAGCTTTGATGTTTACGAAGGAGAAACGCTTGGTTTGGTTGGAGAGAGTGGCTGTGGAAAAACAACTTTAGGCCGCACAATTTTAAGGCTAAATGAACCAACTTCAGGGAAAATATTTTTTGAACAAAAAGATTTATTGCAAGTAAAGTCAGAGGATATGAGGCAAATGCGAAAGGATATGCAAATTATTTTTCAAGATCCTTACTCTTCTTTAAATCCTCGTATTACTATTGGAGAAGCACTTATGGAACCAATGCAAGTGCATCATATTTTATCAAATAATAACCAACGTAAAGAAAAAGTTTACGAACTTTTAAAGAAAGTTGGTTTAACAGAAAAACAATTTGGTCGTTACCCTCATGAGTTTAGTGGTGGTCAGCGACAAAGAGTATGTATTGCTAGAGCCTTATCCTTAAATCCTAAATTTATAATTTGTGATGAAAGTGTAAGTGCATTAGATGTGTCCGTGCAAGCACAGGTATTAAATTTATTAAATGATTTAAAGCGCGAATTTAAGTTTACATATATATTTATTTCGCACGATTTGTCGGTTGTTAAGTTCATGAGCGATAGAATGGTGGTAATGAATAAAGGTAAAATTGAAGAGATGGGTGATGCTGATGACATTTATTTAAATCCTAAAACAGATTACACTAAAAATTTAATAAGCTCTATTCCAAAAGGAACATTGTCTGATATTGAAGCTAGTGTTGCAAAAAAACGCTCGGCAGATATTTTGATTTAATGTTTTTATTCATGCTGATACCGATAGCTATCGGTATCAGCATGAAAATTAATAAATCTTTAACTCTTATTTTCTCTGTGACTCTATGGTGAATTTATTTTACATTTGTCCATGCTCGATTTCCTTAAACAATTAACCGATCCTCAAAGTATTATTCATTATGGTGGATTGTGGTTATTGTTATTTGTCGTATTTGCAGAAACAGGATTATTAGTTGGGTTCTTTTTACCTGGCGATTCTTTAATTTTTATTTCAGGATTATTATGTGCAACTAAACCGGATTTGCTAAACACCTCACTTACAGAATTACTTATTTTGTTAATGTTAGCCGCCATTATTGGTAATATTTTTGGTTATTGGTTTGGAAAAAAAGTGGGCGAAAAACTTTATGCCAAAGAGGATAGTTTATTATTTAAAAAAAAGCACCTCATTACTACTAAAGCTTTTTATGATAAGCATGGTGGTAAAGCATTAGTATTAGGAAGATTTTTACCAATTATCAGAACTTTTGCTCCAATTTTAGCAGGCGTAATTAAAATTGATTTTAAAATTTTTATGGTTTATAATGTGGTTGGTGCTATTGGTTGGATTGGTAGTATTGCCAGTACGGCTTATTTTCTAGGAAAACAATTTCCACAAATAGAAAACTACATTGGGTATATTGTTATCGGATTAATAGTGATTACAACAATCCCGGTGGCATTAACATACGTCAGAAGCAAGAAAATTACAACCTGATTGTGTGAGATATAAATAGGTTACATTTCGCGATTTAATAAATGCAAGGCGAATTCTTTTAGATTATTTTTTTTAGACTGATTAGCATCTAATTCGTCTAAATGTTTTAAAGCAATATCGGTGTGTTTATTCGCTTCTTTTAAGGCTAATTCTTTAACACCTAATAAATCATAAAGTGCGGTTACTTGCTTTACTTTATCATCATTAGAAATTATATTGCTGTATAGTAAATGATTTAGTTCCTTAGTTTGATTTTCATCTGCTAATTCAAAAGCATCCAACAGCATAAATGTTTTTTTATTGGATATGATGTCGCCGCCAACTTGTTTGCCAAATTTTTCATCATCAGCATACACATCTAAAATATCATCCAATATTTGAAAGGCAATACCCACATGCATACCAAATTCGTAGAGATGTTGTTGGTTTTTTAAGGAGGCATTTGCACAAATAGCGCCCATTTGCAAACTACATCCCAATAAAACGGCCGTTTTAAAAGTAATCATATCGATGTAATCATGAACGCTAACTTTTTCTTGTATTTCAAAATTCATATCCATCTGTTGGCCTTCACAAACTTGTAGTCCGGTTTTTGAAAACAAACGTAACAATTCAGGAATTTGTTTTTCATTAGATTTAGAAAGTACTTCAAAGCCTTTTACCATCATACCATCACCACTTAATAAAGCAATGTTGTGATTCCATTTTTCGTGAACAGTAGTGTTTCCTCTTCTTAATGGCGCATTATCTAATATATCATCATGAATTAATGAGAAATTATGAAATAATTCTACTGATAATGCTGCATTGATGGCATCATTAGGATTTGCTTCAAATAAATCACAACCAATTAATGTTAGTAATGGTCTAACTCGTTTTCCTCCCAAGCCAATAATATAATTCATTGGCTCATACAGTTCTATAGGAATTGCAGTTTTAAGCAAGACTTGTTCTTGCTCAATTGCTTGATTTAAAATTTTTAATAAGGCCGAATATGCTTGCACGTTTTGTTTTTATGTTTACTTTTTTAAACCACATACGAACATAGCTTTTTGTGGTTTTAAAATGTGTATTAAAGTTTATTATAATAGAATCTGCAATTTAAGAACATAGGTAGTTAAGTTTTCCTCTTCAAAGATTTATGACCGAAACAAACTATATGCCTATGTGGTTAAAGGTTCTATTTTGCTTCTGCCATTTTTAATAAATAGGTTCCGTAACCGCTCTTTGTTAAAGGCGTAGCTATTTTAATTAATTGCTCTTTTGTAATAAAGCCCATCTTAAATGCTATTTCCTCAATGCAACCAATTTTTAATCCTTGGCGTTCTTCAATTACCTGCACAAATTGTCCAGCTTGCATTAAGGACGCAAATGTTCCTGTGTCTAACCAGGCAGTTCCTCTATCTAAAATTGAAACCTTTAATTGTTTACGGTTCAGGTATTCTTTGTTCACATCCGTTATTTCATATTCTCCTCGTGCTGATGGCTTTAAATTTTTAGCAATTTCAACTACTGAATTATCATAAAAGTATAAACCCGGTACTGCATAATTTGATTTAGGTTGTTCCGGTTTTTCTTCAATGGATAAGACGTTAAAATCTTTATCAAAATCAACTACACCATAACGCTCCGGATCGCTAACATGATATGCAAATACAACACCACCATCGGGATTATTAATTTTTTGTAACATCCGACCTAAACCAACGCCATAAAATATATTATCACCTAACACTAAAGCTACTTTATCATTGCCAATAAAACTTTCACCAATAACAAAAGCTTGCGCTAAACCATTTGGCACTTCTTGCACGGCATAAGTAAACTTACATCCAAGCTGATCGCCTGTGCCTAACAAACGTTCAAAATTTGGTAAATCTTGCGGAGTTGAAATAATTAATACTTCATTAATGCCAGCCATCATTAAAACAGATAATGGATAATAAATCATGGGTTTATCATAAATAGGCATCATTTGTTTGCTCATTGCTAAAGTTAATGGATGCAATCGCGTACCTGAACCTCCCGCTAGTATTATTCCTTTCATTTTTGCTTATTTTTTAGAAATTTAAAAATAGGACTTTTATTTTAAAACAATTGTTTTTTTTGGTTGTTTTTATGTAAATATTAAGCAAATGCTTAGTAAGTTTACATTCATATTCAGTATCAATGATTTCTCAAAATTCGAATAAAGCAGTTATTTGTTGGCTACTTACAGGTTGCGGTTTAGTATATTTAATGGTAGTTGTAGGTTGTATTACAAGATTAACGCATTCTGGATTATCTATTACTGATTGGAGTTTTATGGGTTCTATGCCTCCATTATCTGAAGGAGCTTGGCTAGAGCGATTTACTAAATATCAGCAAAGTCCGGAGTTTATTAAAGTTAATAATACGATGCAATTGCCCGAGTTTAAACATATCTTTTTTTGGGAATACACGCATCGCATGATAGGGAGAATAATCATGTATGTATTTTCAATAGGTTTAATTGTTTTGGTGATTCGAAAAAAAATTGACAAAAAAATGTTGCCCTCGCTAATTTTATTGTTTTTTATGGGTGCCATGCAAGCTGTTATTGGTTGGTGGATGGTATATAGTGGTTTACAACAAAAACCCGCGGTAAGTCATTATAGGTTAGCTACACATTTGATGAGCGCATTTACATTATTTGCTTTTACGTTTTGGTTTGCGCTTAAATTGTTAAATGCTAAAGAAGAAATTCAGGAAAATAATGGCCGTAAATTAAAGTGGTGGTCACTTTCATTTTTTGTTGTCTTAATTTTGCAGATAGTTTACGGTGCTTTCACAGCTGGTTATGTTGAAGGAAATGCTGCTAAAATTCGTCCAGGACAAATATTTAATACCTGGCCAAAAATGGGTGAGGAGTGGATGCCGGAGCAAGTAACCATGAAGGGTGATTTCTTTTTAAACTTTATGGAAAACGCCAGTGGCATACAATTTATGCATCGTATGTTGGCAATTTTAGTTTGTATTGTACTTTGTGTTATTTGGTATAAATCAACAAAACTAAATTTAAATGTTTCTCAATACAGAGGAGTTACTTTTTTAATTTATGGTGTTACTTTACAATTTATTTTGGGCGTGTTAACCTTGCTATATCAAGTGCCTGTTGTGTTAGGTGTATTGCATCAAACTGGTGCATTTTTTTTATTTGCAACTACAGTGTATTTGATATTTCATACGTTTAGGAAAGCAAATTAAAAAATAATTACCTCACACCAGTAATTGTATTTTTCTTTTTTTGTTTAAATAGAGCATTAAATTTATATTCAATTCCTTCGCTTGGCATTAACGCTGGCGATTGCGCTAATTGCAGTTGAGGGTTGATGAAGAAAAAGCCTGATAATGTTTTAATGTTGTAAGCTTGTTTAGCAGTGCTGTTTTTTGTTTGGTGAAGAATAACCCAATCTTGTTTTGGATTTGCTTTTAAATAGGCTTTATAGGTTTTTATACTATCATCTAAACAAATACTAATAAAAGTAATTTTATCCTTAAATTTTTTATTTAAATCTACAATCTTTTGCATTTCTTTTTGACTGTTATCACTTTCGCTCGAGAAGAAATTTAAGTAAATGTGTTTTCCTTTATAATTTGATAAGTTAACACTATTGCCTGAATTATCTGTAGCACTAAAATCCGGCGCTTTTGCACCAGGTTGCAATTGATAAATTGATTGAAGCATATTAGTGGCAATTTTTTTATGCTCAGCAAATTTTGTTTCTCTATATAGTTGTTCAAGTACACTTTGCACTTGTTGTTTATCTAAATCCGGACTATAATAAAAATCAATCAATCCTTTTAGCATCAACAATTCACGAACTGTATCATTTTTAATAGACACGTCATTTTTAAATTGCTTTTGTAAATCTTGATAATCTGCAAATGCATTTATACTATTATAGATGCTACCCCCATTTTTTGTAGACGCATAAGCTTTTAAATACCCTTTGAAATGACTATTAAAAAATTGCATGTACTCATAATTTAAATACTGAATAGGCCTCCGATCAATAAACTGTTTGTATAAAATAGTTTTATTACGAGAGGTGCTTGAGAAAAAATTAGCAAATGAATAATCTAAATAATTTTTAAAATAAGAATTTTTAATATTTTGATATCTTTTATTACTTTTCAATGCAAAGGTGTCAAGCATTGTGTTTAATTTGGCGGGAGATAAATACCCATCTTTAATATTTAAAAATAAGTTGTTGTATTGTGTGTTAAAGTCTACTATCAGCGCATTTAACTCTGTGCTATCTTTACCATAAACAGTTATATCAACAATGCTTTCTGTTCCTTCTTGATTATTAGTTAATGAATCTTTAGAAGGAAAATAAATGCCATAAACAAAATTAGGTTGAATATATATTTTACCAATAAGGTTATCAATATTAATAAGAACAGGTTTTGTGATAGCAGATTGTATCTTTAATTCAAAGTACCCATCTTTATCAATCGTATCTGCACTTTCTATTATTTTTGTGAAGGTTATATAATCTGAATAATCACTTAAAACAATTTCTTTACCAATATGAGAAGCGTGCGCTTTTCCTTTAATTGTAATGTTTTGAGCATTAGCAGTAATTAGGATGCCGAAAATAAAAAATAGTATAATTCTCATATTCTTGTATAATACCAAATATAGTATAAATTACAGATTCTTATTAGATCGTTTTATTAAAATATGTTATTGCAAACGGCTTTTATTCCTCACTAGATTGAGTAAAGAAACTAAAATGTACATTTCCATATTTTCTTGTTTCTAGATAGTTTTTTTTAGCACTTAAATCTGTTTGTTTCCCATGCTCAATAATTAAAATTCCTTCTAAGTTCAATAAATTTCGAGAAAATACTAATTTATGAATGTTGGCAATATTTTCTAATTCGTAGGGTGGATCTGCAAAAATTAAATCAAATGTTGAATGTGTTTTTTCTAGATATTTAAAAACATCTGCTCGTTCAATAAATATGCTATTTAGTTTCAGAGCTTTAGCAGTATCTTTTACAAAATTTAAGCAGGGTGTGTGTTTATCAATAGCATAAATTTTTTGCGCCCCTCGTGAAGCAAATTCTAAACTAATGTTACCTGTGCCACAAAATAAATCAAGAACAGTTATTTCATCAAAATCTATCTTATTATTTAAAATATTAAATAAACCTTCTTTGGCAAAATCAGTTGTTGGCCTTACCGGTAAATTTTTGGGAGCAAACAATTGTTTGCCTTTATATATGCCGCCAATTATTCGCAAAACAATCTATTTAATAAAGTGTAATTAAAATGTTGTGGCATGCCATTAACGCTTGACCATATTATTGTTTTATTTCCTAATGCTAAACGCACATTTTTAATGTATTTTTTTAAAGAAGTCACCAATTCTGCTGTTGCGTCAACGTTTCCAACAATAGTAAGATTAGCGGTTAACGGATTTAATTGGTATTGCTCTATAATAAATAGTACATAATATAAAATATCTTCGTTGGTAGTAATTGTAAACTGATTGGCTAATACTAATTTTTGTTCTTGTTTTACAATCACTTCAATGTAATTTGAATGTATTTGTATAAGAATGTTTTCTTTCATTAATTCTTCTGCGCGTAGCATTAATTTAGCTAATACAGTAACCGTATGTTTTAAGTGATGATTAGGGAAAATTAAATCTAATGTTGATTTTAACGACTCATCAATAGCGAATATAAGTTTGACATCAGTATTAATGTCATCAGTAAAAATTAATTTGTTAGAAACAGTAGCTGTATTAAATTCTAGAAGTGATCTATTATTTCCCGGATCATAAAATGAAGTAGGGCATAATGTAAATTGCTGGTTAAAATAGTTTACATGTACATGCTTATATGTTTTTTTTGAAAACTGAAAATGTTTAATGGCAGTTATTAAGTGCTCATTTAAAGATGCATTTATAATGTTTTCGATCGGATAATTGCAGAGGAATAATGGTTTATTTTGTTCGGTTTGAAACTCGCAAAATTGAATCAAAGAATCCGATAATTCAATTACCAAAGTATCAGCTAAAAGTGATAATTGTCCAAATGATGTATGATTGATCCCTACTGACATTATTGTTTACAAAACTAAACTAATTTATTTAATAAGTGTAAGTGATTTGCCGATGAAATTCAGAACAAATAATGGCACAGGCATTTGCCGCGTTAAGCGATTCACTGCCGTTACTATTGGCAGCTGGAATAGTAATTGGATGTGTAATATGTTTTTGAATTTCTTGAGAAATACCATTAGCCTCATTTCCAATAATAACAAGTCCATTTTTTAGTTGCGCTGTATAAATAGTATCTCCATTTAAAACGGCTCCATAAATTGGCATATCATTTAAATGAGGTAATAAGTCTTCAAAATTTGATGTTACTACGTTTACTCTTAACACAGCACCCATAGTGGCTTGTATTGTTTTAGGATTATACAATTCAGTGCAATTTGGCGAACAAATAACTTGCTTAATTCCAAACCAATCTGCTATTCTAATTATTGTACCTAAGTTGCCAGGATCCCTGATGTCATCTAAATACAATGTAGTTGAATTTTCCAACATGGATGCATCCAGCACTTGTTGTTTTATATTAACTATCGCTAGTACTTGATTTGGTGAAGATTGCAGACTTATTTTTTTTAAATCTTCTTCAGTAATTTCCGAATGTTCTATATGACTTTTCGCTAATATTGATTTTTGATTAATCAAAAATTCTGATGTTGCAAATAGTTCCTTAATAGAAAATTTAGGGTGCTTAATGAATTCTGAAACTAATTTTACGCCTTCAATTATAAACAAGCCATCCTGCTCTCTATTTTTTTTAGAGTGCAAGGATTGTATGTATTTTATCTGATTTTTACTAATCATTATTTAAAGCTAAATTAGTACGCTATAAATGTAAGTAATCCATTTGACCAATAAACAGGATATTAGATTTTTTTTAACGCCTTTCCATAAAAGGTTTTATGTTTGCTTTGCGGCGCTGTTTTACATCATTTTTTTTAGTTCATGTCATATCAATAAGCATCTTAAGGAAGGTGATGTATTATTAGTTAAAAATACAGTTAAGCAAAATGGAACTTTTATTAATCATGCCGATTTAGAAGCCTTTATTAGACAAAAACCTAATCGTAAAATTTTAAAGTTAGTGCGGTTTAATTTATGGCTATATAATCAAGTGGATCAAAAAAAAATGTTGGAAAAAAAAGACCAGCGAAATTTAAAATTTGATTTAATAAATGCAAAAAGAATTCAAAAAAATACTCTGAAAAATGAAAGAAGGCACAAAAAAGGAAAAACAATAGTTCAACCAAAGCTTAAGAATAAGGAAAAGCCAACATTTCGCGAAAGTATATTAGAAGTAGGAGAGCCACCTGTTATACTTGACTCATTGTTAACTAGAATTACAAAAAATCAATTACAAAAATATGTATTTTCAAAAGGATATTTTAATTCTACGGTACGAGATAGTGCAGTTATTAATCTAAAAACCAAACGAGCTAGTTTGTATTATTTTATAACAAAGTCAAATCCTTATCATATTCAAAATATAAGTTATAAGGTTGAAGATCCATTGATTGATTATTTTATAATGAACGACACGATTTCTTCTTTAATAAAAAGAAACGAACGATATGACGAAGATTTGCTTCAAAAAGAACGAGAAAGAATTACAGAATCTCAATTAAATAATGGATATTTCTTTTTTGCTCCTGAGTATATTAATTACTTGGTTGACACAAATTTAGTTGGTCAAAAATTAGATTTAACCATTTCAATTAAGTTATTTTCAAAATCCTACAGTGATAATAATGATTCGCTCATTCAAGTAAATCATCCTCGGTACTATATTAAAAATGTATATATTATTCCTGAAACAATTGCAGATTTTAAAGGAAAGGCAAATAGTTTTTTTATGAAAGATACAATCCACTACAATGGGTTAAAAATATTGCACAACCAAAAAATGTTATTTCATGAAAGAGATTTAACTCGCGATATTAGTATTTATCCGGGGCAGTTGTATCAACAAAATTTTGCCGAAGAAACTTATAAAGGGTTAAGTTCACTCAAAGTATTTAAAAGTGTTTTTATTCAGTACATTCAAAGCCCAAATTTTCCTGATAAATTAGACTGCTATATTGTTTGTCAGCCATTGATAAAACAGTCAATTACATTAGAAACTGAAGGGAATTATACTTCTGGGAATTATGGTTTGGCAGGCAGTTTAGTTTTTCAAAATAAAAATGCATTTGGTGGCGCTGAATTAGTAGAACTTAAATTAAAAGGTTCATTAAATGCTCAGCAGCAATTTAATTCTGAGCAACCGGTTAATGTTGATGATGTTCCGAGTACATTCAATACACTTCAATTTGGACCAGAACTTAATTTTAGCTTTCCAAGGCCATTATTTCCATTTACTTTATTTTATAAAAAAAGTTATGCAGATGAAAAAAAATATTTTAGTCAACCAAAAACATTGGTTAATTTATCTGTCAACTATCAGTCTCGCCCCGAATTTAATAGGATAATATCCACTGTTTCATATGGTTTTAAGTTTTATAATAAGAAAGGTCTGTTAACCTATGATATTGTTCCTTTAGAAACCTACGTTGTTAAAGCTAAGTTATTTGGTAATTTTCAAAGTGATTTATTAAAATTAAATGACTTTTTTTTACTTAACTCATTCCTAGATCACGTTACCACTCTTTCTAAAGTATCAGCTATTTATAATAATCAAGGTGTGCGTAACAGGAGAAATTTTATATATTTACGAACGAGCGTAAGTTCATCTGGTAATATTCTCCGTGGACTCTATTCTATAGCAAATCAGCCCAAAGATGACTTTGATAGATACTTAATTCAAGATATTCCATTTTCACAATTCGTGAAGTTAGATTTGGATTATCGTTTTTATGTTAATATTAGAAAGTTAAGTAAACTGGTTTATCGTTTTGCCGTAGGATTTGGAAAGCCATTAAAAAATTTAACATCATTGCCATACGAGCAGAGTTTTTTTGGAGGCGGACCAAATACAAACAGAGCTTGGCGTGCCAGAACCCTGGGACCCGGAAGCTATGCTCAACCTGATTCTGTAAGTTCTAGATTTGATAAAATTGGTGATATTCAAATTGAAAGTAATATCGAATACCGCTTTCATATTTTTAAATCATTTTATGGGGCCTGGTTTGTGGATGCTGGCAATATATGGTTATCTTATAACGATCCAAATAAACCGCGCGGGCAATTTAAAATAGATGAGTTTTATAAAGAATTTGCTATTGGATCAGGCTTTGGATTGCGGTATGATTTTAGTTTTTTTGTACTTAGGTTAGATGCTGCTTTGCGTGTTCATGATCCTCAATTTGTTGAAGGAAAAAGGTGGGTAATTGGAAAACAAACATTGAGAGAATCTGCAATTTTAAATTTTGGTATCGGTTATCCATTTTAGAAGACAACTTTTTGTTTGGTTATCTTCTTCAACTCATTACTTGTAAGTTATAACTCCAATTAATATCTTAAAAAAGCATATCTTTATACCCTTATTTTAAAAATTAATGAGTTTCATAGAAGAGTTACATAAAAGAAAAACCTTTGCCATTATTGCCCATCCTGATGCAGGTAAAACAACCTTGACGGAAAAATTGTTATTGTTTGGAGGTGCTATCCAATCCGCTGGTGCTGTAAAGTCGAATAAAATTAAAAAGTCAACTACTTCCGATTTTATGGAAATTGAGAAGCAACGTGGTATTTCGGTTTCTACCTCAGTGATGGCTTTTGATTACCGCGATTTTAAAGTAAACATTTTAGATACACCTGGTCACGAAGATTTTGCTGAAGATACGTATCGTACATTATCTGCTGTGGATAGTGTAATTATGGTAATTGATTGTGTAAAAGGAGTAGAGCCACAAACACGTAAATTATTAGAAGTATGCCGTATGCGTAGCACTCCGGTGATTGTGTTTGTTAATAAAATGGATCGTGAAGGACAAAATGCATTTGATTTGCTAGATGAAATTGAGAAAGAACTAAAAATAAGAGTACGTCCTTTAACTTGGCCAATTGGTATTGGAAAGTCGTTTAAAGGAGTTTATAATTTATATGAAAAAAAATTATCTCTTTTTCAAGGTGATAGTAAAACTACAGTTGAAGAAAGTGTAGTTTTAGATAATGTAAATGATTCTGAAATTGAAAAATACATCAGCGAAGATTTCGCCAATCAATTACGCGATGATATTACATTGATTGATGGTGTATATGATGATTTTGACAAGAGAGAATATTTAGCAGCAAATATAAGTCCTGTGTTTTTTGGGAGCGCTGTCAATAATTTTGGTATTAAAGAGTTATTAGATTGTTTTGTAGAAATTGCTCCAACTCCGCAAGGTAGAGATACAGATGTCGCTGGACATATTGAACCGGATTCTTCAAAATTTAGCGGATTTGTATTTAAAATTCACGCTAATTTAGATCCTAAACATCGCGATAGAATTGCCTTTTTAAGAATTGTATCAGGTAAGTTTGAGCGCAATAAATATTATTACAATGTGCGCGAACAAAAAGACATGCGCTTTAGTAATCCTACAGCTTTTATGGCGCAGCAAAAATCGGTTATTGATGAATCTTATCCTGGTGATGTAATTGGTTTATATGATGCTGGAAGTTTTAAAATTGGAGACACATTAACAGAAGGACCAAAATTTAATTTTAAAGGCATTCCGAGTTTTTCTCCTGAGTTATTTAAGTATGTTACAAATTTAGATCCTATGAAAACTAAGCAATTACAAAAAGGCTTAGAGCAATTAACAGACGAGGGGGTCGCACAATTATTTACTAAAAAAGCTGATGGTAGAAAAGTGGTTGGAACTGTTGGAGCATTGCAGTTTGAAGTAATTCAGCATCGATTAAAATCAGAGTACAATGCATCTTGCGGTTATGATTCAGTAAACTTATATAAAGCTTTATGGATTGAATGCAGTGATAAGAAAAAATTAGATGAATTTTTAATTGATAAGTCAAATCACATTGCATACGATAAAGAAGATCGTTTAGTGTTTTTAGCTGAATCAGCTTGGTTGTTAGAAATGGCTCAAACTAAGTTTCCTGAAATTAAATTTCATTTAAAGAGTGAGTTTTAAATAAATATTATTTTAAGTGATTAAAAAATAACCACATAGGTACATAGATAAAATAAGTAATGGAAAGTATGGAATAGAAAAAACATGTTTTTTAAACATATTGCACTATGCAAAAAGTGGCGCTTCTATATCTAACTTAATTTTATCTAACGCAAACTATGTAACTATGTGGTTGAAAAAATAAATAAAATTAAACACTATGGCAAATATTTTCGAATTCAACGGTTATAAACCGGTTATAGATAAATCATCATTCATTCATCCAAACGCAACGGTTACAGGCAATGTCATCATTGGTAAAAACGTATATATCGGTCCAGGTGCTGCAGTTCGTGGTGATTGGGGACAAATCATTATTGAAGATGGTTGTAACGTGCAAGAAAACTGTACTATACATATGTTTCCTGGAACAACGGTTTTGCTGAAAGAAGCTGCACACATTGGTCACGGTGCTATTATACATGGCGGTACAATTGGTAAAAATGTATTAGTTGGTATGAATGCTGTAGTAATGGATAATTGTGTAATTGGTGATAATTGCATTATTGGAGCATTATGTTTTGTGCCGGCAGATACAATTATTGAAGATAGAAAAGTGGTTGTTGGAAATCCGGGAAAAGTAGTAAAGGATGTGAGCGATGAAATGATTGTTTGGAAAACAAAAGGAACGGCTTTATATCAGCAGTTGCCTGCAGATTGTTACGCAACCTTAAAACCTTGTGAACCATTGCGCCGAATGCCTGCGTTTAGACCAAATCAACAAAACGAATATAAAACGTGGAACGAAGAAAAGACTAATTTAAAAAAGAAATAGTTTCACTAATGGTCATAAGAATAGCAGGGAGGTGCAATTAAATTAAGCTTAATATTTAAGGTTAATCCAAAAAAGAAATACCAATCTTTTGTTCTTGGATTTCCTCGTTGTTCATTAATATTACTTCCAGCATTTAACGACCTATCAGAAAGTTTGAAGCCGTTAATATTCGTAAACGGATTTAGCTTGGTATCGGGGTATGTGCCGCTAACATCATCTAAAAAATCGGTAAAAGTTCTTCGCGGTCCCCATTCAATACCAATGCCAACTTGTTTTGTAACGTTCATTTTTGCACCTACACCAAAAGGAATTGCAATTTGAGTTAATTTATATCCTTTAGTCTGCCCTTCTGTATGCAAAGGTTGCAAATCTATCCAAAATTGTCCCATCTGAGCTTGAGGTTTAAACGAAAAAACATCTAGCCCCAAAAATAAATAAGACGTGAATTTGTATTTATCATTACTAATTCGATATTCTAAGAAATTAAATTCGGCAATGGCATTAAATTCTATAATGTCAGATTTAAAATTTAAATTACGTTGTATTTGATCTTCATTTTCACTTTGAGAATCATCCCCCATTATGGAACCAAAATTTACACCTGCTCTAAAAGCATAGCGGTAGTTTGGTGTGAATCTGTAAAATACTCCCGCTGCTGGTTGGCTTGAATTAAATTGTTTTGAGGTATTTAAGTCGCCAATGTAATACGAACCACCTAATAAAATACCAAGCTCATGTTGTCTAAAGTTTCTTCTTTTTTGTTGCGAAAGCAAAGACGTGTTTATAACCAAAAGGAAAAGTAAAATATGTAAGTAAAATTTCATGTTTGGGTATAAACGAAAATAAAATAAAAATAGTATGTATTATTATAATTTTAGTGAAGTCATATTATAAAATTAGTATTTTAACTTTATGAGTTATTAATTTATCATCACATACTATTAAATACAATCCCGGTGCTAAATTCGATCGTTGAAGCAAATAGTGGGATGCAGAGCATTCGTCTTGTAAAACGATTTGCCCTGATGAATTAATTAATTTAATTTTTTTAAAGTCGGAATTAGAAAATAAAATAGTTGTTTCGTTGGTCAATGGATTTGGAAATACTTGAATGCCATTTTCTTGCGATTCAACTTTGATATTAGTCGTTATTGTTCCGCATAGCATAGAGGCAAATCCATCTAATTTTCCGTAACCCCATTTATTATTTGGTAAAGCTGTAGTTGTAAAAAAATCGCTGTAAGCACAATTAATGATAGCTTGTTTTAAATCACGATTTGTTGCTGTTGGATTTTTCTGAAAATAGAGTGCTGCAAATCCTGCAACAACAGGGCTTGAAGCCGATGTTCCTCCAGCGGTTACATGAAATCCGCCTTGAGCAACTAAATAGGGCGCATTTATTTTTAAATTCATAATATGTGCTAGAGGAGAACTGGTTAATATAGCTCCGCCTGATGCTGAAATATCAGGTTTTATTCTGTTATCTCTGGTAGGCCCAAAACTGCTTGTGTAGTGCAATTGTCCGGGAACTTCAGTAGTTGTTTGCGCAATATTGTTTACATCTATGTAATGATTTCTATTAACATAATTTCCAACAGCAATTATCTCGTCGCTACACTGAAAACTGCTAACAATAGTTTGCAGGTTATCCGCCATTTTGTACTTTACAATTTTTGGATAAGTCGTTATTTGCGGTAAGCTTCCGGTAACATAGTCGAAGTTCCAAGAGTCAATGCGCCCAGTTCCTGCATGCGCTATACTCCATAAATAATTTAAACTATCTGCTTGTATAGTAATATCTAATTCATAAACTCCAAAAGAATTTATACTTGCAATACTAGTAGCAATTCCAATGCGGTGTGAGTTGTTATAAATGGTATCTTTTTTTATAGTGTTTAAAGCATAGTTATAAGGTTTAAAATTTGTATTTCCCACATCAGTGAAGTTTGGACGTGTTACGCCAATTTGATATTTTACATTTTTAATTTGATTGGTATCTGAATATTCGTCAAAGGAAAATGTGTTTGAGTTATTTCTGATCCAAGTAAAATTTGTATCTGAACTGGTAATGTTATATCCTACATGAAAATTAGTTGAACCCCCGTTACCGCATGATGCTACAAGTGCTCGGCCAGGTGTATTTTTTATTAAGTTGTCCATAATTTTTGCTTCTAAATTTGTCCCATCATGGCTCCCGTAATAATCGCCAACGCTGGCATTTACAACTAATGGCTTATTTAATTGTTGTGCCTTAGTAACAATGTATTGTAGTGCATCTGCAATTATAAAACCTGGTCGGTTAAAATCTAATGCGACTGCAATAATATCTGCGTTAGATGCAATACCTTGATATTTATTTACTGAGTAGCCATTGCCTGCTGCTATTCCGGTGCTATTAGTTCCATGGCCGTAATTAGCAAGATCGTTGTGGGTGCATAAACCTAAATCTATTTCTGAATTATTCCAATCTTGTCCGTAACCAAAAGTAGACGGCGTATTGACGGCGCTGGGTTTTGTCATATCCCATAAATATTTAATTCTGGAATGTCCGTTAATATCTTTAAAATCTGGATGATTAAAATCTGTTCCACTGTCTATAATTCCAATAATAACGCCAGTTCCGTCGTATGATTGTGATAAAGGAGCTAATCCTAATTTAATGCCTTTAATTCTATTTCTTACTAAGCATGTATCTGCCATTAATTGCAATTTATGTTCTGTATATTCTATTCTAGTTATATTTTTTTGTTTTGCAAGTTCTATTACTGATTTAATAGTTCCTGTTATGGAGTAGATGTTACCTGCTTGGTAATGAGGAGTAACATCAGTAAATTGGACAAAATTTATTTCGGTTTGAGGTTTACATAGAACCAGGACATTTATTTTTTCTGTGGCAAAACTGTTGTCAATTTTTTTAATTAAATCAGTATTAAAAACTGATTGAGCAAATAATGAATTTGCTATTATTACAACAAAAAATGCAAAATATAATTTCATGGTTTAAATTAATAGGCATTAAATTACAAATAATTTAGATATTTACAATATGCGATTTATTTTACTCATAGTTGTATTTTGTATTTTAGGTAATTATCAACTTAAGGCACAAGATTCAATTTCATTTACCAAGGATTTTAGATTGTATGAAGGTATTTATTTGAGCTATCAGGATTTTAGGTATAATTGGCCAATTTCAAAAGAAAAAATCATCACCACTATTAACAAAGAGCAACTTGATTTTTATTCAAATTTAGTTGAGCAAAATGTTATTGAATGCACAGAAAGAGATGGTTCAGTAGTAAAAGTTAATCCTGAAAATATATTTGGATATTGTCAAAATAACATCATTTTTATTAATAAGGAAGGTGATTTTTTTAGAATACCTGTTTTTGGTGCCATAAGCAATTTTATAGGAACTGTTGAGGTTGTAAATTATTCTCCTGGGTTTGATCCCTTTATGAATGCGCCAATGAATAGCACAGCTCGAAAAACTCAGGAAATTAGACAATATTTATTTGATTTTTATAGTGGAGAGATTGCCCCGTTTAGTCTAGAAAAGTTAGAAGCATTTTTAAAACGTGATGATGCTATATTTAAAGAATATCATTTACTAAGTAAAAAAAAGAAAAAGGAACTAGCCACTAAGTACATTAGGCTTTATAATGAAAAACACCTCGTATTTTTTCCAAAAGACTAATGTCGTTTATATTTGAGATTGTTATTTAAACCATTTTTTATTTTAACTTTATAGTCTTAAATTTTTATTATTATGTCAGAAGTAGGAAGACAAATTATTTATAGTATGGTAAATGTATCTAAGATACATCCGCCACAAAAACAAGTATTAAAAGATATCTATATCTCCTTTTATTATGGGGCTAAAATTGGCGTTTTAGGTTTAAACGGTTCAGGTAAATCATCATTGCTGCGCATCATGGCAGGTATTGATAAAGATTATTTAGGCGAAATTCATCAATCACCAGGATACAGTATTGGCTTATTAGAACAAGAGCCAAATTTAGATGAAACTAAAACAGTTATTGAAGTAGTTAGAGAAGGTGCCCAAAAACATGTGGATATTTTAAATGAATTTGAGGAAGTAAACAATAAGTTTATGGATGAAGAGATTTTAAACGATCCCGATAAAATGGATAAGTTAATTAATCGTCAGGCACAATTACAAGATTTAATTGACCAACACGATTTATGGAATTTAGATACTCGTTTAGAGCGCGCTATGGATGCTTTACGTTGTGCAGAAAGTGATACTCCCATTAAAATTTTATCGGGAGGTGAACGTCGTCGTGTGGCTTTATGCCGATTGTTATTACAAGAACCGGATATTTTATTATTAGATGAGCCTACCAATCACTTGGACGCGGAATCGGTTGATTGGTTAGAGCAACATTTACAACAATATAAAGGAACTGTAATTGCAGTAACCCATGATCGTTATTTTTTAGATAATGTTGCTGGTTGGATTTTAGAGTTAGACCGTGGAGAAGGTATTCCTTGGAAAGGAAATTATTCATCTTGGTTAGAGCAAAAAGGAAATCGTTTAAAACAAGAAGAGAAAACAGAATCTAAGCGTCAAAAAACTTTGGCGCGTGAGTTAGACTGGGTTCGTCAGGGAGTGAAAGGACGTGGCGTGAAGCAAAAAGCCCGTTTAAATAACTACGATAAAATGATGAATGAAGACATTAAGGATAAAGAAGAAAGATTGGAAATCTTCATTCCTAACGGTCCTCGACTTGGTAACGAAGTTATTGAAGCCATTGATGTATCAAAAGGATTTGGAGATAGATTGTTGTATGAACATTTAAACTTTAAATTGCCACCTGCCGGAATTGTTGGTATTATTGGCCCAAATGGTGCCGGTAAAACAACTTTATTCCGCATGATTATGGGAGAAGAAAAACCAAATTCGGGTGAATTTAAAGTAGGACCTACTGTTAAAATTTCTTATGTAGATCAGTCGCATAAAGATTTAGATCCTAATAAAACAGTGTATGATATTTTAAGTGGCGGATTAGATAATATTACTCTTGGCGGAAAGGCCATGAATTCAAGAGCTTATATTTCTCGATTTAACTTTGCAGGAAGTGATCAAGGAAAAAAAGTTTCTGTATTATCAGGTGGAGAACGAAATCGATTGCACTTGGCAATGGCACTAAAAAATGAAGGTAATGTATTATTATTGGATGAGCCCACAAATGATTTAGATGTAAATACATTACGTGCCTTAGAAGAAGGTTTAGAAAACTTTGCTGGTTGCGCTGTAATTATTAGTCACGATAGATGGTTTTTAGACCGTGTATGTACACACATTTTAGCTTTTGAAGGCGATAGTTCGGTTTATTGGTTTGAAGGTGGATACAGCGAATACGAAGAAAATCGTAAAAAACGCTTAGGGAATGTAGAACCAAAACGACCTCGTTATAAAAAGTTAGTGATTTAATATTTCTTTAAACACATAGGCACATAGATTTTAAATTTAGGTGGAATTTGAAAATAGACAGCTTTGCTGTTATAGAGAGTTCTTTGTCAAAACAAAGTTTTCTATCCTGAATTTATCCTTCTTTTATTTCTATAATTCTATGTGGTTAATTTCAACAACCCTTTCGTTAGACGCATAGGGAACGTGAAGCCAAAACGCCCTCGATATAAATAAGTTAATGAATTAAAATATGAATAGTGCGCTTTGAGCATAAACCCTAAAACAACACGCCGCTTTCTGCTAGAAAGCGTCG
>JAIOZA010000026.1 GCA_021740825.1 Bacteroidia bacterium | reverse complement strand
TGCAATTAGTTTTATTCCAACAACTAATACAACTTATACCGTAACTGGAACTGATGCAAACGGTTGCTCAAAGACAGCTACAACAAGTGTAGTAGTAAATGCATTGCCAGTTGTTACAGCAGCAAGTTCTGCAACGGTAGTTTGTGAAGGAAATAATGTCACGCTTTCGGGTGGTGGCGCTTCAACTTATGTTTGGTCAAATGGTGTTATAGATGCAATTAGTTTTATTCCAACAGCTAATACAACTTATACTGTAACTGGAACTGATGCAAACGGTTGTTCAAAGACAGCTACAACAAATGTAGTAGTAAATGCATTGCCAGTTGTTACTGCCGCAAGTTCTGCAGCGGCAGTTTGTGAAGGGAATAATGTCACGCTTTCGGGTGGTGGCGCTTCAACTTATGTTTGGTCAAATGGTGTTACAGATGCAATTAGTTTTATTCCAACAACTAATACAACTTATACCGTAACTGGAACTGATGCAAACGGTTGCTCAAAGACAGCTACAACAAATGTAGTAGTAAATGCATTGCCAGTTGTTACTGCCACAAGTTCTGCAACGGCAGTCTGTGCTGGACAAACAGTTGTACTAACTGCAAATGGTGCAACTAACTATACGTGGACTAACGGGCCAAACACTTCAACTTATACAGTAAATCCTATAACAAATGCAACGTACACAGTTGAAGGTTTGGATAATAATAATTGTTTTAATATAAGTAGTATTACAATTTCGGTGACTGCAAATCCAACGGTTTCTGCAATAGCAAGTAGTACTGCAATTTGTGCCGGACAAACAGTTACACTAACAGCAAATGGAGCTTCCACTTATACATGGCTGCCATCAGGTTCAGTTTTAGTAAACGAAATAGTTGCACCAACTAGCAATACAACTTATTATTTAAGTGGAATTAGTAATGGCTGTTCTGGCAATGCTAATGTTCAAATTATTGTCAATCAACTGCCAACTATTTCAGTTAGCACAAGCAACTCTTTAATTTGTGTTGGCGAAAGTGTAGTTTTAACTGCTAGTTCAAATGCCACATCCTACTTATGGTCAAATAGTGCAACAACCATGTCAATTTCAATTACTCCAACTACAACAACTATATATTCAATAACGGTTAATGATGGATTATGCTCCTCAAGCGCTAGTATTACTCAAAATGTAAGCGCTTGTACTGCAGTAAATGAAATACATGAAAATAATCGCGCGTTAGTTTATCCAAATCCATTTAATAATTCATTTGAAATAAAATTGGATTTCAATGCATCAAGCGATAAAAAAATGTTGATGAATGTTTATAATGTTTTAGGCGAAATAATACTATCAACAACCATTTCAGAAAACCATACTAAAATTAATACTAATGATTGGAGAAATGGCACTTACTTTATCAAATTAAATAATCAAGTTTATAAAATAATTAAACAATAATAGATTAAAAATAACCGAAACAAAAAAACCCTGACTAATCAGGGTTTTTTTGTTTTATATAAGTAATAACTATTAAAAGAAAATTTTATCGAGTTGTAAATTTTAAAAAATATATTTACTTAATTTTCCCACCATTTAAAAATTAACTTCCCGTTTTTAGTTAGTTTTTGAGTATGAAAATGGCTTGTTAAATTAATTTCAGGAAGTTGGGAAACCCAATTGTCCTGATCAATACAATTAAATGATATATCCATTTTAGTAACAAGAATATTGCTTTTATTTAAATTAATATTCTCTCTTACTATTTTATTAGTTTTTAATTTGTTTATTTTTTTAGTTGATGAAATTGACATAATTGCTGTTTTTATATTTTTTGCAAAGTAAGTGCATGTTTTTTTAATAGAAGTTAAATAATTATTAAACAACTATTAATTAAAAAACTATCCGGAAGCCCATTTTTGGTGAATTAATTCAATCAATGTAAATTTTACATACATTAATTCTTATGTTATTTTAGTAATTATATAACTATTAATTTATTAATGTAAAAACCTTTTTTTGTTTTTTTACGACGGAAATATTTCCAATTTAAATACTTAACTAAACAAATAAAATGAAACAAAAAACACTACAAAAAAACAAGCCAATTATTTCGGTGAGAAATAGTATGGCTGCACTATTTGTTGTGCTCATTACTTTAATGAGTACAAATATTTTTGCGCAAACAACGGAACTTGTTAAATTCTCATTTAAGGGTTTAAGCGCATATGGACCAAGTCCACTTACACCATCTGTAACGGCTGCTAATGTTACAGCGGTTGGTCTTACAAGAGGAAGTGGATTAGGAACAATTAACACTGCTGCTGCAGATGCTTGGGGCGGCACAGCCGCTAATACAGCTGCAACGCAATCGGCTGCAACTTCGAGCAACAATGTTGTTTCATTTGCATTAACCGCTAACACGGGTTATAAATTGTCATTAACCCAAATCCCAGCTTATAATATTAGACGTTCAGGAACCGGTTTTTCAACTGGTATTTGGCAGTATAGTATTAATGGCGGAACTTTTACTGATATTGGTTCTACTATTACATGGGGAGCAACAACCACTTCCGCGGGAAATGCGCAAACAGCTATAACTCTTTCAGGTATTTCTGCTTTACAAAATGTAGCCGCAGGTAATACAATTACTTTAAGAATCTTATTATGGGGGGCAAGTGGAACAGGAACATGGTATTTTAATCAACCTACAGCTGGTGTTAATGATTTAATTGTAAATGGCACTGTAGCCTCAGTATCTCTAGCACCTACACCAACTTGTTCTGCAAATATAACTGCTTCAGGAGCTACAACTTTTTGTCAAGGTGGTAATGTAACTTTAACTGCAAATTCTGGAAGTAGCTATTTATGGTCTAATGGCGCTACAACACAATCTATTTCAGCTACAACTACTGATTCTTATACCGTTAGAGTAATTGATGCTGCTGGAACTTGCACAAATACATCTTCTGCAACAGTAGTAACTGTTAATGCACTGCCAACTGCTTCTTTTTCAGCAAATGGTTCTACAACTTTTTGTCAAGGCGATAATGTAACGCTTACAGCTAATTCTGGAAGTAGCTATTTATGGTCAAATGGTGCTACTACTCAATCTATTTCAGCTACAACTGCTGGAACATATTCAGTTAGAGTAACCAATGCTAATGGTTGTTCTGCTAACTCATCTTTACAAACTATTGTTGTTAATTCACTTCCTGCAGCTTCTGTTTCAGCAAATGGATCTACATCATTATGTAATGGAGGTAATGTAGTTTTAACTGCAAATTCAGCAAATAGTTATTTATGGTCAAACGGCGCTACTGCTCAATCGATCTCTGTAAATACAGCAGGTTCATATTCTGTTCAAGTAACAGATGCTAACGGTTGTTCAAATACTTCAGCATTACAAGATGTAGCTGTTTATAGCTCTCCAAATTTAAATATTTCAGCTACTAATACTTTATTATGTTTAGGACAAGCTGTTACCTTAACTGCTAAAACATTAGCTAAAGATTTAATTATTTCAGAATATGTAGAAGGAAGTTCAAACAATAAATATCTTGAAATTTATAATGGCACTGGAGCATCTGTTAATTTATCAGATTACCGTTACCAAGCATTTCATAATGGAGCTATTTCACCTACGTTTAATGTCCAATTAACCGGAACCTTGTTAGATGGAGCATCTATTGTTTACTCTAATTCAGGTGCAGCTATTTATTCAGGTCAAAATACTTCATTAGGCCTTTCTCTGAGCTATAATGGAAATGATGCATTTGCCTTATATAAAATTTCAACTTCTTCGTTTGTAGATATTTTTGGTTCGATAGGTCAAAATCCAGGAAGCGCTTGGACTAATGGAAGTTTAACTACTTTAGATAAAACATTAAGAAGAAAATCAACTGTACACTCTGGAGTTAGTGTAAATCCATCAAATGGTTTTTCTACCTTAGCTGCCGAATGGGATATGTATAGTACAGATGATGTATCTGGTTTAAGTTCACATAGTATTAATGATGTAAACTATACTTGGTCAAATAATTCTACAAATAATAGTATCACAGAAACTCCAACAGTAAATTCTGTATATTCTATTAGTGGAACTGATTTAAATGGATGTACTTCAACTTCAAGTATTACTATTAACGTAACAAATATAGTTGCTACTGCTTCTTCTTCTTCTATTTTATGTAATGGTGGTTCTGCAGTAGTTAGTGTTTCTGCAAATGGAGGCACTGCTCCTTATACTGGAACAGGTGATTATAATGTAACTGCTGGTTCTTACAGCTACACAGTAACTGACGCTAACGGTTGTTCTGCTAATACTTCAATTAATGTTTCTGAACCTTCTACACTTTCTGCAAGTTCAACCAGCGGAAATATTACTTGTAACGGGGCATCTACAACTGTAACAGTTATTGCTGCAGGAGGTACAACTCCATATAGCGGAATAGGTAATTTCACAGTAACTGCAGGTTCATATAACTACACAGTAACTGATGCTAACGGTTGTACATCAACTACAAATATAACAGTAACAGAGCCAACTCCGCTTGTTGCTACTATTACTTCGAATGCACCTAATACAACAATATGTAACGGTGGAACTGCAGTTTTATCTGCTTCTATCTCTGGTGGTTTAGGAAACATAAACTACCAATGGCAATACCAAGATAACAGCGGTAACTGGGTGAATGTAACGGGAACTGGCTGGTCTGGAACTAACGTTGCTAGTCCTTTTACAAGCGGTGGCAGAAATGCTTCTCCAAGTGCTACTCGTGCTTATCGTATTGTTGTAACTAGTGTTGCTAATAATCAATGTTCTGTTATTGCTACTCAATTGGTAACTGTAATTCCAGATCCTGTCTTCACAATTACTTCTACAAACATAAGCTGCTTTGGTGCTAATAATGGAACTGCAAGTGCAGTTCTAACTGGTGGCCTAGCGCTTAACTATGGTTACAATTGGTTTAGCAACGACGGTATTAGTACAAATAATAACCCAACAGGTGATGGAACGCTTAGTGTTAGCGGACTTTTCCCAGCACAATGGGTAATCAATACTACAGTTAGTGGTTCAAATTTTGGCTGCTACGCTGAGGCTTCTGTTAGCATTACACAACCTGCATTATTAGTAGCAAGTTCAATCAGTGGATCTATCCTTTGTAACGGCGGTTCAACTAATGTAACAGTTTCAGCAAATGGTGGTACTGGTGTTTATGTTGGAACAGGTGATAATACTGTAACTGCTGGTTCTTACAGCTTCACAGTAACAGACGCTAACGGTTGTTCTGCTAATACTTCAATTAATGTTTCTGAACCAACGGCTTTAGTTGCTTCTAGCTCTGCTTCTGCTATTTTATGTAATGGTGGTTCTGCAGTAGTTAGTGTTTCTGCAAATGGTGGCACTGCTCCTTACACTGGAACAGGTGATTTTAATGTAACTGCTGGTTCTTACAGCTACACAGTAACTGACGCTAACGGTTGTTCTGCTAATACTTCAATTAATGTTTCTCAACCTTCTGCTTTAATAGCTAATTCATCTGCTTCTTCTATTTTATGTAACGGAGGAACTGCAGTAGTTAATGTATCTGCAAATGGTGGTACTGGCGCTTATGTTGGAACAGGCGATAATACAGTAGCAGCTGGTTCTTATAACTACACAGTTACTGATGCAAATGGCTGTTCTGCTTCTACAAGTATTGTAGTTTCTGAACCAACTGCTTTAGTAGCATCTAGTTCTGCTTCTTCTATTTTATGTAACGGAGGAACTGCAGTGGTTAATGTATCTGCAAATGGAGGTACTGGTGCTTATGTTGGAACAGGTAATAATACAGTTTCTGCTGGTTCTTATAACTATACAGTATTAGACGCTAATGGCTGTTCTGCTTTTACAAGTATTGTGGTTTCTGAACCAACTGCTTTAGTAGCATCTAGCTCTGCTTCTTCTATTTTATGTAATGGTGGAACTGCTGTAGTTAGTGTTTCTGCAAATGGCGGTACTGCTCCTTATACTGGTACAAGCAATAATACAGTAACTGCTGGTTCTTACAGCTACACAGTAACAGACGCTAACGGTTGTTCTGCTAATACAAATATTATTGTTTCTCAACCTACTGCAATTTCTGCAAACGCAGGTGCTGATAAAGTAGTATATTTTGGTTACTTACCAATGTCTTGTGCTACATTAAATGGTTCTGCTACTGGCGGCACTGGTTCTTTAAGCTATTCTTGGAGTAATGGAACAACAACTACTAACAATACAGTTTGCCCTTCTGTAACAACTTCTTATGTTTTAACAGCAACGGATGCTAATGGATGCGCCGTTACTGATGATGTAAAAGTATGTGTTGTAAATGTTGTTTGCTATGCAGGTAATAGTAATGTGAAAAAAGTAGAAGTTTGTCACAAAGGAAATACGATTTGCATTGATGCTAATGGCGTTCAAGCTCACTTAGCTCATGGTTGTACTCTTGGCTCTTGTGCTGAAGCAAATGCTTGTAACTTATCAAGCAGAATGGTAATTTATGAATCAACTTCTGATGAAACAATTATGTCTGAAATTAAACTTTTCCCAAATCCCGCTAAGGATAACTTAATGGTGACACTAAGCAATTTTGAAGAAATGGGAAGTGTAACATATAGTATTGTAAATGCTATTGGACAAGTAGTATATAAAGGTGCAATTATTTCAAATGAAACTTCAATTAATATTTCAAGCTTGAATTCAGGAATGTATTACTTTAAAACGAGTTCTCAAACAACAAAACCAATTATATTTGTTGTTCAGTAATTAGTTTACAGAAATAGCATTTAACATAAAAAAGACTCACTTAGGTGAGTCTTTTTTTTACACAAAATAAAATAATTAGCTTAAAAAAAATTACTATTTAACGCCTATTTATGATTACTTTTTTTTAGTAATTAATTTAGAAGGGGCGGCTTTAAGTGCTGTTTTTTTTAATGGCGCCTTTTTTGGAGCTAATTTTTTTGTCTCATCTTTCTTGATTTGCCTTTCAGGCATTTCAATTTTTAATGCTTTCATAATCAATTCTTGATTATGGAGAATAGTTTTTAGCATTTCTTTGCTTTCTTTTTTCATTTGAGTTTTGTTTTAAATAACGAACCTATTTTTCTGAAACTACTTTAACCGACTAATAATTTTCAGTTAATTTTCAATAAATTAATAATTAATTAATACCAAGTTACGAATGAATTTCATAAAACTCCTAATAATTTTCAATATACATTTAATTAATTAACATAAACTTTACAAAAAAGATTCTATTAGTACAAAATAGTCAAGAATCTCTTTTTGATATATTAAATGATAGCAATCTTTTTTAAATACCTAACTATGCTTAAGTACTTACTATAATATCAATTTTCAAGACCTATAAAGTCAATATAAAATTTACTATCTTTAAAGTCTGAATTAGCATGTGAACTGCTTATACAGACTAAAATTTAATTCATAAATAGCACAATGTCCGTTTACGATAAATATAAAGCAGTAATTGGTTTAGAATGCCATATTCAATTATTAACTAAAACAAAAATGTATAGCAACGATTTGGCAGAATATGGAGCAATGCCAAATACAAATGTCAGTGTAATTTCATTAGGGCATCCTGGTACATTACCAAAAGTAAATACGCAAGCTATTGAATTTGCGGTAAAATTAGGAATAGCAACTCATTCCGAAATTCGTCACGAAAATCAATTTGCACGCAAAAATTATTTTTATGCCGATTTACCAAAAGGATACCAAATTACACAGGATAAAACACCAATTTGCACAGGTGGTTATGTGGATATTAAACTAAAAAATGGCACCGAAAAGCGTATCAATTTAACGCGTATTCATATGGAAGAGGATGCAGGTAAAAGCATGCATGATATAGATCCATTTGAATCCTTAATTGATTTAAACCGAGCAGGAACACCATTGTTAGAAATTGTAACTGAACCTGATTTTAGTGGTGGAGAAGATTCATACATTTATCTTAACGAAGTTCGTAAACTTGTTCGCTACTTAGATATTTGCGATGGAAATATGGAAGAGGGTTCGCTACGATGCGATGCAAATATATCAGTGATGCTAAAAGATGCTACTGAATATGGAAAGAAAGTGGAAGTTAAAAATATGAACTCATTTCGTAATGTTCAACGAGCCATTGATTTTGAAATAAAAAGACAGATTGATTTAATAGAATCTGGTGAAGAAATTGCCGGCGAAACACGCAGTTTTAATGCAGTAGATGGTTCTACTTTTGCTTTAAGAAGTAAAGAAAACGCCAATGATTACCGTTATTTTCCTGAACCAGATTTACAGCCAGTATTTATAACTCAGCAATATATTGATAAAGTGAAAGCAGAAATGCCTGCGCTTCCAAATGATTTACTTAAGAAATTTATGTACGAATTTGGACTATCTGAATACGACGCTACCAATCTTACTGATCTTAAAGGATTAGCTTTATATTTTAATGAATTAGTTTCCTTCACAAAAAATTACAAAGCAGCTGCCAATTGGATGATGGGAAGTATTAAATCTTATTTAAATGAAAACGCTTTTGCAATTGAGCAATTTGAAGTTCAACCAAATAGTATTGCAGAATTAATTGCTTTAATTGATGATGGCAAAATTAGTAATGCGGCAGCAACACAAAAATTATTTCCTGAATTATTACTAAATCCAAAAGAATCTGCTTTGAGTATTGCACAACGATTAGATATATTACAAAGCAATGACAATGAAGCTTTGCAAGAATTAGTTGATCAAGCTTTAGCTAAATATCCAGAAAAAATTACTGAATATAAAAGTGGTAAAACAAATTTATTAGGTTTATTTGTTGGTGAAGTGATGAAGTTAGGAAAAGGAAAAGCGGATCCAAAGATGGCTAATCAATTAGTAAAACAAGCACTGGAAAAATAAATCCAATTGAATTTACTTTTAAATTAATCAACAAATTTTCTATACCGCAATCATCATTCTTTAATAAACTTAAAAGACGAATTAGTCTCTTTCATAGAAATTTTAATTTCATAAACACCTGCTGCTAAATCAGAAATTGAAATTGATTCTTTATTATTAAGAAGCAATTCTCCATTCTTAATTAACTGACCTTTAATTGAGAAAATTGAATAATTGACATTTTTACTATCACTACCAATAACATTAATAAATAGCACATCCTTAGCCGGATTTGGAGAAAGTGATATGCTATTTGCGATGGCATTATTTTCAAGCCCTGTAACTGTTACTTGTTTTGGAGTTGAAGATGATTGACAACCAATTGCAGAAGTAACCCACACAGAATAAAAACCACTTTGCATTACCGTGTATGTTTGAGAGGTTTCTCCAGCAATTTGCGATCCATTTAAATACCATTGATTACCAGAAGATGCGCTAGATGTTAGTACTAATCCATTTTGCGTGATGGTTGGTGTAATTACGGAACCAACATTCACTGTAATGGTTTTTGTAGAATTACAAGCGCCTACAGAGCCTGTACAAGTATATACTGAAGTTATACTTGGAGTAACAGCGGTGTTAGCTCCTGTTGAGCCACTAGACCAAACATACGTACTTGCACCATTTGCAGAAAGATTAGCTGGTTGCCCATTGCATGATGCTGTTGCGCTTAAAGTAATTGTTGGTGGTGCTATTACTGAAATTGTGCTAGTATAGATAGCGCTTGCACCGTTACCATTTGTAGAAATTAATGAAATAGTGTACACACCTGCAGCGTTATATGTAACAGTAGGATTTTTTATAGTTGATGTTGAAGGAGAAGCTCCTGTTAAACTCCAAGTCCATGCTGTAGGCATATTTGATGATTGATCGCTCAACAAAAACGGGGTATTGATGCAAGCAGAAGAATAAGCAGTAGAAAAATAAGCAGTTGGGACTGCTGCAGGATCAGAAAATAAATCTGATTGCCAAATACCTCTCCCATAAGTTGCTGCTCTTAATTTATTTGTTGGATAAAAAATCTCAAAATCATTTACAATTACATTTGGTAATCCAGTCATAAAGGGAGTCCATGAATTCATACTTCCATCCCTATAATATACACCCACATCAGTTCCTACATAAATGGCATCATTAGAATTATTTACATATACAATACAATTTACAGGTAAATTAGGCAATCCAGTAGAAATATTACTATAGGTTAAGCCTCCATTACTTGACATGTAAACTTTATTAGCAGAAGAATAACCAGAAAACGTAACAAAAATATTATTAGCATCCGTGTTATCAACTGCTATTCTTGTAATTTGTGCGGTGCCAGATGGCAAGCCAGTTGTGATGGATGTCCATGATGCACCACCATTTACTGTTTTAAAAATATTACTGCTTGATGCGGCATACAGCACTAATGAATTTGAGGGCGCTGCCGCTAATGATAGAATATCTCCACTACTATTAATAGTTCCCATTTGCGTCCATAGCGTACCTTTGTTGGTAGTTTTAAACACTTGCTGATAGCCACAATAATAAGTATTTGCAACGTGCGGTGATTGAATAATTGGTGAAACCCAAGCACCTGTACCAATCAAACCATTTGTGATATTTGACCAACTAGCTCCTCCATTATTAGTGAGATTAAAATCTCCCTCTACGTAGCTTTCTACCATTACATTATTATTTGTTCTATCCACAAAACAATCCATTCCATCTCCGCCGTACACTTCTGTCCATGTCGTTCCGTTTAATAAATTTGTTCCGTTATCCTGATGACCAGAAAGTACATAGTTTGCAGTAGTTGTAGATTGTCCCATCCGATATGATTGTGCAATGTTCATTTGGCCATTTATAGTTGTCCATGTAGAACCACTATTTGTTGTTCTTGCAATACCTCCATCAGTTCCCAAATAGCAAGTTGTTCCACTTATGTATTCTACCGCGTGCAAATCTGCGTGCACATAAGGAGCTCCTCCTCCATACCAATGTGTATTTAAATTCCAAGTAACACCTCCATCCAAAGATTTCCATGTATTTACACCTCCACAAATAAGTTCATTTTTATTAGTTGGCGAAACACCACAAGCAATATCATACCAACCTTGCCCACCAGTATCAGAACCGTTAGGATCCCATCCAAAAATATTTGGCGAAGTAGACATTGACGTAAAGTTTGTTCCAGAATTTGTTGATCTAAATAAAGCACCAAATGAATTATCAGATGCACTTGATAAAACGTAAATATAATTTGGGTCAGCAGGAGTTACAGAAATACACATACGCACTCCAGCTGAAGTTATTCCACTGGTTACTTGTGTAAAAGATGCTGGTGTGGCACCTCCTGTTAACGACCTATAAAAACTACTTGCAGTTACTGCATAAACTGTACTTGTATCACCTGGCTTAAATTCCATATCTTTAAAATTACCAGTTTTTAATAATGACCAATTTGTTCCACTATTATTAGAGCGGTACAAACCTTGCGAAGTAGCTGCAAATAAAACGTTAGGAGTTATAGGATTAATCAATAATCTTCCTATTCTACGACTTAAGGATACTGCCCAATTTATGCCAGTTGTATTCCAAGTTAATCCTCCATCAATCGATTTTAAAATTCCCGTTGAGTAGGTATCCCCAGCATCAATATCACCAGTTGCTAAGTACATGATATTTGTATTTAACGGATTAATTGCTAGATCAGAACAACCTAAAACCGATAAATTATTGGTATTTGTTGTCCATGTTGATCCTGCATTAGTTGATACCCATAAACCACCTGCGCCAGTACCTACAAAAATAGTGTTATTATTACCAGGCATAAATCTAATGAAGGTCAATCGTCCTGCATCGCCACCTATAGGCGAACCGAAAGGTCCCATAGCTGTCCAATTACCAGTGCTTGAAGTGAAAATCGGAGAATTAATTTTTTGAGCAGCCGAAGGATTTTGTGCTTTATATTTTTCAAATTCTTCAAATGCTTTTGCACGAGAACCTAATTTCAAATCTCCTGACGGATAAACTCTTGGTTCAGTAAACCATTCCCAGCGTCTAAAAGCTTTATAACCTTTACCTCTTTCATACGTTTTATTTTGCCAGTAATTATGGAACTCCTGTTGTATTGAATAAAAATTTTGTGTAGTATCATGCAGTTTATCAACCCAATTTTGAGCATGTGCATTACTATTAATTAAAAAAAAGTAGATCAGTGCTAATTTAGAAATTTTTGTCATGTCAAGTTTATTTTCAACGACTAAGCTAAATCAATAAAAATTAAAAAGCAATCAAAATTCAAGATAAATCAGCTATTACAAGTTATTTCGAATCGCTAATTTTTTGTAGAAAGGTTGTAAGAAAAGTTTTGTTTAACAAAAAAGTCGCTCAAATTAAGCGACTTTAAAGACTTTATTTCTTTTTAGCTGGCAACTGTTGACGTTGCTTTGCCATCTCTTCAAGTTTAGTTTGAAAGGAAGATTTTTTTTCAGGTTTCTTCATATTTGCTAAAAGAGTCTCTCTAATTTTTCCATCATCAATCAACTTTTTCATTATCCACGTTTGTAAAAATGTAATCACGTTTGCTAAAAAATAATACCAACTTAAGCCGGCTGCGTAACTATTCATTACTGCTACAAAAATAACAGGCATTAAATACATCATATATTTCATACCTGGCATTTGTGTTTGCTGCGGTTGAAGCATCGCCTGATTCATCCACGTATAAATAATTGTTGATAGAAACATTAATATGGCAAATAAACTAACGTGATCGCCATAGCCCCAAACTTCAAAGCCAAAATTATAAATAGAATCATACGTAGATAAGTCATCGGTCCATAAAAATCCTTTTTGTCGTAACTCAATTGCGGCCGGAAAAAATCCAAATAGTGCAATTAAAATAGGAAATTGTAAAAGCATTGGCAAACAACCAGAAAGTGGGTTAGCACCCGCACGTCTATACAAAGCCATCGTTTCTTGCTGCTTTTTTAAAGGGTCATCATTTTTCTCAAACTTGGCATTTAATTCATCAATCTCTGGTTTTAAAACACGCATTTTTGAACTACTCATGTAAGTTTTATAAGCAATAGGAAATAATAACGTTTTTAAAATTAAGGTCAAGATTAAAATAATAATACCGCTATTTAAACCAGAAAGTAAACTAAATAAAGGGATAATCATCCATTTATTAATATAGCTAAACACACTCCATCCTAAAGGAATAATTTCCTCCAAATCTAAATTATATGCTTTTAAAGTTTGGTATTGATTTGGTCCAAAATAAAATGCCATACCAAATTTTTCGGATGAAGAGTGTTTAAATGGTATAGCAACTTCAGCTGTAATTGTTTTTACAATGTTAGAATCAGCAGGATTTTCGGATGTTTTAATAAAACTACCTTGCTTTGAAAATTCAGTATCAGCAATTAATGATGAATTAAAAAAATGTTGCTTAAAGCAAATCCATTTAATATTATCTTCATTTAATAATTTTTCTTCGCTTTTACGCGCATTAATATAATCAACACCTTCAGTAATTTGATTATAATAAGCTGTTGCTGCTTCCCTTTCTTTTGTAATATATTTTTCTTGAGTTGGCATTGCTTGCGACCAATGCATCATTACACTATTTGATTTACTGGAAATAATGTTTTGCATTCCTACAAAATTTACATCATAATCTAACATGTAATCATTTCCTCTTAAGGAATAAGTGTATTCAATGTAACTTTCAGACTTTGACGTTTCGAGTTTCAAGACTATTGATTTTGTTCCATCACCTGCAACTTCTTCGCTTAAAGAGGATGGTTTAAAATAAAAACTATCCGTTGTGAGCTTTATATTGTTTGAATATGCTTCGAATTGTAAATACTGTGAAGTAGAATCTTTATCAAATAAAACTAAAGGAACTGTTCTGTTATGGTATCGCTTGTAGTTTTTAAGTTCAACTTTTTCAACCTTTGCACCCTTTGTAGAAATGTAAACTTTAATATTTTCATTTTCTAATGTAACCACTTCTGATTTACCAATAGCTGATGGAGCAAAATCTTTATATAAACTAACACTTGCAAGTTTTGCAATTGAGTCGGTTACTAAATTAGAAATTGAAGTATCTTTTGATGTGGTGGTTTTGTGCGCAACAACTTTTTCAGCCTCAGCAATTTCAGTTACTTTTATAGCTAACTCAATTGAATCTTTAATTTCTTTATTTCGAGCAATTTGTTCTTTGCTTGGCCCTGCTAATGCTAACCATGTAATTAGTATGGCTGCAATTAATCCTAAACCAATTAGCGAATTTTTATCCATTGTGGGAAGTGATTTTTAGGCTGCAAATATAAGCGTTTTTATTAACGAGAATTCGTCAAAAAATTATAAATGAGACCTAATTTTTTGAAATTATAAATTTTCTTTAATTTGTAAAGCAATGCTCGAAAATTCTTCGGAAGTTAATTGTAGTTTTTCGTTTGCAAAATTCATGTCATTTACTGAATTGATTGGAATTAAATGAATATGAGCGTGTGGAACTTCTAAACCTACAACAGTTAATCCTACTCTTTTGCAAGAAATTGTTTTTTTTAGTGCCACGGCAATTGTTTTACTGAATGCCATTAACTGATTATAAGTTTGGCTATCAAGGTCAAATATGTAGTCAACTTCTTTCTTAGGAACTACAAGTACATGTCCTCGTTTTAATGGAAATACATCTAAAAAAGCTATACAATTATCGTCTTCGGCAATTTTATATGAAGGGACGTCGCCATTAATTATTTTAGTGAAAATACTTGGCATTAAATCGTTATTTCCATAATTTGAAAAGGGATAATACCTGCTGGTACAGTCACTTCCACTTTATCACCAACAGCTTTACCAACTAAACCTTTACCAATTGGAGAATCAATTGAAATTTTACCAGCTTTTAAATCAGCTTCATTTTCAGCAACGATGGTATATTTCATTTCCATATTGTTTTTTAAATTTTTTATCTTAACGGTAGTTAAAATACTAACTTTAGTAATATCTATTTTTGAAGCATCTACAATACGAGCATTTGCAACAATTTCTTCCATCTTAGCGATTTTTATTTCTAATAACCCCTGATCATTTTTCGCAGCATCATATTCAGCATTTTCAGATAAATCTCCTTTATCTCTCGCGTCTGCTATTGCCTTTATAATCATTTTACGATCTACAGTTTTCAAGTGGTGCAATTCATCTTTCAATTTTTTCAAACCCTCTTCTGTATAATAAGCTATTGTTGCCATCTTTGTATTTGTTTTAAAATAAAAGAATCCCGAATGTCATTCGGGACTCTAAAAATATGTTGAAAAAAATTAAGCTTACAAGTTAATTCTTGCACCAAAAGTGTGAACTCCACCAAATGGATTTGTAAATCTATATGAATAATCCAAAGCAAAAGTCGATTTTTTCTCGCCAAAAGGAATCTCAACAGTAGCACCACATGAAGGTCCGGTGAATGCCGTTGTACGATTTGCATCTCCTTGATAAATACCTTTTTCAGATACCATACCTGCACGAACCATAACAATATTTTTCCACCCATATTCTAATCCTACTAAATAATTATCTTTTGTGAATGAATTAGATGTATAATTAGCGGCTACAGTAAGACGATGTGTTTTTAATTTTCCTGTTGTGTCAGAGGTTAAATAAAGGTCGTATGCTGCAGAGATATTTAATAAAGCAGGTAATTCAAAAGCTGCAGATTTATTCGAAATAGTTAATTGATAGGAGTTACCATATGCATTTGTTACCGTTCCTTGTGTAGATAAACCATCTCCTTTATATTGCATTTTTGGTCCAACATTTTTTAAACCAACACCTAAATGAATATTCTCATACTTTCCTGTATGATATTGAATACCTGCGTCAATTGAAACACCTTGCGCTTTAACGTTATCAATACCTTCAGAAATTACCCTTACAGTAATTCCCCCAAAAATATTATCAGAAAAACCTTTGGCATATGATAATGCAATATTAGTAAAACGCGGAGTAAAAGTTCCTAAACCACCTTCAGGCTGATCTTCCGTTGTTCTCTCTATTTTACCAGCATTTATAGACATGATACCTAAACCAATGGCTCCAGTCTCACCTACTCGTTGCGAAAAACCAAAAGTATTGATGTTGATCCCTGTTCCTACAAGCCATGCTGAACGCATAAACATCAATTCTGTTTTCTTTGTTGCTGCAAGTCCTGCAATATTTGTGTACTGAGATTCTAACCCTCGCGAAAGTGCGCCATTAGCTCCCGCCCAACCTGCAGAGCGACCGTAAGGATTTATTAATAATTGTGAAGCTCCAGCTTGCCCAGCACGTTCAGGATTACCAGCAGTTGCTTTAAAACCTGAAGTAATGAAACTACTAGTCAAAACAACACTCAATGATATATTTATAAATGACTTCATATTGTAAATTTTATTTCTTTTCATGTATATTTATTACAGAACGATATGTTAGTAATTTTGTAAATCTAACGGTCTCATTACACCAAACCATTTCAAAATCTTTTCACCTACACCTGGCACGTCTATATGTATAATATATAAACCGCTAGCTACAGAAATACCGCTTTGATTTTTCAAATCCCAATCCTGGAAAGGCAAACGACGTCCACGAACAAATCCAGTTCCTTTTTCTTCAATATTTAGATCTTCCTGACCACTCACATCTCTATCAAATGTTCTTACTAAAGTACCATTTAATGTAAAGATCTTAATCTTGCACTTGTTTGGTAAATTAGTAATTTTAACTCTATTATCTATTCGACCGGTTTCATAAGTAGAATATGCGTAGTAAGGATTTGGCACCACATTAATCAAATCTAAAGCTGATTTTATCTTATCTGCATTTTGAATTTCAGTAAAAATATCTGAAGTATTAAAAGTATATAATCCAAAGTTATTATTAACAGATCCACTCAAAGTATCAGTAGTTATCCTCGTATAATTTGAACTTGTAACCGTGTTATCAATGATTGGGGGAACTAAAGAAGCTGCAGATCTGAAAGCAGTTAAAGTATTAGTGTACATACCGCTTAATCCATATTTATAAGCTTTCTTAACTCTCAGTTTTACCTTAGCATCGCAAGGCATATCAGCTGGATTTTTAAAACTATATCTTGAATCAACCAATAATGGAATATTTACCCACATTGCTTCTGACCAAATATTTTGCAAGATATTTTTAGTATTATTAGCGAATCCTAATTTATAAGTATAAACAAAATCAGCAAACTTACTGTAATTACCAACACCTAATTTTTTTCCATTAATTGATGAGTTAGCTCCAGCAACAGTAGTATACGTCATTGAACTTCTATTGTTACCAAACACATAAATATAATGTCTACCTCCAAATGAATACGGATAAGCATTACTAGATCTTCTACTAGCAGTTGGGTTCCACATCATATCATCTCCATTATTTGGAGCTAACGCATTTGTAGAAGACTGATAAGAATCCTCGCCAAAGGCAATATTTAATCTTTCACCCGTTTCTAAATTAATTGCATAACCAGGGAACCAGCTTAATCCATATTGGAACGGAGATCCAGGAACTGAATCCAATGATGCTTCTGCAACATTACAACCAGGACTACCTAATGCTATACCTTGTTTATCAACTGATCTATGTCTTCTTGGTTCTAATTTTTTTGAACCCGTTGGATTTGAAACAGCCTCATCATTTTCTTCTAATACAAGACTGCGAGTCCATTTGCTTTTATCTTTTGTAAAAACTAAATCTACACTCGCTAAACCTCTTATATCATAAGCACTATTCAAAATACCGCTTGGAGAAGATTCAGAATATGCAGGAGCGGCAAAAACAGTTCCGGTTTTAGTTGATGTTGTTAAAACATAAGGTGCCCAAGTACCACCTATCAAATTCTCAAAAACAGATGACGGATCAATATACTCTGAACCTGCTTTTATATCGTTAGCAGTAGCATCGTTAGGATCTTCAAAACTGCCTGATCTAATCCAATTAGATGGACTAGGACCATCGTCATCTATTAAACCTGTTAACCAACTTGTAGACTCATTTGAAAAAGATACTCCAGAACCAGAAATGACATCAGTAGATTGAACAACCTTATCAGTTGCTGATGTTGGCGATGAAATTTCAGCAATATCACGTGATTGACCTACTGTTAATGACAAACCTAAATCACTAAAATAGAATTCTTCAGCTACTTTAATAGCCTTACAAGGATAATATTTTTTTGAATTTGTTAGGTCAGTTAAAATCCAAGTTGCAGAATCGGGATTAATTTTACTAAACTGAGTATGTTTTGTTTTTAACTTAGTAAATGGTATACTTAAATGATAAGCTGAATTTTCTTTACAAGGATCTATGCTATTAATCGTATCAAAATTAGAGTTCCAATTTCTATTAACAAACTCAAATAAGAAAGATGAGTTTGGCACATTTAATGGATCAACTACTTTTATGTTGATTGGTGCACGTCCATTATCATAAGTTATTTTATCTTCTCTACCATTTGGATTAATTAAAATTTTATCTACTGATTCTTGCGTCAAATCTAAAAAATTACCTCCGTTACCTTGTCCTTCTAAACGAGTTACTTTTGGACCATAACCATATATTGAATTCATAATTGAACCCTCTTTTTCAGGAGCTGGATTATGAGGAATACCAAAAGCTTTCTTAGATTTACGTCCCTCTAAATAAGGACGTTTTTGACCTTCCGAACTAGGAGGAGAATAATTGTTAACTGGATCATAAACTGTAAAAGGCACGTCTTCTACATATTTACCATACTCATTGTATCCATAAGCTACACAAAAGAAATAATATTCTTTGTTGTTTATTACTTTTTTATCTTCAGCTGTAGAAAATTCATCTTTAGTAAAATGGAACGTTGATTTTATTCCTTTATCGCTATTTCCAGTTTCATCAACTTTTACTTTAGGAACATCTCCACCAGTAGTAGCATCATATTCATAGTTAATTAAACGCTTAACACCATTTTCAACATCACAATTAAAAATTAATTTAGCTTTAGATGGATCAGTTAACTCCTCTTGAATAACTGTATTATTTTTTAATTGATATAATTTATATCCTTCAAATCGATAATATTTGTCAAAATTAGGAAAATGTGTAGGATCAACTTGAATTGTAACATCTAATTCTTTGTACTGATTTAAATAATTATTAGATGATGGTTTATTTGAAAAATAAATAATTAATTCGTTTTCCATTTCTTGTATGGTCATATCAGGAGCTTCTGGTCCAGACAATACGCGGAAACAGTTATCAAATAAAGCTTGTGCTTTATCATCAGCAATTTTTAACAAAGGAATAGACGCTTTTGGATCTGTTGATGTTGTTCTTGCCCAAGGCAAACCGACCGTAATATAATTTACTGCACCAGGCTGCAATTCAAATGGACCTGACGACTGCATAAATCTCCTATCGCCACCAGCTGCTGCACCCTCAGTCCATGTTGCTGGTCCACAAGGACCATTAGTGTATGTATCTGCAGGATAAACAAAACTAGTTGCAGTAGAACCACCATAACCAGAACCACCGCATGTGAATGGAGTACCATCTCTCCAATAACCTGTCATGTATTGATAATATTGAGTTGCCGTTGCAGGATCTGTTGTTTGTAAAGGAATTCCCGCAAAAGAATTGTTAAAATACAAGAACTTTGTCATTCCCATTTGCTCTCCTGGCTCATCAACTAAACCATCTTTATCATCGTCAACTGCATTATTAGTATTAATAGGGCCTTGAAAGAAATCACACCCTAATGCAGGAATATAATTTCCGTAACCATTTGTTCCGGCAATAGATTGGTCAAAGGCATCTGCATTATAAATATATCCTAATCCTCTTTGTACATCACAACCAATGTAATCATCTCCGTAATAACCTAAATCAGCATCAGTCCAAACGGTCATATACGTATCATATAAAGCAAACGATGATCGATTAATTAACTGATAATTATAAAAAGTCATATTAGTAATTTCATCTGTTGTTTTAAAAGCAAAGGCTTGTGCACGAATTTCCATACCAATTGTTTTTCCACCTGTTGCAACGTGGTTATTTCCTGCATCATTGTACACCCACCATAAAGTTTCATCACCAAACACACGTGCTTTACAAACACCTAGATTATCTTTTTCTCCTGAATTGTAAACATCATAATAAGGATAATCACCATCTTCAGGTGAGTAGTTTGCATCTCCATTTTTATCAAAATATGGAGCTAATTGCTGATCTTGATTTAATGAAATATCACCATTACCTGGCCAATTTTTAATATTAGATGTAATAGCTCCACCAGACAAAACAAACGCATCCACTTCAGAGCGAGTAATTTTAAATATCTTGTCATACTGCTGACAAACATCCGATGTAATAGAAGCATCACCGGTTGTTAAAGGACCAGTCCAAAAATCAACACCCCCTTGACGATAGGTTTGAGCAGCAATTTTTAACTGACCACCTACATCAACGCCGCCAAACCAAACATTTCCGGCAAAATTCGAAGAAATTCCTTTTGACCTATCTTGCACAGCAGGAACAAAATAATAGGAATTACCTCCACCAAACAAATCCCACCACATATCTGAACCAGAGTAAATAATGGTTCTTACATTATTTACTAATAACTCAGATGCTGCCTGAGCAGGACTACAACCCGCCATGACTTTTTGAGGAGCCGCACTTCTAAAAACATTTCCGTATTTTTCTTTTGCATTAACAGACATAGCACTTAGTGTTACTGCTGCAATCAATAGATTTTTGTTTAGATTAGTCATAATTTTCATAATAAATTCGTTTTACAATTAAAAATCTAATAATACTCCTATTCTGATAGTTCTTGGTCTTGAATAGTTATTAGGGTTGTTGATGAAAATAGTATATTGATCTGTAAAAGAGGCAGCAACATCAGGATTACTATTTACGCTTAATTGCCCTTGCGTTGAAGATAAGTAACCATCATCATCAGCATTTCCAGTATAATTATAAACGTTCAATATATTTTTTGAATTAAGTAAATTTAATACTTGTAAATAAATATTTAAGTTTGCTGTTTTTTTATTTTCACTATCTTTTTTACCCCAAGTTAATTCAATATTCTTATCTATTCTAAGATCAGTTCTAAACTGCCAAGGTTTATAAGAACCATTAATTGAACCATTGATGGAAGACCTTGACGATGTTTGAGAGCCTGCATCAATTGGAGATGCCGCAATATCACGTGTATAAGGTGTTCCTGATCCAATTCGGAAGATTAAATTAGCGCCTACATTCTGAAATACTTGCACAGTTTGAACAGCATCTTTTTTCTTACGGTTAAATTGCGGCCCTTTATAATCTTTTCCATCACCAAAACGATAATCTAGGTTAATTGTAATAGTATGACGTTGGTCATAGTTTAAAGGTAATGTAATACGTAAATTTGGCTGATCAGAGTTTACTAAATTTGCTCCCGAGTTGGCATTTGAACCTGAACCTTCAGCAAATTGCAAAGTGTAGTTTGCTGTTAATGAAATCCCTCCTGTTCTACGCAAATCAAATTCAGCAGTTAAACCCTTTACAGTACCAAAATCCTTATTAGTATACGTTTGGTAAGTTTTAGGATATGCATTTGAAAGTGATATTAATGAAATTTGATTTCTTAATTCACGATAAAATGCTGTAATTTTTAATGCTGCATTTTTCTTTTGATTTAAAACTTGATTATATCCAATTTCGTAATCAATTGTTTTTTCAGGTCTCAAATTTGAATTAGTAATAAATGGGCTACTAGATGTGCTATTTATAAAATAATAATCTTTTGGATCAAATCTCATTAACCCATCAGAAGGACGCTGAGTTAAAACATCGTAATGTGCAAAGAAATTAGCAACATCGGAAATTGGGAATGAAAAAGCCACACGAGGCATCACATTAATTTGCGGTTTATAATCTTTAAAAGCAGTTGTACTAAATGCATTTTTATCAGCAAAATCAGCATCTTTTAGCCATGGATTAAGCTTACCATCCACTGCTAATAATTTCGGGTCAGATACCTCTTTACCTTCACTATTATACCAGGTATTTGTATTTGTTTTTTCATCATAATATCTATAACCTACTATAGTAGGATTTGTTGCTTTTACGTTATCTACGTATACAACGTAATCCTCTTTGATATTCTCTGGTTTTGACTCAGATTTTTCACCAGCGGTATAAGCCTCTTGAAATAAATAAGGATCCTTTAATACTTTTTGATTGGCATCAAAACGATCAATACGAACACCGACATTAAACTTAATGTCTTTAAAATCAAATTTATCTTGTATGTAACCAGAAACATAAATTGGTTTATATGCTCCAACATTTAAAGTTTGATTTCCATTTTTATCTTTATCATTCATGAACTTATCAATATTTGTTGAATTGTTATTCTTATTACCTAAGTAATCAAAACCGTAATAATCCACCAAAGCACCTTGACCACTTTGCAATAAATCTTGTGCACTAAACATATCTAACTTCAAATCATCAGGCGAAAAAGCATCTGTATTGATGATTGTTTGATTATCAGCAGATAAACCCAAAGATTCTCTTAACGATTTGTCAATTTGATTTTGAAGTGTTGCACTATAAACATATCTATAGTAGCGTTGATCTAAATTCCCGCCTGTTCCAGCAATAAAAATAGGATTAGCTGTATCGAATGTTTGCAAATGAGAATTTGTTAAATTTCTCATACGCTCCCATAAACCAATAGGACTAATAGAATATCCACTTTGATTACGTTGATCATATTCAACACCTACCATGATTGCGTGATTTTTAAAATCAGCAGAAAAACTTGACGCAAAACGTAATTGAGTTGATTCGCTTACTGAATAACCGTTATATTGTCGTCCTGTGGAAGCAAATAAACTATTAATACCTTGCGGCCTATCACCATTCACGAAGGCATAATCGCCTTGAGCAGCTTGAATTGACTCTTCAGTTCCTTTAAAATTAAATACTTGAGATGAAAAGTTTGCAGTGGTAGGGTTTAATTCACTTCTTTCATAAGACACAGGCCCTCTTACTGGCCCCTGATAATCTAAGTATAATTGATTATTCAGTTCATCATACTTTATTTGATAATTTGAAGTGGTATCTACTGTGAAATTATACTTTCCTTGATATCCATAATTAAAAATTTTGTCCTTATGTGTATCATCTTGAGTTTTAGATTTAGCTTTTTCGTAACTTGCTAAGAACGTAAAATAAGCATTAGAAATTAAAGCCTGCGATTTTTCTTTTTCTAATCCAGTTTGATTTGCACCAAATTTTTGATTAATTCTTGCATAAGTTCTCCAAGTCGATTGAATTGTTTGAGGATTATTTTGCGCATTGAATAGTAAATAAGTATAAACAAAATCATGTCTGTTACCATAATCAAATGCTCCACCTATTGTTAAATTAGTGTTTGGCGCTAATTTAAAATCTAATTTACCATTTAACTGAACTGAGCGATTAGCAACATTTTGGCGAACACTAATTTGACTCATATCGGTTTTAGTAACGTAATCTAGTTCACGATAAAATTTATCTTCAGAACCAATAGTTACAACACGCAACGGATTTTTTTCTAATTCAGTTAATTTTTCGTCGTTTAACTTCCATAGTTTAACATAAGAAGGATCAGGATCTTTTTCGTAAGTTCCTTGTCCCGACAAGAAGAATCCAATCACTGGCTTTTTTTGTCCTGTTGAATCTCTTTTTTGATAAATAGGTCCACCTACAGAAAAACCTAAAGAATTGTAACCATACTTATCAGTTAATTGAGAAGAAATTAACTCCACACCACCAAAAAATTTACTTTGAGGTCCACGAGTAGTAACCGAAATAATACCAGAGGTAGCATCTCCATACTGCGCTGGCACACCACCAGTAATTACGTTTAATTGCTCCACACCTTGCTGAGGAACGCCTAGTCCACCAATAACTTTTACACCATCCACAAAATAAATTGTTGAATTAGATCGACCTCCTCTAACATTTAAAGCTCCACCTTCATCTGCTTGATAAACACCTGCTGTTGTTGCTGCTACTGAGTTAATATTTTTTGTAGCCATATTTTGATATTCTTCTCGTGTTACAGTACCACCAGATTTCATATCTCCATCAATTAAAGGCTCTTGGTAAGCAATTACTTCTACTTCATCTAATCGCACACCCTCACCATTTGATAACTCAATTGTTACATAGGCAGTTTTTGACTCTCCCACAACAATTCCTTTAATTTCTTGGGCTTGGTAACCAACATAAACACCTTTCACATCGTATTTACCAGGTGCTAATGGCTTAATAGTAGCATAACCATCCATATCAGTAGTTCCAACGCCAACTTGCACACCACCTTGATAGGCTACAACATTAGCAAATGGAATTGTTTCACCATTTGTTTTATCTTTTAATAAAACTTTAATGGCTCCGCCGCCATTTTGGGCATTTACAGAGGTGCCAACTAATAAAAGTGTTACGATTGAAAGGTAAATTTTTCTTAACATATTGATAGTTTTTAGTTACATTCGATTTTTACGAGTTGATAAATATATAAATCATACACAACTACTGCAAATTTTTCTACTTATTTTTTATAATATACTGATTATGCGACTGTTAATTTCCAAATTTTTAGTGTTAAAGGGTATTAAAGTTAACAAGAATTAACACGAAGCTAGTATTAAGTTAACAACAATCTTTAGAGTTCTCTTAATTGGAATTATAGTTTTTATAAGTGGTTGGTTTTACCAAATAAGTGGTTCTTACTTTTGAAATAAAACCTGAAATTTAAATTTAAGTTGGTTAAAATGTTTTGATTTTCTTGCTATTGTTGGCCTTTAGAAGATTTTTCTTTTGCGCTTTTTGATGACTTTCCTCGCTTTTTCTGAAACAAGCGCTGAAAAAAAGGCTCACGCTGATGAGTGTTGTTTCTCATTGCTTTTCCTTTATTTCTCTTCATACGTTTTCTTACTGATTTTGTTTGAATTCGTTTGTGATGATCTCGTATTTTTTTCTCTTCGGCTCTTTTATTTCTTCTATCTTCTTTCCATTTCTTTCTATCAGCTTTTCTTAACTTTCGCTTACTTTTTAAAGATTGATCTTTTTTAGGGACAGGTTTACCATCACTTTCCTGCGTATAATAAGAGTTATGTGAAAGTAAAGAAATTAAAAAAATTATGATTAATCTAGTCATCCTAATTAATTTTCATTAATAATTTATTATAACGTTTCGAAAGCTTGTACTAAGTATTATATCTGATTACTTCGACGCCAAATTTTCTTAAAAAATCTACTCCTTCATCCGCCGGAATTTTTTTATATTCAGCGTAACTGTTTTTAAAATAAACTCGTTTAATTCCCATCGAAAAAATAACCCTGGCACAAGCGATGCAAGGCGATAGAGTTACATATAAGGTAGAGCCTTCTATTGAGGTGTTATTTTTTACAGCGTAAAGTATGGCATTTTGCTCTGCATGGAGTGCTAATGAGCAACTTCCCTTACTATCGGTTGGGCAACCTTGGTTTGGCCATTCAATATCACAATTATGAGTTCCAGCAGGAGGACCATTATATCCAAGCGACACAATTCGCGTGTCTTTTGTTAAAACTGCCCCTACTTGCGCTTTCACACAATGTGAGCGTAAAGCTAGTTTTTCTGCAAGTTCCATGTATATTTCTTCGTAACTAGGCTTTTTCATTCGTTTAAATAATTTATTTGGTTGCAATTATTTGCAAGTGTTTATTAAAAAAATCATGTAACAATTTTAAAAATTTAAATTGCGTATCAGCAAATAATATTTAATTTATATCAAATGCAAATATCAGTAAATTTTAGTGATTTATTATTATGGCTTAATTTATTATTTTGCCAAAATCAATGTCATGCAAATTGATACTGTTTAGTAAGCTTACTTAAAGTTACACTTTCAACGAAAGCAAAAAAGGCTGCAATGCACATCCCCGAAAAACGCACTGCAGCCTAATCTTTGTTTCAAACTAAACAAAATACATGATAAAGAACGTAGTGTAAATTTAAACCATGAATTTGAAACTCGTTTATGGGACTTAATAAGTGGCAGTAATTATTTTATATGTGGTTAACTGAACCGTCATAATTGTTTTTTAGTAGTAATCACCAAATCAATTATATAAAAAGACAAGGTTATCAACTTATTTTTCCTTGATCCAAGAGGTAATATCTAAAATAATCTTCTCGTCCACATTGCCCTGTATTTCATATTCTTGCGGAGTAGATTTACCTTCTCCTTTCATAAGCAAATGATTTAATGCTGGATACGAAATGAACTTATTTTTAGCATTATCTCCTAAATTCTGTTTCCATAAATTAAAGTCTATCATAGTTACTTGATAATCCCTCTCTCCTTGGAATACTAAAATAGGTTGCCTTAATTTTTTTGCTACTTGAACTTGATTGTAATTCACTAAAGATTGCCAATATTTTGAAGTTCCATTTAAAGGTAAATCTTGCATTTTGGCTGCTTTTAATAGTGCAGGTGTTTTTACAATTTGCATTTTTTTACGGAATTCCAAAATCTCTTTTTCCTCTGATTTGTCTATACTATCTAATCCAAAAATATAATTATACTGATCTAATACAACATCTTCTAAAGGTCTTGCGTTTCCTGCTAATAAAACAATGCCGCTTACTTTTTTAGATTTACTTGCAATTAATGGGGCGCACATGGCGCCAAGACTATGCCCAATTATATATACTTTGGATACTTTAAATTCTGGATTCTTCTTTATCATTTTAATTGCACTAATTGCATCTTCAATAACTTCATCATACAAATCAAATTCTTCAATTTTTTCAGTCATTTCTTTACCATAAGCTAAAGTACGTTTGTCATATCTGTAGGATGCAATTCCGTTGGAAGCTAAGCCTAATGCAATATCCTTTAGTACTTTATTTGCCCCTATAGTTTCATCTTTATCGTTTGGCCCTGAACCGGCCAGTAAAATGGCAAGAGGAGGGTTTTTTATATTATTGGGAACGCACAATATACCAGGCAAACTGTAACTACCACTTTTTAAAGTAATTTTTGTTTCATAGAACTTATGTGGTAACGAATATTCAGGATATGCGTAAGCTGCTTTATTTTTTGGTGGCACAAAATACATCCCTACAATCTTTTTTGATTGATTGAATGCAAACTGTAAGTCCATTTTTGTTTTCTCAAATTCACAGCGAACATAAACTAAATCTAACGTATCTTTTTTCTCAGAAGAAACGGTTGAATAAGATTTATAATCACCCATGTATTTAGGAATACTTTGCCACATTCCCTCAAGCATACTTGCACTAAATTTACTAGCCATAATAGTGTCAAACATTCTATAGCAACTGTCAAACTGCTGGCGCTCTAATTGTTTTACAAATGAAATAGATAAGTCTTCATTGTTTTGAGCTGCGAAAGGGAAGGAAATAGTTGCCAATAAAACAATTAAGATTATGACTTTACGATTTTGCAATTTGCTCATTTTCAAAAATAATATTTGTTATAAATAAAAATTATTGGTTCAATTAATAAACAGAAAAATTTTGATTATTTGCTTAACTACATTTTAAATTAATTAATTTTTTACAACTTTTTCAGTTAAATTATTTTTATTAATCCAAGCATCTATAGCTAATTTAAATTCAGAATTTTCAATCATCATATCGGTTCTTAATGTGATGGCTTTTTTATTATAGTTTATGAAATACATTAGTCCATGTCTGGATTCTATTTTCTCAATCTCTGTAGCACTGGTAATATTAATTTTATTAGTGGATAAGATTAGCTGGTCATCTTCTAAAGCCACAAAGCAAAGATGTTTTAGGTACCTCCAAATCGTTACAATAATTTCTGTAAAGGCAATTAAGAAACATAAAAACGACATGTATTTAATAATGCTTCGTCCCGAATAATATAACAAAACTCCGATGCAGATAAACGAGATAATTTTAATGATGCGTTTAGCTAAAAATCCATCTGTAAAATAAATAAATTTTCGCGTTCCTTGTTTGACTTGAGAAAGTGTGTATGCTTCATAGCAGGAAGATAAAACATAAAGTAATCCCATTCCTAAAAAAACATATCGCACTTCTTTAAATCCAATATATTGCGTAAATATAAATACTAAACTTATAGTAATAAGCGCTAAAAGAATCAGGTTTTTTAAAAGAATAGAAAAAAGAGAGTTCATGCGATTAATTTGGAAAATTGTTTACTTAGAAGTTCAAAAAAATTAAAAAACATGTTTTTCGGCATGATATGATGACCGGACTAATGCGCCACTCTCTACATATCTAAATCCTTTGGATAATGCAATCTCTCCCCATTTTTTAAATTCATCAGGATGCACATATCTTGCAACTGGCAAGTGCTTTGGTGTTGGTTGTAAGTACTGACCAATGGTCATTACGTCGCAATGCACAGCCGACAGGTCATTAATTGTTTCTAACACCTCTTCTTCAGTTTCTCCTAATCCAACCATTAAACCACATTTTGTTCTAACTCCTGCCTCATGTAAACGTTTAAGTACTTCCATACTTCTGTCGTATTTGGCTTGAATGCGAACTTTTGCTGTTAACCTTCTAACGGTTTCAATGTTATGCGAAACAATATCCGGTTTTACATCAATAATGCGTTGTAAATTTTCCCACTTACCTGCAAAATCAGGAATTAAACATTCAAATTTTGTTTCAGGACTAATTTCTCTAATAGCTTTAATGGTTTCGGCCCAAATAATAGAACCGCCGTCTTTTAAATCATCTCTATCTACAGAAGTAATAACGCAATGTTTTACTCCCATTAATTTTACAGAGTTTGCTACGCGCTTTGGCTCATCCCAATCGGCAGCTTTTGGTTTACCAGTAGCTACGGCGCAAAAACCACAAGAGCGAGTGCAAATATTTCCAAGAATCATAAAAGTTGCAGTACCTGCTCCCCAGCATTCGCCCATGTTGGGGCAATTACCACTTTCGCAAATAGTATGTAATTTATGAGTAGCTACAATATTTCTAACTTTTAAATACTCTTCTCCAATAGGTAATTTTACTCTTAACCAATCTGGTTTACGAGGTCTTTCTATAAGTGTATTTTCAGCAGTGTTTTCCATTTTTTAAAACCATTTTTTACCAAATACAAATCCTACATATAAAGTTACAATAAAATTTTCGGCAGGATTTTTAGCCATAATAGGTAACGCTTTTGGGTAATAATCAAATATAATTCCAGTTTCTATTGCTTTCACTTTATTTGAAAAAGGAGCGTACTCAAAACTTAAATTAATTTTGGCATATAGTGCGGGGTAAATTTTTAGTTCAGCCAAACCATCCACCAACGGCCCTCGACCTGAAATACTATCAATTGTTTGAATTTCGGGATTGTATTTTACAGACTCTTGATATTTTATTCCATTACTGTTATCGCGATATACTAATATATAATTAGGCTTAGCAAAAGTGACGTTACCTCCAATATAATAGGATGTTCTAATTTCAACTGATTTTCTATCGGCTCTTTTAAATAATGTTGTTTGATAACCCATTCCAGCCCTCAGCAGTAAAATACTATTTAATTTGCCGTAAATAAATCTTTTAGAGTTATCTGAACTATTGGAAACTCTAATTTCTTTAGGATGTTTTAAATTTAAAAGCTGAATTTCTAATAATTGTTTGCGAGTACCAGTAACATGCTTTGCTCTCATAAAATTTGCACCAAAACCTCGGCTATGCAAAAAACCACCAAAAGACATTTCGTTGCGATATAATACATTTGGATCTTGCCCACTTTCTATTGCTTGCATCGTACTTTGCGAGAAGCATAAACTAGCAAAAAACACTAAAAATATACTAAAAGAAAAAATTCTCATGATTACGTAACAAAAGTAGTTAATAATTAGGTAACTAAATACCTAATGCTTTATTATATTTGAAGTAAATAATCATTTTATGACAACAAGCACCATAACCTATTTAGGAGAATTAAGAACAAAAGCAACGCACACGCAATCCAATACTACAATTTATACGGATGCTCCAAAAGATAATCATGGAAAAGGCGAAACGTTCTCTCCTACAGATTTAGTAGCAACCGCATTAGCAAGCTGCATGATATCAATTATGGGAATTGCGGCTAGGAAAGATGGTATCACTCCTATTGATGGTGCAACAGCCGAAGTGATTAAAATCATGTATGCTGAACCTAGACGAATAGGCGAAATTCACATTAAAATAACTTTTCCAAAAAAGGAATATACCGATAAAGAAAAAAAAATATACGAACATTCAGCCTTTACTTGTCCAGTTGCAAAAAGCTTGCATCCTGATTTAAAACAAGTGATTGAATTTATTTGGTAATGTTTAGTTTTTTAATGGAACGCTGATAACGCAGAGGGTTATGAATTTTATAAGAAAAAAAGAATAAAATGTATTTAATCAAAATCAAATCATAAATAAGCAGCGGTATCTGCGTTCTATGAATTCGCAGCTTCTAAAATATCCGCCGCAGAAATATTTGTATGGGAAGCGTGATAAATACATGATCCATTTTTAATTAATAGCACTTGCGGAGAAGCGTGCTCTACCGAAAATAAATCAGCTATTTCGTTCGAAATAGGGCGATAATTTAATAAATCTAAATAATATGCAGGGATACTTTCATTATCTACCCATTTTGATTCCAAACGATTTAACGCCATTGAACTTATAGAACATCTCGTACTATGTTTAAATATAAGTACAGCAAAATCAGGACTGGAACTTTCCAATGTGAATTTTTTTATATCAGCTAACTGATTAATATCTGTCAGTTTATGCCATAGCATAAATTATACGAATTTTTTAATTGTTAAGGCTGTATTAGCTTTAGTATAGGCAGGACACTTTTCACGTGATTTGCAAGAAGATACTATAACACAAAATACAAATAACAAAGCTGAAAGTAAAGCTAATTTTTTCATATGTAGATATTTATTTTTTTTTAGTTTTCATATGGTTTAGCCAGTTTTACTTCATTTATGTTTGTGTTTACGCAAACATGACTAATTCATAAATAATTTTTTGCTAAATATAATGAACAAATATATATTAATTTAGTACAGAATAAAAAAAACATAAAATAAATGCTATTTTTTTGTAAACAACCTATTAATGAAAAGTTCAATGTTTAATAATTCATGGGATGATAAATTGAACGAAGAATTTAAAAAACCTTATTTTCAAATTCTAAATTCATTTATAAAAAAGGAACGAAACGAGTTTAATATTTATCCTAAAGAGGATAATGTTTATAGAGCTCTGCAACTAACTTCTTTTGAAAATTTAAAAGTAGTACTAATTGGACAGGACCCTTATCACGGAGCGCATCAAGCTCATGGACTAAGTTTTTCAGTATACTACGGAATTAAAACACCACCATCCCTAAAAAATATTTTCAAAGAATTACATTCTGATATTGGCTGCAGCATTCCTAATCATGGCAATTTAACTAGTTGGGCAGCTCAAGGAGTTTTGCTGCTAAATGCAACATTAACAGTTAGAGCTAATGAACCTGGAAGCCATCAAAACAAAGGGTGGGAAACGTTTACTGATAAAATTATTAATGTAATTTCAGAGGAAAAACAAAACTGTGTGTTTTTATTATGGGGGAATTATGCAAAAAATAAACATAATTTAATCAATACTCAAAAGCACTTAGTATTAGAGGCTGCCCATCCATCACCATTGGCAAGAGGGGCTTTTTTTGGATGTAAGCATTTTTCAAAAACTAATGAGTATTTAAAATCACACCATCTTAATCCAATTGATTGGAATCTTTCCAGCACGGACCTATTTGAGTAATTTAACCAGTAAATTAATTTATCAATTAAATACATTAAGTTTGATGCTTAGGATACTACTTTATGCAAATCATTTTCAATTTATTTAATTTATGAGTGGCATTTATATACATATTCCGTTCTGTAAACAGGCCTGTCATTATTGTGACTTCCATTTTTCAACCTTGTTGCAAAATAAAGGATTATTAGTAAATAGTATTCTTTCGGAAATTGATTCAAGAATAAACTATTTGCCTAATAAAAAAATTGAATCCATTTATTTTGGTGGCGGCACACCGAGTTTACTTTCAGAAAAAGAAACATTTTTAATTTTAGAAAAAATCTACAAATTATATAACGTTTCAAAGGATGTTGAAATTACTTTAGAATGCAACCCTGATGATTTAACAGATGAAAAGCTAAAAGAATTAAAACGTTTAGAAGTAAATAGATTAAGCATTGGTTTGCAAAGTTTTGATGAAGAAGAACTAATTTGGATGAACAGAGCGCACACTGCCAAAGAAAGTGAATCATCCGTAAAAAGAGCACAAGACAGAGGTTTTGAAAATATTACCATTGACTTAATTTATGGTTCTAAATTTTCGAATTTAGCAAACTGGAAAAAAACACTTGATAAAGCAATTGCGTTAGATGTGAAACATATTTCGAGTTACAATTTAACTATTGAAGAAAAAACAAAATTAGGTCGCGACTTTAAACTCAAAAAAGAAGTAGCTATTGATGATGAAAAAAGTTCAGAACTATTTTTAGAAATGATTAATCGCTTAGAGAAAAATAATTTTATTCATTACGAAATATCCAATTTTGGCAAGGAAGGTTTTTTTAGTTTGCACAACTCTAACTACTGGAAAGGCGAACACTATTTAGGCCTTGGTCCATCGGCCCATTCATTTGATGGCACTTCCAGACAATGGAATGTGTCGAACAACACTATTTATATAAAACGTATTTCAGAAAAAAACGAAAGCTATTTTGAAAAAGAAACACTTACTGAGAAGGAACGTTTTAACGAATATGTTTTAACGTCACTAAGAACTATTTGGGGAATTGACTTAAATTACCTGAGCGCAAATTTTAATACTGAATTTGTAAAACACTATTTAATTCAAATAGAAAAATACATCAAACAAGAAACTGTTGTTATAAACGATACAACTTACACTTTAACAGAAAAAGGAAAACTATTTGCCGACAAAATTGCTAGTGAATTATTTATTTAGTAATTATTATTTTGGCGTGCCGGCGCAAGGAGGCAGCGCCTTCAGGCTTTTCGTTGCAATCTTTTTGTAAAAGAACACAAAAAGGATTTACACTTCAATCCTTCACGCAAGTTAAACGTAAATTCATAAAACCTCTTCATAATTATTTGAACGAAGCGCAACTAACGAAGTTAACTTTTATTTAAAAAAATCATTTTTAATCTTAATAATAAGTGCTTTCTGCGTTCTATTATTTAAAACATTTACAATTAGCTAATATTTAAAAATCATTTTTAATCTTAATAATCCGCGTCATCTGCGTTCTATTATTTCTCCATATTATTCAAGATATCAAATACCAAATCTTTTTCGTAACCTTTTGATAAAACATAATTCATTAACTTGTAGTTTAATTTAATGGGGTTCTTTTCTTTAATCAATTTGCGTTTACTATCAATTAATTTTTTTAAAGTAGCCATGTATTCCGTTTCATCAATTTGTTGCATGGCTTTTTTTAAACAATAGTCGCCAACCCGTTTTTGTTTTAACTCTTGCTTAATTTTAATTCGCCCCCATTTTTTAATAGTAAATTTTCCTCTTGCAAAAGTAGTTGCAAAGCGTTCTTCATTTAAAAAATTATCTTCAATTAATTTCACAATTATATTTTCCACGGCTTCAGGCCATAAACCCAATTCATATAATTTAGTACGAGCATCTTGCTGGCAGCGTTCCTGGTATGCGCACCAACTCTGCATTTTGATTAATGCTAAGTGAGGATCTGTTATTTTAATTGCTGGTTTTTTTTCGAACACAAACAAAAGTAATATTTCTTTATATTTGATTCACAATTATGTTACAATTACCTACCCAATTTATACAATCCGTTTCCTGCTGCACTGGTTTTGATGAGGAAGCTTTTTTAGAGGCCCATCAAAAACCATCACCAACTAGTATTCGCATCAATCCATTTAAAACAACAACACTTAATTTTAATTTGGATAGCCAAGTTCAATGGTGTGACAAAGGTTTTTACTTAAATGAGCGCCCCAATTTTACCTACGATGTTTTATTTCAGTCTGGTTGTTACTATGTGCAAGAGGCAGGATCTATGTTTATTGAACATGCCTTAAAATCGTGGATTGATTTTGATGCAAGCATACTAGCATTTGACGTGTGTGCATCACCAGGTGGAAAAAGCACTTTACTGAATTCATTATTAAATAACGAAAGTGCATTAATAGCCAACGAAGTTGTTAAACAAAGAGCTGATGTATTAGCGCAAAACATAAGTAAATGGGGAACTAGCAATGTGGTAGTTACTAATAATGATCCAAGTTCATATTCGGAAATGGCAAATGTGTTTGATATTATTTTAGTTGATGCGCCTTGCAGTGGCTCAGGCTTATTTAGAAAACAACATGATGCCGTTGATGAATGGAGTTTGGATAATGTAAATTTATGTTGCCAACGACAAAAACGTATTTTATCGGATGTTATAAGAAGTTTAAAGCAAGGCGGAACTTTAGTATACTCAACCTGCTCCTACTCTCAGCAAGAAAATGAAGATATTGCCGATTGGCTGATGACTGAATTTGATTTAACCTCAGTTGAAATACCAATGCAAAAAACCTGGGGCATTGTAGAAACTCAAAGTGAAATACATCAAGCATTTGGCTATCGCTTTTATCCAGATAAAACTAAGTCTGAAGGATTTTTTTGTGCTGTATTTAAAAAACCAGGGGCACTAGATGATCACCGACAATACAGAAAATATAAAACAGAATCTTTTTCACCTATTAAACCAAAAGAAAAAGAATTATTTGCAAATTGGATTGATAATTTAAACCACCATGTTATTACAAAATTTAAAGATGATTACTTATTAACTAATCAAACTGTTTTAGATTTTATTAATAGATACCCTAAATTATATTTAAAAAAGGTAGGTACAACTATTGGCAGTTTAATAAAAGAAGACGTTATTCCGCATCATGATTTAGCTTTAAGTATTCATAAATCAAAGCAAATACAAACTATAGATTGCACAGAGGAAGAATCGATTCAGTTTTTAAAAAAAGAATTACAAATTATAGATGGCCAAAAAGGTTGGAACTTAATGACTTTTAATGGTTTTGGTTTTGGATGGATAAAACATTTAGGCAACCGACTAAATAATTATTTACCAAATGAATTTAGAATTTTGAGGTAGTCAAAAAATACTCCAAGATATTTTACCTTGCATCCAAATAATTATCCTCAAATAAATTAGAAATAGTACAATGTAAGTATGACTTACTAAAATTAAGAAAGTTATTTTGTGGCGTACATAACATCCTTCACCGCTTTTATAGTACGACTTACATTTGGTAATGAGGCCTCAATTAAAGTTGGCGCATAAGGTAGCGGAACGTCGGCAGCTGTAATACGGCGAATTGGCGCATCTAAATAATCAAAAGCATCTTTCTGAACTCTAAAAGCAATTTCACTTGAGATACTTGCCAATGGCCAAGCTTCTTCAACTATTACTAAACGATTTGTTTTTTTAACGGAATTAATTATTTTGTCATAGTCAATCGGACGAACAGTTCTTAAATCAATAACCTCTGCGTTAATTCCTTCTTTTTCTAGTTCTGCAGCAGCAGCTAAAGCCACTTTCATAATTTTTCCAAAAGAAACAATAGTAACATCTGTACCTTCTTTTTTAATATCTGCTACACCAATAGGAATAATATATTCGCCGTCAGGAATTTCGCACTTATCGCCATACATTTGCTCACTTTCCATAAAAATTACAGGATCATTATCTCGTATAGCGGATTTTAAAAGACCTTTAGCGTCATACCCGTTAGACGGCACAATTACTTTTAATCCAGGGCAGTTAGCAAACCAATTTTCAAATGCTTGCGAATGCTGGGAGCTTAACATGCCAGCACTAGCAGTTGGCCCTCTAAATACAATAGGGCAATTATATTGTCCGCCACTCATGCTTAAAAATTTAGCGGCAGCATTAATCACCTGATCGATGGCAACTAATGAAAAGTTGAATGTCATAAACTCAATAATTGGACGCAACCCATTAACCGCTGCACCCACGCCAATACCAGCAAATCCAAGTTCTGCAATGGGCGTATCTATAATTCTTTTTGGACCAAACTCTGCTAGCATTCCTTTACTTACTTTGTATGCTCCATTATATTCAGCAACCTCTTCACCCATTAAAAAAATGGTTTCATCACGACGCATTTCTTCATTCATTGCTTCGCGAAGTGCTTCTCTAAATTCTACAGTTTTCATTTGTAATTACTTATGGTTTTTAATTATCAAAGGTTTTTTCAAGCTACCTAAAATTTAAACTGCAATAGGTAATAAGAAAATTTAAAAATAATACTAATCTTCAAATGTAAGCAAAAACGAATTCAATTAAAAGTGAATTGAATTTTTGAGGACATTTTGATAAAAAATTAAATAATAATCATTGTTTTGAAATCCAGCTTTGTAATCATTTTAGGATCATTTAATAATCACGCCTTTTTTATCGATAAAAGGAATCATCTGAAAATTAGCTTCGATGATTGATTCCGGTAAAAAAATATATTGCTTATCAAATAATTGGCCATTTGAAGAAAAGCTAATCCAATACTCATTACTTATTCCAAATACTTCTTTTGAAACTGGTTCAATTAATTTGTAATCTAACGTTTCAATTTCCTCGAAATAATGACGTAACGTACTTGTTTTTTTCTTTACATCATTAATGACGCCATAACCTGTTGATGTTATTAAAACATTTTTTATACTTTCTTCTTGAAAATTAAAAACATAAGCATTGTACTCATCAAGTCCTTCATGCTCTTGCACAATAGCAATAGCGATGTCATATACTTCTGGAAAAACGATGTCTTTTATCATTATCTGCTACTTTCTAAATATAATGATTACGAATTTTTTCGAATATACGAATCTGTGTATGATTTTTTTGCAAGGCAGATTCGTATATTCGTATTAATTCGTAATTACAAAATTGTACAATGAATTCTTAAACCAACTTAATTAAATAATTTTCTTTTTTGCCTTTACTTACTAATAAATATTTGCCACTGTTAAATGACTCCAAATTTAAAACAGCATTTACATCTGCTATTTTAGTTTTATTAATACTAACGGCATTACCTGAAACCATTTTGCGAGCTTCTGTTTTACTTGGAAATACGGGCGCTTTATCTACTAATAAATCAACTACATTAATTCCACTAGCAACATCAGCTTTGCTTACTTCAAATGTACCAATGCCACCCAACATTTTTTCAAAAGCGTCTGCATTTAAGTTAACTACATCTTCTGTTTTTGATTTAAATAAAAATTCAGCTGTTTCAATGGCTTGTAAATAATCAGATTCGCTATGTACTCTAATTGTAATTTCTTTTGCTAAAGTTTTTTGTAGGTGTCTTTCATGAGGAGCTGCTGCATGTTTAACTTCTAACTCTTCTATATCTGATTTAGAAAGTAATGTAAAAATCCTCACATATGATTTAGCATCATCATCGCTTACGTTTAACCAAAACTGATAAAATTTATAAGGCGATGTTTTTTCTCTATCTAACCAAATATTTCCACCTTCTGATTTTCCAAATTTAGTTCCGTCTGCTTTTTTAATTAATTGAGTTGTTAAGGCAAATGCTTCTCCGCTTGCCTTACGGCGAATAAATTCCGTTCCGGTAGTAATATTTCCCCATTGATCAGAACCACCCATTTGAATTTTACAATTACGCTCCTTCCATAAATAGTAAAAATCGTAACCTTGAATTAACTGGTAACTAAATTCCGTAAACGACATTCCTGTATCGCCATTAATTCTGTTTTTTACAGAATCTTTTGCCATCATATAATTTACAGTAATATGTTTTCCGGCATCACGTATAAAATCTAAAAACGAATAATTTTTAAACCAATCATAATTGTTTACTAGTTCTGCACTATTATCTCCACAATTAAAGTCTAAAAACTGGCTTAATTGTTTTTTTATTCCTTCAACGTTTTTATTTAAAGTAGCTGCGTCTAACAAATTTCGTTCTGCTGATTTTCCACTTGGATCACCCACCATTCCAGTGGCGCCACCAACCAAAGCTAATGGCTTATGTCCAGCTAATTGAAAACGTAAAAGTGTCATAATTTGTGCTAAACTACCCACATGCAAACTATCAGCGGTTGGATCAAAACCTATGTAACCAGTAACGACTTCTTTATTCAATAACTCTTCTGTTCCAGGCATCAGATCATGCAAGATGCCACGCCATTTTAATTCTTCTATAAAATTTGTTTTCATATTTGAGTTTCAAAAATAGAAATAATTAGTGGATTTTTTCGGTATCAGTAAGATTATATTAAGTGTAATGTATTAGAAAATTAGTAGGTTTTTATGTATTTGGGCGTTTCCGCCAGCTGGCGGACCGGGCTTTCGGCACTCGCTTTTTTATTCGCCCTTCGGGACAAATAAAAAGAGCTCAAACAATTGCCTCAATCCCTCGTATGTTTGTAATTCATTAAATTTATAATAGGATAGTGAAGAGAACGGGTGACAAGTTCCATCCCTGGGTAATCATAGATATACCGTGCGTGAGAAATAATGCTCCGTTCTCTTTGCTTTGTTAAAACT
>JAIOZA010000002.1 GCA_021740825.1 Bacteroidia bacterium | reverse complement strand
GTTGATGTAAGAAGCAAAGCAGAATTTGCTACAGGTCATGTGAAAGGCTCCATTAATATTCCATTAGAACAAATAGGCACTAGTGTTGAAAAATTAAAATCTCACAATCATATTATTACATGTTGTCGCAGTGGCAACAGAAGTGGAATGGCATTAAGAACATTACAATCAAAAGGATTAAAAAATGTTACCAATGGCGGAAGTTGGCAAAATGTAAATCAATATAAATAAAAGTATGGAATCACTTAAAGTACTCATACCAACCAATTTTTCAGTACAAGCAGAATATGCTTACCTGATGGTGAAAAAACTGGAAGAAAAAATTCCTGTAGAAATTCATTTTATACATGTGTTAAGCGTTCCCGATACGGTTACGATGGATAAACAAGGTAATATTCAAACTTGCGGAGAAATTAGCATAGATTACCTTTATGCTCAAAAAGATATTATTGAACGAAAATTTCATGACTTAAAAGTATCATATGGTAGTGAAACACAAACTCATTTAGTTTTAGGAAAGCTTACAGATAAAATTGTTTCCTACTCAAAGGAAAATAATTTCGATTTAATAGTTATGGGAACAAAAGGGGCTTGGGGATTAAAAGAAAAATTATCTGGCTCCGAAACTCAAATCATTGCTCGTCAATCAACCATACCATTATTATCTTTAATGTGTGATCGGTCTGATTTAATTATTGAAAATATTTTATTAGTGCACGATTTTTCAACGCCTAAAAATCAAAATTTAGAATTGTTGCATAAACTCATAAAAGCATTTAATACCAAAGTACATTTGTTACAAATAGTTGAAAATTTGAACGATGAAAATAAATCTGCTATCTTAGCTCAAATGGATGAATTTGCAAATATTAATACGATAACAAATTTCGAAAAACATGTATTAAATGATAGTGATGTTGAAAATGGCGTGATTCATTTTAACCAAATGCAAAACATGGATATCATTTGCATTGGCACGCATGGAAAGGGTGGATTGTTTCATAAAAGTTCTACTGAAAAATTAATTAATCATTTATTTAAACCAATTATTTCTTACCATTTAAGCAATTAATTATGTTAGAGTTTATACAACAACCTTGGACTTGGTGGGTATCGGGCGCATTAATTGCCGGCATCATGTTTTCATTATTATTTTTCGGACAATCATTTGGTTTCTCCTCAAACTTAAGAACCATTTGTTCGGCTGCCGGTGGTGGCAAATTACTTAAGTTTTTTGATTTCAATTGGCGCTCTCAATTATGGAACTTAGTGTTTTTAGTTGGAGCAATTTTAGGAGGTTTTATTGCTCATCAATTTTTATCAAATGGGCAACCAGTTCAAATTTCTGAAAATACAATTAATGATTTAGCTCAATTAGGAATAGGGGCACCAACATCAGCACAGCCAGATGAATTATTTAGTTTAGAGTCAATGCTTTCATTAAAGGGTTTTGCAATATTAGCTTTAGGTGGTTTAATGGTTGGTTTTGGTTCTCGTTATGCAGGCGGTTGCACATCAGGGCATGCCATCAGCGGTTTATCTGACCTTCAAGTTCCATCGTTAATAGCAGTTATTGGTTTTTTTGCAGGTGGCTTATTAATGACTTATGTTTTACTTCCTTTAATATTATAAAAAAATGAAATTTATTAAATTTTTAATTCTAGGTACTGTGTTCGGTATCGTTATGGCTAAATCAGAAGCGTTCTCATGGTTTAGGATTCAAGAAATGTTTAGATTCCAGGCTTTTCATATGTACGGTATTATTGGTACAGCTGTTATATTAGGAGCAATTGGTGTAGCACTTATCAAAAAATTTAAGTTGCGTGATATCAGCGGAAATCCAATTAATTTTTATCCAAAAGAAAAATCTATCATGCGTTATTTAATTGGCGGAACTATTTTTGGTTTGGGTTGGGCTTTAAGTGGAGCATGTCCAGGACCAATGGTTGTTAATATTGGTTATGGATATATTGCAATGATTGTTGTATTTTTATTTGCAATTATTGGTACTTATTTATATGGTTTTATAAAAGATAAATTACCTCACTAACACTATTATTGTGATGGAAAATCAACAAAAATCAGATAATGAATTAGCGCCAATAGTATCAAAGTTAATTAATATCATTGTTATTTTATTGGTATTTATTATCGCATTAATTATTTTACTGATTGTTTTGGTTCCAAAATCTACACCAAAAGTTGAACAAAAAATTGAAGTTCCTGTGCCAGATAAGTATGGTAATTTTACAGAAGCTGCTAAGCAAGAAGCTTTAAAAATAAAAGATACTACCAACTATTGGATGGCTCCTGATATTGAAAGTTTAACTGGAAATAATAATAAAGACTTGATTTTGTATGGAAAAGATTTAATTGCTCATACCTCTGAATATTTTGGTGAAAATGGAAAAGTTTTTAAATCCTCTACCAACGGAATGAATTGCCAAAATTGTCATTTAGATGCAGGCACCAAAATATTTGGAAACAATTATTCAGCAGTGGCCTCAACATATCCAAAATTCAGAGCTCGTTCTGGTGCTATCGAAAATATTTATAAACGTGTAAATGATTGTTTTGAAAGAAGTTTAAACGGAACAGCCTTAGATACAAATTCGAAAGAAATGCAGGGTATTGTTTCTTATATAAACTGGTTAGGTAAAGATGTTGAAAAGGGTGTTAAGCCAATAGGTTCTGGATTTAAAGATTTAGCTTTTTTAGATAGAGCAGCAGATCCCGAAAAAGGAAAATTAATTTATACTGATAAATGCCAAAGTTGTCATCAGTCAAGTGGCTTAGGTTTAATGAATAGTGAAAAAACAGCTTATACCTATCCGCCTTTATGGGGCGAGCATAGTTATAATGATGGTGCTGGATTATTTCGTATGTCTAACTTTGCTAAGTACGTTAAGTATAATATGCCATTGGGCGCAAGTCATAACAGTCCGCAACTTACCGACGAAGAAGCTTGGGACGTGGCAGCTTTTGCAAATTCTCAAACGCGTCCGCATAAAGACATTAAAAAAGATTGGCCAAAAATTGAGGAAAAACCATTTGATCATCCCTTTGGACCTTATGCTGATGGTTTTGATGAAAAGCAACATAAGTTTGGTCCTTTTAAACCAATCAAAGATAAACTCGATGCTTTGAAAAAAGCAAAGAAGAGTAAAGTATAAATCTTAAAACTAATAAATATGATTTCCTTCTTAAATAAAACAGCAGCGGTTGTATTATTTACATTAGTGTCTTTTGCTATAAAAGCACAGACAAATGCAGATATCCAAAAACCGGAACATAAAATTATATTTCAATTAACATCCGGAGATTCAACTGCTCACAAACAATTAATAAAACAATTTAACAATATTTTAAGTGTGTCGCCAACTACTAAAATAGAAGTTGTTTGCCATGGTTTAGGGTTGGATATGTTGGTTTCAGGTAAAACAATCGTAGAAGATAAAATTAAAATTCTTTCAGAAAAAGGAGTGGTATTTAATGCTTGTGAGTTTTCGATTAAGGAAAGAAAAGTTGATCGTTCTAAAATTATTTCATCAGCAGGTTTTGTTCCTGCCGGAATAATAGCAATAGTTTCTAAACAAGAACAAGGCTGGAGTTATATTAAAGCAGGAAATTAAAAATAAATTAGATTTAATATAACCTTATGAAAAATAATATTAGATATTATTTAATTGGCTTGCTATACCTAATTACAAGCAATATGGTTGCTCAGAATCATTCTCAGCAAAATGGCGTAGATAATCATCATATTTCTTTAAAACCTAAACAAACTGATTCCTTATGTCTAAAAGATTGTTTGTTAAAAGCGCACTGGGAAGCACATTCTCGAACATTTTTTATGCAAACAATAAATGAAGGTGCACTAAAAGATGATTATGCCTTAGCTTCTGGAGCAGGAATTGGAGTTTTAACAAAACCTATATATGGTTTTCAGGTTGGAATTAGTGGTTTTTTTATTTACAATTTATATTCATCAAAAATTGAATTGCCTGATTCTTTAACATTAAGTCCCAATAGATATGAAATTGGTTTATTCGATATAGAAAATCCAAATAATAAAAATGATTTAGACAGATTAGAAGAATTGTATTTGAAATATAATTTTTCTAAAAGTGCAATCACTATTGGTAAAATAAATATTAATACGCCATTTTTTAACCCTCAAGATGGTAGAATGCGACCAACTATTGAAGAAGGTGTTTGGTTAAATATTAATGAGTCAAAAAAGTTTGGTATTAATGGAGGTTGGTTTTGGAAAATTTCTCCTCGTTCAACTGTTCAATGGTTTTCTATAGCTAATTCAATGGGTATAAATCCTTCTGGAGTAAATATTGATGGAAGTAAATCCAATTATTATAGCAATATTAATACTTCTGGAATGGCTATAGCAAACGTTTATTTTAAACCAAACGATAACTTTAAAATTAATATTTGGGATGGAATGTTAGATAATGTAATGAATACAGCAATGATTGAAATAAATACAAATCAACCATTGAATGACAAAACTAAATTATATGAGAGTATAATGTATATTCATCAGGATGCAATTAATGATGGAGGAAACAGTGATTTAAAAAAAACGTATATTAATAAAGGAGCTCAATCCAATGTTATAAGTGCACAGATTGGATTAAAAAATAAAAAGATAAATACCTCGATAAATTATACTCACATTAGTGGCGATGGACGTTATTTAATGCCAAGAGAGTGGGGTAAAGAGCCTTTTTATACATTTATGCCAAGAGAACGGAATGAAGGATTTGGCAATGTGCACGCCTTTATGATTAAAACATCTGTAAATGCCTTTCATGATAAATTTAAAACCGGACTAGGTTATGGATATTTTAATTTACCAGATGTAAAAGATTACAGATTAAATAAATACGGAATGCCTTCTTATCATCATCTAAATTATGAGGCAAGCTATACTTTTGATAAATTTTTAAAAGGATTAGAAATGAAAATTCTTGTAGCTTATAAGTTAAAGGAAGGCGAAACCTACAATAATTTAAAATACATTTACAATAAAGTGAACATGGTTAATTTAAATTTTATTCTTGATTTTAAAATTTAAATTGTAAATTAGAATTAATTAAAAAATAAAAATGAATAGCAAAAAAAATATTGAATTGTCTTCTGACAATCGCCGCGAATTTTTAAAGAAATCTGCTTTACTAGGTTTAGCTACCGTTTTAAATCCACTTTCTGATGTTGTAGCAGCTAATAATATCTCTGATGAAATAAATGAATTAAATACTATTAGTAATTTAACTAATAACCAAACAATTACGTTATTAATTACCACAGATATTCATTCGCAAATCAATACGCATGACGAATTTTTTTGGGAAAACAATCAAGCAGTTTATAAAAAACGAGGAGGCATGGCTGTTTTAAAAACCATGATTGAATCTTATAGAAAAAAGAACCCGGCAAATACTATTTTGTATGACGGTGGTGATTATTTTCATGGTCATGCTGTAGCTTCATTAACAGAAGGCGAAGCGTTAATTCCAATTTTTAACCAATTAGGTTACGATTTAATGTTACCAGGTAACTGGGAAGTAGTTTACAAGAAAAAGAAAATGTTGTATGATATGGGACATGCTAACGCAGCCAAAATTTGCGCAAACATGTGGCATAAAACTAATGACGCCGATAATGGTGAATTAGTTTATCAACCATATTGGATAAAATATATTGCAGGAGTTAAAATAGGAGTAATAGGATATACGGATCATCTAATTCCTAAACGCCAATCACCTGCTTATAGCGAAGGATTACGTTTTGATCATGCGGAAGTCAACATTGCTAAGTATGTAAAATTACTGCGCGAAGTGGAAGGTTGTGCCGTTGTTTTAGTAGCAACGCATATGGGTTTAGCACAACAAGTTGGTTTAGCTAACAACCCTGCGGCACAAGGTGTTGATATGATTTTGGGCGCAGATACACATGAACGTGTAAGAGTTCCAATACAAGGTAAATACACTAAGGTAATTGAGTGTGGTGCTTTTGGTTCGTTTTTAGGAAAATTAGATTTGATTATTGAAAACGGAAAATTAGTTGATACTAAATACGAGTTGTTAGATGTGGATCCTGTAAAATATCCTGCTGATAAAAATATGCAGGCATTGGTGGATAAAGCCTATGAGCCCTTTAAAAAAGATATGCAAACGGTTATTGGCACAAGTACTACTCCGTTAGTGCGCTATTTTGTACTTGAAACTCCAATGGATAATTTAATTACAGATGCTGTTAAATGGAAATTTAAACCAGATATTGCCTTATCAAATGGATTTCGTTTTTGCCAACCTTTAGCAGTTGATCCAAAAACGGGAGTAGCAACTATTACCAAAGAGTTTTTATGGAACATGTTACCGGTTAACAGTGAAGCTAAAACTGCCATTGTAACAGGAAAACAAGTGTGGGATTGGTTAGAAAAAGAATTGCAAAATGCCTTTGCTAAAGATCCGTCTAAACGCTTTGGTGGCTGGTTTGTTCGTTACAATGGGATGGAAGTTAATTTTACAATTGGTAATGAATTTGGCAAAAGGGTTAATTCAGTAAAAATTGGTGGTGCTCCCTTAGACCCGTTAAAAGAATATAGTATTGTAGCTTGCGAAAGAGAAGGTGATCCGGAAGATACTTTATGCCGCATGGAGCATGTTAAAAATCCTGTAAAATCTCCATTTTTAATGCATGATATCATTATTGATTATTTAAAAGAACATTCGCCGGTGGCGCCAAAAGTTGAAGGACGAGCTACTGCCACCGATGAACCTCAAACATTGTTGACTCAATTAAAAGGTACAACCTACGATTTTAGATAATTAATTTGTTTAAGTATTAATAATTTTAATTTAGTATTACTATGTTAGGAATAAAAGAAAAACTGAGTTTGATACTCGAATCAAAATTGATTGATGAAATTATTGAAATTGGTAATGTTATAACCTTTAAAGAGGGCGATGTTATTATGGATTATGGCAAGAAAATAAAATTTATGCCATTAATTTTGAGTGGCACGATAAGGGTTATGCGAAAGGATGAAGAAGATCGTGAAATTTTATTATACTATTTAAGTTCAAATGAAAGTTGTGCAATGGCCTACACATGCTGTATGGAAGCTAAGAAGAGTGAAATTAAAGCCATTGCAGAAGATAATGTACAGCTAATTGGCATTCCGCACGAAAAATTAGATGAATGGTTGGCAAAATACCCAAGTTGGAAAAGTTATATATTTAATAGTTTTACTCAACGTTTTAATGAACTTTTAAAATCGTTAGAAAGTATTGCTTTTCATAAATTGGATGAGCGCTTAGTAAAATATTTAAAAAATAAAACGAAGGTGTCTGGTAAATCATCCATTCAGTTATCTCATAATCAAATTGCAGAAGAAATGGGTACGAGTAGGGTAGTGATATCTCGACTATTGAAGCAATTAGAAAATGATAAGAAATTAGTATTGTACAGAAATGAAATTAAGTTGCTGAGTGGTTTTTAGCATCCCTTTTTATTAATTTCATAAAAATAATAATAAATTAAATTGCAATTTTATCACAATCAATTATTAAATACTGACAATTGTTCTTCTAGTGTTTTAATTTTTGTTAAAGCATCACTTTCTTTTTTACGTTCAACCTCAATTACTTCAGGTTTGGCATTTGAAACAAATTTTTCATTAGACAATTTCTTTTGTACTGTCTGCAAAAAACCTTTGTTGTATTCCAAATCCTTAGTTAAACGCTCAATTTCATCTTCCTTATTTAAGTTCATTGATAAAGGAATATAAAATTCAGTTGTTTTAATTTGGAAAGAAAAAGCGCCTTCTACTTTTTCTTTAGTATAAGAAAATGCAGATAAGTTTGCTAATTTAATTACTGTACTATCAAAATAAGAATGAGTAGCTTCTGATTTTTCAATCACTTCTAATTTTTCTTTTGGAGATAATTGTTTTTGAGCTCTAACATTACGAACCATGGCAACTAACTCTTTACTTACTTCAAATTCTGCTAACTGTTGTTTATCTAATTCTGATTTTAAAGTTGGCCATTCAGCAACAATTATACAATCTTTAGCATCACGTTCTTTTAGTACATGCCAAATTTCTTCAGTAATAAATGGCATCCATGGATGCATGATTTTTAATAAAGATTCTAAGAATCCAATTGTAGCAGCTAAAGTTACTTTATCAATTGGTAATGATTTTCCATCAACAAATTCTGGCTTTATTGCTTCTAAAAACCAAGCGCAAAAATCATCCCACACTAATTTATAAGTTGCCATTAAGGCATCGCTCATCCTGTATTTAGAGTAATGATCATTAATTACTTCTAATTGTTCTGATAATTTATTGTCGAACCAAGTAATAGCTGATTTTTGGGCTTCTGATTGAACTGCACTTGAATCTACTTCAAATCCTGCAATTAAACGAAATGCATTCCAAACTTTATTAGCAAAGTTACGACCTTGTTCGCAATAACTTTCGTCAAACATTAAATCATTTCCTGCCGGTGAACATAGCAACATTCCTACACGTACACCATCAGCTCCGTATTTTTCAATTAAATCTAAAGGATCAGGTGAGTTACCTAAACTCTTACTCATTTTACGACCTAATTTATCTCTAACAATACCAGTTAAATAAACATTACTGAAAGGTTTTTCTTGCATCCATTCATAACCTGCAATTGCCATTCGCGCTACCCAAAAGAATAAAATTTCGGGCGCAGTTACTAAATCGTTAGTAGGGTAATAATAGTTTAAATCTTCATTGGCATTATCTTTTCCATTTCTAATAACTGAAGGATCAAATACGGTAATTGGCCATAACCAGGACGAGAACCATGTGTCTAAAACATCGTCATCTTGTTTAACATTTTCAATGTTTAGTTCTGAGTTTTTAGTTTTCAGTAAAATAATAGCTTCGTCTTTTGTTTTACAAATAACTGTATTTCCTTGCCCATCATACCAAGCTGGAATTCGCTGTCCCCACCATAACTGACGGCTTATGCACCAATCGTGCACATTTTCCATCCAGTGCTTGTAAGTATTGATGAATTTTTCTGGAATTAATTTTATTTCACCATTCACCACATTTTCTAAAGCTGGTTTACTAATATCTTCCATCTTTAAAAACCATTGCATACTTAAACGCGGCTCTATAACTGCATTAGTTCGTTCACTATATCCAACTTTGTTTTTGATATCCTCAATTTTAGAAACTAAACCGAGTTCTTCTAAATCTTTAATAATTTGTTTACGACATGCAAAACGATCTAAGCCAACATACGCTCTAGCTGCTTCAGATATTTTGCCTTCTTGAGTTAAAACATCAATGGTTTGTAATTTATGTTTTTGCCCTAAATTAAAGTCATTAATATCATGGGCCGGTGTAACTTTTAATGTACCTGTTCCAAAATTTTTATCCACATATTCATCAAAAATAATTGGAACGATCCGGTTTACAATTGGCACAATGACTTGCTTTCCTTTTAAATGAATATAACGTTCATCAGTTGGATTAACACAAACAGCTGTATCTCCCATAATGGTTTCAGGACGAGTAGTTGCCACTGTCATAAATTCATCAGACTCTTCTATTTGATATCTTACGTATACTAATTTGCTTTGGGCTTCTTTATGAATTACCTCTTCATCGCTCACAGCAGTTAATCCTTGAGGATCCCAGTTTACCATTCGCACACCACGATAAATATGTCCTTTATTGTATAAATCAATAAATACATCAATTACTGCTTCGCTCATTGGCTCGTCCATTGTAAAACGAGTTCTATCCCAATCACAACTTGCGCCAAGTTTTTTCAATTGTTCTAAAATTATTCCACCATATTTTTCTTTCCAATCCCAAGCATGTTTTAAGAAATCTTCTCTAGATAAATCAGCCTTTTTTATACCTTGTTCCTTCAATAAAGCAACTACTTTTGCTTCAGTAGCAATGCTTGCGTGATCCGTTCCCGGAACCCAACATGCATTAAAACCAAGCATTCGCGCACGACGAATTAAAACATCTTGTATTGTATTATTTAGCATATGCCCCATATGCAGAACGCCTGTAACATTTGGCGGAGGGATAACAATAGTGTAAGGTACTCTTTTATCAGGAGTTGATTTAAAGAAGTTATTATCTAACCAATATTGGTACCAAGTTTGTTCTGCCTGCGCAGAATTATATGTTTTAGCGATTTCCATCTGTAGTATTAAAAATTTTGTTAAATTTCACAAAAATAATCATACTATTGCATATCGTTATTATCTTTATGGCACGATATTAGAATTATTTTTAACCGTAATCAATAAAAAATAATAAAAATGAAAAAATTAATTTTTACTTTAGGATTTGTGGCTTCTTTAAGCACAGTATCTTTTTCTCAAGAACATAGTGCAAATGATGGTCATAATCATGGAGCTGCTGCAACGGCATCTGTTGCGCCAACAAGTTTAGCCGATATCAAATTTGATAAAATGGTTCATGACTATGGAAATATAACTCAAGGCGATAATGGTGAATGTGTATTTAAATTTAAGAATACAGGTAAAGAACCATTAATAATAACAAACTGCCAAGGTTCTTGTGGTTGTACAGTACCTCAATGTCCAAAAGATCCAATTTTACCAGGTAAATCAGGAGAAATAAAAGTAAAGTATGATTCAAATAGAGTAGGGCCAATCAGTAAATCTGTTTCAGTTCAATCTAATGCAAAATCAGGAACTCAAACATTACAAATTAAAGGAAACATTGCTGCTAAACCAGTAGATGAGGCTTTTCCTCAAACACAGCCTTCTCAAGGTGCTCCATTAGAAAAAAAATAATTTACAAACAAAAACCTGAAAAATGAAAAAAGTACTAGCATCAGTTGCATTAATATTTTCTATTGGATTTAATGTAAACGCACAAGAAAATGGATCTGTAGTTCCAAGCATTGATCCTAACGCAGCTGAAATGAAGTTTGAAACGGAAGTTTTAGATTATGGAAATGTGAAATTTGACGCTAATGGTGTTCGTGAATTTAAAGTGAAGAATGTTGGTAAATCACCATTAACGATTTCAAATGTTCAAGGACAATGTGGTTGTACGTCTACAACAATAGATGGTAAACCAGGTTGGCCTCAAGAACCAATTCTACCAGGTAAAACTGCAAGTATTAAAGTAAAGTATGATACAAAACGCCCTGGTCCGTTTGAAAAAAATGTGACAATCACATCTAACTCTAAAGAACCAAGTAAATTGGTTAAAATAAAAGGTGTTGTAGATGCTGCTCCAGTTGCACCTGCGCCTTCAGAGAGTAAATAGTAATTAAAAAAATAGTAAGAACCCTTTCAGAAATGAAAGGGTTTTTTGTTTTATAAGATATTACTAATTATTTAAAATTAACCACTTAGCTTAAGTTTTTTATTTAAACATAGGTTTAATTATTACTGATATTAGCAAGAAATATCACACTTATGATTTGATAAGACAATTAGTGCTTTTTTAATCCTAATCAAGAATTGGTTCAAAAATAAATAGTTTTCCAAAACCAATTACCAGTCCTCCTATTATTTGCTCAGAAATTTGCCAACCAAAATCTGCCAAAATATAGGTAAAGTTGATATTTTTAGTAAATGAAATTCCTAAAACAGTAACGATAGAAAATAAGATAAAGCCAATTAAAAAACCACTGACAACTCCTCTTAATAGAGCTTGAGAAATGTTTTTTTGTAAAAATTTTGACTCATAAGTTCTGTAAAGTATAAACGAAATAACCAAATATACTAAAGCAGCTAGAACCAAAAACAAAGATTTTGAAAATGAAATTTGGTTTAAATCATTTAAAAAAACACCGTGCCAAACATAAAAAGCGCCATACATAAATACCGCCGCTATTATCCAACTTAAGTAAAATCGATAATTAAAAAACATCACGACAAAATTATTAAAAAATTTATGAAAGTCGAAGTAATTTCTGCAATAATTTAATGGTTTTTAAGTTAAAAAAAGTAAGTTTGTATTATGCGTTTTTTTAGGCAATCATTATTTGTTTTTATTATATTACTTTTTGCGTTTTCATGCAAAAAAGAGACCAGTTGGGATGTTGACATTGCTATTCCAATTGCTAAAAGTCATCTTAATATTAGTAATTTTTTTGGCGATTCCATTTTCAAGGCTGATGCAAATGGGCTATTACATTTAGCTTTTAGTAAAGATTTAATTAACTATACGATGGATAGTCTAGTTAATTTACCTGATACAACTGTGGTATTAGGACAAATTTTTCCGTTTTCAACTAGTTTATTGCCGGGTGTGCAAATTTTTTCAAATGCAGCTTCAACAGATAAAGAAATTAAATTTGATGTCAGTAATGGTGTAGAACTTAATAAAGCAATTATAAAAAGTGGAAATCTAAAAATAGAGTATTTAAATTCTTATGCCCAGCCCTTAAAATTTAATTATAATATTAATTCAGCTACGCTTTATGGAAGTCAATTAAACGTTACTCAAGTTATTCCTGGAAATGCTACAATAGTAAAAGTATATCCTTTAGATGGTTATAATATTAATCTAACGGGCATGTCGGGCAATAAAGTAAATACGCTTGTACAAACTTATACAATTAGTACAGATGCCAGTGGCGTAGCGGATGTATTGCAACCTGGACAAGGAATAATTATACGACTATCGTTTATTGATGTTGTTCCAGAATACGTTCAAGGATATTTTGGGCAGCAAAACTTATCATTTGGTCCAGATTCAGCTTCGTTAGGAATATTAGGAAATTTCCGTCCTACTAATTTAATGCTCAGCCAATCTTCTATTAATTTTAAAATTATTAATGAGTTTGGAATAGAAATGAGCACTTCCATTAATAGTTTGAAATCTATAAAAACACAACCTGCCAATTGCGTAACATTAAACTCAGGAAATATGTTGCAATCAATAAATATTAATCGAGCAAGTAAAACAAATAATTTATCCAATCCGGTATTCCCTTGGTTCAAGCAAATAAACATCAATTCATCTAATTCTAATCTCAATTCTTTTCTGCAAAATATTCCAAATTACTTAGGTTATTCGGTGCAAGCAACTCTTAATCCTCTGGGAAATATATCTGCTGGGAATGATTTTGCTTTTTATGGAAGAGGATTAAAAGTGACGGCAGATGTTGATATACCTTTAGCTTTATCTGCAGATAATTTTACTTTAATAAATTATTCAAAGGTTGATTTAACGCAGTTAAATAAATTAAAGGATGTTAATTCCTGCGAAATTAATTTACAAGCCATCAATAATTATCCTTTTAGTGCTCAAATTCAAGGATATGTGTTAAATGATCAAAATCAAATTATTGATTCTTTGTTTATTCCTGGTCAAAATACAATAGCATCAGGAAACACTGATATCAATAATAATGTCACAAATAGTGTTGCCTCAAAAATATCTGTTGTGTTAAATGCAGATAAAATAAATAATTTAACAAAGTGTAAACAAATTAAATTTGTTAGTTGCCTTTTTCTGCCGAACCAACCAATTCCAATTAAAATAAATGAGGATAGTTATTTGGATTTAATTCTAAGTGCTAATTTAAATTATAGCTCAAAGGTAAAATGATAAAGTCTTTTTTTATTATCCTATTTTTATTTTGTCATGGCTTTGCTTTTTCTCAATACAATTCTGAGTTTCTAAATTTTGACAAAACTGGACGAAGTATTTCCGTGAATGCAGAATATGAATTAGGATCGAATGGCATTTATAATTCATTATTAAATAAGTTTATTTATGGAGGGCAAATTGACAAGGTCACAAAAGATGCGTCAAATAATTCAATGAAAAGTTTAAGTGTTTTGGGGGCTAATATGAATTATGACATATCCGTTTTTTTTGGAAGAAATTCACGATATTCCTATTTAATTGGATTTAAAGAACAAAGAATATTCAATTCTTCTTTTACTAAAGATCTGTATCAATTACTTTTCTATGGTAATAAACCATATCTCAACGAAACAAAAAATTTAGCAGAATCCAATATAAATTCGCTTCGCTTTCAAGAGTTAAAATTAGGGTTTATTTGGCATAAAATTGACACAACTGCCAAGGCCGGTGTTTCAATTTCTGTATTAAAGGGTCAACAATTATTTTATGTAAAAGCTAATAAAGGTTCCTCTCTGTATACTAATGCAGATGGTACCGAACTAGTATTTAATTCAAATTTTAATATGGCAATTAGTGATACAGCAAAAAATAATCCGCTTGCCTATTCAGGTATCGGAGCAAGTGCAGATATTTTTTTTGAAACACCTTATCAAAGTAAAATTGGAAAAGGTAGCGTATTAACTGTTAATGCAAATAATATCGGTTTTTTGCATTGGTTTGATAATAGTGTTCAGTACAGAAGCGATTCCACATTCACATTCGACGGTTATCGTATTGATAATTTACTTGATTTAAAAGATTCTACGTTATCGTCTATCAATAGAGATAGTATTATAAGAAATACAACAAATGCTAGAAAGGAATCGTTTAATGTTAATATTCCTACAAATTTATTGATCATTAATAAAATTAGATTTACTAATAAATTTGTTTTAGGTACTGGATTTAGATATCTATTTAATTCTAATTTTAAACCGTACTTTTTTACAGATGCTGAGTTGCAATTATCATCAAAAATAACAGGAACTCTTCATATTGGTTATGGTGGGTATAGCAAATTGAATGTTGGATTAGCGTTTTGTTACAATTCAAACAACTGGTTTATTAAGCTAGGGAGTAATAGTTTACAAGGTTATATTTCTCCAAAAAATACATACGGTCAGGGGGCATTTGTAAGTATTGCTAAAAAATTTAAACGATAGATTATGAAAGTTCTATTTAAAAAAATAATATTCTATTTATTAATTAGTTTTGGATTTATTGTACAAGCACAGCCACCTCTTAAATTTTATTGTAGGTATGGAGGTAATGGTTACGATGTTGGTTATGATTTAAAACAAACTTTAGATAAGGGATACATTATAACTGGATCAACGAGTAGCTTTGGTCAAGGAAACACAGATTTGTACTTATTAAAATTGGATAGTATGGGTCAAAAACAATTTGAAACTTCTTTTGGTGGTTATAGCAACGAAATAGGAAAGAGTGTTGTACAACTTTCTGATTCTAGTTATGTAATGGTAGGTTACACAAGTTCTAGCGGAGTGGGAGGGTATGATGTTTTTTTTGTAAAGGCTGATAAAACAGGTAACGTTTTGTGGCAAAAAACTTTTGGAGGAAGTGATTGGGATTTTGCATATAGTTTAGATACAACATCAGATGGTGGTTTTATTATTGCAGGCACGTCCTATAGTTTTGGATACGGCAATGCAGATGGCTACATTATTAAAACTGACGGTAACGGAAATTTAATTTGGATGAAATCTTATGGTGGTAAATATGATGATGAATTTAAATCAGTTATTCAAACTACCGATGGCAATTATGCTTTAACAGGATACACAAAAAGCTATAACGATAGTTTAGGTGATTCGTGGGTGTTTAAAATTGATATTAATGGTGATTCTATATGGAGTAAATATTATGGTGGCAATAAAGAAGATTTTTCGAATCAAATAGTTGAAGTCAATACGGGTGATTATATCATTGCAGGTGCGACTGCTTCTTATGGCAGTGGACTTCTTGATGGATATGCCCTAAAAATAAATAGCTCTGGAAACATCATATCTACTTTAGTAAAAGGAACTGCAAGTTTTAGCGAAATATATACTGCTGTTGCAATATCACAGTCAAATGCGGGAAACAAATTATGCTTTTCGCAAAAAGAAGATTTTTTTGGGTTTGGAGTTCAAGTGAAAATCATTGAATATGATTTTGATTTTACGTATTTAAACGCAAGTGACTACGGTTCTGTAAATACAGATGAAACATATAGCTTAATTTCTACAAAAGATAAAGGTTATGCTGCTGTTGGTTACACAAATGGTTTTTCGGCTGCATTAACAGATTGTTATTTTATAAAAACAGATTCGCTCATTTATAATAGTCCATCAATTGTTTCAGTAAATGATTTACATAAAGAAATTGTTCAGTTTAATCTTTATCCAAATCCATCGCAAGATTATTTAAATATTCAGTTTAATGATGAAATTGATGAAAAATTGATAAAATTATGTTCATTGATAGGAGAAGAATTAAATCTTAATGGTAAGATTTTTATTTTATCTAAAAATAAAGTAAAAATTAATACTTCTGATTTTAGTGAGGGGATATATTTTTTTAAATATGGTAGTGCTACTCGAAAAGTAATAATCACAAATTAAGATTTACTTTATAAATAAATTTCGATCAATAGAAATTTTTTTAATTTTTTCATCTACTATAATTGACTGCCATTGAGTCTTTGGGTAAATCCAAATTACTCTATCTGTTTTTATTTTTAATGGCATATTAAATTCATTAATACAATTTGTATAACGGAATTTTAATTTACTGTTTACAATTTTATATTCTAATTTGGGAACTTTTGTATGGCGTAAATATTGATTAAAAAAAGCTTTTAAGTCTTTTCCAGTTTTTAAACTGATAAAATCTTCAAATTCTTTTGTGGAAATAATTTTATGATAAAACTTTTTTGAAATATCTCGTAAGAGTGTTCTAAATTTCTCATCATCATCTACTAGCTGTCTAATCATGTGAATTATTTGACTGCCTTTGTTATAAATATCTCCACTTCCCTCGCTCTTCACATTATAATTTCCTATTAAGGGAATATCATTCTCAATTGATTTTTTTACGCCTTCACAATAATCATTTCCGGCCTCCTTGCCAAATTCACACTCAGTAAATAAAACTTCGGCATAAGAAGCAAATCCTTCATGTATCCAATTGTCAGCCACGTCAGATGCAGTAATGCTATTTCCAAACCACTCATGAGCAGTTTCATGTACAACAATAAAATCCCATTTTAACCCCCAACCTGTATTTGATAAATCGCTTCCTAAATAACCATTTAAGTAAAAATTCCCGTATGCTATATTACTTTGGTGCTCCATTCCTAAATAAGGTGATTCTACAATTTTATAGCTATCGTCATAAAATGGATAAGGTCCAAACCAATACTCTAGACATTGAATTGTTTTTATAACGTTTATTTTCAAGTGCCGCTTGGCCTGATTTTCGTGATAATTTAAAATCCAATAATCAGTCATAAGTTTTCCATTTTCTCCCACAACTGAATCTTTAATATTTGAGTATTTGCCAATATATGGTATGATATCATAACTATTAATGGTATTTTTTACTTGCCATAAATAAGTCGTATATCCATTTTCATTTTTTTGTTTGCTAATTAATTTTCCATTACCAATGCCAACTAAGGTGTCAGGAACTATGATAGATAAAAGTGCACCGTTATCAGGTTCTTCGCTTTGCAAATCTTTGCATGGGAACCAAACACTTGCGCCAGCTCCCTGACAAGCGACACTCATCCATGGATTTCCTATGGAATCTTTTTTCCATACAAAACCTCCATCCCATGGAGGATTAGTTGCAACTTTAGGTTTACCATGATAAAATAATTGAATAGTATGCACTGAATTTTTCTTCTGATTATTTAAATACATCATCCATCGGTTATTTTCTTTTTTATAATTTGTGAATTTTTCTTTATTAGTAATAATTGAATCTACTTGCAAGGGATCTTGCAAATCGATTTGCATTATAAACGGCAAGCTATCTGAAATAACTTTATAAGTAATAATTGTATTTCCTATAATTGATTTTGTATTATAATCCGGTTTTAATGTAATATCATAAAGCGTTACATCCCACCAAGCTCTTTGTGCATTGTTGCTCCCAATTAATGTATCTTCTTTGGTAAATGCTTTGTGTTGCGAAAGCATAAATACTGGAAGTAGTAATATGATGATTGTAAATAATAATTTCATATGTCGATAATTATTGTTTTTTAGTTGTCATATGGTTTAGCCAGTATCTTCATTTGTATTTGCGTTTGGGTAAACATGGCTATTTCGTATGTAGATAATTATTGTTTTTTAGTTGCCATTTTGTTTAGCAAGTTTAATCATTTTATTGTCTTTCGGAAAGCCTGACCATTTCATATTGAGTTACTTAAAGTGCTTTTTAATTGTTCGTTAAAATCAACAAAGACTTCCGCTTCAATCGTATTAAAGTTTTCTGTTGCGTAACTTTTTATAAACGTACTATTTTTTAAATGATGTATTTTATGACATATTTTATAAAGCGGCTCAATTATATGTGACGCAATAAAAATAGTTTTATTTTTATTGTTTAGTAATTCAATAATTATTTGGAGCGTTTTATTTGATTCAATATCCAGTCCATTGAAGGGTTCATCCAAAATAAATATTTTTTTATCTTGTTTTAATTGAGATATAATTAATATTTTTTTCTTCATACCAGTTGAATAACTATCAGTAAATTCATTCAACGGTAAATCAAATATCTTAGCTAATTCAAATTCATTATAATTCATATTTGTTTTAGGGAATACAGATAAAAACTCCATTCCTGTTAATTTCGGGTAAAAAAATGATTCTGCATCGATGTATGCAATATCATTCTTTTTTATTTTTTGGCCATTTAAGTCTATTGTACCTTTTTCTTGAGATAGAAAGCCAGATAAAATATTAAAAAATGTTGTTTTGCCACATCCATTTAACCCAACAATACCGTGAATTAAATTTACTTCAAAACTAATTTTGACATTATTAAGTACTACTTTTTCATTATAACTAAACGATAGATCGTTAATTTGTATCATCTAAATAAGTCTTTAAGTTATTAATAGCTTCTTTCCTTGATTGAAAATAAAAAATGATAGTTAAAGGAGATAAATAAGGGATAAATAAACCTAAAAGCATAATCACTAATTTAATTTGTACACTATTACCTTGCTTTTTATATTGATAATCTGAATATTTTAGAACAATTACATTAGCCACTATTAATAAATTATAAACTAAAAAATAGAGATTAAATAAAAATAAATCAAGATTAACAACGGTATTTATAATCAGTACAGGAACATTCAATATGACTAGTTTTATAATTACTGAATTTGTTAAGCTGGACAAAAATTGCTTTGGTGTTTTATTTGATGCCTGAATCATTTGAACACTTTCATTTATTTCATAAAATGAAAATACAATGGCATTTACTATAAATAAAGCAAACAAAGGAAAAAGTTTAAGTGGACTTAGAACGATTGCTATAAATATTAAGGGAGCTAAAACAAACAAATTCTTTCTGATTCCTGAAATAAAAATGTAATCGTTTTTGAGATGTTTAGTTAAATACAAAAACTTAAATTGAATTTTACGTTTAGTGTCAATAAATGGAATTAAAAAAACGAGTAGATGCAAAACAAAAAAACTATACCAATAAGCCGTAAAAATTGCAGGAATTGAAACAGGCATCAAAAATAATTGGTACTCGGTTATAATTTGTGTTTTTGGTGATTTAAAATGTTTGCTTACAAACGATAAGTCACTTCTTTGTTTATGAAAACTATAAAATAAATAGGTTACTATTCCAATAGTATAAATCCCGATTTGATTTGGATGATTAAATGAAAAATAAGAAGTAAGCGAAATTAAAGCCACAATTGGAAAAAATAAAAAACCTAGGTCTCTTTTAAACTGGTAAAATCTTATTTTTAGTAATTGCACTTTATTCGTGTAAATAGGTCAAAGTTAATTATTCTGCTGCTAAAGAAAGTATTATTTATTTAATGCAGTTTGAATTTATAATTTTATTAAAAAGCTATAATTCCACAACTTTATCCGCATAGCGTAAAGCAGAATCGCGGTGACTGATAATGATAGAAGTCTTGTCTTTCATAATTGATTTTAGGTTATTTAAAATTAATTCTTCCGTTTCAACATCTACAGCAGATAAACAGTCATCAAAAATTAATATTTGTGGTCTTGAAATAATGGCGCGTGCAATTGAGATACGTTGTTTTTGTCCACCTGATAAAGTAACGCCTCGTTCACCTACTACTGTGTTAAACCCTTCAGGAAAAGCCATTATGTTTTCATAGACACCGGCATCTTTGGCTGCCTGTATAATTTCGGATTCAGAATAAGTATGATTAGATGAAAACGCAATGTTGTTTCTAATGGTATCGGAAAACAAAAACACTTCTTGTGGCACGTAGCCAATACTTTTTCTTAGTTCAAATAAATCATACTTTTTTATAGGTTTATTATCTATATATATTTCGCCTGAAGTGCTATCATACATGCGGGTTAATAAGTTTACTAAGGTTGATTTACCCGCTCCTATTTGCCCTTTAATACCAATGGTTTTTCCTTTTTCAATTTTAAGATTTAAGTTTTTAAGCGCTTCAATTTTACTATCTGCATAAATAAAACCTACATTTATAAATTCAATGTCTCCTTCAATTTTTTGCTTTATTTCAGGTGTATTTACAATGGTAGATTTAGTATTTAAAAATTCATTTATACGAGTTTGCGATGCGGAAGCTCTTTGAATTAAAGATGTCACCCATCCTAAAGAGGCAAAAGGCCAGGTTAATTTGTATACATATAAAATAAATTCGGTAATGTTACCAGGTTCAATTGTTTTATCAATCACTAAATGTCCGCCAAACCAAACAGTAGCAATAACACTCACACCAATCATCAATACTAAAACAGGTTGAAAAAATGCTTCAACAATTGCAAGACGCAAATTTTGTTTTTTAAAATCAGTATTCAAAGTTTCTAATTCACTCACATAATGTTTTTCTCGCGCATAAGCTTTAATAACTCTTATTGCCGAAAAAGTTTCCTGAGCATGAGAAGTTAATTTTGATAAGCCTTGCTGAACAATAGTACTGCGTTTATTAATTAAATCGGATACTTTATAAATAACAAAAGATAATAAAGGCAATGGTGCAAATACCAATAAGGTTAATTGCCAGTTAATTTTAAGCATAAACACTAAAACAATTAGCACAGTTGCGAACGTATTTATTAAATACATAATTGCAGGGCCTGTATACATTCTTACTTTACCAATATCCTCACTAATACGATTCATTAAATCGCCGGTACTATTATTTTTATAAAATGAAGCGTCCAACGTTTGGTAATGCGCATATAATTCGTTTTTTTGATCAAACTCAATATGGCGACTCATTACAATAATGGTTTGTCTCATTAAAAACAAAAAGAAACCACTTGTTAAAGCCAAAGCAAATAATGTGATTCCAAATATTATAAATTGAGAAGTATTAACACTTGTGTGATTTGCTATTAAACTAACTATTTCGTTAGTGGCATTTCTAACAATAACTCCTTGATAGATAGAAAATAAAGTGGAAAGCACAACAAACAAAGCTCCCAACAATAAACGCCATTTGTACTTTAATAAATAAACGTTTATGGATTTGAGGGAATACATTGTAAGATTAGAAAGTTTAAAGGTTTAGAAAGTTTAAAGTATATAACTTACAATCCTTCTAAACCCTTTAATGTTTTAATTATCTAGAAATCGTTATTTAACTGGTTAGTTGCTTTTTGCAAAATTTCGAACGCATTTTCAGCCATTAAATTTTCCTTATCAAGCGTTGGATTAATTTCTACCATTTCAAAACATACAATTTTTTTAGAACGCATGATATAGTAAATTAAATTACCTGCTTCTTTTTCTGTAATACCATTAGGAACCGGAGTTCCAGTTCCGCTACTAATACGGCTATCCATACTATCTACATCAAAACTCACGTAAATAATATCACAATGATCTAAATAATTTAATGATTCAATAGCCACGCGTTCAACGGCTTTTTTACGAATTTCTTGCAAGTTAAATACGCGTACCTTATTCTTTTTAATTAAAAATTCTTCCTGAGGCTCAAAATCACGCAGCGCGATAAAAACAATATCATTAAAATTAATTTTAGGAGAAATAGCACCTAAGTTTTTTAATTTTTCCCAATATTCGATGGTCTCATCATCTGGTTTATTTTGTTGTCTTTCCTTATTATCTTCTCCTAAAACACAGGCTATTGGCATACCATGCATGTTACCACTTGGTGTTGTGTAGGGAGTATGTAAATCAGCATGAGCATCAATCCAAATTATACCCAAACGTTTTTTTGGATAAGCCATTTTAATACCACTAATAGTACCAAGAGCCGAGCTATGATCACCAGCCAATACAATTGGTACTTCTTCATTAATTAAGGTTTTTTTTATTTCGGTTGCTAAACGTTCGTTTAAAGTATAAACGCCTTTAATACGCTTTGCATAATCGTTAACTACAGGTTCAAGTAATAAATGATTTTCGTTTTGAACTTCAACAGATTTAAATTTTTTGAAAAAATTACTTCCAAAATCTAAGGCAGCTATTTTAATAGCATCAACACCCATACTCGAACCACGAGTACCTGCTCCTATTTCACTTTTTACTTCAATTAATTTTATTGGCTTTATCATAATACTCTATTTTAAAGAGTTGTAAAGATACAAATCATAAGTGAAATAGAGAATTATAAAACACCTTGTTTATAAGGTTATTTGATTCTTTACCTCCATTGAAATCTCGCTAATTAATTGCTTAGATAATGTGTTTAAAGTTGGAATATCAATAATTATTGGATTTAATGTATAATCCAAAATAGATTGTTTCACCTCTAAATCAAACTCACCATTAAAAACCAAGGCATAAATTTTAAAATTATTTCTTTTTAAATACTCAATAGATAATAAGGTATGATTAATACAGCCTAAGTAACTGGAAATAACTAGTACAATTTCACAATCTATTTTTTTTGCAACATCTATAACATATTCATTTTTATTGATTGGCACTAATAAACCTCCAGCACCTTCAATAATTAAATGATTGCATATAGTCGGTAATTGTAACTTTTCCATTTCAATAGTTACACCATCTAATTTGGCAGCAAAATGAGGTGATAAAGGTTGTTTTAATAAATAGGTTTCAGGATGGATAACTGTTTTTGAATTTGAAATTAAAGATGTAACTGTTTCAGAATCTTTACCCTCAATGGTTCCACTTTGTATGGGTTTCCAGTAATCAGCTTGTAATGCCTCTGTTAAAATTGCAGATACAACAGTTTTACCAACATTGGTTCCTATACCGGTAATAAATAAATTCATTAATTAAATAGTTTTAAATATTGTGCTTTAATTTCTTCTAAATTTAATTGATGATTAATATATGAAATACATGTTTTACTCATGGCATCAAATTCAGACTGATTTAAATTTATTAGCATTCCTATTGCCTCAATAAATTTCACTTTATCATCTAATGAAATATCAAAACCAGCATATTCATTTTGTAAATTTCTCCAAGGAGTTTGATCTGAAATAACAACTAAACGACCGTTTTTAAGAGCTTCAACAATAACGTGCCCAAAATTTTCTGTTTGAGTTGGTAAAAACAAAGCATGATATTGATTCATTGTACTACATATTTCTTCAGGTTTTAAAACTGATTTATAATTAAAAGAAATATTATTAGGTAATAACTTTGCATTATTTTCACAAATTAACCAGTAATCTTCATCCTCTTTTGGACCATAAATATCAAAGATTACATTTCCATATTTTACTTCCTTTAAAACATCTATTGCAAAATTTAAATTTTTTATATCAACTATTCTCGCTATAAAACATAATCTTAATTGTCCTTTTTGTTTTTCAATTAATTTAACTTCGCATGAGTTAGCGGGCAAATTTGAAACCTCAGTTAAATGAACATTTTCGCCTATTCTTTTTTTAATTTCTTTAGATTCTTGCTTAGAAGTAGATTGCCAGTGAATATTTTGAAACAACCCGGTAAAGTGAGCATATAACAAAAACAATTGCTTTTTTAATGGCTTAACTGCTAATGCTCTATCTCTTAACATACCTCTTGGAGCAAGTACAATTTTTGATTGTATTTTTTTTTGAAGTTTCCATTTTAATGGAAAAATGGTAAACAACCTCGAATACAAACTATTCATATAAATTATATCATGAGGGGTGTCTTGTATTAGTTTCAATACAAATTCAGAATTCATGTTTTCTGGACTAATATAAAAAACAGCTCTGCCATCGTAGTTAGTCCAAGTATTTATGGCGATATTTTCATAAGGTTTTTTAGATTTAAAATCTCTATCAGTAGTAATGATTTTAAAATCAATAGCATCGCCAAGTTGTTTGGTTAAAGTAGCTATTGATTGAATAGGGCCACCAGCCAAATAACCCGGCAAAAACCAGTCGCATAAAATTAATATCGTTTTTTTAGCACTCAATCTGATGTGTATTTATCCAATTATTTAATACGACTAAATGCCAAACTCTGCTCCAAGTAATTTTCGGATCGTTATTTAAAAAACGATTCCATGTTAAAAGCACAGCATCTCTGTTTACAAAAGACCGTTTGGAGAACTGAGCAATATTATCTTCACAAAAATCTTTTAAATCCTCTTTTAACCAATCTTTCCATGGCAATACAAATCCCATCTTTGGTCGGTTTGAAATATCACTTGGCAACAAATCACCTAATGAATCAACCAATAATTTTTTAGGAGAATGCGGATATTTATATTCATCATTAATACTTAATGCAAATTCAACTAATTTATAATCTAAAAAAGGCACGCGAACTTCTAAAGCAACTGCCATACTCATTTGATCAGCATCTCGTAATAAAACATTTTGCATATACGTTTGTATCTCAAATAAAGACACTCTACTTAATACATGTTTTTTATCAGTATCACTTTTCTTGATAATATTTTTAATAAAATCATCTGCATTATATTCTTTTTTTAATAAAGCATTATAATCTTTTTGATTAAATAATTTGCGATTAATAGGATAAGCATTAAATCCGTTAATGGTATCTAAATTTAATATCTCCGATTTTTTATCACCTTGCACTGACTTATTTTTAGCTGCTAAAACTTTACCAAGTAATCCTTTTGCAGGAACAATGTTTAACCAGCCTTTTTTTTCTAATTCGAAATAACGTTTAAAAATATCATAACCTGCAAATAACTCATCACCTCCTAAACCAGATAAGGCCATTGTTATACCAGCATTTTTAGTGGCTTTTGATACTACATAACTATTAGGACCGTCGCCACTTGGATGATCCATTGCAGCTAAAGCTTCAGGTAATTGTTTTAAAAAATCATTTGGTGTTAATTTAATTTCGTGATGCTCAGTGTTAAACTTTGTGGCAATTTGTTTAGCATATTTTGCTTCAGAAAATTGGCTTTCATTAAAACTAATATTAAATGTTTGTACTTTTTGTGAAGACACCTTGCTCATTAAACCAACAATAGCGCTACTATCAATGCCACCAGATAAAAATGCGCCAAAAGGAACATCTGCAACTAACTGTCTTTCAACTGAGGCCGTTAGTAATTCATTTACTTTAGTACAGGTTTCTTTATATGATAAATCCTGTTTTGATTTTGTATAATCATTAATATTCCAATATTGCTGAATTTTTAATGTGTCGTTATGCAATTCTAATATATGCCCTGGCATTAGCATAAAAATATCTTGCAAAATAGTGTTGGGTGCATTAACAGTTGTATACTGAATATACTCAGCAACAGATTTTACATTAATTTTTTTGTCGATTAAACCTGAGTGTATTAAGGCTCTGATTTCAGAAGCAAATAACAACACATTATTTTGGTAATGATAATATAATGGCTTAATACCTAATCTATCTCGAGCAATAATTAATTTTTTTTCAACTTTATCCCAAACAGAAAAAGCAAACATGCCATTAAATCGTTTTACACAATCTATACCCCAACGAAAATAAGCTGCTAACACAACTTCGGTATCTGTATTTGTTTTAAAAATATATGGTAATTCTTTTGAGCCATGTTGGGCTCTTTGAAGTTCTAATTTTAATGCTTTATAATTATATAATTCACCATTATAGATTAATATATAGCGACCATCTTGTGAAATAAAAGGTTGATTTCCTGACTCTGATAAATCAATAATAGATAAACGTCGGTGTCCTAAAAAGCAATGCTCATCATTCCAAAAACCCTCTGCATTTGGACCACGATGAGCAATGGCATCATTCATTTTTTTTATAGCAGTCTGGTATACCGAATTATTTATTTGATGTCCAACAATTCCTGTAATTCCACACATAATTTACAAACCGATTGATTTCAAGTACTTTTCATCATACATCATTCTTTTTATTCCTTCCTCTACACTAATTAAATCCCTTGATAATATTTCTTTCATTTTTGTATTATCTGGCTGACGGCGAGTCATATCACCATCTTTAAGTGCAGGTATATGAATAATTTTTGATGCACTGTTAGTTAATGAAACTACTAAATTTGCCAGTTCTAAAATTGTCATTAGCTTATCGCTACCAATATTGATGACATCATTCTCTAACAATTTTTTGTTCATTATAGTACAAATAGTATCTACATTATCATCAATATATGTGAAAGTTCTCGTTTGAGAACCATCACCATAAATAGTAATATCTTGATTTTTGAGCGCCAATGCTAAAAAACGAGACACTACAAAATCGGTACTTTGATTTGGACCATAAGTATTAAAAAATCGAAAGATAGTATATGGCAACCCATACTCTTGTTGGTAACTTTTCAAGAAACTTTCACCAACATTTTTAACTACTGCATATGGCACACGAGAATTTAATGGGGTGCGGTGTTCATGCTGTGGCAATTCTACCGGCTCTCCATAAACCTCTGATGAAGAGGAAAAAAACACATGTTTAACAGTTGAGTTTTTTGATAAATTTAACACATGTTTAATGCCAGAAATATCATTTAAAACACTAACCGGATTTTCTTGAGTTCTAATAACTCCAACAACTGCAGCAAAATGAAACACATAATGAAAATTATATGCTAACATGATTGATGAAATTTCACGATAATTATTAACATCTGCTTTTATGAATTTCCAGTTTTCGTATTCTGCAGAAGGTAATTTTGATAAAAATCCAGTAGATAAATTATCTACAACCACAACAAAATTATTTTTATCCTGAACTAATTTTTCAACTAATGCACCGCCAACATTGCCTGCTCCTCCGGTTACTAAAATTTTCCTCATAAAGTATCTAAAATAACAATAGCGAATATACTAAATTTACACTAACTGTAGATATCAATATAGTTAATTCATAAACCAAAATTTGTGTACTTTTGCCCTATGAATATAGAGCATTTTTTATCCGAAAGCATATCGTCCATTATAAACGAATTATTTTGTTTAACATCTTCAGTAAACGAAATTATTCTTCAAAAAACAAAAAAAGAATTTGAAGGAGATTATACTTTGGTAACATTTCCATATATAAAAGCTTCTAAAACTTCGCCCGAAAAAACAGGAGAATTAATTGGTGAGCAATTATTAAAAAACAATACTTCTATTACTAAATTCAATGTAGTAAAAGGCTTTTTAAATTTTACTTTATCTAATAATTTTTGGTTGTCTGAGTTTAAAACTATTAGTCACCAAGAAAACTATGGTATTAAACCGGCAAAAAGTAGTGGTAAGCAAATTATGCTAGAATATTCGTCGCCAAATACCAATAAACCTTTGCATTTAGGCCATGTTCGTAATAATTTATTAGGTTACTCCGTGGCAACAATTAATAAAACACAGGGCCACGATGTTATTAAAGTAAACCTAGTAAATGACCGTGGGATTCATATTTGCAAAAGTATGTTAGCTTGGCAATTATTTGGAAACGGAGAAACACCTCAATCAAGCGGAATGAAAGGCGATCATTTAGTAGGAAAATACTATGTGATTTTTGATAAAGAATATAAAAAGCAAGTTCAAACATTAATAGAAGCAGGAACTTCTAAAGATGACGCTGAAAAGAAAGCACCTATCATGTTGCAAACTCAGGAAATGCTTTTAAAATGGGAATCTAGTGATAAAGAAATCATTGACCTTTGGAAAATGATGAATGGCTGGGTATATGATGGTTTTGCAATTTCCTACAACAAACTAGGAGTTGATTTTGATAAAATATATTACGAAAGTAACACGTATTTATTAGGTAAAGAAGTAGTACAGGATGGCTTAGCAAAAGGTGTTTTTTATAAAAAAGATAACGGAAGTATTTGCATTGATTTAACAAAAGACGGCTTAGATGAAAAGGTTGTGCTACGTAGCGATGGAACTTCTGTTTATATTACCCAAGATATGGGTACAGCAATTGAACGTTTTAAAGAGTTTCCAACTATTAGTCAAATGATTTATACCGTTGGTAATGAGCAAGATTATCACTTTAAAGTATTATTTAAAATACTTGAAAAACTAGGTTATGCTTGGGCTAAAGAGTGTTATCATTTAAGTTATGGTATGGTTGAATTACCTGAAGGAAAAATGAAAAGTCGCGAAGGAACTGTAGTTGATGCTGATGATTTAATGGACGGCATGATAGCTACCGCTAAAGAAACAACAGAAGAATCCGGTAAAGTAACCAACTTTACAGAAGAAGAGAAAGAACAATTATATAACACCATTGGAATGGGCGCTTTAAAATATTTTATTTTAAAAGTTGATCCAAAAAAGAAAATGCTTTTCGATCCTAAAGAAAGTATTGATTTACATGGCAATACAGGACCTTTTATTCAATATGCTCATGCACGTATTAAATCAATTTTAAGAGATTATAATAACACTACGGATATAACTATTTCAGATAACATTACGTTACACGAAAAAGAAAAAGAACTGATAAAAATACAATACGATTTCGCTAAAATATTAGAAGAAGCTGCAAACACTTATAATCCTGCAGTTGTTGCTAATTACACATATGAATTAGCAAAATTATTTAATCAGTTTTACAATGAATGCTCTGTTTTAAAAGAAGAAAATAAAGAGATAAAACAGTTTAGAATTAAATTGATTGAAACAACTGCTAACATTATTAAAAACGGGATGCTTTGCTTAGGAGTTAATGTTCCTGAAAGAATGTAGTTTATACTGAAGTTAAATATTTATACAGTAATTAAATTAGTTTTTAAACATTTGAAGTAATGCAGATAATTTACTTTTTAACTCTGTTCTAGGAATAATTTTATCCAAAAATCCATGTTCTAAAACAAACTCTGCAGTTTGAAATCCTTTTGGTAAATCCTTACCAATAGTTTCTTTTACAACCCGCGGTCCAGCAAAACCGATTAGAGCTCCTGGCTCAGAAATATTTAGATCACCTAACATAGCATAACTTGCTGTAACACCGCCAGTTGTAGGGTCGGTGCATAACGAAATATAAGGAATTCCAGCTTTATCTAATAAGGATAATTTTGCTGCTGTTTTAGCCATTTGCATTAATGAAAATGCAGCTTCCATCATTCGTGCACCACCTGATTTTGAAATAATTAATAAAGGTGTTTTAGTTTGAAGGCAAAAATCAATAGCACGAGATATTTTTTCTCCTACAACGCTTCCCATGGAACCCCCAATAAAGCTAAAATCCATGCAACAAATAACCAAATCATTTCCATTTACCTTTCCGTACCCGCTTCTAAGTGCATCTTTTAAACCGGTTTTTTTAATTGTATCTGTTAATCTATCAGTATATTTCTTTGTATCACTAAAGTTTAGAGGATCACCACTTACTAAATTTTCATGCAGTTCAGTAAACTGATTATCATCAAAAATGATTTCAAAATATTCTGCACTCCCTAATTTTTCATGATAGCCGCACTGTAAGCACACAAATTGATTTGCTTTATGTTCTTGTGCAGTATGTATTTTTTTACAAGCATAGCATTTATACCATAATCCTTCTGGAGTTTCTCTTTTCTCGGTCGTAGTAGTTGTAATGCCTTCTTTTAATCTTTTAAACCAACCCATTTATTAATTTTTAGTTATTAGGTTTTAGTCCTTAATATTAATCACTTAACACTAAAAACTCAATATTATTTATTAAGCTAAAGTAATAGTATTATCCAAGTATACATCTTGAATTGTATTTAACAACTCAACACCTTCTTTCATTGGTTTTTGAAAAGCTTTTCGTCCAGAAATTAATCCCTGGCCTCCTCCACGTTTATTGATCACGGCGGTTGCAACTGCTTCTGCTAAGTCGGATGCTCCTTTACTTTCGCCACCACTATTAATTAAACCAATTTTACCCATATAACAATTTGCTACTTGGTAACGGCATAAATCAATTGGATGGTCTGTTGTTAATTCAGAATAAACTTTAGGATGTGTTTTACCGTAATTTAATGCAGTATACCCTCCGTTTTTATCAGACATTTTTTGTTTTATAATATCGGCTTGTATAGTTACTCCTAGGTGATTTGCTTGAGATGATAAATCCGCAGCCGTATGATAATCAATTCCGTCTTTTTTAAACGCATTATTGCGTGTATAGCACCATAAAATAGTTGCCATACCCAATTGATGAGCGCGTTCAAATGCTTTAGCAACTTCAATAATTTGACGCCCAGATTCAGGTGAGCCAAAGTAAATTGTAGCACCCACTGCTACTGCACCCATATTGAATGCATCTTCAACTGTACCAAACATTATTTGATCAAATTTATTTGGATAAGAAATAAATTCGTTATGATTTATCTTTACAATAAACGGAATTTTGTGTGCATATTTTCTTGCAACTGAAGCTAAAACTCCATAAGTAGAGGCTACGGCATTGCATCCACCTTCAACGGCAAGTTTTACAATATTTTCACTATCAAAATAAATTGGGTTAGGAGCAAATGAGGCGCCTGCACTATGCTCAATACCTTGATCTACAGGTAAAATACTCATATATCCTGTGTTAGCTAATCTTCCGTTGCCATAAAGTTGAGCAAGACTTCTTAAAACTTGAGGATTTCTATTACTATAAACAAAAGTTTGATCAATAAAACTTGAACTGGGATTCACAATATTGTCTTTAGATATTGTTTTACAAGTATGATTTAACAAACTATCACCTTGAGCTCCTAATAAATCGGTAATTTTAGACATAAATGGTTCTTTAATTTTGAGTTACAAATTTAAGAAAAATTATATAATTTTAATAAAAAAACCCCGAAATTTCGGGGTTTTATAAACATTTTTTTAAAAAAATTATTCGCTTACTTGAACCATTTTAAATGGAATATTAATTATTGCTTGGTAATCTTCCCCAGCTTCTAACATATCTTCATCATCCTCTTCGTAATGCCAGTTAATAGTAACTGCACTACCACCTTTATGAATTGATTCTAATTTTTTAAATACATCTAAAATACATTTAGAAGAACTTGTATTAAAATATTCTAATTGAATATTTACAGTTGTAGCTGGTTTAGAAGCAGTAGAATATTTATCTAATGCATCAACAAGCGGTTTATAAAACTCAATTGAATTTTCAGGAATTGATCGTCCTTTAATTTCTAATAACCCTCCTTGAATATCAAATGATATTGATGGTGTTTTTGGTGTGCCCTCGATAGCGTATTTTTCCATAGTATACTTATTTTATGTTAATTGTGTTTGTGTAACTTTTATAATTAGTGTAAAGAAAGAAACTTTATTGTCAATTTCCAAAAAATCATAGTCTAATTTTTCACCAGTTTTCCTTGCTATATCAATCATTCCCAATCCACCACCGCCTTTTAGAGACATTTCTCCGTTATTTAATACAGATCGATAATATTCCTTCAACTTATCTTTACTTAATGAATTGACTTCATCTAGTCGCGTTTTTAGCCCAACTATATTTTCGTTTAATATATAATTTCCTGTTATGATATCATAAATCCCATTGTTTTTAGCAATCATAAAAATAGCACTTCTATTTTTGTCACCATTTAAATCTGTTGCATCATCCATATGATGGTATAAATTCTGCAAACATTCAACTAAAACATTGTATACTTTCTTTTTTGTTTTGGGCTCTTCTTGCATGTTTTCCATCTTATTTTCCATTATTTGAAGAATAGATGTAAGCAATTCAGAAGTAATATCACCTTTAAAGGATAAAAGAATATTATTCTTATCCATTTTGTCATATATTTTGAACGCTTCTTGCATTTAGAATAAAATATTAAACAAATATATAAAACATTATTAATTTAAAAAAAACTTTAGTTTTAATTTTCAGTAGATTTTAAGAGACTATTGTTCCTATTAACTTAAAATAAATAAAAACATCTTTATATTAGTGAACTATAATTTTTTGTTTAGTTTAAATTATAAATTAGAATAGCGAAAAAACACAAATTATTTTTTTATAATCTTGCAATTATTTGTAAAAAATGAATTTTAATAACAAAAAGGACATAGTATTTTTGGTTTTAGCTGGTATTTTTATCACTAATGCTATTGTTGCTGAATTAATAGGAGGGAAATTGGTTCAATTTTTTGGACTTTTTACCCAAAGCATCGGTATAATTTTATGGCCGGTTATTTTTTTATTGACTGATTTAATTAATGAGTATTATGGAAGAGATGGTGTAAAAAAACTTACTTATATTACAGTTGGGTTAATTTCATTTACCTTTATTATATTAACGATCGCTTTGAATATCGAGGCCACTTCATTTTCGCCTGTTTCAGATAGTGTTTTTAAAATTGTTTTTGGTCAATCGCAATGGATAATTGTAGGAAGCATTATAGCTTTTTTGTGTTCTCAATTAATTGATGTGTATGTATTTTGGGCTTTTAAAAAAGTAACTGGCAATAAATACATTTGGTTGAGGGCCACGGGCAGCACAATGGTAAGTCAATTGGTTGATACCTTTGTTGTGCAATTTATAGCATTTGTTTTGCCAGGAAAATGGCCTTTTAATGAATTTTTGGTAAATGCGAGTTGGGGCTATGCGTTTAAACTATTGGTTGCTTTAGCCTTAATACCATTAATTTACCTAGGACATTATTTAATAGGAAAGTATTTAAGAAATCAGGAAACAGCTACTATTTAATTTACTCAATTAACTTATATTTAGCTGCAGCAGACGCTTTGGTGTCTGAATTAAAATGCCACCATTCGGACGTTATCATTCTAAATCCAGCTTTAGTCATAACAGTTCTTAATAAAATCCGGTTGCTTAGAGCCTCTTTTGATAACAACCCATTTTCTATATGTTTAATTTCTTTTTTAGGTTCACTTATTTCACCAAAAAAATCAAATGGAGTTCCCATATCTAATAATAAGTCATTATTGCCAATAATTCCAACATCTACAGCGGCCCCATAATTATGAAGTGATAGTTCGTTTGGATTTGCAAGGTATTTGACTTTTTGTTTTAACGGAATATTAAGTTCTTTCCACATTTGTTTTTGAATTTTTAAAGGTCTTACTCCGTCAAAAATAACCAAGTTATAATTTGAAAATTGTGATTTTAAATAATATTGTGCATTACATAATTTTAAAGCTACTTCGCATGGTAAATAACAATTAGTTAATCCGTCATACAATGGTTTGTTTAAAAAATTATTTGCTGTAGAATAGTGAAGTACAACTCTAATGTTAGAATCGAGTGAATTAATGTTGATTAAGTTTTGTTGAATTAGTAAATGCTCAAGTGCAGACGTATCATTTATTTTTCTATTTTCTTTGTCTTGCTGCAGGTTTATTGCTTGTTTTTTTGCTGTAACATTTATTTTTTCAGATGAAGGCGAACAATCTGTAAAGATTAATAAAAAAAATACATTTAAGAGTTGATATATAGTTTTTTTAAACACTACTTAACCGGATAAATGACAAAATTGCGTGGAGTTTCATACAAGGTGATTTCTAAATCATATTTATGTTCAATTTTATTTCGCAATAATTCATAGATGATTCTTGCAATATTTTCGGCTGTAGGATTTAAATTTTTAAACTCTAAAGTGTCTAAATTTAAATTTTTGTGATCAAACCGTTCAATAATTTCTTCTTTAATAATATCATTTAGTACTTTTAAATCAAACAAATAGCCAGTATCTTGATCAACATCACCAACCAATTTTACTATTAAATCATAATTGTGTCCATGATAATTGGGATTATTACAAAGTCCAAAAATTTCTTGATTTTTTTTATCATCAAATAGCGGATTATTCAATCTATGTGCTGAGTTAAAGGTTGCTTTTCTAAAAACGGCAGTTTTCATAAAAAAATATTGTTTGTTTTACTTAAGTTGTTTGATGATAAAGGTAGAAGTTAATATTGTATTTAATTAAAAAACTAACAACAAAAAAACACAATGTAATTTACTGCTTACAATATGCTTGTATTAATTTAATCGCCATTTCGTCGCCCAAACTATCAGCTCTATTTAAGTCTTCGCACGCACCTCTCTTATCTTTACTCGCAAATTTTATGGCTGCTCTATTTACATAAGCGCCTGCATAGTCAAATTTTAATTTAATAGCATAGTCTAAATCTTTTAACGCTTCAACAAATTGCTTGTTTTCTCCTTTAGCAACCCCTCTGTAATTATAACTTACTGGATTTTTTGCATTTATTTTAATGGCAGCATCAAAGTCAGCAATTGCTCCTGAATTATCATTTGTTTCAATTTTACAAGCACCTCGTAAAATAAGCGCTCCTTCTTCTAAAGGGAATGATTCTATGTAAATATTCCAATCTGTTAATGAACCTTTAAAATCACCTATCTCGAATCGGGCTTTAGCCCTTATTTTATAAGCCTCATAATTTGGATTGTTTGCTGGCATCATTTTTATAACATCAGAAAGTTCTTTGATACAATAAGCATAATCTTTCATGTTAAATCTAATTTCACCTTTTAAGAAAATAGCCTCTAGATAATTCGGATTGAGATCAAGTGCTCTTGTGCATGCATCTAAAGCAAGTTGGTTAGCTTTGCCGTCAAACATTAATTTAGCTTGATAATAATATATTTCGGGGTCAGTATAATTTAATTTAATAGCGGAATCAAGTGTTGCTTTCGCTTCTTTCATTTTTTTTGTTTCGTAGTAAATTATACCCATCATTTTTTTGCTATCAAAATTATCAGGTTTTATACTTTCTGCTTTTCGCACATCTTTTTCTGCACCTTTGAAATCCAAATTTTTAATTTTTGCAAATGCCATTTTATTGTAGGCCTCTGTGTAATCTGGTTTTATTTTAATAGCTTTTTTTAGTAAAGTTATTGCCTCGTCATATTTAGCAGAATCTAATAATTTACAAGCCGACTTATAAATGTCAACTTCGGGAGTTTTTAATTTAGTAGTGTCATTTTGCGAGAAACAAATATTGAAGAAAAAACAAAAACATATTCCTATTACCGGGGAGATAAGACCGCTCATAAAAAAATATTTTGTTATTTGTTTTGGATGCTTAAATTTACATAAACAAATTAATATTTAAACTATGACATTCCTCATTTTCTTTTTCGCAATTTTATTCCTATTAATTTTTTTATCTTTTGTAACCGTGCAGCAAGGAACTGTAGCTGTAATAACTGTATTTGGTAAATACAGAAGAATATTGACTCCTGGATTAAGCATGAAAATTCCTTTTATCGAAAAAGTGTATCGTAAAATATCTATTCAAAACCGCAGCGCTGAATTAGGATTTCAAGCAGTTACAATAGATCAGGCTAATGTTAATTTTACCGCAATGTTACTTTATGCTGTGGTTAACCAACAAGAAGAATCAATAAAAAATGTAGCCTTTAAATTTGTAGATGATAAAAATTTAATGCAAGCTTTGGTGCGATCTATTGAGGGTTCTGTAAGAGCTTTTGTAGCAACAAAAAAGCAATCAGAAGTGTTATCTTTAAGAAGAGATATTGTTGAAGCTGTGAAGGAGCAATTAGATGTAATGTTAGAAGAGTGGGGTTATCACCTAATTGATTTGCAATTAAATGACATTACTTTTGATGAAGAAGTAATGCGCTCAATGGCAAAGGTTGTTGCCAGTAATAATTTAAAGGCTGCTGCCGAAAATGAAGGGCAAGCTTTATTAATTACTCGTACTAAAGCAGCTGAAGCTGAAGGTAATTTTATTAAAATTTCGGCTCAGGCAGAAAAAGATGCCTCGCAATTAAAAGGGGAGGGAATAGCCTTATTTCGCCAAGAAGTTGCCAAAGGTATGGCTGGTGCAGCAAAAGAGATGGAAGAGGCAAAGTTAGATTCATCGTTAATTTTATTTAGTATGTGGACTGAGGCTGTGAAAAACTTTGCTCAAGAAGGAAAAGGAAACGTGATTTTTTTAGATGGAAGTGTGGAAGGTATGGATAAAACAATGAAACAAATGATGGCTTTAAATCAAAGAGATTTAAATTCAAAAAATTAATAGAATTAGGAATTATATTTTCTGATATTGATTTTGTCAATTAGAATTTATATCTTTATTAAGTACTTAAACAATAACAAAACATGAAAAAACAATTATTAACTCTGTTTGGAATAGCTGCAATGGTTGCTAGTTCCTATTCTCAAGAACAAAAAAAAGGCACATATCCAATTCCTTGTAATACTTATGCCGCAATGGATGAAGTTTTTGATAAAGATCCAAATGCAAAGTTACGATATAACTTAGTTCAATCTCAATTAGAAACTGAATACCGCCAAGAAATACTTAACCAAGCAAGTCAAAAAGTAGGAGCTGTGCCTATTTATACCATTCCGGTAGTATTTCATATATTACATCAAAATGGTTCTGAAAATATTTCTGATGCCGCAGTTAATGCTGCTATAGCCCAGGTAAATAAAGATTATCGTAAATTGGGGACTGACATTGGTTCTATAAATTCAAATTTTTCATCGCTTTATGTTGATGCAGAAATACAATTAGTGTTAGCAAAAAAGGATCCACTGGGTAAATGTACAAATGGTATTATTCGTCATTATGATGCTAATACAAACTGGAGCCAATCTAATACGGCTGCTTATGCTTATTCAGGAAATGGAACAAATAGATGGCCAACCAATAAATATGTAAATATATATATTGTTAAGTGTATTGAAAGTGCAACGTCGCCTTGTCCTCCAACTGGAGGAATAGTTGTTGGTTACACTTATCTACCTGGTACTTGGGGTACAAATGCTTCTCAGGATGCTATAGTTTATAGGTATGATTTTTTAACTGGATTAGGTGCTCGGTCTTTAAGTCATGAATTGGGACATTGGTTTAATTTAACTCACACATTTGGTAATACAAATAACCCAGGTACTGTTTGTGGTGATGATGGAGTAACAGATACCCCTGTTACAAAGGGTTATTTTAGTACTTGTCCTGGTAATAATACTGGTCCTTATACTGGATGCACTGCTGCAGAAAATATGGAAAATTTTATGGATTATTCTTCTTGTCCTAGAATGTTTTCTCAAGGACAAGTTACTAAAATGAGAAGTGCCCTAACTAGCAATACAAGTGGTAGAAATAATTTGTGGTCCTCTTCAAATTTAACAGCAACCGGTTTAAACGGCAGTTATACATGCACACCTCTTGCCGATTTTTCTGCAAATAAGTTAGCTGTTTGTGCAGGTGGGACTTTTAGTTACACAAGCTCAAGTCAATTAGGAGCATCAACAGGTGGTTTATTGTGGACTTTTCAAGGCGGTAATCCCTCAACGTCTACTGCAACATCGCAAGTAGTTTCTTATGCAACGCCGGGAACTTATTCTGTAAGTTTAACTGCCACTAATACTACAGGGTCTAATACCATGAATAAAACATCCTATGTAAATGTTGTAAATGGATCAGGTGGTTTACCTGCACCAAGTATTTTTAGTTTTGATGGAGCAACATTACCTTCAAGTATTTCTGTTGTAAATGGTAATACCGGTTCTGTAACTTGGGTTCAAAATGCAACTAATGGTGCAAACGCTACAACAAAAAGTATATTTATTAATAATGCAAGTTCAACAAGCACACCAGGTCATTTAGATTATTTTCAAACCTCCGTATTTGATTTTAGTAATACTAATACCATATCAATGTCTTATTATTACGCATATGCAAAGCGTTTAGCAGCACAGGCAGATACATTTAAAATTCAATATTCATTAGATTGCGGTGGTACATGGATAAATGTAGTTGGTGTGCCAACGGCAGCAGCAATGGCAGCAGCATCTGGTGGAACTACAACTACAGCTTTTGTTCCTACATCAGCACAATGGGTTTTTAAGAACTTAATTAGTGGTTTATTTTCTGCATTAAATAATAAGCCAAGTGTTATGTTCCGTTTTGCCTTTAGAAGTGATGAAAATGTTGGTAGGTCTAATAATATTTATTTAGATCAAATTAACATAACTGGAAATATTGTAACTGGAATTACAGAAATCGAAAAATCAATTGGTTTATCTATTTATCCAAATCCTACAAATTCAAGTTCAACTATTGATTTTTATATTCCCGAAAATAAAACTGCTAAAATTAGTTTAGTTGATATGATGGGTAGAGTATTTGAAGAGACTTCCAAAACAGCAGATAACCAAGGTAGAGTTAGTCATTTAATTAATCAAAATGAAAATTTAGCTGCTGGTGTTTATATCGTTAACATTGATTTTGAGAATAAACGTATTTCTAAAAAACTAATTATTGAATAAATTATTTTTGTCAGTAAAAGCATCAACTTAATAGTTGGTGCTTTTTTTATTTGATAGTAAACGCAATTGACTTTACTGAATTAATAATACTTTTTTGATGATGAAAACTATGAATTAATTGCTGAGCTTCAGGTAATTCAAATACTTCTTTTAAGTTTCTTATTTTACCAATTGGAATGTCGTTTTGCAGACAATGGTTAAATAAAATTTCAAAATCCAATTGTTTTATTTTTTCATTTAAAAGATCAAATAAAGAAAAACGATTTGCAACCCGTAATTGATTAGTGCTGTATTCAAGTATTACTTGAATGTTTAGAATTTCGCACAACTGCTTAAATTGTTTATCGCTTCCAATGGCAAAAGTAATTTGATGGTTATCTTTTGTTTTAAAAATTTCTCCATAAGGCGCTATATTTGGATGTAAAGAGCCTTGTGCTGTTGGCAATTGATTTGCAATTAGCCAATTTGTTGCTTGATTGGCTAATGAAGAAATAGCTGTGTCAAATAATGATACTGTTATATGAGAGCCTTGATTGGTTTTATATTTGTTTAATAAGGCAATTAATATAGCTTCTTTTAATTGATGCCCAGCTAAAATATCAATTAAGGCAACCGGCATTTTTAAAGGACTTGCATTTTTTTCTCCGTTCATAAACATGAAGCCACTTTCAGCTTGCAAAATTAAGTCATACGCCGTGCGGGGGCTTTCAGGTCCAAATCCATTAATTGATGCGTAAATTAATGTTGGATTTAGTTTTTTTAAAGAACTATAATCTACTTTTAATTTTATATCATCACCCAATTTATAATTGCTTATTAAAATGTCAGCAGTTTTAATTAAGTCGTAAAATTGTTGTAAATCATTATCAAGTAATAAATCTAAAAATAGAATTTCCTTACCTGAGTTTATGCTCCAGTAGTAAGCACTGGTTTTATCTTCTTTATTTTCTGATTGTAATTTCCAACTTCTTGTAACGTCTCCACCTGTTTTCGGATTTTCAATTTTGATAACGTTTGCACCTAATTCAGCAAGAAATAAACCAGCCGATGGACCGGCCAAAACGCCTGCCAATTCTACAACTATTAAATCTGAAAATGGTTTATTCATTGCTAAATTAAAATGCGGCTTGCTCAGGTTTATTATTTAAGATTAATTCGATTTTTTCATTGACTTCAGGTGTAATTAAAGAAACAACCTCTAAGGCTTTTAAGTTCTCAATCAATTGTTCTTTTTTTGAAGCTCCTAAAATAGTGGTGCTAACGTTTGGATTTTTTATCGTCCAAGCAATAGATAGTTTTGCAATTGATGTATCTAATTCATTAGCAAGTAGTGTTAATTTCTTAGTTTTCTCTATTTTAGATTCTTCTCCTAAAGTTCTTTCTTTTAACCAATCCATTCCTTCAATATGTAAACGATTATCTTCAGGAACGCCGTTGTTATATTTACCAGATAACAAACCTGATGCTAAAGGACTCCAAATTGTTGTTCCCATTCCAAAATCCCTGAATAATAATAAATAATCTTTTTCAATTTTCGTTCTTTCAAACATATTGTATTGAGGTTGTTCCATAGTTGGTCCAATCAATCTGTTTCTTTCAGCAAATACAAATGCGGCCATGATTTCATCATTTGCCCATTCGCTGGTTCCCCAATATAAAATTTTACCTTGCTGAATTAATGTGTTCATTGCCCAAACAGTTTCTTCAATCGGTGTATTTTTATCAGGACGGTGACAAAAAAACAAATCAATATAATCTACTTGTAAGCGTTTTAAAGCTGCGTGACAACCTTCAATAATATGCTTTCGAGAAAGACCTGTTTGGTTTGGCTTACCTTCCTCGTAACCAAAATAAACTTTACTACTAACACAATAGGAACTGCGAACCCAATTTTTTTTCTTTAAGATGGAGCCCATTACCTCTTCTGATTTTCCACGCGCATAAATTTCGGCATTATCAAAAAAGTTAACACCATTGTCGTATGCAATAGTTAAAAGTTCATCAGCCGTGTTATTTTCTATTTGTTTACCAAAGGTAATCCACGATCCAAATGATAAAGTACTAACCTGTAATCCTGATTTTCCGAGTCTTCTGTATTCCATGTCGTTTAGTTGTTTGTTTTAAATTGTTTTATTTTTGGTTTTATTGGAAGTTTATACTTATTACAACCAATAATTTCAAACTTTAATTTTTGTTACTTCACTAATATTTTTGTTTCTAACATGTCAAGCATAGCATATTTCACACCTTCTCTGCCAAGTCCGCTATCTTTAATTCCTCCATATGGCATTTGATCGTAACGAAGGGTAGGGACGTGGTTGTGGATTACACCGCCTACTTCTAATTGTTTAAAGCACTTATCTAATTCAAAAGTATCGTTTGTAAATACGCCACATTGCAATCCAAATTTTGTATTGTTAGCTTGCTGTATAGCATCATCAATTGTTTCGAATGAGTTAATACAAATTACTGGACCAAATATTTCTTCAGCATAAACTTTCATAGTATTATTACATTGAGTTAATATGGTTGGTTCAATATAACTTCCAATTCTTTTTCCCCCACAAATTAATTTTGCTCCTTGTTGTATTGCTTCATTAATCCAACTTTCTACACGAATCGCATTTGCCTCATCAATCATGTTTGATACATCAGTTGTTTCATCTAATGGATTACCGTATTTTAAAGCTAGAGTTGCTATCTTTAATTCGTCAATAAAATTTTGGTACAATGATGAGTGAACTATAAAACGTTGTGCATGTATGCATATTTGGCCACTATAAGCAAATGCTCCCATTAGTGATTTAGGTAATGCATCTTTTAAATCAGCACTTTGTGTAATAATAGTGGCAGCATTTCCACCTAATTCAAGTACTATTTTCTTTTTGCCGCTTTTGCTTTTCATTTTCCAGCCAACGTCTGGTGAGCCCGTAAAACTTAATAATTTAAAGCGCTCATCGGTTACCAGTAAATTACCGGTTTCTCTATCCATTGGTAAAATAGAAATAGCTCCTTTTGGTAGTTCTGTTTTATCAATAATTTTTGCTAACTCCAAACAAGATAATGGTGTACGACTTGCTGGTTTTAAAATAATTGGACAACCACTTGCAATGGCGGGTGCAATTTTATGTACAGCTAAATTCATCGGAAAATTAAATGGAGCAATACCAGCAATTAATCCAATTGGGAAATAATGAATAATGCCCTCTCTTTTTTCAGCACCTGAAATTCTTTCTAATACTAAGTTTTCTGTTGAATTTTTTTTGCTTTCTTCAGCTGCAATTAAAAAAGTGTGTGCCGAACGATCTATTTCTGCTAATGCATATTTTAATGGCTTCGCACTTTCTATACTTAATATGTTTGCTAAATAATTTCTGTTCGCAAAAATCTCGTTAGAAATTTGCTTTAGGATATCATGTTTTTTTTGTGAAGATAAATTACTTAGTTCATCTTTTACAGATAAAGCTTTTTCGATAGCTTCATCTAAAATAATATTATCCGCTAAATAGGTTGTTGCTACTAACGATTGATCAAATGGATTTACTATTTCAAGAATATGATTAGTGGTAATAAATTTACCAGCAGAATAGATGTTATAATTTTTATTTTGCATTTATTTTTTAGTCAATGCTTTAAAAACATCTTCTAATTTTTGTTCTTCTTTATTAAGAGTCAATATTCCAATATTATGTTTAACTGCGTAATTAAATAATTCCTTACGAACATCTTTTTCTAAATCAGAAATTATCTTCCAAGTTTTTCCTTCTATTAAAATGGCATCTTCTACACCATTAATAGATTTAAGTGTATTAAAGGAAACCTCTTTGTCAAACTCTACCGTAATAATTTGTTTGGTTGTATTTTGTTGGAGGGTTTGTGTAGTATCGTTGGCTACAATTTCCCCTTTATTAATAATTATAACTCTATCACACACAGCTTCTACTTCCTGCATAATATGCGTACTAAGCATTACAGTTTTTTGTTTCCCTAGTTTTTTGATAAGGCTACGAATCTCTTCCAATTGATTTGGGTCTAAACCAGTAGTTGGCTCATCCATAATTAATACTTTTGGGTCATGAATCATGGCCTGAGCTAAACCAACCCGTTGCCTATAGCCTTTTGATAATGCACCAATTTTTTTATTTTGTTCTAACTGCAAACCAGTAGCGTCAATCATTTCTTTAACGCGTTCTTTGGCGTTTTTTATTTTATATAATCCGCCAATAAATTGCAAGAATTCTTTTACATACATATCCAAATACAATGGATTATGCTCCGGTAAATAGCCAACTTGTTTACGTACTTCAATACTTTGGTCGTTGGTGTTAAAACCACAAACGGTTGCAAATCCTTCGGTTGGTGGAATATAACAAGTAAGAATTTTCATCATGGTACTTTTTCCCGCACCATTTGGCCCTAAAAATCCTACAATTTCATTGGTACCAATTTCAAAAGAAACATTGTTTAACGCTTTTTGAGTTCCGTATATTTTTGTGATATTATTTACTTTGATTGACATATTGGCTTATTCTAACTCAAAAATACTGATTTTTTATGATTTTTATTAAACTTCAAGTGAAGTCTGGAAATGCCCAAACTCTTCACATTGAGTTAATAAAGACCTAGTTTATAAAATTAGGAAATTTGTATTTCTTTATATTTTGATTGTTTTGCTAAAGAGTATGATTGATTAAGCAAATAGCAAGCATACATATGTAATTTAGTGTAGACTAATTTTGCAGTATAAAAAAATTAGAAATAATTATTTTCTAATGATTTTAGAGTTTCGTTATATTCTGTAATTAATTCGTCAAATATTTCTTGAACAGATTGTATTTTGTCCATCGCTCCTGATACTTGTCCAATTTCTAATTCGCCTTCAGTCAAATCTCCTTCAAACATTCCTTTTTTTGCTCTTCCACGACCTAACAGGGCAGATAACTCTTCAATTGAAGCACATTTTTTTTCAAGTTCAGTTACTTGGTTATAAAAGGAGTTTTTTAATAATCTTACAGGAGTTAATTGTTTTAACGATAACTGAGTATCTCCTTCTTTTGAATCAATAATAGCATTTTTAAAATTACTATGAGCCGACGATTCATTTGAACAAACAAATCGACTTCCAATTTGAACACCATTTGCTCCTAATGCAAACGCTGCGGCAATAGCCTTTCCAGAACTAATTCCTCCAGCTGCAATTAACGGAATAGTAATTGACTTTTTAACAAGTGGTAATAAAACTAAAGTCGTAGTTTCTTCTCTTCCATTATGTCCGCCTGCCTCAAATCCTTCTGCAACTATTGCATCAACACCTGCTTCTTCGCATTTTAGAGCAAATTTAACATTTGATACCACATGAACTACTGTTATACCATTGTCTTTTAAATGCTTAGTCCATGTTTTCGGATTTCCGGCAGATGTAAACACAATTTTGACGCCTTCGTCTATGACAATTTGTATATGTTCTTCAATATTTGGATATAGCAAAGGAATATTAACGCCAAACGGCTTATTTGTGGCCTTTTTACACTTTATTATTTGTTCCCTTAGTATTTCTGGATACATTGATCCCGAACCAATTAATCCTAATCCGCCAGCATCTGAAACAGCTGAAGCAAGTTCCCATCCGCTGCACCAAATCATACCTCCCTGTACTATCGGATATTTAATATTAAATAACTGATTAATTGTTTTCATTTGTAATATTATTTTGGCTAAAGTTAAAGATTTTATTATTTTTGTCTATTAATTTTATCATTATTAAATGAAATACATTTTTATTTTTATTGTTCTATTTACTTCATCAGTTGCTGAGGCACAATGGCTATGGGATTATGGTTTTTCACTTGGCGCTTCTAACTATTTAGGAGATATTGGTGGTAAAGAAAAAACTCGACGCGATTTTGTTGCAGATATGAAATTCGCTAAAACACGCTTAAATGTTGGTGGTTTTGCAAGGTACAAAGTTAATCCAAAATTATCAGTGAAAGTAGCGTTAGATTATTTACGTATCGCGGGTGATGATAAATTATCAAGTAACCCAGCAAGAAATGCTCGAAATCTAAATTTCAGGAATGATATGTTTGATTTAGCAGCTACTGGTCAGGTTTTCTTTTTTGAAGACAACGACGTAGGAAATACTTATAGAAATAAAGTTGGTTTTAGAGCTTATTTTTTTGGAGGTTTGGGCATGTTTTATACAAATCCAAAAGCATATGTTGACGGATCTTATGTTAAACTGAGACCTTTACAAACAGAGGGAGTAAGGTATTCTCCTATTGGAATTAATATACCTGCGGGTGTTGGCTTTTATTTCACGTTTCGTAAAAAGCATCGTATTGGTTATGAACTTAATTATAGAACAACTTTTACGGATTATTTAGATGATATTAGCGGAACTTATGTAGATCCTTCAACTCAGAGTCCTGAGGCTGCTGCATTGGCAACGCGTACTGGAGAATTAACAAATATTGATCCTGCCTTTGTTAAGAATTTTATGTATGATCCCATTGACAATCCGCTTAATAAGCGTGGTGATCCTACACATAAAGATTCTTATATGACCATGAGTGTAAGTTATAGTTATGTAATACGAGGTAAATCTAGTTTTTATAGAGGACGTTACGGAAATAATTTCTTCAATAAATTGAGAAGGTCAAAAACTAAGGTAATTCGATCTAAGTTTTAAATTATTTTACATTGCAAATACTTGCATAGGAGCAGTATTCGCATTTGACTTCGTCTTCCGTTTGATTAAATTTTGTTGTGATAGAGATTATTTGCGAAATCTCTAATTTCAAATAGCTTTCAAACTCATCTAATAATTCTGACGTAAAGTTTAAAATACCTCCACCTTTTACATCTTCTAATATAAATTTTGGTTGTTCTTCAAACTTTTTAAATGGTATAATACAAGGTTGCAATTCTTCAGGTTTTGCTAATTTGTTTTTAACCACTAACCAAGAATACATAAATAGCTGTAACATTTTATTGTATTTACTGTCTTTAAACAAATCTTCAAAGTTTGTAAACTTAAATTTATCATCTGTTTTAACAGACGATTTATAATCTATAACTCTAATATTATTACCTAATTTATCAATTCTATCAGCCGAACCTTTTAAATAAACCAATGTTTCAACGCCATTAATATCAATAGTTAATGAAGCCGAAAGTGTTTTTTCTAAATCAATTAAACTTAATAATTCATTTGTTTTTTTTGAATTTTGAATCAATTTTAAATCATTTCGCAATAATTTATTCACGTATTCATATAAAACTTTTTGTTGCAAAAAGTTTTTTCCAAATTGGCTTTCTCGTTGACTAAAATAATTTTGAAAAATAAGACTAACACACTCTTCCGTTTTAGAAAGACACTCTTTAATATTTTCTTCCGTTAAAACCCTTCCAATAAATGGCTTATACAACATCTCTAAACTCTCGTGTAAAATAGAGCCTTGTGTATTAGCTTCGGCACTTTCTTCAACATCCTCGGTTTCTTTAATACCAGCTCCATATCTAAAAAAGAAACGTAAGGCACAATCTTTATAGCTAATTAAGGCCGAAGGACTTAAGCCATCATATTGACTATTTGTAGTGAGTTTTTTTATAATAGGAGCTAAATTTAATTCGGTTTTTGAAATAGAAATAACATTACGATTACTGGCAGATAAGGCGCCACCACTTAACATCTGCTCTGTTATAGTATGCTGTTGATTGTACTTTTTTAATTCGAATTGTAGTTGAGTAATAAATCTACTTTTTTCGCCTGAACCCAACACACTATGTTCGGTATTATAAGTAATTAAAACGTTAGAAGCGCGTTGCAAAATTCTATAAAAATGATACGCATAAACAGCATCTTTATCGCCATATAAAGGCATACCGTGATAACGTTTTAAATCATTTGGAATAAATGAATTAGCCGCTTTACCCGAAGGTAAAACCCCTTCGTTAACACCTAATAAAATAATATTTTCAAAATCAAGCGTTCGCGTTTCTAACACTCCCATAATTTGTAATCCTTGTAAAGGCTCACCAATAAAAGGAACTGAAGCAGAGCCAATAATTTGTTTATATAAACTTTTTAAAGTTAATAATGAATCTAAATAATTATGTGTTTGTATTAAAGATTGAAGGCGGTTAAAATATTTTGTAAATACATGCAAATATTCTTTTTCTGTTGATGACAATTGCAACGCTTCATTATCGGATGAGTTAAATACAGAAATGATTTGAGACATGGCCGAAATTCCGTAAGAAGAATTTGACCAGGAATTAAATAAATTTGCAATGTATTTATAATTGTCTAAAAATAATTCAGCAAGCACTTTACTGTTTAACCAAACATAATTTTTATCAATTATTTTTTGAATAATAACTTGCAAATTTATAGTTGGGTCAAATGATTTATAATATTTTTTAAATAAAGAATTTTGCAAAATTTTAAAAACATCAGAAAAATAAAAACTACTTGAAGCACCAGCTTTTTGGGTGGACTGATGCAGACTAATTAAATTATCAATTAAATCATAAATAGGAGACAGCCGCAACGGGTATTCCATTGTAATATTTACATGCTCAACTTCCTTTGGCAATTGGTTTAAAATTGGGAATAATAAACTTTCGTCTGCTAACACAACAGCTGTTTTATTAAGCGATTTACCTTGTTTAATCCATTGGTGTAGCTGATGAGCAACCACCTGTGCTTGCCCCATTTGTTTAGGAACTGCAACTATGTCAATGTGTTTTGGGATTTCGTTAAAGTAATTACCAATGTTTGTTTTAGTATCTAACCAATTATTACTACAGTTTTTTCGCAAAAATAATCCGGCTTCATAAGTGTCATTTTCAACATAATATTTATCAGCATCCCAAATAATCCTTGCTTTTTTATCTTTTACCAACTCCGAAAAAATAATAGTCTCCGCTTTATTTAAGGCATTAAAACCACAAATTAAAATTTTATTGAATTGATTGATGTAAGCGGAATTCTTATAACCTTCCACTGATTTACGATACATTAAACCCTGATAGGCTTGTTTTTTTTGAAGTAATAATTTTGTGAACTCATGGTAAATAGTTCCCATTTGAAACATAAAATCAATATAATCTTGTTGAGTATTAGTTAAATTATCTACACTTAAACTCCAGTTTTCAATCTCTTTTATTTCTTTTAAATTTTGATATAATGAATTTGTATCTACTAAATAACGATCGGCTTCATTAAAATCCTGCAACATTAACGTTCCCCATTTTGCGAAAGCATCAAAAGGTTCGGCTTTTTCTTTTAAAATAGAAGTATAAACTTGATATAAATCACAAATTAAATCAATACTATCCGCTTGTTGCAATCCAGACAGTTCGGCTACTAATTCTTCGGCACTTATAATAGTTGGTAACCAAATAGTTTTTTGAAAAACCTTAGCCAAATGCTGTTTTAGATATAAAGCGCCTCGTTTGTTAGGTAATACAATACATAAATGCTCGGTTTCATTTTCGTGATGATCAAAAATGTATTGTGCAATGTATTGTAAAAATGGGATCATTTTGGAAGAATTAAAAATACCTGTTAAAGACTAGAAATTTAATAAAAAACAACCTTATAAAGTAATTAGTTAATAAAATTAGTTTAGAGTAATTAATTTTCGCGAAAATAAAACTTAGTAACTTTTATTTTTTTAGCAGAGATTTATTTACCTTCTTTATTTCATTTTCAATTTCGGTTTTAGACCAATTAGGATGAAAGGTAGTTTGCGTTTTAAATTGTTTTTCTTTTTCAAGTGCTAATTCTAGTATAGGCTTTGCGTTTTTAGCTCCACCTCCAAATATTTCTGGCATGTGAAAAACATTTTGAGCTTTTACTAAATAAGCTCTTGGATTATTAGCATTTAATTTAACAGCTTCATTTGCATATTTAACAGATTGACTTCCATATTTTAATGTTCTCAAATTTTCATTTACAGCAATCCTTGCAGCACAAATCATTGATTTTAAAACGGAGATTTCTGAATTATAGGATTCGAGTGAATCAGCCTTTTTGACTAAACGCTCTGCTTTATCGCAAAACACATCAATCTCTGATTCTTTTTTTTCAAATGCCACTAAAACATTGCATAAACTTGCATAATAATAAGGTAACCATTCTTTTTTTTCGGTTATTGCAATAGAAGAAAATGCATCAGCTAATTTTTGAATATCATTTATTCCCTTTGCTGTTTTAAAAGCAGACAATTGATTATTCATAGCTTGTTTATATGAATAATTTTGAGCTACACCATTTAATTGTATGATGCAAATTAATGGTATAAAAATATAATATTGTTTTTTTAAATATAGCATTTCTTAGTAAATGTGTAACAAATTCTAATTAAGTATAGTTTAACTTCATCAAAAATAATTCAAAAAAATTAAGTAGCTATATTTCATCCACCATAGAAAATAAAAAAATGTTAATATTTTGTTATTAACTAAAATAGTAATACCTTTGTCACGCAATTAGATTTAATATTTGCATCCAATACATTGTGAACGCGCCTACGTCGGGCTATAAAATGTTCACAGCTACTGCGGAAATTAAATCTTAGTTAGCAGCTAGTAATAATAATTTAAACAAAAACAAATGACATTTCAAGAATTAGGCTTGGAGCCAATGCTCCTAAAAGCCGTGACCGAGATGGGCTTCGAAAATCCTACGCCTATCCAAGAACAAACTATTCCTCAGTTGAAGGATAAATCTACCGACATGGTAGCCCTTGCACAAACAGGAACAGGAAAAACGGCAGCATTTGGCCTGCCTTTATTAATGAAGTTAGATTTAAACTCTCGCTTCACACAGTCTTTAATTTTAGCACCAACTCGTGAGTTATGTGTTCAAATAAGTAAAGATTTAATTAACTATTCAAAATTCCTTAATGGTTTAAGAGTAACCGCTGTTTACGGTGGTGCACCAATCATGGCGCAAATCCGCGACATAAAAGCTGGTTCTCAAGTAATTGTTGCAACTCCAGGTCGTTTAATCGACTTAATTGAGCGTAAAGCAATTGATTTATCTCATGTAGATGTAGTTGTATTAGATGAAGCTGATGAGATGTTAAACATGGGCTTTAAAGATGATTTAGATCAAATTTTAAGTAACACACCTCCAACAAAAAATACATGGTTATTCTCTGCTACAATGCCTCGAGAAGTTGAGCGTATTGCAAGTAAATACATGGAATCTCCTTTAGAAATTTCTGTAGGTAAAAAGAATCAAGGTGCTGAAAACATTCAACATATTTACTACACTGTAAATCAACGTGATCGTTACGCTGCGTTAAAACGTATTGCAGATTTTTACCCAGATATATTTGGTATTGTTTTTTGTCGTACAAAAGCAGAAACTCAAGATGTAGCTGATCAATTAATTAAAGATGGTTATAATGCGGATGCATTACATGGCGATTTATCTCAAGCACAACGTGATTTAGTAATGAAACGTTTCCGTAGCCATACTTTGCAAATGTTAGTTGCTACAGATGTAGCTGCTCGTGGTATTGATGTTAATAATGTAACTCACGTAATTAACTATAATTTACCTGAAGAAGCAGAAAACTACACGCACCGTTCGGGTCGTACTGGTAGAGCTGGTAAAACAGGTATCGCTATTGCAATCGTTACTCCTCGTGAAGTAAATAAAATTCGTGATATCGAACGTATTATTCAAAATACATTCACTAAAGCGGATGTGCCAGATGGCGTTGCAGTTTGCGAAAAACAATTATTTCATTTAGTACATAAATTACATAATGTAGAGGTAAAAGACGATGAAATCGAAACTTACCTTCCAAAAATTTATGATGAATTAAAAGATTTATCGAAAGAAGAATTGATTAAACGTTTTATTTCTGAAGAGTTTAATCGTTTTTATGCATACTACCAAAATTCGCAAGATTTAAACATTGGTAATGATGGAAACAATGGTAAAACAACTCGTTTCTTCATGAATATGGGCGAATTAGATGGATTTAACCGTAATTCTATCAAAGATTTCTTAGTGGAGATTTCTGGTATCAATGCTCGTGTTATTTTCAATGTAGATGTTAAAAATTCATTCTCTTTCTTTGAAACAGAAAACAAACATGTGGATGAGTTCTTAGCTTTAAACAAAAAAGGAATTGAGTTTAATGCTCGTGTTATTTCTTTTGAAGTTTCTAAAGCAAAACCTTCTGGCGGATACGGTGAAAAACGTTCTTACGGTGGTGGATCAAGAGAAGACGGTCGCCGTTCTTACGGTGGCGGTGGCGGCGGAGAACGTCGCTCATACGGTGGAAATCGCGAAGGTGGTGGAGAACGTAAATCTTATGGTGGCGGAGAACGCAAAACTTACGGAGGTGGCGAAAGCCGTTCTTACTCTGGTGGTGGCGAACGTCGTTCATCTTATGGTGGAAACAAAGAAGGTGGAGAACGTAAACCATTTAACCGCGAAGGTGGCAATGGTGGCGGAGAGCGTCGCTCATTTGACAAACCAAGTGGAGAAAGATCTTTTAGCGGAAACCGCGAAGGAGCAGAACGTAGAAAGCGTTTTACTAAATAATAATAATTTCCAGCAGATAACGCAGATTTTGCAGATTAAATTCAGCGAAATCTGCGAGATTAGCGGGGTAAAATAAAAAAAAGTGATGCAAGTATATTATTTTTTGAAAAAAACCTACTATTTTTTGTAGGTTAAAAAAGAAATACTATATTTGCGTCCCTATTTTAAGGGATAACATTTAAAGATTATACAATATGTCACGTATTTGTCAATTAACAGGTAAAAAAGCGATGAAAGGAAATAATGTTTCTTTCTCGAACGCTAAAAGCCGTCGTCAGTTTAAAGTAAACTTAAAAACTAAAAAGTTTTTTGTTCCTGAAACTGGTGAATGGGTTGTTTTACGCGTATCTACATCAGCTATAAAAAATATTAATAAAAAAGGAATTTTTGCTTGTTTAAAAGAAGCTGTAGAAGGCGGAATTTTAGCTTAATTCAATAAATAACAAAACAAATGGCAAAAAAAGGTAATAGAATTCAAGTAATTTTAGAGTGCACAGAGCACAAAGACAGTGGTAAACACGGGACATCTCGTTACATTACGACTAAAAACAAAAAAAACACTCCTGATCGTATTGAGTTGAAGAAGTACAACCCGATCTTGAAAAAAATGACAACTCATAAAGAGATTAAATAATCCATTAAAACTTATAAGAAATGGCAAAGAAAGTTGTAGCAACACTAAAAACTGGTAAAGGAAATAGCTTTACTAAAGTTATTAAAGTAATTAAGTCGCCAAAAACTGGTGCTTACGCATTTAGAGAGGAAATTGTTCAAAACGAACTAGTAGCTGATTATTTGAAAAAGTAATTTTTTGTAATAAATTTTTAAAAAGCTTCTTCCGAAAGGAAGGAGCTTTTTTTTGATCAAATTCTACCTTGTTTTTTTCTTCGCGCTTTTTCTTTAATAATTAATCCCAACTCCCTGCCCGTTTGTCCTTTTACTGAAGTGTTTTCTTGAGCTCTTCTCATCAAATAGGGCAATACTTCCTTTACAGGACCATAAGGCACATATTTAGCTACATTATAATTTGACAATGTTAGATTGTAACTGATATGATCACTCATTCCAAGTAATTGCGAAAAATAAATTCGCTTATCATCAGTTGAAATCAAATATTTACTCAATAAATCAACCAAATACAAACTACTTTTCTCGTTATGAGTTCCAGCACACAAACCAATCATATCAATGTTCTTTATACATTCTTCTAAAGCCAAATTATAATCTCTGTCAGAGTTTTCTTTTGAATCTTGAATTGGAGATGGATATTTTTTTTCAATAGCACGAGCACGTTCTTTTTCCATATACGCACCTCTAACTAATTTAGCACCAATATGTATCCCATTAGCTTTTCCTTGGGTAATGGTATGTTTTAAAAACGCTAATCTATCTTTTCTGTATAACTGAAAGGTGTTGTAAACAATTGCTTTTTCTTTATTAAACACCAACATATTTTCATCTGCTAAAGCATCAATAGCTGGTTGAATCCAACTTTCCTCAGCATCAATAAATAAGGATTGGTTTGATACGTGAGCTTCCTTACAAATTAAGTAAACGCGTTGTTTCACTTTTTCGTACTCGTTATTTTCTAAGTCAGATAATTTTTCTCCTGAACTCACTTTTTCTAATAATGCAAATCTAGCTAAGCCGGTTACTTTAAAAACAGAAAAAGGAATGTGTTCGTTGCCTTTAGCCTTATTTATCGTTTCAATTGTCTCCCTACAACAAGCATCAAAATCAGCTTCGCTTTCTTTACCTTCAACGCTATAATCTAAAATAGTTCCAATATTATATTTTCCAAGTTCTGCAATTGTTATATCACATTCATTTATAGTTTCGCCACCTACAAATTGTTTAAAAATGGTATTTTTTATTAATCCTTTAAATCCAATGGTTAAACCTAATGGAGCTAATTTTGCGCCAAAATTTACTAATGTTGGATTACTCACCATTTTAAATAACCAATAGGAACGATTTAAGTCACTATTAGATTTTGATTTAAAAGCATTTTCGGTATTATCAAAAGAAATCATAAAAAAATTTGAGTCAAATATATAGCTTTTAAAACAAAAACTTTCTAAAAATCACTACCAAAACAATTTCTTTTACATACCCTTTTTAAATATAAAATAGTACTTTTGCTTATGCTTGTTGCCGATTTAATAACAGACGAAATTCCTCCTTTAAAATCTACTGACACAGTTGAAATGGCTTTAGATTGGATGGAACAGTTCAAAGTATCTCATTTAGCTGTTGTAAAAGATAGAGAGTTAATTGGATTAGTGACGGAGCATGATTTAATAGACTACAATCATCCTGAAGAAAAAATAGACAACCTAAAAGCTCCATTACTAAAACCTATAATTCATAATTACCAGCATACCTATGATTTATTAAAGTTAATGATGTCGTTTAATTTAACACTTATACCTGTATTAGATGACAAGGAGCAATACAAAGGATGCATTACATTAAAAGGCTTATTGCAAAATATTTCAACGATGGCCTCGGTGCAAAACTTGGGGGGTGTAATTGTTTTGGAAGTAAATCAAGCTGATTATTCATTGACTCAAATCTCTAGTATTATTGAAGGAAATGATGCTAAAATTTTAAGTGCACATGTTTCTTCAATTCCTGATAGTACAAAGATGGAAGTAACCATCAAAATAAATAAAGAAGACATATCTCGCATATTACAAACCTTTTATCGATACAATTATGTTGTAAAAGCATCCTTTCAAAACAGTGATTTTGAAAATGGCATGAAAGATAAATTAGATGAATTTTTACATTTTCTCAATATTTAGATTTCTTAAAAAGTTATGACAATAGCTGTATATGCAAGAAATACAAGTGATAATAACACTGAATATTTAGAGCAATTAATAGTATTGTCCTCTAAAGAAAATTTTAAGGTTACTGTTTTTAAAGCTTATTTAGATTTTTTAAATTCATCTTTACAAAAGCCACTTGCAGTAGATATTTATCATAATTCGGAAGAACTTATTGCACAGGCAGATTATGTTATTTCGTTGGGAGGGGATGGCACAATGCTCGAAACCCTTGAATATGTTCGTAGATCAGGAATTCCTGTATTAGGGGTAAATACTGGTAGGTTGGGATTTTTAGCAACTGTTTATAAAGAAGATTTCATTAAAGCGATTCAACTTTTAATAAAAGAAAAATTTACATTAGATAAAAGAGAATTAATTGAATTAGACAAAACAACCTGTTTTAATGAGGTTAATTATGCACTTAATGAATTTACAATTCATAAAAAAGAATCGAGTGCCATGATAAATATTGACACGTATGTAGATGGCGTTTTTTTAAATTCCTATTTTGCTGATGGCTTAATTGTATCAACACCAACTGGTTCTACAGCCTACTCTTTAAGTTGTGGCGGACCAATTATGATGCCTGATTCTGATAATTTTATTATTACACCAATAGCTCCTCATAATTTAAATGTAAGACCAGTGGTTATTTCAAACAATAAAACATTGAGTTTTAAAGTAAGTGGAAGAAGTGATAGTTTTAATGTTTCTTTAGATTCTCGTTCACAAACCATAAAAAACCAATCTGATTTACAAATAAAGAAAGCCGATTTTAAATTTAATATGATAAATTTAGAAGGACAACATTTTTTTGAAACCCTTCGCAATAAACTGCTTTGGGGCATAGATAAACGCCATTAATAAATCGTTCATTACTCTTAATATTTTATTTTTCATTGTACTAAAACTTTATTTAATTTTACGCATCGTTAACCTTTTTTAAACACATTTTATGTCATTTATTCACACCATTGTAGCACGTCAAATTTTAGATTCAAGAGGAAATCCAACCATTGAGGTTGATGTAGTAACCGATCAAGGTATTTTAGGAAGAGCGGCAGTTCCATCTGGAGCTTCAACAGGAATGCATGAAGCGGTTGAACTTCGTGACAATGATAAAACACAATATTTAGGAAAAGGTGTTTTAAAGGCAATAAACAATGTCAATACCTCAATTGCTGAAAAATTAAAAGGCATGTACATATTTGATCAAAGCGCGATTGATGCAGCAATGATTGAATTGGATGGCAGTCCAAATAAAGCAAATTTAGGAGCAAATGCTATTTTAGGAGTTTCTTTAGCTGTTGCTAGAGCTGCTTCTGAAGAATGCAGACAACCATTATATCGTTATGTTGGAGGAGTTAATGCAAACATACTTCCTATTCCTATGATGAATATTTTAAATGGAGGTTCTCATGCAGATAACGGAATTGATTTTCAAGAATTTATGATTATGCCAGTTGGAGCTGAAAGTTTTAGCGAAGGCTTAAGAATGGGTACAGAAATTTTCCATCATTTAAAAGCTGTTTTAAAATCACAAGGCTTAGCTACTAATGTTGGTGATGAAGGTGGCTTTGCTCCAAACTTTAAAAATAACGAAGAAGCTATTAAGGCAGTAATGCAAGCGATCGATAAAGCTGGTTATAAAGCTGGAGAAGATATTTTTATTGCTATGGATGCAGCCGCTTCAGAGTTTTACAATACAGAAGAAAAAGTTTACCATTTTAAAAAATCGACAGGAGATAAATTAACATCTGAGCAAATGGTTGATTTTTGGGCAGACTGGAGAAAAAAATACCCTATCATTTCAATTGAAGATGGCTTTGCTGAAGAAGATTGGAATGGATGGAAATTAATGACAGACAAATTAGGAGCAACTACACAATTAGTAGGTGATGATTTATTTGTTACCAACGTTAACTTTTTACAAAAAGGAATTGACATGGGAGTTGCTAATTCGATATTAGTAAAAGTAAATCAAATTGGAACCTTAACTGAAACTATTAATGCTGTTCAGTTAGCGCAAACAAACAGTTACACATCTGTTATGAGTCACCGCAGTGGTGAAACCGAAGATACGACTATTGCTGATTTAGCTGTAGCTTTAAGTTGCGGACAAATTAAAACCGGTTCAGCTTCGCGTAGCGATCGGATTGCTAAGTATAATCAATTATTGCGTATTGAAGAACAATTGGGAGACAATGCACGTTACATTGGCAAAAACTTTAAGTTTTTAAAGTAATTGGTTGTATTTTAGGGATAAATAAATTTTTACAAAATTCTGATTTGTAGTATACTAATAAATCGAAATTTTTCCAACTGTTTTGTTATGTTTGAAAATATTTTATATTTTTATTAAAATTATTTTCTTCAACAAAATGAAGTATAGCTTAATTATATTTCTTATTTTTTATGTTTACATTATCAATGGCCAGTCGCAAGGACCAAATTTTGGAAGTGTAACTTCGAATACGGTAATAACTGGATCATCTTCTGCTACAACAAATCGAACAAATGTTTTTGTATCAGATAATCTTTATGCTTCAAATACTATTAATTTAGGGAGTACTGGCAATTTTTCAGATTATTTAGTAGTCACAGGTTTTGGTTTTTCAATTCCAACAAATGCCACTATAACTGGTTTTGAAGTTAATATCGAGCGGAGCGATATTAACGGAAAATGTAAGGATAATATTTTAAGTTTGATAAAGGGAGGAGCACTTATAGGTACAAATAAAGCTCTGAATCCCGCTTGGCCAACAACTGATGATGTTCAACTTTATGGTAGTTCAGCAGATTTATGGGGTGCTGCTTGGACTCCCGCTGATGTTAATAGTTCTGCATTTGGATTGGCGTTTTCGTGGAATAGAACTGGTGGTGGAAGTGGTAGTGCATTTGCACAAATAGATTTGATTACCATTAAAGTTTACTATACGCAACCATTACCTGTTGAGCTAATTGCCTTTAATACTGAGTGTTTAAATGGAAATGTAATAATTAGGTGGAGTACAGCAACTCAAAATAATAATGATTATTTCACTTTAGAAAAATCTTCAAATGGAATTGATTTTAGGGTTTTTGATAGTATTGACGGAGATGGTAATAGTTTAATACAAAATAATTATTCATTAAAAGATGATGAACCATTTGAGCAACTAACCTATTATAGATTGAAGCAAACGGATTTTAGCAGAAATTACACATATTCACAGGTTATTGCTTTAGAATGTAGTTTAGCTAATTTTGATGTTACTATCCATCCTAATCCTTTTAATTCGCAAACAGTCATTTCGTTTGATAAGGAGCAAATAAATACAAGTATAAAAATTACAAATAGTTTTGGCCAAGAAATTAAGTCAATTTTTATAGCAAACAGCAAGCAAATTGCTATAGAAAAAGGCAACATGGCACCAGGTATTTACTTTGTTCAAATTTTTAATAAGAGTCAAAATATTATTAATAAAAAAGTAGTAATTCAGTAATTGTTAGTAATAAGGTAATGTTATGAAAAATAGTTGGTGATATTTTTTTTACTAACTATCTGTTTTTCGTTTTACTAATAAATAATAATTGCCTTCAATTGGTAAATAACCATATTCATAACAAAATATATAATTTTTGCCTGTTTTAGTAGTGCTAATATTGGTGTGATAATTAAAATTGAAGCCCTTATCTAGTAATTTTTGTTGCGAAACTTTAGCAGTTTCTTCAGGCAATAAACTCTCGATAATTCTTCTGTTTTTTCTTAAAATATTAGTGATGTTGCGGACAAAATTTGTACTATCACTATTTATTTTATTGTTGTGCGAGTTCCTGCATAAATCACTACAAAATTTTTTATCAACTCTTCCATTAAATGTTTCACCACATTCTATACAGGTTCGTTTTTCCATAAATCTAAGCTAAATATTCTTTTGGAATAATACAAACAGGGATAGGCTCCATTTTATGTTTATTAGCTTTATTTCTGCTCATATAAATTTGCATGACTATTTTTTGACGGTCGGACAAAGTGTAGGTCTCTTTATTTTCGATATACAACATTGCCCACTCTAATTCATCGTAGCTTGCACCAATTTGATCTTCATCCGTTCTGCCATCTGCAAATAAACCATCAGTTGGCCTGGCATTTAAAATCTCATCAATAACACCAACTTTAGCTGCTAATGCATACACTTGTGATTTCATCAAGTCCGCAATTGGACTAACATCAACACCACCATCTCCGTATTTAGTATAAAACCCAATTCCAAAATCTTCAATTTTATTTCCTGTCCCCGCCACTAATAATTTATGATGCCCTGCATAAGCATAGAGAGTAGTCATCCTTAATCTTGCTCTGGTATTTGCCATTGTTAAAAAATCTTGAATGGATTTGTCAAACGAATTTTCAATTTCTTCAAAAATAGACGTTAAGTTAGCTTCGGCACTTGTAACCTTTGGATAATTTTTTTTAAGCCATTCAATATGTTTATTTCCTCTATCATATTCTGTTTGATGTTGCCTGATTGGCATATTTAAACAAATTACTTTTTGGCCAGTTAAGGCGCAAAGTGTTGATGTTAACGCTGAGTCTATTCCGCCTGAAACACCAATTACAAAACCTTCGGTTTTAGAATTTATGGAATATTCCTTTAACCAGTTTACAATATGGTTTATTATTTCTTGATCCTTCATGGTTTTATTTGGTAAAAATAAAAAATCCCGTCCGCAATGTTACGGAAGGGATTTAAATAAATTTCATTTTCATTAAAACAATATACCAATATTAACTTGTATACCGTCGCTAAATGCACTTTGTTTTGACCTTATTGGCACTTCAGCGTTGCCTATATTATTACTATTATTAATATTATCCTTCATTTTATCTACCATTATATCAGAAGTTTTTTGATAATTATTGATAAAACCCCTCATATAATTAATACTAAAAAAAACGGATGTACTTCCAGATAAATTATATTCAGCACCTAAACCTGCATTTAATCCAATATTAAAGGGTATTAAATCTCCACTTGGTCTCATCTCATCAATTTTTAAAGAATTTGTGCCTGAATTATAAACTGTAGTAGTTCCTGTTAAATTAGCTGTTAATTCAGTTATTTCATCAGTAGCTTTAAATTTGCTTTGGATTCCAATATTTCCACCAAATATTCCGAAATATTTGAATCCACCAATATCCTTAGTCATAAGTTTTAATAAAATTGGAATTGTTATGTAGGTTGCTTTAATTGATCGTGATTTTAATTCGTAAAATTTATTTCCGTTTTTTAGGGCTTCAACTTTTATTTCTTCAGCACTTTTAGTAAAATCAATTGTTTTTGAATCGACGTATTCACCATCTTTTGATAGAACATAACCTTGATCATAATTATAATTTTGTTTACCGCCTAAAAAATCTCCTCCAACGCCTGTAACAAATGAGGCGGTTGAATTAATCCTAAATTCTACTTGTAATCCAAATCCCAAACCGAATTTAGTCCCTGACTTAGAGATAAATTTAGATTCATCACTTCTTAGCCATGTTGGAGTAGGAGCAACACGCAAGCCAAAACGGTATTTTTTATCAGCCGCATCTTGAGCTAAAATACTATTAGCTAACACTATTGTGCTTGAAACTATAAGTAATATCTTTTTCATGTAATTTTTATTTATGTAATTTAACTTTGTAAAAATAATATAATTTTCGTTATGAAATCTCTTTTTAAATTGATAATAATAGCCTTCTCAACCAATTTTTTAATTGGATGTAAGCATGACGTTTTAGATATTGATACAAGTGAAGTAGTAATTGACCCAATCGAATTTAAACGTTTGGATAAAGACGTGTTTTGCTTAACTTCTGAAAATTGCTATCAAAAAATGAATGATTTTCAAAGAAAATACTCCACATTTTATACAAGATATGTTTCATCTATTGTAAATAATGGCGGTATAGTTGATTCGTTGTATTCTCAAACTTTATTGCGGTTTGTAAATAATAAAGATATAAAGATGTCGCATTCAGATGTCATTAAAATGTATTCGGATAATGATATTGAGTTTCTGGGTGATGAAATGACAGAGGTTGTGAAACGATTTAAAGTGTTTTTCCCCAAACGCAAAACGCCGAAACAATTTGTCACTTTTGTGAGTGGCTTTCAATATAATGTTGTTTACGTGGATTCTACAATTGGAATCGGTTTAGATATGTATTTAGGTAGTGAAAATGTATTTTATACTATGATGCAGCTTCCAAAATTCAGAACCCGAACAATGAATAAAGAACATGTTTTATCTGATGCAGTAAGAGGTTGGATAATTACCGAGTTTGATAATTCAGATCCTGTAAACAACTTACTAAATCATATGATTTTTTATGGTAAAATATTTTATACCTGCGATGCTTTATTACCAGAGGTTCAAGATTCCATTAAAATGGGCTACACTGCTGCTCAAATGAATTATTGTAATAAAAACGAAAAGAACTTATGGGGATTTTTTGCTAAGGATAATAAATTATATGACAATGATTTAAAACTAGTTTCTGAATTTACAAGTGATGGACCTTTTACCAGAGCCATCAGTAAAGATTGTCCGCCACGAATTGCTATGTGGTTAGGTAAGCAAATTATAAAATCTTATATGGAACATAATGATGATGTAACTTTAGAAGATTTAATGAACGAAAAAGACGTACAAAAAATTTTACAAAAATCGAAATACAAACCATAATATTGATAAAAGAAATAAGATTAAAGACATAAAATTAAAGACATAAGATAATGCAATCTTTAATCCTAAGTCCTAATCTTTTATAGTTTTTATGCATCAAAGAGAGCAACAAATACAGCGTAATTCGGAAATATTAAAAAAATATATTCCAGAGTTTGCTGTGCCGCAAATTGCCATTTGGATAATTGAATTTGATTTCAAATTAAAAATCACTAAAGAGCGAAGCACAAAATTAGGCGATTATACTTCGCCTAGGGATGGACTAAATCATACAATTACAATAAATCATAACTTAAATCAGTATTCGTTTTTTATAACATTAGTGCACGAAATAGCGCACCTGCATACATTTAATCAGTATAAAAATAGAGTTTTACCGCATGGCGACGAATGGAAACAAGCGTTTAGAGTTTTAATGACACCTTTTTTATCTACTGATAATTTGCCATTAGATATTTTATATGCTTTACGAAAATATTTGCAAAATCCAGCTGCGGCAAGTTGTAGCGATATGACATTAATGCGTACTTTAAAATTATATGATTCAAATGAAACAAATGCACATTTGATTTTGTTAGAACATTTGCCTTATCGCACGCATTTTTTATATAATGGTTCGCGAATTTTTGAAAAGGGCGAGAAGTTAAGAAAACGTTATCGCTGCAAAGAAATTAGTACAGGCGCTATTTATCTTTTTAGTCCTTTAGCAGAAGTAGAAGTATTTGAGAATAACTCGAACTCATAATTTCTTTATTAATAGCATAGCTAAATAATTTTCAACATTTTTATATTTTAAGTCTTTCATTGTGAATAGTTTAAATGGTGTATCTAAAACTATTCTGTTGATAAATCCAAACTCAACCACGGTTTTATAGGATTATATTTGTTAAACAACTATCAAAAATATTTTAAGTATTCAATTTATAATTTATCATGACCGACGCATCATTATTTTTTAAAATTGCAGCCGAACTAAAAATCGATGCAAAACAAGTTAAATCTACTGTTGAATTATTAGATGAAGGTGCTACGGTACCCTTTATTTCTCGTTACCGTAAAGAGGTGACTGGCAGTTTAGATGAAGTGCAAGTGATTACGATTAAAAATGAAATAGAACGCTTACGTCAATTAGAACAACGTAGAGAAAGTATTTTAAAATCTATTGAAGGACAAGGTAAATTAACACAGGAGTTATCTGATAAAATTCTTGCTGCTGAAACACTATCAACCTTAGAAGATTTGTATTTACCATATAAACCAAAACGTCGTACTAAAGCTACAGTTGCTCGCGAAAAAGGTTTAGAGCCGTTAGCGCAATTAATATTAGCGCAACAAACCAAAGAATTATTTCCTGAGGCTTTAAAATTTGTAAATAAAGAATTAGGAGTTGATCATCCAGATGATGCTTTAGCTGGCGCAAGAGATATTATTGCCGAGGTTATAAGCGAAGATGCCGTTGCGCGTGAAGGTATGAGAAATCTATTTAAAAAATCAGCGATTATTAAAACGAAGGTGATTAGAGGTAAAGAAGAAGAAGGGCAAAAGTTTGAAGATTATTTTGAATGGGAAGAATCATTAATGTCTTGCCCAAGCCATCGCATGTTAGCTATGCGTCGTGGTGAGAAAGAAGATATATTAATTTTAGACGTCATCATTGACGATGAAGTAGCGCATGAACAATTAAAAAAACAATTCATCACCTCTCGAAACGAATGTGCCGAGCAAATTGCTTTGGCTATTGAAGATGGATACAAGCGTTTATTACAGCCAAGCATTGAAGCAGAAATGCGTTTAATGACAAAGCAAACGGCTGATGAAAAAGCTATACAAGTTTTTGCCGATAATTTACGTGAGTTATTATTAGCATCTCCGTTAGGTCAAAAATCAATGTTGGCCATTGATCCTGGATTTAGGTCTGGTTGCAAAGTGGTGGCATTGGATGCACAAGGCAAATTATTAGAAGAAACAGTCATTTATCCGCACGAGCCGCAACGCAGAGTAATGGATGCGCAACATATGGTAATGGCACTATGCGCCAAGCATCAATTAGAAGCTATTGCTATTGGTAATGGAACTGCCTCTCGCGAAACGGAACAATTTATTAGAAGCATTGATGTATTACCAAAAACAATTCCGGTAATTATGGTGAGTGAAGCAGGTGCTTCAATCTATTCGGCATCAGATGTGGCTCGCGAAGAATTTCCTGAGTATGATTTAACCGTGCGTGGCGCCGTCTCTATTGGTCGTCGTTTAGCTGATCCTTTGGCTGAATTAGTAAAATTAGATCCAAAATCAATTGGAGTGGGCCAGTATCAGCATGATGTGGACCAATTGGCATTGAAAAATAAATTAGATACCGTGGTGATGAGTTGTGTAAATGGAGTAGGTGTAGAGTTGAATACAGCATCCAAGCAATTACTTTCTTATGTATCGGGTATTGGCGATAGCTTAGCTAAAAACATTGTGGACTATCGTAACGAACATGGTGCCTTTAAATCTCGTAAAGAGTTATTAAAAGTAAATCGTATGGGTGATAAAGTATTTGAACAATGTTCAGGTTTTTTGCGCATCAGAGATGGTATTCATCCATTGGATAAAAGTGCAGTGCATCCCGAGGCTTATCATATTGTAGAGAAAATGGCAAGCGATTTAAATTGCAGCATTGACGATTTGATTAAAGATAAAGACTTACGTAAAAAAATAAATTTAATGTCTTATGTTACTGATTCTATTGGTCTGCCAACCTTAAAAGATATTATGAGTGAGTTAGAAAAACCAGGACGCGACCCACGTAAATCTTTTGAGGTATTTAGTTTTGATGAGCATGTGCACAGCATGGATGATTTAAGAGAAGGAATGCGCCTGCCAGGTATTGTAACCAACGTTACTAATTTTGGAGCGTTTGTAGATGTTGGTGTTCATCAAGATGGTTTGGTTCATATTTCTCAGCTGAGCGATACTTTTGTAGATGATCCTAATTTGGTGGTAAAAGTTGGACAGCAGGTTTGGGTAAACGTGACGGAATGTGATGTGAAACGTAAACGAATAGCGTTATCAATGAAAGGCGAGGGGATGAGTGCTCATAAAAAAACAGCTCCAAAAAAAGAAGAAGCTGCAACATACGACCCTAATGATATGACTTCCGCATTAGCGGCATTAAAAGGAAAGTTTAAAAAGTGATGTTGTTTTTATAATTTTAAGAGAAAATTGACATATCAATTTTTAAAAAAATAGCGTACTTTTATATAACATTAATAATAAAATTTAAAGTAGTAAATAAAAAACTAAATTAATATAACACATTAGCGTTTGCTAACCATCCTGCAGCTGAAAAGTCGAAAGTTCAATTAAGACAGGGAAGTTTAAGCATAACGCTCACGGTAAAGCGTGAGCGTTGCTTTACTTTGTCTTAAGGGCTTCGACTCCCTCAGCTACGAGTATTTGCAACTGTCTCACGCTGATTTATTTAAACTAACCGCTACTGCGGGACAGAGTAGTATAAAACAAATTATACTATGATTAAAAAAAGTGTACTCTTAACAGCTCTGGCTATTGCGGGATTTGCTGTAACAAGCCTAGCACAAACAGTTCCTAATTATGTGCCTACAAATGGTTTACAAGGCTGGTGGCCTTTTAACGGCAATGCCATTGATGAAAGTGTTAACACAAATGACGGAACAGTTAATGGAGCGACATTAACAGCTGATAGGTTTGGGAGTGTTAATAGTGCTTATAGTTTTGATGGGGTTAGTAATTTTATTTCTTGTGCCGCTATATCAATTTCAGGCCAGACTCAGAGGTCTATATCATTTTGGTATAATGAAAACGGCTCCTCAGTTAATGGGAATTCAGCGGTATCTTGGGGTCCAAATATTTCTGGTCAAAGGTTTGATTGCGGATTCAATTTTCAGAATCAAGGCATTTTTGTAGGCGCAGCATTTTCATCAAAAGGATTTATTTTGAATCAAGCAATAACCCAATGGAATCATTATGTTGTAATTTTGCCAAGTATAGTTAATCCTACCGTAAATGATATAATTGTATACCAAAATGGTATGCAATTAAATAATGTTACAGGTACCTATAATGTTACAACGATTGTTAATACTGCGGTTGGTTATCCATTATTGTTTGGAAAAAATACAACTGTAAATTTTCCTGCATTTTTAAATGGTAAACTAGACGATATCGGTATTTGGAATCGCGCATTAACACCAAGCGAAATTACTAGTTTGTATAATGGTAATTTATGTTTTCAAACTATCACAGTTACCGATACACTTTTAATTAATACTAACCTTACTGGGTTTAACCCAGTAACTTACCAAAACACTATTAAAATTTGGCCAAACCCAACTAACGATCATATTACCATTGATAATGGCAACTTGGCTAATTTAACGGGGCATCAAATTAAAATTAGTAATGCGTTGGGGCAACAAGTGTTTCAGTCTGCCATTACACAACAACAATTTTATGTGGATATGAGCACTTGGGGTGGCAATGGTATTTATTTTGTCAATCTCATCAATGCGCAAGGCGTTACCATTGAAACTAGGAAAATTGTATTGCAGTAAAATAGTTTACCTGCTTTAAAAATAAAAGAGATGTAGAAAAATTCTACATCTCTTTTTTATTGCTTTAGTTTTATAGTTATACCAAATGGATTTATGATTTGGTCCAATTATGGTGGTCATGCTGAACTTGATTCAGCATCTCAGAGACCCTGAATCAAGTTCAGGGTGACTAACTGCTTGGACTATCTATTACGTATAAATGTTATTAACTCTAAAACAATCCAATTTCTGAAGTTTTTATCCAACCTTCATTTCCATTTTCGAGTTTAATATTAGTCCAGTTTACATTTGTTTCTAAAATACTCGTTTTGGTTCCTTCGTGTAAATTAAATTTCACTTTTGAACTAATTGTTGGCTCGTCATAAATTTTTATTTCCCGATTTAAAATAATGCCAAAGTTAGTAGCTTGTTTATTCTTAATAGCAGCAAAACCAAATACCATCGTAATAATAAAAAATATAAATAAAGTACTGCTAACAAAAAATCCAGTCCGTTTTAAAATTAATTTGTTAGACGTAAAAAATATAAATGCCAAAAGTAAAGATCCGCTTAAACTAATAATACTTAGCCAAGCCCATCCGTTTGTTGACAATGAGTTTACTAATTCAGATTTTATAGCACCTATGAAAAAATTTTCGCGGCTTTCTATCTTGTCAATTGTTTTTTCATTTGCTATTCTCAAATTTGTTTCAACATCCTTGTTGTTTGGCTGCAGTTTATTTGCTAATTCATAATTGTAAATAGCCTTTCCTAATTCATTATTTTTGTAGTGCGCATTTCCTAAATTGTAGTATAATTTATAGGACACAAACCCTTCTTTTAAAATTGATTCATACGCAATAATTGATTCCTTGTAATTTTTGTTAGCATATAATTTTTCTGCTTTTTTCTGCAAATCATTATTTGCAAAAGAAAATAGGGAAGCAAATAAAAATAATATCAATAAGTGATTAGTATGTTTTCCACTTCGCTCGAACTGGTAATTTTGCCCTCTATTTTTTGTGATATTAAATTGTCTCATTCTCTAGTTATTTAATGGTCACATTTACTTTTTTATTTGTTCTTCAATTTGCGAAATTAGTTCAATGGTGTCTTGATAAACTTTTCGTAAATCGCCTGTAACAGCACTTGGTGCATATTTGGCGTATTCGCAAGTATTTAAAGTTTCAATTACATTTTTCGCAGTAGCATCTGTAATATTTCTTAAAAGTAACATTTCTGTAATTTTATCTTTTGATAGGTCAACAATAGATAAGGCAAATTTATCACCTATATAATTATTTAATGCATTTAGTACTTCGTTAAAAAACAAATCTTTATTATTTTGTGTCATATGTTTTTCGGCAATCGACAATTGTTTTTTTGCCAACTTAGCAGCTTTACGTTCTTTTACAGCCATGATGTTACTATTGGCTTTTACATGTTGCCTTGCAAGATATAATCCTGCAAAAAACAATAGAGTAGGGAATAGTAGTAATAGATAGTGAGTCATTGAAGAGAAAAATTCTTCATTGTTTTTATGTAAATCTAAATCACCAGTTTTTATATAACGAATATCATTCTCACTTTCTTTAACACCTTTTTTTTCAGGGGAAATAATTTGAGCACTCCCCTCATCTCCTTCCAAAACGTGTAATTTCATTTCGGGCGAAGGAATGGAAACATACTGTTTTTTGTCTGCATCAAAATAATTGAAACTTAAATTATTAATTATAAATTCTCCTTTTTCTCTCGGAATAATAAGGTAATTGTAGGTTATGCTTCCACTTACTCCGCCCACAATTTTTATATTTTCATTAATTTTTGGATCATATGATTCAAAAGACTCAGGTAAGTTTAATTTAAGCGGCTCAATTAATTTAATATTTCCTTGACCACTAATGGTAATTTTTAAATTAATGGCTTCGTTTGCTTTTACTTGCGCTTTGTCAAGTTCTGCTTTATATGAAAAATTACCTACAGCTCCTGAAAATACTTCTGGTTTATTTTGCATAGGTAAATCTTGAACATCAACTTTTACAGGTTTACTTTTTACCTTTATAACAACATCTTCGTATCCGCCCGCGCCAAAAAATTGTTCAAAAATATTACGAGGTTGTCTTTTAGTTTGTCGTCTAACAATACAATCTAATTCAATAGGTTCAATAACAAGCGCCCCACTTCGTTGCGGAAATAAATACACTTTACTATAGTCAGCTACATTGTAAATGACGCCGTTTACATTTTCTTGTTTTAAATTAATTTGTTGTGTATTATTTTCTTGTTGCGACCAAAATCCATTGTAAGGTGGGAATTTTACGTTTTGAAATCCTCTTAAATCAACTCGTGAATATACTTTTTGGGTTAAGGTTAATTGCTCTCCTAGAAAACATTTTGTTTTACTTAAGTAGGTTCTTACAAACAAATCATCATTACTTATTTCGCTTGTGTATTGGTTTTTTTCTGAAGTTTGATTTTGTTGTTGAGCTCCTTGCGATCCTGAATTTGATGGTTGAGGATTTCCTTTTACAACTTCAATAACTATGGGTTTGGTCTCAAGTTTTTGGTTGCCAGACATTACTGTTGCTGAACCAATGGTGAATTTACCTTCTTTTTTTCCAGCAATGAATAAAGAAATTGTAGTAGATTGAGAAATATTCCCGTTAACCATGCTCATACTTTGACTTTGGTTTGGGCCCGAATAAATATTGAAATCATTAAAATTTGGATACACTAAATTACTTCCGCTACCATTTAATGTAAATGCTACTTGAAATGTTTCGCCAACAGCTACTTTGTTTTTACTTACTTGAGCAACAAAAGTTGGCGTTTGAGCTAGAGCCCAACTGCTAATAAATAGTAAGAATATGAATAATTTTTTAATCAATTTTTTATTTTTACATCCTCCGCCTCTTGAGCAACTCCAAAAAGGAGGAAAGAACTATTGTTTCAACTTATAACTTATCACTAAACACTTAAAACTTATTGTTACCAATCTTTTTCTACTTTCACTTTTTGCGCAGGATCACCTTTTTTCTTTCTGAGTGATTGCATTTTTTTCTCGTCATTCTTTAAAGCATTCAACATTTTTTCCGCTTGTTCTTTGCTCATTTGAGGCTGCTGAGCTTCTTGTTTATCTTTATCGTTTGGATTATTAATATCTTTTTTGTCTTTTTCTCCTTTGTCTTTTTTATCTTCTGGTTTATCTCCGTCTTTTTTATCGTCTTTCTTATCTTTATCGTTTTTCTTTTGTTGATCTTGTTGTTTTTTTAATTCGCGCTGAGCGTAAGCTAAATTGTAACGAGTATCTTCATCTTTTGGATTTAATTTTAATGCTTTTTTATATCCTAAAATAGCATCTTCATAACTTTTTTGCATTAGCTTAGCATTTCCGTAATTGTGCCATGCTTTTTGAATTGTATCTGCATTAGAAACGGATTTTGCAACAACATCAAATTGTTCAGCTGCTTGGTTATAGATAATATTAGCTGCCGAATCTTTTGTCATTTTTTTATCTGGTGAAGGTATTTTACCTGTTCTTATTAAATCGGCAGTTTTATAATAAGCAGCACCTAAATTAAAATTAGCCTTATAATAATCTTGTTTTTCTTTTAATGCCTTTTTATAAGAGTTAGCGGCCTCTATTGGCTTACCTGCGTAAAATGATTTATTTCCATTGCACACTATTTTTTGTTCTTCTTGAGCTTGAATACTGAACGATATAAACAAACAAATTATAAACCACATAGGCACATAGTTTTTTGTAGCATGTCTTAATGATACATTATAAAAAGCTCCGTTTTTAAAAATGAATAAACTTTTAGAAAAAGTGCTTTTTTTCACAGTTATCTTTTTATCTATGTTATTCTCTGTTTTAAACATTTTATGCTTTTGCATTATCAAATAAATTCAGTTTTTTCCATAATTTGCTTATCCTTTCAGATAAAAAAGATTCAATTACTAAAAATAATAATGCTGCTCCTAAAAACCACTGAAATTGATCTTCATAATCGGAGTACATTTTACTTTCCAATTGCTTTTTATCCAGTTCTGCAATTTTATTTAAAATAGCATCCAACCCAATATCTGCGCTGCTTGCCTGAACATAAACACCATTTGTGGCTGAAGAAATGTCTTGTAATATTTTTGGGTCTAATTTTGTTACAATAGTATTTCCCTCATTATCTTTCTTAAAGCCACTTACCACGCCATCAATTATATTTGGAATAGGAACTCCAGATTCGGAACCAACCCCAATGGTATGAATCACAATATTTTTTTTTGCAGCTTCTTCTGCTGCATCAACAGCACTTTCTTTTGCGTCTTCATTATTTTCTCCGTCAGTAATTACTACAATGGCTTTATTTTTCCCTTCGTCTTTACCAAAACTTTCAACAGCTTTATTAATAGCATCAGCAATATTAGTTCCTTGCGTTGGAACAATTTTTGTGTTAATGCCATCTAAAAATAATTTAGCGGTGCTATAATCAGTCGTTATTGGTAATTGAACATATGCTTCACCTGCAAATACAATAATTCCTAATCTATCACCTTGTAGTTTATTTACCATATTTTCAATGGCAATTTTCGATCTTTCTAAACGGTTCGGCGTTAAATCCTGAGCCAACATGCTATTTGATACATCTAAGCAAACCATGATATCTGCGCCTTCACGCTTAACATCTTTCATTTTGGAGCCGGTTTGTAAATTACAAATCCCCAAAATCAAAAAAGAAATCCCAATTATTAATAAAATAAACTTAGTAGTTTTTTTAGCTTTTGATACATCGGGAGCTAATAGATTTATTAAACCTAATTCACCTAATTTTTTTAAATTCTTTTTAGCTCGATATAGATACCAAATATAAATAGCTATGCAAACTGGTATGATTGCAAAAGCATAAAAGAATATTGGGTTTTCAAACTTAAACATTATGGTATAGCTTTAAATACAAATCGTTTCAATAAAAATTCAAGTAACAAACAAATTAATGCTCCAATAGCTAAAGGTAAAAAGTGCTCGGCTTTATTGGTGAAGCTTTGTTCGCTAATAATTGTTTTCTCTAATAAATCAATTTCCTTATATGTTTTTTCTAAACTTTCTCGGTCTGTTGCTCTAAAATATTTTCCGCCAGTCATCTTACTTATTTTAGTCATGGTTTCATCATCAATATCAACATCCACATAATCATATTCCATTTCTCCGTTAGGATATAAGGCGACTGGTTGCAAGGCTTTTCCTTTGCTACCAACACCAATACAATAAACTCGTACACCAAATGTCTTAGCAATTTCAGCAGCTGTTAAAGGTGCAATTTCCCCCACGTTACTAACTCCATCTGAAATTAAAATAACGACTTTACTTTTTGCTTTACTGTCTTTTACACGAGCAACTCCATCAGCAAGTCCTAAACCAATGGCGGTACCTTGGTCTAACATTCCGGCTTTAATATCGCCAAACATATTTTTAATGATTTTATGATCTGTTGTTAATGGACACTGAGTAAATGCTTCTCCCCCAAAAATCACTAAACCAATTTTGTCATTTGGACGAGCATCAATAAAATCGCTCAACACTTCTTTAGCAACTTCTAAACGGTTAGGTTTAAAATCTTTTGCTAACATCGATAATGAAACGTCTAAACTTACAATAATATCAATTCCTTCGGTTTTAGTATCTTTCCAGCTACTGCGAGATTGCGGACGAGCAATTGCTAATATGATTAATGATAAACAAAGTAATCTTAAAATAAATAGCGTATGTCTGAATTTTGCTTTTAATGAAGATTTAATTCCAGTAAATAAATTAAATGATGAATAATTTACTTCGCCTTCATACGTTTTTAACTTATAGATATACCAAATAATCATCAATGGAATGATTATGAATAACCAAAACCATTGTTTTTCAGCAAATTGTATGTCGTTAAAGTAGGAAAGCAAGTTGTTAGTTTTTTGTTGTTTGATTTTTGTTATTTGATTCGACGCTATATTTAGAGCCTTTTATTTCTGTATCTTTCAAATATTTTATTAATCCTGAAATTAATCCTGCAATTTCTTCAATTTGCGAAATTAATTTCTGTTTAGATGAATTATCAACTAAATTTAATTCATTAGCAATTATTAATTGAGTTTTTACTTCATATAAAGACCCTTTAGCTATTGATAAAAAATTTTTAAATTCGTTTGTTCCACCTCTTCCAAATCCTTCAGCAATATTTGACGGAACTGAAACAGCCGCTCTTCTAATTTGATCTCTTAATCCGAAATCTTTACTAAATAATGGTTCATAAGTGATTTTGTATATATCTATAACTAAAGTTTTTGACTTTTGCCATGTAATGATATCTTCCAATTTTGTAAAACCTTTATTTTTTTCTTCGCTCATTCTTTAATCAATATTTTTTTTCTCAGCACTATATTACAAACAACCAAAAACTATGAACTAACAACTTTTTCTTCTTTTTTTTCTTCTCGCATGGTTCCTTTTACAAAATCAAAAGCATTGTTTAAGGTTAATGAATGTTCTGCTTCAATAGGAATTTGTTTTGCGAATTTTACAAAATCGGAGAGTGTTAATATTTGATTTAATTTAGATTTACTCTCAGAGTCTACTACCTGAGATTTAAATATTTTAATAATTTCGTCAGAGGTTAACTCTAATGCATTGATATTAAAACGTTCTTCAATATATAAGCGAACAGTATCTGCAATAGATGAATAATATTCTTTTGTTTTATTTTCTTTCCAAATAGCTTCTGATTTTATTTTTTCTAAAGTTTCAAGTGCTGTAATATGTGCAGGAATTTTAGGTTTTTCAATAATAATTTCTTGCGGTTTTTTCTTACTTAATTTTTTAATAATAATAATCAAAATTATGATTGCTGCTAAAATTGCTAATCCCATATAAATTTGAGGCAAATACCACTTCCAATTAAATGGTTCATCGTATGGCGGCTTAATGTCTTTTATTTTTGTTATGGATGTATCTGTTGCAACTGTTTTTACAATTAAGTGAAGTGGTTCTGTTAATAATGGATTTGCTGTATCTTTATTAATAATAAATTTAAATGGTGCAATATAGTAAGCGCCGGTATCAAATGATGTAACGGTTAATTGAATATGTTGCTGAATACTATTTGGTTTGTTTTTATTTGGAATAGTAGTATCTATTTTTGTGATATTTATTACTTCAATTCCTTTTTTTAGAGTGTCTTCAATTTCTGGCCAAACTACATCTATGCTTTTTTGAGCAGAAGCATCATAATTTAAATAAATATCTAATTTAGTTTGAGCACCAATGCGAATCGATGTGGAATCAATAACAGCATGAACTTCTATCTGAGATTGAACAGCAATGCTTGTGAGTATCGCAAAAAGAATTAATATGTATTTTTTTAGTGTCATAATGTAGCCTCACCCCCAACCCCTCTCCTTTGGAGAGGGGAGTGGAACGATTATATATGTTTATTTTTTCAATTTCAATTTCAATTTTTGTTTGAGAAGTGTTCTGTCCCTCTCCATCGGGGAGGTTAGGTGGGGCACTTATCTCTTTTTAAATAAAGTCATTAATGGTTTAATATATCCTTCGTGGGTTAATATGGTTGTATAATCAACTCCACTTTTTGTAAACGTATCTTTTAATTGCGCTTCAAATTTTAAGTCATTTATTTCTAATTGTTTTCTAAAAGATTTATTGCTTGTATCAACCCACATTATTTTTCCAGTTTCGTTCTCTTTTAGTTTAATTAAACCAACATCGGGCAAAGTATTTTCATGAACATCGTTAATTCTTAAAGCTACTAAATCATGTTTACGATTGGCTATTTTCATTGCGTCCGAATACGAATTTGAATCTTTGAAATCAGAAATTAAAAAAGTAATACTTTTCTTTTTAATAATATTAGTTAAGTATTTTAAAGCTAATTCAATATTTGTTCCTTTTTGCTGTGGTTCAATATTTATAAGCTCTCGTATGATTCTTAAAATATGTGATTTGCCTTTTTTTGGCGGAATAAATTTCTCAATCTTGTCACTAAAAAATATCACTCCAATTTTATCATTATTTTGTGAAGCTGAAAAAGCAATTACAGCACATAATTCTGTAATTAAATCTTGTTTAAATTGTTTTTGCGTTCCAAATTTTCCACTGGCACTTACATCTACTAAGATCATCACGCTTAACTCGCGCTCTTCTTCAAAAACTTTTACATAAGGTGTTCTTAAACGAGCGGTTACATTCCAATCAATAGTTCTTACATCGTCACCAGGCGTATATTCGCGCACCTCACTAAATGCCATGCCACGACCTTTAAACGCAGAGTGATATTCACCAGAAAAAATCTGGTTACTCAAACCCTTAGTTTTAATTTCTATTTTTCTTACTTTTTTAAGTAATTCGGTGGTTTCCATTTTTTGATTTAAGATATATGATTTAAGATTTAAGAAGTGATTTTTTAAATCTTACTTCTTAACTCTTGTTTCTAAAATCTAATTAAGGAACTTCAACAGCGTTTAATAATTCGTTAATGATATGCTCAGTTGTAATGTTTTCCGCTTCTGCCTCGTAAGTTAAACCAATACGGTGACGCATTACATCTAAACAAACTGCACGAACATCCTCAGGAATAACGTAACCTCTGCGTTTAATAAATGCATAAGCCTTTGCCGCTAAAGCTAAGTTTATACTTGCACGAGGTGAACCACCGTAAGAAATTAAAGGAGCAAATTTTTCTAATTTATATTCTTTAGGAAAACGAGTAGCAAAAACAATGTCAACTATGTAACGCTCAATTTTCTCATCCATGTAAACATCTTTTACAACGTTACGCGCATTTAAAATATCTTCGGGTTTTAAAACAATATTTGCTTTCGGCATTCCCTGACGAGAAATATTAGCGGCAATTACTTTACGTTCATCTTCTTTTGTAGGATAAGAAATAACCACTTTTAACATAAAACGATCCATTTGAGCTTCTGGTAAAGGATAAGTTCCTTCCTGCTCAATTGGATTTTGTGTAGCTAAAACTAAAAACGGGTTTGGAAGTTTAAAAGTTTCGTCGCCAATCGTTACTTGTTTTTCCTGCATGGCTTCTAATAAAGCCGATTGAACTTTTGCCGGAGCACGATTAATTTCATCAGCTAAAACAAAGTTTGCAAATATTGGTCCTTTACGAATAGAGAATTGCTCTTGTTTTTGATTGTAAATCATGGTACCAATTAAATCGGCTGGCAACAAATCAGGCGTAAATTGTATACGGCTAAATTTAGCATCAATACAAGTTGCCAAGGTATTAATGGCTAATGTTTTTGCTAAACCTGGAACACCTTCCAGTAAAATATGTCCGTTACTTAATAAACCAATTAACAAACGCTCAACCATGTGGCTTTGTCCCACAATTACTTTGTTCATTTCAGAAGTTAATACATCTACAAACGCACTTTCACGCTGAATGCGCTCATTTAATTCTCTAATGTCTACTACCATATTTTTGTTTAATAAATTCGTCACAAAATTAGTAATGGTAGGGGTTTCAGGCATTTTAGTCTTGTTAAAATTTGTTAATCAAAAAGCTAAAAATTGTGTAAAATAGATAGGTACAAAAAGGTTATAGAATATGTAATTTGCTCAAATTGTTTTTTTGTATAATCGTGCTAAGTTTAATTTCATTTATCTTATCTTTACAAGATATAAATTTTACTATCATGATTGCAGAAATGAACTTATCAGCCAAAGCTCAATATTTAATAGATTTAGAAGATAAACATGGGGCGCATAACTACCATCCTTTGCCTGTGGTTTTAGAAAAAGGCCTTGGCGTTCACGTTTGGGATGTTGATGGTAAACAGTATTACGATTTTTTATCGGCTTATAGCGCAGTAAATCAGGGACATTGTCATCCAAGAATAATAGCGGCACTTATAGAACAAGCAAAAAAACTGACATTAACTTCCAGAGCTTTTCATAACAATGTACTAGGTGAGTACGAGCATTTTATAACCAATTATTTTGGATATGACAAGGTATTGCCTATGAATACAGGTGTAGAAGGCGGTGAAACTGCTATTAAATTAGCAAGAAGGTGGGGCTATGTTAAAAAAGGTATTGAGGATAATAAAGCAAAAATAATTTTTGCTGAAGGTAATTTTTGGGGAAGGACAATGGCAGCAATATCCAGCAGCACAGATCCAAGTAGTTTTAATAAATTTGGTCCTTTTATGCCTGGTTTTGAGGTAGTGCCATATAATAATTTGCAAAAATTAGAAAAGGCATTTGAAGACAAAAATGTTGCGGCTTTTATGGTTGAACCAATACAAGGCGAAGCGGGAGTTCTTGTTCCTGATTATGGATATTTAAAAGGCGTAAAAGAATTATGTGAAAAATATAATGTTTTGTTAATAGCAGATGAAGTTCAAACAGGCTTAGCGCGAACTGGTAAAATGTTAGCTTGTGATCATGAAGGAGTTCGTCCTGATATATTAATTTTAGGAAAAGCTTTGAGTGGCGGAGTATTGCCTGTTGCAGCTGTTTTATGTGATGATGAAATTATGCTAAATATTAAACCAGGAGAGCATGGTTCAACCTATGGAGGAAATCCTTTGGCTTGTGTAGTTGCTATTGAGGCATTAAAAGTTTTAAAAGATGAAAATTTAGCTGATAACGCGGAAAAATTAGGAGAATTGTTTAGAGAAAAATTAAGAGCCATCCAATCTGACAGAATAACTTTAGTGAGAGGAAAAGGGTTGTTGAATGCCATGATCATTAAAGAAAAAGACGGAATTTCTGCGTGGGACGTGTGTTTGAAATTAGCCGAAAATGGCTTGCTTGCTAAGCCAACTCACGGAGACATTATTCGTTTTGCTCCCCCCTTAGTTATTACTAAAGAGCAAATTTTAGATTGCGCTTCTATTATTAAAAAAACCATTGAATCTTACAATTAAAGGTATTTTTAAAAGAATTTTTTTATCTCATTGAGTTTTTTTGAAATTCTCAAAATAGATATTGTTTTAATTATTAGGATTATTTACTTGTAAAAGAATTATTAATTACAAGCCATTACTAATTTATATTTGCTTATGTTTTGCACTAAACAATATTTGAGTCTAATTGTATTATTTATTATTTGTATTTCCTGTAGCAAAGAATCAAAAGAAACTAAGTTGAAGGAGCCCTCAACTATTGAAGAGTTGGGAGAGTTGTTATTTTTTGATTCTATTTTATCTCGTGACAATAAAATCAGCTGCGCTTCTTGTCATAAACCAGAATTTGCTTTTGCAGATAATACTCCTTTTAGTTTTGGCATAGATAGTTTAAAAGGAGCAAGAAACACGCCTAGCGCCATGAATCAATCTGCGCGTAACTTTCATTTTTGGGATGGCAGGTCGCAAAGTTTGGAAGAGCAGGCGGTAGGTCCTATTGAAAATCCGCTTGAAATGGATATTCCACTCTCTGTTGTTGTTCAAAAATTAAATAAGCATGCTCAATACAATACTTTTTTTATTAAAATTTTTGGACATGCTGCTGATAAAAAATCTGTAATAGATGCAATTGCTAGTTTTGAAAGAACTTTAGAAACAAATAATTCGGCTTTTGATTGTTATATGAATGCAAGCGATACTACTAAATTTTCTGCTTCGGCTAAGCGAGGTAGAGAGATATTTAATGTAAAAGGAAAGTGTTTTGATTGCCATTTTGGTCCAGATTTTACAAATGATGACTTTAGAAATATTGGCCTATTTAATGGTAAAGATTTAAATGATAGTGGACGATTTAAAATAACGCGAGATCCGGAGGATATTGGGAGATTTAAAGTTTCTGGCTTACGGAACATTGCATTAACATCACCATACATGCATAATGGGATGTTTAGAACATTAATGGATGTAATCAATTATTATAATACCCCCGATGATTTTATAAATAATTCAAAAAATAGAGATTCATTACTAGCAAAACCTCTTGGATTAACTGTTCAAGACAAAAAAGATTTAGTTGCATTTTTAGTATCTTTAACTGACGCTAGATTTTTGAAATCTAAAAAGTAATAAAAAAAATAACTGTAAATTTTAAAAATATTAATGAAAAAATATTTTATTTCAATTAGTTTATTATCTGTAATAGTTTCAACCTTGCTTACAAGCTGTTCGCTATTCAAGCATAAAGAAAAATGTGCAACATGCCCAAGTTTTAATCACGATAAGAAAAAGAGAAAACACTAATCTTTATACAGTAAGTCCAAAAACACTTACATCATCAGTTTGTTCATTATTACCTTTCCAATTTAAAAATTCTTTAATAAAAATGTTGCGATGATTTGCGTAATGATGATTAGCAATTAAAGAAATAAGCAATTTAAATCGTTTGGTCCCAAATTTTTTATTATCTCTTCCACCAAATTGATCGATGTAACCATCAGAGGTCATAAAAATAGTATCACCAGGAATCAGTTGCATACTTTGAATATGATCATCATTCATTTTATCAAGATGTTCAGAGCCAAAAATTATCTTAGAACCTTTTAATTCTAGTATCTCCGATTTGCGCACAACATAAAGTGTTGTTTTAAAACCACAATACTTTAATTCGTATGTTTTCCAATTAAAAAATAAATAGCCTAATTCAGCTGAATCTTTATTTAAATTAAAATTTAAAGTCTTTTTAAATTGGTTATTTGCACTACAAATTATGGAACTTAAATCACGTTCTAATTTATTACTTTCAAAAGATTCACGCAACGCACCGTATGCAAGTAAAGATACAAACGCACCAGGTACCCCATGACCAGTTGAGTCTGCTATACAGTAACTTAAATAGTCATTATCGTTGTGGTACCAAAAAAAATCGCCACTTACAATATCTTTTGGAAAAATAACCGTAAAAGCATTAGGAAGATCTGCGGAGAAATCATTTTCTGATGAAAGTACCGATTTTTGAATTAATTCAGCGTAATGAATACTATCTGTTAACTGTTGATTTTTTTCTGCTAGTTCATATATCTTCTCTTCAACAATTTTTTCTAAATTGGCATTAATGTGCGTCAACTTAAGGTTTAGTTCATTAACTTGGGTATCAAGTTCAATAGATTTAATGGCTTGGCTTATGGTTAATTGAAACTCTAGTTCTTGAATTGGCTTTGTAAGCATTCTAAAAATATGAGCAGAATTAACTGAATGAACAACAGCATCTAAATTAGGATTACCAGACATCAATATTTTTTTAGCATCTGGAAAATATCGCATAGATTCCTCTAAAAAATCATCACCTTGCATACTTGGCATTGATAAATCGCTAATAATTATAGAAGGAATAACGCCTTCTGTATGCAAAATACTAAGCAGTTCTAATCCTTCAATTGGATCATTTGCAATTTCAATTACAAAATCATATTCTGGAAAATTATATAATTTCTCTTTTATTGAAAGTGTCAAATTTGCATCATCATCAATAATTAATATAGTATGTTGCATTGAACTAGATTCAATTTCAACAATAGGTGATAATGGAAAATTATTTAATGCTGTCTGCATATGTTGAAAATCTAACTGTAAAAGTTGTATCACCTGGTTTAGAAATGACCTCAATCGTAGCATCAATACTTTCTAAATAGTTTTTGCAAAAGTCAAGCCCCATGCCAATTCCCTCTTGATTTAATTTAGTTGTAAAGTCTGCTTTGTATATGTTTTTTAAATTTTCTTCAGTAATTCCCGAACCATCATCTTGAACAGTTACTACTACATTTTCGTTTTCAACAAACACATTTAGATTTATTGCGCCATTTGAATTACTAGCTTCTATAGCATTTGAGAGTAAATTAATCCAAATGTGAGATAGTTTTTTTATATCTCCATTAATAAAGCAAGAGGCATCGTATGAAAAGTTAAATCTTCGAGAACGTAATCTGTGGCCAACCATTACTAAAGCCGAATCAATTGATGATTTTAAATTAAATACTTCATCAACAGAATGTGACGATCTATTTGTGTAATTCTTTATCGAAACGATTAAATTTTTACTTTTAAACTTGGCTGTTTCTAAAATGGCAAAGGACTGTTTTACCGAAATAAAAGAAATGAGTAAATCAAAAAGTTCATTTCCTCTTACTTGACTAAATACTGTATGTAATTTTTCATCAATATTTAATACACCAGCAGTCATTAAATGATCTGCTCCATGTTGAGTGTTTTTAAAATTATAGCGACTTAATTCAGAAACTAATCCTTTTTTATTTTCTCTAAATTTAAGATTATGATTAACATTTGCTAAAAAATGACTGATGGTCTGGGTATATTGATAAATATAAATTGCAGCATCTTTCGTGCCTTCATTATTTACCAAATCAGTATAAGTATTCATTACTTTATTATACTGAAATAATAAATTTTCTAAAGAATTATCTAAGATGCTAACTGGTGACGAAATTTCATGAACAAAATCTGGAAGTATTTTATCTAATACACCAGACATAGCAGTTTGAATATCTTTTTTAGTATTAGCTTGACTCGTAACTTTTTTTAAATCTTCAATTTCTGCTTTTAATTTCAGAATCTCAATTTCGTATGGACTTGTGAAGTTAAATTGTACAGAATTATCAGTTGATCTTGCAGGTACATTTGCCTCGCTATTTTTTGAGTTATTTTTAAAGTGGTCTTGCAAAAAAATCGCTCGCTTGTCCTGCAAACTTGATTTACTTAAATCTTTGTTTGTGTGAGGAATATCATTTTTTGATATTTTTTTTTCGCTTAAAGTAACTTTTTTCATAGGACAAATTTTAGCTACTTGAAAAATACAGCATTAATAAGCCACTTAAAATTTGTTAAATTTATTTTATCAACTTTTTTATTAACAACAATAACGTCCTTCTTAATATTGAAATTGATTAGTATTTCAATAAAATTAAATCCTTAATTTTTTTGTATAAATTACTTCAACTTAAATCGCAACCCAATGTATAGCATTCTTCCGTAAATAGGCCCCCAAACCATACTAGCATCAAAATATTTATTAAAAGGTGCATCACTTGCTATGATTGGATTTTGCTGTTTGTAATCTAATGCATTTTCAGCACCAACATATATATTAAAATCAGCTTTTTTAATTTTTGTAATATAAGTTATTTGAGTTAACACATTATAAAAATCAGGAGAATACTCAGTGCGTTGATATTCATTTGGATTATTAAATGTTTGAGGTAAACGTTTTTTACCATTGAATTGCAAGGTTGCATCAAATAGCCAATGCTTCCTTTTGGTTTCGTAGGATATATTTACAAAGGCTCTGTTAATTGAAACTAGTGCCTTTTGAAGCAGCCCATTTTTATAACTTACTTTTGTATCCACATAACGGTATGCGGTTTTAATATTTAATCGTTTACGAATTTCCCAACCAAATTCTATTTGAGCTGTATTTGAAAAAGATGGACCATTTAAATTATAAAATAAAGCTTGTTGCGTATTATAATCTACATCCACAACAACTTGTTGAGTAAAATCAGTGCGATATATATCAACTGTTATATAGGCATCTTTAAAATTCAGTTTCAATTTTTGAGTAAAATTTAATCCATAGTTCCAACCCGTTTCAGGCTTTAAACCGTAAGGCATATTTAAATCACTTGTTGTAATAATCCAATCTCTGGAAGTTGCCATTAATGCTGTATTTTCCGCAAAAATATTAGCCGTTTTCAAAGCTCTGCCACCACTTAATCTAAATACTGTTTTACTTTTATTGAAAGCATATCTTAAATGCAATCTTGGTGTAAAAAACAGTCCATAATAATTATGATAATCAGCTCTTAATCCTGCTATTATATTAAATTTTTCGCCACTGTTGTGAGCAAATTCTGCAAAAGCGCCACCTACTTTTTCATCACGATTAAATTTAAATAATTGATATGATTCATTTACTTGATCATTCATGAAACTAGCGCCAAGTTTATAAGTATTATCAGTTGTTTTAATAATTCCCTGAAATATATAATTAGCATAAAATGTTTTTTGCAGCCCCTTATATGAAGTAAAGCCATAGGAATTGTTTTGATCATGATTTAAGTAAGATATTTGTAAACCCATACTTGTTCCTGGTTTATCACGAAAGACAAAACCAGTTTTACTATACAATTCCCACTTTTTATTTTTTATTTCAATTTTATAAAGTGGAAAACTATTAGCGCCTGTATTGTTATGAGATAATCCGTGACCAATTGTGTCAGGTGTTGTAGAATGAATTTGACCTCCTGTTCTTTCGTCAACTAAATAGCCGCCTCCAAATTGCGCTTCAAAACCTTTTCCTGAATTATACGCATACTTATTCATCACATTATATTGTTTACCAGTTGGTATATCTAAAAAACCATCGTGGTTCATATCTTCCATTAATGGATTAAAATTTGCATGAGTTAATAGTCCTATGGCAAACTTTTCGTTAAAACGATGCTTCACATTTAAGTTATATTCATTACGAGCGTTTTGGTTAACATAGGTGTTAAAGTTCAACCTATCAGATGTTTCCGGATTTTGAAGTTCCGTATTTATTTGACCCGTTAAACTTTCGTAACCATTTATAACTGATCCAGCTCCCTTGCTTAATTGAATTGATTGTATCCATGTACCGGGAATAAAACTTAAACCGTAACCATTGGCGAGGCCACGCATGTAAGGCATGTTTTCTTTTGTTATCTGTGCATATTGTCCGGATAAACCTAGCATTTGAATTTGTTTAGTTCCTGTAACTGCATCCGCAAAATTTACATCCACGCTGGGATTGGTTTCAAAACTTTCCGATAAATTGCAACAAGCTGCTTTCATTAATGAACGTTCATTTAATGTCTCCACTTTAATTGTATTCATATAAGAAAGCTCTGTGCCAGTTGATTCATAAATTACCTCTACTTCGGTTAAATCTACGCCGCCTTTTAAACGTATGGATAAAAATTTCGTGGTGTCTTTTATAACTAACGTATCACTTTTATAACCAATAGCAGTAATAACTAATTTGTTGGTTTCAGATGTTGAAGAAATAGAAAATAGTCCATTAGTATCAGTTGTCGAACCAATGGAAGTCTTAAGCCAAAATATAGTAACACCAGGCAATCCAATTGCGTCCTTACTAGAAGAAACCTCTGTCACTTTTCCTTTTACCTGAGCAAAATTAGGGCAAGCACAAATAAGTCCAAAAAGGACTACTAATAACTTTTTTATCATCGTTATTATTTTTTCTCGCAGTCTTGCGTTTTATATTTACAACAAGAAGGAAGCTTGTTATAAGCTCTATCATCTGCTTTTTGCGAAACAGTTTCATGACCTGCTTTTGCAATTGCTTTTTCAATTTGTTCAAGAGTTACCTTTTTTGTATCATAAGTAACGGCTAGTATTTTTGTTTCTTCATTCCAAATGTCGTTTTTAACACCTTTAATATCTGCAGCATTTTCAATACGCTCTTTGCATTCTCCGCAGTTTCCTTTAACAGAAATAGTAGAAGTTGTGATGGTAGATTGTGCTTGAATTTTTATAGAAAAAATTAAGCTTAAAAATAATATAATTATAAGTTTCATTGGTTTAGTTTTTAGAAATTTGATTTAAACGTTACACTGAACATAATTCAATATAGCATAGCCATTTTATCCTCCAATTAAAGAATTGGGAGACTTTATCAAATTAATAAAACGCTTGTAATGACAATATCTTGTTGAACAAGATTAGGTGGATGAGTTTTTTTATTAATTAAGCAAATTGTTTTTGAAACAATTTGCTCAGAAAAAAAAATAGAATTACCTATTAATATAAACAGTTGACTAATAGGAGGTTTACTGTCGCTGATTAAAGTTTGAAATGTAAAATCTTCCTTAAAAAAAACGTGTACAATTTCGTTTTTGCAACAACCATCTTCCATCTCACTTTCATCTTCTCCGCAACAAGACGTCGGTTTTGAGAACAAAGCTACTTCTTCCAACTCGCCTCCGCAGTAATGCGAAATAACAGAAACACCAATAGTAGAAAACACGTAGGTGATGGCTACCAATGAAATAACTATTTTAAATAATTTAGTTTTCAACCTGTTAATTTCTGCTTACAAATTTAATATGTATTCTTATTCAAAAATAACAAATTTGTTAAACAAATACAACCTATGTCACCAACTGACGGAAAACATAAAATTCAAGAACTTTCGAAAGAAATTGAAAAACATAATTACAATTATTATGTATTAGATAAGCCAATAATTAGCGATTACGAATTTGATAAATTATTAGAAGAATTAATTAAGTTAGAAACTCAATTTCCTGAATTTTTATTTGCTAATTCTCCAAGTCAAAGAGTAGGAGGGCAAGTAACCAAGGAATTTAAATCTGTTAAACATCAATACGCGATGCTTTCTTTAAGTAATAGCTATAGTACTGATGAAATGAATGATTTTGATAAACGTGTAACAGATGGTTTGGGAATTACATCAACTAGCTTGTTCAAAGAAGAAATTGAATATGTTTGCGAGTTAAAATTTGATGGTTTATCTATTAGTTTAATTTATGAAGATGGTGAATTAATACAAGCCATTACTCGTGGAGATGGTGTTCAAGGCGATGATGTAACAACAAATGCAAAAACAATAAAATCTATTCCGTTAAAATTGAAAGGAGATTATCCTAAAAAATTTGAAATACGAGGCGAAGTATTTATGCCACGACCGGTATTTGATTTAATTAATAAAGAGCGGGAAGAAATTGGTGATGCCTTAATGGCAAATCCTCGTAATGCAGCTTCTGGAAGTATGAAAATGCAGGATTCTGCGCAGGTAGCTAAACGCAAATTAGATTGTTTTTTATATTATGTATTAGGAGAAAATTTGCCCTATAAATCTCATTTTGAAAGTATGCAGGCTGCAAAATCTTGGGGATTTAAAATCTCTGATCATGCTAAATTATGTTCAGGTATTGATGAAGTGCATAAATTTATTAATCATTGGGATAAAGAACGTTTAGAGCTTCCTTACGATATTGACGGGATTGTTATTAAAGTTAATGATTACAAACAACAAAAAAACCTAGGATTTACAGCAAAATCGCCAAGATGGGCCATTGCTTATAAATTTAAAGCGGAACAAGTTAGTACTGAATTATTAAGCATAGCCTATCAAGTTGGACGTACAGGAGCCATTACGCCCGTTGCAAATTTACAACCAGTGCAATTAGGCGGCACAACTGTAAAAAGGGCATCGCTGCATAACGCTGATATTATTGAAAAATTAGATGTACGAATAGGTGATTTTGTATTTGTTGAAAAGGGTGGGGAAATTATTCCGAAAATAATTGGGGTAGATTTAACAAAACGAAAACCAAATACACTTCCTACAAAATACATTACGCATTGTCCGGAATGTAATACCTCATTAAAACGCGATGAAGATCAAGCTAATCATTTTTGTCCAAATGAAAATGAATGTCCGCCACAAGTTATTGGAAAAATGGAGCACTTTGTATCACGCAAAGCCATGAATATTGATAGTTTAGGTGGTGAAACGTTAGTGCAATTATTTAATTCAGGCTTGGTAAAAAACATAGCCGATTTATATGATTTAAAAAAAGAAGAAGTATTAAACCTTGATAGAATGGCTGAAAAGTCAGCTAATAATTTAATAGAAGGGATTGAGTCCAGCAAAAAAGTACCTTTTGAAAGAGTTTTATATGGAATTGGCATTAGACATGTAGGAGAAACAACAGCAAAAAAAATAGCTAAAAAAGTAAAATCATTAGATGTATTAGTAAATGCAACCAAAGAAGAATTATTAGAAATTGACGAAGTAGGTGAAATTATTGCAATTAGTATTGCTGATTATTTTACAAATGAAAAAAATAAAGAAATCATGCTTCGATTAAAAAAAGCAGGTTTACAATTTGAATTAAGCGAAGAACAACAACTAGGTGGTACAGATAAATTAAAAGACTTAACTATTGTTATAAGCGGCGTATTTGAAAAACACAGCCGAGAGGAGTACAAAGAACTTATTGAATTACATGGAGGAAAAAACTCAAGTTCAATTTCTAAGAAAACCAATTTTATTTTAGCTGGCGAAAATATGGGACCTGAAAAATTAAAGAAAGCTCAATCTTTGGGGGTTAAGTTAATTAATGAAGAAGCATTTATAAAAATGATTTCATAACTCTATTTATGTATAAGTGCTATTTTGAATAATAGCGTGTAGTACAAAAAAAACATTTTGAGTTTAAGGCAAAATTAACTTTTTGCCCTAAAATAAAATGATAGGGGAACGCCTGAAAAATTAAAGCTTTCACGGAATTTATTTTCTAAAAATCGCTTATAAGCATCCGTTAAATATTGTGGCGAATTACAAAAAAATACAAAAGCGCAAGTATCTTTAATTTGCGTTACGTACTTTATTTTTACAATTTTTCCTTTTACTGCAGGAGGTGGGAAGTTCTCAATTAAAGGCAAAAAGTACTCGTTTAGTTTACTAGTGGGTATTTTGGTTGACTTATTACTAAATACTTCCATTGCAACGTCGATCACTTTCATAATTCGTTGTTTTTCGGTAACGGATGTAAAAATAATAGGAACATCTTTAAAAGGCATCATACTTATTCTTATTTGCTCTTCAAAGTGTTTGGTAGTCATGGTATTTTTGTCTTCAACTAAATCCCATTTATTAACTACAACCACAATTCCTTTATGATTTTTTACTATTAAATGAATAATATTTAAATCTTGCGATTCAATTCCTTGTGTGGCATCTAACATCAATACACATACATCCGAAGTTTCAATAGCTTTAATGGTTCTCATGACGCTATAAAACTCAATATCTTCATGCACTTTTGCTTTTTTGCGCATACCAGCTGTATCTATCAGCAAAAAATCATGTCCAAATTTATTGTAACGCGTATGTATGGTATCGCGCGTTGTACCTGCTATTGGTGTTACTATATTTCGTTCTTCTCCCAAAAGGGCATTCGTTAAAGAGGACTTTCCAACATTCGGTCTTCCAACAATAGCTATTTTAGGTAAATGGCTTCCTTCAATAGCACCTGAATCTTCCGGAAATGTTTTTACCAATGCATCAAGTAAATCGCCTGTACCCATTCCGCTATTTGAAGAAACGCAATAAGGATCGCCTAAGCCTAAACTATAAAATTCGGCGGCATAAGAATTACGTTCGCTATTATCCACCTTATTGACTACTAATAAAACGGGTTTTTTACTTCTGCGAACTATATTCGCCACATCTTTATCAAATTGAGTAACGCCATCAGTTACATCAACCATAAATAATATAGTTGTACTCTCATCAACAGCTATTTGAACTTGTTTGCGGATTTCACCTTCAAAAATATCTTCGCTTCCTTTAATGTAACCGCCGGTATCCACCACAGAAAACTCAATTCCATTCCAATTTGATTTGCCATAATGCCTATCTCGCGTTACTCCAGGTTCATCATCTACAATGGCTTCACGAGATTCAGTTAATCTATTAAAAAGAGTTGATTTTCCAACATTTGGGCGACCAACAATGGCTACTAAGTTTGACATATTGCCGCAAAGTTAACAAAAAAGCAGGAAAATTTGGATTTTAATTGAAATTATAAATAGCTATAGTACCTTTAAAATATATCTTATAATATTATATCTTTAATGTCTTATATAGATTTATAACTAATAAAATAATGAGTTTAAAGTCCTACCTTAATAAAGTTAATAATTGGAAAGATTTTAAGAATGTTTTAGACACCAAAACCAAACTTGAAAAAGGGAAGGCTTTTGAAGAATTAACTAAATATTATTTAGAGTACAATCCTGTTTATAAATCAAAACTTAAAAATGTTTGGTTACAAAACGAAATCACACCTTCTATTCTAAAAAAATTAAATCTGCCCACAAACGATCAAGGCATAGATTTAATTGCAGAAACAATAGAAGGGAAATTTTGGGCAATTCAATGTAAATATCTTCAAGAGGAAGATCAACGATTGTCTCATCGGGCAATTTCAACCTTTGTGTCTTTAAGCACTGGTATTGCAGAAAATATTACCTATTGTTTGGTTTGCACTACCGTTGATGACTACGCGAAAATATATCAAGGAAAAAATAATATTGGATTTTGCACCTCGGATGAATGGCGCAAATTAGATAAAACATTTTTTGATTGGCTAAGAAATAAACTTTCTGGTAAAGAAAAAAAACTAATTCCGTATAAACCAAAACCTCACCAAACAAAAGCTTTAAAAGAAGCTAAACATTATTTTTTAAAAGAAAATAATTCAAGAGGAAAATTAGTATTTCCTTGCGGTGCTGGTAAAAGTTTAACTGGTTATTGGATTACAAGAGAATTAAAATCCAAAAGTACCATTGTTGCCGTTCCGTCTTTATCTTTAGTAAAACAAACACTCGAAGTATATTTAAGAGAATCGGTTGCCAATAACGAAACAATTGCCTGGCTTTGTGTTTGTAGTGATGAAGGTATTGGTAAAAATGATGATATTGCTATTCATACCAACGAAATTGGAGTGCCATGTGTTACCGATAAAAATTTCATTGCCAATTGGTTAAAAGAAAATTCAAAAAACAAGACAATTATTTTTACGACCTATCAATCTGGTAAAACTATTGCAGAGGCTTGTAAAATAGCCAAGCACAGTTTTAATTTGGGTATAATGGATGAAGCCCATAAAACTGTTGGCGATAAAGATAAATTGTTTAGTCATTTATTATTTGAACAAAATTTAGCAGTAGAAAAACGAATTTTTATGACTGCAACCGAAAGAAGGTATGCAGGTTCTTCGGATACGGTTTTAAGCATGAATGATTCAGCCATTTATGGCGAAACATTTGCTCAAATGTCATTTAAAGAAGCCATAGAAATTGGCATTTTATCAGATTATAAAATCATTACACTTTTTATTTCAAATGATGAAGTAAAAAAACTACTACAACAAAATGCATTTGTTAAGCCCGAAGGTAAAGAGTGGGATAAAGAAACAGAAGCCAGAACGTTAGCGTCTTTAATTGCCTTGCGCAAAGCCATGACTGATTATCCCATTTATCATGCGGTTACATTTCATTCGAGTATAAAAAAGGCTGAAGCCTTTGAAAAAAGTCAATCTGTTTTTAGTAAAGCCTATCCTAAATTTGCAAAAGTAAAATCCTATCATGTATCGGGTGCAATGCGAACGTCGGAAAGAGGTAAAATTGTAGATGAATTTGCCGATACTGAAAAAGGAATCATTACTAATGCCAAATGTTTAACCGAAGGTATTGATGTACCAAATATTGATTGTGTATTGTTTGCAGATTCTCGTAAAAGCACAGTTGATATTGTGCAAGCAGTTGGTAGAGCGTTGCGCAAAAAAGAAGGCAAAGAGTTTGGCTATGTTATTTTACCAGTATTTACTGAAACAAATAATACGGATGAAATTATTGAGAGTGATGAATTTAAAGAAATACTAAGCACCATTAGAGCATTAGCATCTAATGATGAACGTATTGTTGAATATTTCAGAGATATCAGTAAAGGAAAAACTGGCAATAAAAAAGATAGCTTAATACAATTTGATATTGATGTAAATATTGCCTCAAAAATAAATGCACATGATTTAATTGAAAGCATACAACTTAAAACATGGAATAAACTTGCTAAGTTAAGTTGGATGCCTTTTGAAGAAGCAAGGGAATATGTTAGAAATTTATATTTAAAATCTATGTTAGAATGGAAATTTTATTGCCAAAACCAAAATAGATTAATAGATATTCCGTCTAATCCTTGGCGAACATATAAACTTGATGGTTATAAAGGTATTAATGATTGGCTTGGCGTTAAACCTTCAAAATATAATCCACCACCTTTTAAAGATTATGAATATGCACATAACTATGTGAAAAAATTAAAATTCACAACAGCTAGAGATTATAAAGATTTTATTCGGTCTGGGAAATTACCAATTGAAATTCCTTCAACACCTTATCGTGTTTATGAAAATAATGGTTGGATAAGTTGGGCTGATTATTTAGGTTCAAATACAAAAAGAAATGGTAAAGAATTAAATTTTGAGAAGGCTAGAGAGGTTGTAAGAACTTTAAATTTAAAAAGTAATAAAGAGTATAGAGTTTATTGCAAAAACAAAAAGAAAAAAAACGATGGTATTCCAACAAATCCAGATAAAATCTATAAAAATAAAGGTTGGCTTAGCTGGTCTGATTGGTTAGGAACTAATAACATTGCTACTAATCAACGTCCTTATAAATTATTTGAAGATGCAAGATTATATGCTAGACAACTAAAAATAAAAACAGCTAAAGAGTGGAGGGATTTATATGAAAATGGTAAAATTTCAATGGACATACCAAAAACACCTTATCATACTTACAAACTTGAATGGAAAGGTTGGGCAGATTTTTTAGGAAAAGAGTAATTTCAGTTAATATAAAACCTAAGTTGTAAGTTAAAAAAATGGGTGTGGTGTAAACCCCTCAGTCCTCTGGACAGCTCCCCTAAAACAGGGGAGCAGCTTATTAAATTTAAATTGGTGTTTAATTTATAACAACTTGTAAAATTACCTATGAGGTTGATTTGGTATATTTTTTTTTAATTTATTTTTTTCTTTTTATTTTTTCCACTCCCGCTTATCGCTCCCCTCCTGATAAGGAGGGGTGTCCGCAGGACGGGGTGGTTGTTCTAATTCCCCACAATCCACAGCATTCCTAAAATTACTTTTTATTTCATCTAATACCCAGGTTGTATTATCAAACACCAACTTGTTTTCAAACCGCACTACTTTAATATTAAAACTGTTTATATATTCAGTTCTTATTGTATCATATTCAATTCCTTCAGGTGTAAAATGAGATGCTCCATCAAGCTCAATTGCAAGTTTTTCGGAAGGGCAATAAAAATCTAAAATGTAATTTCCTATACTATATTGCCTTCTAAATTTTCGGTTTTCAAGTTGGCTATTTTTAAGCAACCTCCATAAAAATGCTTCTGCCGGAGTCAAATTTTTGCGCAATGTTTTACGATAAGGTTCCAGTATTTTTTTATTATTAATTTGTTCACGCATAACTACTATTAATTTTTTACGATTGAGATTTTTTTAGATGATAAAATTAATTCAACAAATAACACATGATTGCTATATATTATAGCATTATGCCGTATTTGAAAAATTTTTAAATTGAAATTTATGTTTATAAACTAACCAGAACAGCAGCTTGAAAAAGGAATGTTATAGTACTGCAAATGCAATTATATGCGTGGTTGGTAGTTTATCAATTGTTCAATATACATTTTGCCAGTTTGTTCCGTTAGTAAATGCAGTGCAAATAAAATAATCGCTTGAATTAATAATCCTAATCCAAATCCTTTCCAAAAAGTTTGTGGCGATTTATTAAATCTAATAAATAATAAAAGTCCTATGCAAATTAATAACAGTTCAATCCAACTATAAATAGTATAGTTTTTCAGTATAATTTGCATACGTTTTAATTCTTCTGCTTGCACTTCTTCAGTATTGTATTTTTTAAGTAATTGTATGTTGTTACTATATTTTTGAGACTGATTATAAGAAATCGCTCCAGCAGATAGCTCAATAATTCCTAAAACAAGCAAAGGAATTGCCATCCCTTTAAAAAAAGAATATTTAATGATACCTAAAAAAATAAATGCTAGGGCAATGGTAATTAGTCCAACTATCATAAAGAAAGTGCTTTCAATTCTTTCTTCAGTTAAATATGTGGTTATAATATCGTTGTGCAACACGCTTTGTTTTGAATATAAATGTATTAAAATCTATGAATTAAAATGTTTTAAATTGGTATCTTTGCGCAACAATGAAAACAAAAACTCGAAAAAAAAATAGTGTCAATGTAGTAACATTGGGATGCAGTAAAAATATAGTAGATAGTGAAGTTTTAATGGGGCAGTTAAAAGCCAATAATTTTGATGTTGAACATGAAAGTCAAAATGATAACCATCAAATAGTCATTATTAATACCTGTGGCTTTGTTGAAAATGCTAAACAAGAAAGTATTGATACTATTTTGCGCTATGTAGAAGCTAAAAAAGAGGGAAGCATCGAAAAATTATATGTAACTGGTTGCTTGAGTGAGCGCTATAAAGCAGATTTAGAAAAAGAAATTCCCGATGTGGACGCATACTTTGGAACTCGTGAATTGCCAAAAATATTAAAAACATTAAAAGCTGATTATAAAAAAGAGCTTGTTGGTGAGCGATTGCTAACCACGCCAAACCATTTTGCTTATTTTAAAATTAGTGAAGGTTGCGACAGACCATGCAGTTTTTGCGCCATTCCTTTAATGCGCGGCAAACATATTTCGGAACCAATAGAAACTTTAGTAAGCAGAGCAAAATTATTGGCTAGCAAAGGTACTCGCGAATTATTATTAATTGCGCAAGATTTAACCTATTACGGATTAGATATTTATAAAAAACGTGAGTTAGCAAATTTAGTAGATCAATTAAGTGATGCAGAGGGAATTGATTGGATTCGTTTACATTATGCATTTCCTAGTGGTTTTCCGATGGATGTGTTAGATGTAATGAATAAGCGAAGTAATGTATGTAATTATTTAGATATGCCTTTGCAACATATTACTGATAACATGCTAACTAGTATGCGCAGAGGTATTACTAAACAAAAAACAATAGATACAGTAAATCAAATTAGAGATAAAGTTCCGGGTATTGCCATTCGCACAACCTTAATTGCAGGTTATCCTGGTGAAACTCAAAAAGATCATGAAGAAATGTTGCAATGGGTTTCTGATACTAAATTTGAACGTTTAGGTATTTTTACGTATTCGCATGAAGAAAATACGCATGCTCATTTATTAAAAGATGATGTAAAAGAAAAAGTAAAAAAGGAACGCGCTGATGCAGTGATGAAAGTTCAGCAAGAAATTTCGTACAGTTTAAATCAAGAGAAAATTGGCAACACTTACAAAGTTTTATTTGATAGAAAAGAAAATGATTATTTTGTTGGTCGAAGTGAATTTGATAGTCCTGATGTTGATAACGAAGTGCTAGTAAAAGCCACTGATGAAAATTATATTAGAATTGGCGATTTTGCACAAGTTAAAATTACTGATGCCAGCGATTTTGATTTGTATGGTGAATTAATTTAAGAAAGATTACTCGAGTAATTAGTTTAATCTAAAGATCGAGCATCTTGTGCTTTATACTTAATATTTCGGATTTTTTGATAGCGTATTTTTAATCCAGCTGTATAACATACATCCATAATATTAAAGGCTTTTTCTTGTTTTCCAACACGCATTCTGTAATCAATAAAGAAACCTAAAATGCCAAAGTTGTGCTCTAAACCAGTACCAAAATTTAAGCCTAACCAATTATTTTTTATGGTACTATTTACAGCATAATATTCTTTTAAATTTAAATAATCGAGCACTCCTGTAAAGTAACCAGAAAAAGTATTATAACTCAATCCAACAAAAGGGTATAGCAATGTTTGCTTGTTCGGAAATTTTGCCACAATTTCCATATTAGCTTCATACGTGTGTGCTTTCACATCTAACCAAGTAGGTTTAATATTTATAGGTCTAAAGCGTGTGTATAGAGAAGAAACTCTAATAAAATCATTTACTTCATATGTAACGCCTCCGCAGAAACCAGGTTCATTGTTTTTATCTTTTGTATTTCTAGCTAAATAGATCACACTGATATTTCCGCCTGCTTTTAAACTCCATTTTTTTAAATTGGCATCATTGTCTTGCTTAACATTAAATGTGGGAACAGATTTTTCAAGTTTTTTTACTTGCGAATAAGTTAGTTGGCTAACTAAAATAGATAGCGATAAAACGATTAATACTGAAGTTCTTTTTTGCATATACTAATTTAATTAAAAAATCAATTGCCTACTTAATTGTTTATACTTGAAAAATTATGATTTATAGTTAACGTAAACTCGCTCCTAATTTCTCCGTGTAGGTTTTAATTAATTTTTGCATGACGTTTTCAATTTGCTTTTCGTTTAAGGTAGCATCGTTGTCTTGCAACATAAAACTCACTGCATACGATTTTTTACCGGCTTCTAATTTATCGCCTTCATAAATATCAAATAAATTAACACCTTTCAAAAGTTTTCGTTCTGCGTTGTAGGCTAATTCTTCTATTTCTTTGTAGGTTATTTTTTTATCAATTAACAAAGCCAAATCGCGACGCACTTCTGGGAATTTAGGAATCTCTGTAAATTCTAATTTTGTTTTCCCAACTAACGATAAAACATGATCCCAATTAAAATCAGCATAAAAAACTTCAGTGTTTACATCCAATTTTTTGCAAATAGATTTATCAACTAAGCCAAAGCTAACCAAGTGCTTATTTTTTTGAGAATAGGATAAACCGAAACTAAAATTAGAATCATTTAACTCACTGATTTTAAATTTAATAGATAGTTTATTTAAAATAGATTCTACGCTTGCTTTTACGAAAGCAAAATTCACTTTATTATTTTCACCATAAGGATTTTCGGGATATTTACGTCCTGTAACAAAAAGCGTTAAATGTTTGGTTTCAGCATATTTAAAATCAGCATCTACTTTTTCATAAGTTTTTCCAAACTCAAATAATTTTAAATCAGCTTGTTTACGATTGATGTTATATGCTACTGATTCTAAACCACCATACAACATCGAATTTCGCATCACATTTAAGTCAGAGCTTAACGGATTTAAAATTTTAACTAAAGGTGTTCCTTCTGGATAATAGGATTCCTTGGTTAAGGATAAGCCCATCATTTCGTTATAACCAAAGCCAATTAATAAATTAGCCGTTGTATTATCAGTTGCTGTTACTTTTTCTCTATCAGCGTAACTTGCAGAAAATTTAATTTGGGTGCTTTCTTCAACATTATTATAACCGTAAATACGCATGACTTCTTCAATTACATCCGCTTCTCTGGTAACATCTGTTTTGTATTGAGGAACTGAAAGTAACAAACCATCATTTCCTTCGGTAGTTATTGTGATTCCCAAAGAGGTAATGATGTGCTTAATTGTATTTTTATCAATCTCTTTTCCAATTAATGATTGGCAGTTGTGATATGAAAAGGCAACTTGAAAAGGTTCTAATTTTTCTGGATAAATATCCACGATATCCATGCTCAAAACTCCACCAGCACATTCAAAGATTAAAGCAGCGGCGCGTTTTAAAGCATTTATGGTCATTTCAGGATCAGTTCCTCGTTCAAAACGGAAACTACTATCCGTTTTTAAACCATGCTGTTTACTAGTTTTACGAACATACGCTGGATTAAAATATGCCGCCTCTAAAAAGATTGACGTTGTATTGTCGCTAACACCACTTTCTAAACCACCAAATACACCAGCCATACACATTGGTTCATGCGAATTACAAATCATTAAATCATTTGCTAGTAAGGTGCGTTCGGTTCCATCTAAGGTTTTAAATTTAGTCCCTTCTAAACCTGTTTTTACAATAATTTTATTTCCGGCAATTTTTTCTAAATCAAAAGCATGAAGCGGTTGTCCTAAATCATGCAATACAAAATTGGTAATATCTACAATGTTGTTAATTGGACGCAAGCCAATTGCTAATAAATAATTTTTTAACCAATTTGGCGATGGTTTTACAGTAATACCCGAAATTACTAATCCACTATATCGTTTACAAGCATCTGTATTTTCAATAGTAATATCAACGGTGTTAATATTACTTGCTTCAGGTAATTCAAATATGTTATGTAAGTGAGCTTGAAACGTATTAGTGTTATTTTTGCAATTTAAAATGGCTGCTAAATCTCTAGCAACGCCATAATGAGAAGCGGCATCTGCTCTGTTTGGTGTTAATCCAATTTCTAAAATATAATCCTGTTCTAATTTAAAAAACTCAGCAGCAGGTGTGCCCACAACAGCATGGTCTGGTAAAATTAAAATCCCATCATGACTAGTTCCTAAACCAATTTCATCTTCGGCACAAATCATTCCTTCGCTTGCAGCGCCCCGTATTTTTGATTTTTTAATTTCAAATGGTTCGCCCGTTGTTGCGTATAATTTTGCGCCAATCATAGCAACTAATACTTTTTGTCCGGAAGCTACATTTGGTGCACCACATACAATATTTAATAATTCGCTAGCACCAACATTTACTTTGGTAATACTTAATTTATCGGCATCAGGATGTTTTTCTTTTTCAACAACTTCGCCTATAACAATTCCTTTTAATCCACCTTTAATTGTTTCAAACGATTCAATACCTTCTACTTCTAAACCAGAAGAAGTTAAGTACTCGTCCATTTGCTCAGGCGTTAAATCAGTATTTATTAAGGTTTTTAACCAGTTGTAGGAAATTTTCATTTTATTGGGTGCTAATTATAAAGGGGTAAAAATACAAAAAATAACGTTTTATTTAGAACAAAACCACATAGAGACATAGAAAAAATAGGAGTAAGAGTAGTTGATAGAAAGCAAGTTTTTACAAATAGCAGTTATATTTAAAGCGTAGCTTCTTTGCAAACCTTCTATTCCTAAATAATCTATGTGGTTTAAAAACGCACTTTATATATTGCTGTAAACACCTATATTTGCCTAGTGGCAGAAATTGGCAATGATATATTAAAGGCTCAAGATTTTTTAGAGAGAAATCATTTAGTAGCTATTCCAACTGAAACAGTTTATGGTTTAGCAGCCAATGCTTTGAATTCTATTGCTGTTGCAAAAATTTTTGAAGCAAAGGAACGCCCAACTTTTGATCCATTAATTGTTCACACTTACAATTTAAAAAAAGTGTATGATTTTGTTACTGAGATTCATCCTTCTTTATTAAAACTAGCAGAAACTTTTTGGCCGGGACCCTTAACTTTATTATTACCAAAAAAAGAGGTTATTCCTAATTTAGTAACATCAGGTTTAGAGAGAGTAGGAGTTAGGATTCCTAACCATCCGTTAACACTAAATTTATTATCTCAATTATCATTTCCTCTTGCCGCGCCAAGCGCCAATCCATTTGGTTATATAAGTCCTACATCTGCTGAGCATGTTCAAAAACAATTAGGAGAAAAAATACCTTATATTTTAGATGGAGGAAATTGCAAAGTTGGTTTAGAATCAACAATAGTTGGCGAGGAAAATGGTGAAATTATTATTTACCGTTTAGGAGGATTATCAATTGATGATATTGAATCCGTTGTGGGCAAAGTATCTATTCAGTTAAATCAATCTAGTAATCCAAAATCACCTGGACAATTAAAAAGCCATTATGCGCCTAAAAAACCCGTTTATATTGGGAATTTAACGCAATTACAAATTAAATTTTCAAATTTTAAATTAGGTGCTATTATTTTTGGCGAACAAAATTTTACAAATCAAAATCTCATAGTTAAAAATTTATCGTCCTCTAAAAATTATCAAGAAGCAGCAGTAAACTTATTTTCGTTTTTGCGTGAGCTAGATGAAACTGATGTAGATATAATTATCGCTGAATTATTACCAGAAACAGGACTTGGTTTAGCAATTAATGATAGATTGAGAAGAGCAGCGGTAATTTAAATTCTAATATAATTTTTTTATGAAACTTGTAATATCAAATTCAATTAATAATAAGTTCAATAAAGTACATATATTTTAGAACTTCGAATTACGCATCGTTGTATATTCATTTTGATAAAATTACATTTAAAATAAAATACAAAAAATCCTATTAAAATTATGAATAATTTAAAAAAATAAAAAGATTGTTTACTTAACTAAGTCATTTATTTTTTTTACAGCTTCTTCACTTCTGTATATTGTTATTGCGTCTCTATAAAATTCTCTTTCGTAATCGAAATACCTTAGCGAATAAGATAAAACTTCTTTTTTTAACTCGTAGGTTTTAGGATCTATATACCATGATTCAGTAAATTCTATTGAGTTTACATCGCTGTATAAATAGGTAGAATCACAAGATAATAATTTTACCTCGGATTCAGTTCCATCTGCTTCAAATACAATTTGAGCAATTGAATCAGATTTAATTACACGTTTTTTTAGATCCACTTTATTTATTTGTGTACCATTGCTAAGATAAGCTTTAGAATTTTTATCGTTGAGATATTTAAATATTACATTAATAAATTGATTAAAGGATAATTGATCAATATATAAATCCGAATTGCTTTGATTAATTGTACTAATCTGATAATTTGAGTCATTACGCTGTATTGCATTTTTAAGCGTTGCCGTATCTTTTACAAAAACGGTATATCTTATAATTCTTGCAAAATTTATGGTATTACTGCTTAAGGTACTTCCAGCTTTTTGCTGACAAAATAAGTTTACAGTGGTAATTAGCAAAATTATTAATATTTTATTTTTCATAATTTCTTTATTTTTCGATTTATTATTAATACATCAAAATTACATTATTTTTTTATTTTCAGCAAATGTGGAAACATATAAAGTATGTAAATTACTTATCATAAGAACTATCGTTCCTTTTCAATGTGTTTTAAATATAAATAAAACATCGATCGTAAACTATTTGTGAAAAATTATTCATTCAATAGTTTTTTTTAAAACTTATTTTACCTGGTTAATCTGAATAAACTTTTTGATATGAACACTCTTGATGTATTTTTTAATCTTCAAATAATTCATACATTTACCCTTGTATTATGTCAAAAATTACAGTTGCTATAGATGGTTATTCTTCATGCGGAAAAAGCACGTTAGCAAAAGCATTGGCTCAAAAGTTAAACTATAATTACATTGATACGGGGGCTATGTATCGCGCGGTAGCTATTTATTGTTTAAGAAATGATATTATAAAAGATTCTTTAGTTGATTACGATAAACTTATGGAATCTCTAAATGATATTGAGGTGTATTTTGTTTATAATACAGTTACTAAAACTTCAGAAGTATTTTTAAATGGCGAACATGTAGAGAAAGAAATTCGCAGCATGCAAGTAGCTAATAATGTGAGCTCAATAAGTTCAATTAAGGAAGTTCGCGAAAAAATGGTGATTTTGCAACGCGAAATTGGCAAGGGTAAAGGTGTAATTATGGATGGCAGAGATATTGGAACACATGTTTTCCCTGATGCCGAATTAAAATTATTTATGACTGCAGATAATGATGTTCGAACGCAGCGACGATTAGATGAATTAAGCAGTAAAGGAGAATATCATACGTTTGATGACGTGAAGCATAGCTTAGAAAAACGAGATTATGATGATACAACTCGTAAAGAGAACCCATTAAGTCAAGCTGATGATGCCATTGTATTAGATAATACGGATATTAGTAAAGAAGAACAGCTAGAATTTGTTTTAAAGTTGATTGATGATTTATTATTAACCAAAGACGAGTTTAATAAATCAACAGTAAAACACTAAAGAACTAAAGGCCAATCATTTTTTGTTGTTCAAAATCCCACACTTTTAATTTTAAGCAGGATATAATATCCTTCATGTGTAAAGAAGTAGTTTTTACAGTTTGCATTTCTGGAATAGATTTCATCACTTCTGGTAAGCGATAAAATGGAATTCGAGAATTCATATGATGCACATGATGATATCCAATATTGGCCGTAAACCAATGCATTAATGGGTTTAACACCATAAAACTTGATGAATCTAGCGCAGCGCCTTCGTATGTCCATTCTTCGTTACCAACAAATTTAACAGTAGGGAAATTGTGCTGGGCATAAAACAAATAACTTCCCAATGCACCAGAGATAAAATGAGGAATAGCACAAAATAAAATCCAAGACTTGAATCCAAAAAAATAAACTACCAAAAATTGATAGGTTATATGTAAAAGCAATCCAATTAGTGAATCAATATTTTTGCCGAAACGATTAATGATTGATTTAATGGTCATGCCATACATAAACGTAAAAAAATAGCCAAATAAAATAGTTAATGGATGACGAATAAATAAATAATGACGTTGTTCACTTTTGCTTAACTTTTCAAATTTTTGCTTTGTATAAATTGGGTACGAGCCAATGCTAGCACTAAATAACTTTGAGTTGTTTTTGTGATGGTAATCGTGGCTTGCACTCCAAATACCACTTGGAGCTAATACGTAAAATCCAAAAACTGTAAATAATAAATTTGCTAATGGCGATTTATCTAAAATGGCTTTATGCTGATGATCGTGGTAAATAACAAACAAGCGAACAATAATAAAGCCTGCTAAAATGCTACACAGTAATTTTAATAGAAAATGTAAATTATAAATTGTACCAACTAAAGAAATAATCAGTAGCAAAAAAGTGGAAATAGTATAATACCAACTTTTTGCACGATTTTCTTTTGCAAATTGTTTAGTAGCTAAAATAAGTTGTTTACCTTGTAACATTCAATTGTAAATATACCATGTAAACCGAGTTTCTACAAAATTGTTTACATTAAAATGTAGAACGTATTACCTTTACTTTAACCATACCTTCAGCCATTTTAATTGCTTCGTAAAGGTTTACAATACCTCCAGTTTTTGATAATTCACTAAACTCAATCATTTCATCTTTAGTACCTGGTTTAATTACTTTTTTGCCTTTATATGTTTTAACGGAAGATTTAGTTAAAATTTTAATTATTTGCTTTGGGGTTAATTCAGGATAATAAGATTTTAAAACGGCTGCAACACCAGCTACAACTGGAGCAGCCATACTTGTTCCACTAGCATCTTTGTATTTATTTACATCAGGTACGGTAGAATGTATATCAACTCCCGGGGCAAAAATGTCAACTGTTTTTTTTCCATAATTACTAAATGGCGCTGCAATAGCATCATTAGGTTTCCAACTTAATGCTCCTATATCCATAAAGTTTGATGGAGTTTTTCCATTTTCTAATTTTTTGCATGGATAATGAATGACTTCATCAATATCATCAGAAGCATTTCCAGCGGCATGAATTAATAATACACCTTTACTTTCTGCATATTTTACAGCATCGTCCACTGCTTTTTTTCCGGGTGAGTATTTTTTTCCAAAACTCATGTTTAATATTACTGCTCCATTATCAACAGCATAACGAATAGCATTTGCTACATCTTTATCACGCTCATCTCCATCAGGTACACAGCGCACACTCATAATACGAACATTGTCAGCAATTCCATCAACACCAATTCCGTTTTTACGAGATGCCGCAATAATACCAGCTACATGGGTACCATGAAATGCAGCAGGGCCTTTACAATCTCCATTACCATAATATTTTTCGTTTATATCATCATAATTATCGCCAACAATCGAACGTGTATTTGAATTAAGGTCTAATTGAGAGCCGTCCATCGAGGCTATAGCCTCATTTAGTTCCTTTAGCAAATCATCAACATCCATTCCAGCAGTTCCTTGTCCAACGGCAATTGCTTTTCCTCGCTTATCTTGCTGCTCCTTTGCATCAAAAGCTTTTAAGTCATCTAAGGTTACTTTTTCTATATTTTTTTCCTTTTTTATTTTATCAACAACACCGCTTACTGCTTCTTTTATAAATTTATATTGTTTTAATTGCGCCTCTGCTTCAGCTAATTCCTTTTCATAATCTACTTTAACTATTTGCCAATATTTAAATTCTTTTTTATCTGTTTTTGAAGCTAAATCTTTTTCAGATTTCCCATCGTATTTTGCTTTAAGTGATTTGTAAACACGGGTTAATTCTAAATTATCTTTTTCTACATTTTTTCCGTCTTTATTTCCCATAAAATTCCAACCATGAATATCATCAATGTAGCCATTTTTATCATCATCAATTCCATTGCCTGCAATTTCTTTTGCATTTGTCCACATGATGTCTTTTAAATCTTCGTGCATATAATCTACACCACTATCTAAAACGCCAACAATGATCGTAGTTGATTTTTTTCCCTTCAATAATTCTGAATAAGTTTTTTCTGTACTTACACCATTAACCGAGTCTTTGGCCGCATCTAAATTAAACCAGTTATCAGGACGTTTGTTTTGAGCATTAGCTGCTAATACAAAAAATAAAGATGCAAGGAAGGTAATTTTTTTCATGATCAATTATATTGTTATTTATAGATTTTATTTAGTTAAGATTTCGCATTCATATCTCGCGAATCTTTACAAATTGTAACTGTTAAATTTAAAATTACACTTTTATATATTTCGAGCTTGTTAATTATTGTGATTTGATATTCTCTAATGATAAATGGTTAATTACTCATTTGAGATATTCCTTGTATTAAATCATGTTTTGTAATAATATGAGTTGTTCCAGCTAAATCGGTCATTAATACAGCATTATTTTCACGTGTAATTAATTTCGAAATATCTTCCATTAGCGTTTGATCATTAACAAAAGGAAATGGTGCTTGCATTACATCTGATACCATTTTTGTTTTGATTGAACTATCCTCAATTAATTTTGAGAATAAATAACTATCATTTAATGACCCAACAAATTCGTTTCCGTTTTTAACTGGTATTTGAGAAATACCAAATTTATTCATGATACTTAAGGCATCTGAAATTGACGAATTAGCGTCAATTGTTAATAATTTTTGGTTTTTGTGTGATGAAATTAAATCTATTGCTTTTGGTTTTTTAATTTCTAAGAAACCTCTGTCACGCATCCAATCGTCATTAAACATTTTACCTAAATAGCGTGTTCCGTGGTCATGAAAAATAACCACAACAACATCACCCGGTTTAAACATGTCTTTCATTTGCATTAAACCGGCCATTGCAGAACCAGCAGAGTTTCCAGCAAAAATTCCTTCTTCGCGCGGAATTCTGCGAGTCATGATAGCAGCGTCTCTATCGGTTACTTTTTCAAAATGATCAATTAAATTAATGTCAACGTTTTCAGGTAAAAAATCTTCACCAATACCTTCAGTGATGTAAGGATAAATTTCATTTTTATCGATAATGCCCGTTTCTTTTAATTTTTTAAAGATTGAACCGTAAGTATCAATACCTAAAACTTTAATATTTGGATTTTTTTCTTTTAAGTATTTTCCAGTTCCGCTAATTGTTCCTCCTGTTCCAACACCAACTACTAAGTGAGTAATTTTCCCTTCTGTTTGTTCCCAAATTTCAGGTCCAGTTTGCTCATAATGTGCCACCGAATTTGATTTGTTATCATATTGATTTGGCTTCCATGAATTAGGAATTTCTTTTACCAAACGTGATGAAACTGAATAATAAGATTTTGGATCTTCTGGTTCAACATCTGTAGGGCAAACAACAACATCAGCGCCAAAAGCACGCAAGGCATCTACTTTTTCTTTACTTTGTTTATCAGTAGTTGTAAATACGCATTTGTAGCCCTTAATAATGGCCGCAATTGCTAAACCCATTCCGGTATTGCCGCTTGTACCTTCAATAATTGTTCCTCCTGGTTTTAAGCGACCGTCTTTTTCAGCATCCTCAATCATTTTTAAAGCCATTCTATCTTTAATAGAATTGCCAGGATTAGTAGTTTCAACTTTAGCCAATACAGTACATGGCAAATCTTTTGTGATATTATTTATTTTAACAAGCGGTGTATTACCAATAGTTTCTAAAATATTTTTGCTGATTTTTTGGAACATAATTAAAGTTTTGAAAGTTAAATAGTTTAGAAAGTTAAGAAAGTTTTAGAAATAAATGATGCGATTAATTGAGTGCTTTTAATATATTTTTTTCAACTCGGTACAATAAATTATCTGTTGGATGTTTGATGAATTTATCACCAGTTACTTTTTCAAATAATTCAATATAACGTTCCGAAATTTCATTCACCCAATCATCGCTCATTTCAGGAATTTGTTGCCCTTCTTTACCTTGAAAACCATTATCAATTAACCAACGACGAACAAACTCTTTACTTAATTGTTTTTGTTCTTCGTTTTTATCTTGTCTTTCCTGATAGCCATCTAAATAAAAATAACGAGATGAATCTGGTGTGTGAATTTCATCCATCAAAAATACTTTACCATCACATAACCCAAATTCATATTTCGTGTCAACTAAAATTAAGCCCATTTTATTGGCAATTTCTTGTCCGCGAGCATATAATTTTCTTGTATAATCTTCTAATTGCACGTAATATTTTTCTTCTACAATACCTTGTTTCAAAATTTCTTCTCTGCTAATATCTTCATCATGCCCTTCCGAAGCTTTGGTAGTTGGAGTGATAATTGGCTCAGGTAATTTATCGCTTTCTTTTAGCCCTTCAGGTAATGTAACGCCACATAACGTTCTTAGGCCATTTGCATAAGTTCTGGCAGCATGCCCCGCCAAGTATCCACGTATTACCATTTCTACTTTAAAAGGTTCGCAAACACGCCCCATAGTAACGACAGGATCAGGAACATTGACTACCCAATTTGGCACAATATCTTTAGTTGCTTCTAAAAACTTAGCAGCAATTTGATTTAAAACTTGCCCTTTGTAGGGAATACCTTTTGGTAATACAACGTCAAAAGCACTGATACGGTCGCTTGCTACCATTACAAGGTATTTATCATCAATGTTATATACATCACGAACTTTTCCTTTATAAAAACTTTTTTGCTTCGGAAAATTAAATTGAGTGGCGGTTAAAGCGGACATAGTGTATAATTTTTTGGCAACAAATATAAAAAAACTATTTAGGGTTTATTGCAAGTTTTGATCACTTGTTACACACATTTTTTTATCTTTTAATGCACTAAAAATTTAGGAAGAAATTACCTTAAAATACTTACGGAACCTTTATATAATTTATCTTTGCCATCATTAAAAATATAAAAGTAAGTGCCAGTTGGCACAGCATTGCCTAAATAAGTGCCGTCCCAAGAATTATCATAATTACTAATATTATAAATTAACTTGCCGTAGCGGTTGTATATTTTTAAATTATTTTCAGGATATTTATTTAAGTTACCTATATAAAAAAAATCATTGTCGCCATCGTTATTCGGTGTAAATGCGCTGTAAAAAAATAGTAACTCCCCACTTCTCACATTAACAGTTACAATATCATTAGCGTAACATCCGTGCTGATCTTGCGTGGTTAAAGTATAAGTTGTGGATGATATAGGCCAAACATCTGCGTTTGAAGTTCCCCTGTATTTTATGTTGTAATCTGGCTGCCACCAAAATGTGGTAGCTCCAATTCCATATAAGGTAATAGTCTGCCCTTCATCAATAGTTGTATCGGCACTTGCATCAACATATGGCGGTAAAAAAGCAGAAACTGTAACTTGAGATATATTATCTGGACATAAGCCATCTGATACTGTTAGAGTGTATACAGTAGTAACTGAAGGAGAAGCTAATGGAGTAGGCAGCGTGGAACTGTTTAATCCAGTTGCCGGAGTCCAATTGAAATTATGCCATGCATTATTATTATATGGTGCTCCAATTTTTACCCCAGCCTCTTGTCCGTAGCAAAAACCAGTATCAATCCCCGCGTTAAAAGCAAAAATTTTATCAAGATTAATATACATTGTATTTGAAACTATAGTGCTGTCCAAATCTATAACAGTTAAAGTATAAGTTATATCGCTTGTAATATTAAAAGCAGTAGGATTAGCAGCAGTTATAGAATCTAGAAAAGTAGAGGGTTGCCACAAGTATTTATATGGTGGTGTTCCACCAAATGCACTCGGTGTTCCGCCAATAGTAACACTCGTATTAATACATACTGTTATATCAGGACCTGCATTTACATTAAGTTGTGCGTAACTTTGGTTAATTAAAAAGCAAAATAAACTTATATAAAAACCAATTCTAATCATTCAGTGCAAATTTAAAAAAAGAAATTTAATATACCGATTAAGTCATTAATGATTTAGTGCAAAAGCCACTACCAAATTGCAAAATTGTTATAAATCATCATTTTGCCCCATTTCTCTTTGCCAAAATCTTTTTCTAATTGAGCTTTCAATTCAGTTGATTGATATATTTTTTGTTTTGATTTTTTCGGTAAAAGTAGAGCTAAATCAGGCTTTACAACATCAATACTTTTAGCAAAATAGATAACGCCTCCATCTTCAGTTGCAAGTCCTAATATTGCGCCAGGTAAGCCAACAAAACTCTCAGGGCCAATTGAGGCATCAATTTCAGAACAAAACCAGGCATAAATTCGTGTGGTGTCATTGGCTTGCCATATGGCCTTGCGGCATTGATAACCGCAAATAGAACGTTTACTTTCTGTTATTTTCCAATTAAACGAACGAATTGTATCAGCTACTAAAAATGCTTCGCCCCAAATTTTCTTTTCGGTTAAGCGTTTCATATTCTTTTTGTTTTGATAAACGACATTTTTTGTTGTTGACCAACTCATACGCTCTACTAATTCACTTTCTTGAGGTTTAAATACAGAGATTGAATCATTAAAATACAATTCAAATACATCTACTTTATTTTTATCTTCTTCCTTTAGCCATTCTTTAACATCGCTATTGTTTTTGAATTTCTTATAGAGATTTGTTTTGCGCTCAAATGTAATTTTTCCATACGTAATTTGACTCATTGCACATTGAGCAATAAAAAAATAGCAGCAAAGAGTTAGTATTATTTTTTTAAAAATCATCTTCTTCCTTTGTTTTATTGCTATTAAACTTAAATGTTGCTTTTAATAAAAAGTAACGTGAAATAATATTTGTTTTAATATCTGTAATTACATTACTGCTAATATCTCGGTCAATACTAATGTTTTGATTTAGTATGTCATATGCATAAAAACCGAGTATAAAATTTTCATTTTTAAAGAATGTTTTTGAAAATGAAGCATTCCATACAAGGAAGTTTACATTATATCCATTACTTCGTTTACTATTTATGGTATAATTGGCATCACTTTCCAATAAAAAATTCTTCGGTAATTTAGCGCTAATTTCTCCAGAAAGTCCTTGCGAAGAATACGGGGTGCTGCTTGTTGAATTTAAAGTGGAATAAGCCGAATTGTAGGAATAGTAGCCAGATACTCCAGCATTAAATTTATCGAAATTTAATCTTACATCAAGTGTAATTGTTGACCTTAAATCCTGAGTAATATTTTCTAAATTATTAACGAATGATTTATTACTTGAATACGAACCATTAAAATTGGGTCCAATTTCTAATTTTTTTGAAAAGAAAGGTAAACTAGTACCAAAATAACCACCTACATTATAGTTACCATTTACATTTACAGCTTGAGAAATTGTTCTGCCAATAGTATCAAAGGCAGTGGAGTTAATTATATCATTATTGGTATAGTTATAATTTATACCAAGCCATGTATATTTGCCACTAATAGCTTTCCACGAATTAAAATTCAAATTGACACCATGTGTAAAAGTTGGCAACAAATTTGGATTTCCAATATTTATAAAATTTGGATTTGAATTATCAAACACTGGCTGCAATTGACTAATAGTAGGATTTTGGGAGCTGGTTGTATACTTTAAGTCAATGACTTTGTTTTCGGAAAATTTATAGCGAATAGTAGAAAAAGGTAAAATATTATTAAAATTTTGAGTGATTTGTTGGTTTGTAAAAATGTTATTATTGTTTACGAAGACATTACGTGCTTTGGTGCCAATTGTGAAACGCATTTTTTTTACTTCGTAAATAAATTTTAATCCAGCTCGATTAATTAGTTTCACATTTATAAAGTTATTAGTTAAGGATGAATCTAATTCGTTGTATTCACCTCCAATATTATTAAATGCTTTTTTATCTTGTTTACTGTTATAATACATGAAATCATAGGAAGCTTCAATTTTGATTTTTTTTGTGATAGGTTCAATAAATGAAACGCCTCCAAAATGACTTTGGTTATTGTTTTCGCTTGCTTTTTTTTGATTAACTGAAAGTAAAAAATCAATACTATCTTTGTAGGAATAGTTATCGGTTTTTAAAACGCCATCAGTATTGTTTTTTGATAGAGTATTGTTGTAATTTAAAGTCAGTAATCGGTCTTTTTTCTTAAAGCGTTTCAATAATTTTAAATTGTTGGTAACGTCATATCCATATCCTTTGCTGGTGCTGTATATATTCGTATTTCTGGTTTTTAAATTATCACTGGTTAAAAAATCAGTTTCGTCGGAGCTTGTAGAGTTATTATTTAATAATTTTATTTTTGTGTTGAAGAAAAAATCGGTCAGCGAATCGATTCTTTGTTCGATACCAAAATTTATGGCATGTGCTTCATTTTTTTGGTTGGCTTGTGTTATATTATTTGAAGTGTAGCTGGTGTCAGTCAAAAAATATTGCGAATTCTGTGTCTTTTTTGAAACAATCTCGCTGTTATTATAAGTATAGTTTATATATAATTTTGTGTTTTTAGATAATCTATCAGAGTAATAAAAACCAGTTTTAATAGTTTGTGGTATTCCCTGCCCTTCATTATTACTAAAGGACATATACATACCTCCATCTTCATTTTCTGATTGATTAAATTCATTATTTAGTCCGTATTTATAAACATCACCCCAGTCAAAACTCGAATTTGGAGTATTGCTCGCCAAACCAAAAACAGACACTTTAAGTTTCTTTTTAAAGTAATTTGTTAAGACTTCACCTTCATAAAATTTCTGAAAATCACTTGCTCCGCTTATTTTTCCGAAGTAACCTTTTTTGGCGTCGTCTTTTAGTTTTAAGTTTAATATTTTTTGCGTTTCTTCTCCAGTGCTTGAATTGGCAACATCATCACTTTTCTTTTCATAAACTTGCACAGATTCGATAGAACTTGCATTTAAGTTTTTTGTAGCTATTGTAGGATCTCCACCAAAAAATTCATCACCATCTACTAATACTTTATCTACAGCTTTACCTTGTGACGTGATTTTACCATCCTTATCAACTTTTAAACCAGGAAGTTTTTTAAGTAAATCTTCAACGGTTGCATTTGCTTTTGTTTTAAACGAATCAGCAGTATATATAAGTGTATCACCTTTGTAATAAATGGGGTCTTTAAATGCGAAAATAGTAACTTCATCTAGCGATACATTTTTGGGAAGCAAAATAATTTTACCAAAGTCATAGTCCAGATTTTTTTTGTCGCCAAAAATAAAATAACCCATATCAGAAAACTTTGGATGTGTTATTACTACCTGATAAGTGTCAATTGGAATTGGCCTTAATTTAAAATTACCTGTTTTATCTGTTCTTGTAAAATCAACTAATGTTGAGTCCATCAATTTAATAGCCATAATAATGGCGTTTGATAGAGGAGTTTTTGCAGTTGTGTCTTGAATATTTCCTGAAATAGTTAATTTCTGCGCAAATGAAGAAATTGAAATAAATAATAGAAAATAAAGTATGTTTCTCTTCATATAATTTTGCTTGCCGCTAAAATACTAAAGTAAATTATGCTAGTTTTTTTAGATTGCACAATAATAGTTAAATTAATAGTACTCAAATTATAAAGATTTTAAACATGACAATTTACCTTAATCTCTAAATTGGTGTTACATATTTTGCATCTTAATAATCAAATCCACTAATCGGCTACTATATCCAAATTCATTGTCATACCAACCAATTACTTTCACTAAGTTACCTACCACACTTGTAAAATCCGAATCAAAAACTACAGAATGTCCATTTCCAATAACATCTACTGAAACTAAAGGATCTTCGGAGTATTCTAAAATCCCCTTCAAATCATTTTCAGAAGCTAATTTAAAGGCGGTATTAATTTGTTCAACACTGGGATAATCTGTTAATACACAAGTAATATCAGTTAAAGATCCATCAGGAACAGGAACACGCATTCCACAACCACCTAATTTATTTTCTAAATCGGGAAAAATTTTGCCTAACGCTTTTGCTGCACCAGTTGTTGTGGGTATAATGCTCATGGCTGCAGCTCTTGCTCTGCGTAAATCTTTGTGCGGTGCATCATGCAGGCGTTGGTCGCCGGTGTATGAATGCACGGTTGTTACATAGGCTTCTTCAATGCCCCATTGTTGTAAAACTTTTAACATTGGTGAGGCACAATTTGTTGTACAAGATGCATTTGAAACAATAATATCATCAGAAGATAATAACTCGTCATTTACTCCTAATACAATTGTTTTTATAGTATCATCAGTAGCTGGGGCAGATAAAATTAATTTTTTGGCGCCAGCTGTTATATGTTTTTGCGCAGATTCTCTGGTTAAAAAATGCCCGGTTGATTCAATAACAATATCAATATCTAATGCTTTCCAAGGTAAAGTTTCAGGATCTTTTGAAGCAAAAATTTTAACTTCTTTTCCATCAATATAAATATGATCACTATCGTGTTTTATATCGCCGTTAAATTTACCATGAACCGAATCATATTTTAGAAGATGAGCTAAGGTTTTAGAATCTGTAATATCATTAATTGCTACTATATTAATATTTGGATTAGCGAATGCAATTCTAAAAAAAACTCGTCCAATTCTTCCAAAACCATTAATGGCAACATTTATCTTTTTCATAGCTCGTATTTTAAAGTTAAAATTAAGCAATTATAAAGCAATTTTGCTTAATTTGTTTTACCTCAAAAATAAGCAGATTAATCGCAATAAATTAATTAGTATCAATGAATTTATTACTATTGTATATTAACAAATTACATAATAATCTTATGAAAATAAATATTAGTACTATTCATAAAAATATTTTTACAGCTGCACTATTAATTTTTAGTGTACAAGCATTTACACAAACAAATCCTGCTATTACTAGTTGGTTACAAAATACGTCTATTAAAGGTCGTCACTATGTGTCTGGTAATTCAACTCCTATTACTGATACATATACCGCCAATGTTCAATCTGTACAATATTCTTCCAATTTTTCATATGTTTCTACACAAGGTATCCCTACTTATGTAACTGGTCCTTTTTTAGATGGCAACCCTAATCAAGCTGGTAATCAAAATGCTATTTTTAAATTTCCTTTGAATCCAGTTCAAAATACAGGAACATTAGCATCTACAACCGGCGGTAATATAGGTGTGTTTATTAATGGAGTAGCGTTATTTGATTATAGAGATGGTGTTTCGTGGAAAAATTCTACAAGTTCTTTATGCGGAGGTCCAATTCAGCCGCCTTGCATGGGAGATGGAGTTTGGAATAGAGATGCTATTGTTGGAGAACGTTTAGGTTTCGATTGTTCTAAAGGTCATCCAGCTGGAACAAATTATCATCATCATCAAAGTCCAAGTGCATTTAAATTAGATTTAAATGTTATTTCAACTGTTTGTAATTTGTATGACGCCGATGGTTTGTATGCTATTGATAGTACAGTTCATTCTCCACTTATTGGTTTTGCATATGATGGATTTCCAATTTATGGTGCTTATGGCTTTAAAAATGTTGATGGCACTGGCGGTATTGTTCGCATGAAATCAAGTTTTACTTTAAGGAATATAACTACTAGAACAACCTATTATACAAGCACTGCCACTGTAACACCGGGTCCAGCAGTAAGTACAACTTATCCCTTAGGATATTTTAGAGAAGATTATCAGTACAATGCAACTTCTGCAGCAACTCCTGATTATTTAGATATTCATAATGGTCGTTTTTGTGTTACACCGGAATATCCAAATGGTATTTATTGTTATTTTGCAACTGTTACTTCAAATTGGAATTCAGCGTACCCGTATGTTGTGGGCCCAACTTTTTATGGAACAAAGGTAGCTACAAAAGTAACCTCAATTACTGAAGCTACAACAACTTATACCCAATCCTCAGCTACAGGACTTGCGAATACAGTTTTAAATGACATTAAGGTAAACATCTTTCCAAATCCTGCTTCTGATTTAATTGCTGTTCAAATTAATGATTTAGTAAAAGAAAATTATGATGTAATTTTATATGATATCACTGGTAAAATTGTAGAAAAAAAGACATTGTATCAAGGTAGCACAATCGTATATTTTGATACTAAAACTTTATATAATGGAATTTATACTATTACTTTATACAATTCGGAGGGTAAAAGTTATTCAAAAAAAATATCTATATCAAAATAGGTAATTGACTAACTATAAATTTATACAAATAATTAAGCAGCTGTTAGGTAAAAAATATCTAGCGGCTGTTGTTTTTTTGTGCTTACAATGCGCAGTTTTAAATAGCCAAAATAAAAATGAAATAAAAGTTGTTTTTCAGCCTTTTTTTGGGAGTTATCCGCTTATTTTAGATTCAACGTATGTGTTTGAAAATGGACAAATAGAATTCTCAACCTTAAAATTCTACATTTCAAATTTACAATTTCTTAAGAACGAAAAAATCGTATTTAAAGAATCAAATAGCTTTCATTTGTTTGATGCCAGCAACATAAAATCACAAAATTTTACTTTTACAATCCCCAAAGGACTTTTATTTACAGAGTTAAATTTTAATTTTGGGATTGATAGTTTAACAAATACATCAGGTGCTATGGGTGGAGACTTAGATCCTACGAAAGGAATGTATTGGACTTGGCAAAGTGGATATGTAAATTTTAAAATTGAGGGCACAAGTAGTTTATGTAACAATAAAAGGAAAGAATTTCAATTTCATTTAGGAGGGTATCAGTTTCCATTTTCAGCGCTTCAAAAAATTTCTTTGGATGTTGAATCAAAAAACACATTAGTTATATATGTTGATGTAAAAAAAATAATGGAAACTTTTAACTTATCAAGTATAGATCATATAATGTCTCCCAGCTCTGAAGCCGTTCGTCTTTCTTATTTAATAAGTCAATGCTTTAGTTTAAAGTAAAAATGAAAGTACTTAAATATATTTTCTTTATTGTTATATCGTTATCATTTGCACAGCATGATGATTTATTTATTACTCCTAAAAATTGGCCTAAACCAGTTTATAATTTTACCAATAATGCACTTACAAAAAGTAAAGTTGAGTTAGGAAGGGTTTTGTTTTATGATCCTATCCTTTCTAAGGATAATACAATTTCCTGTGCAAGTTGTCATTCACCGTTTTCTGCTTTTACTCATATTGATCATGCTTTAAGTCACGGTATTCATGATAGTATTGGCGCACGTAATTCGCCCGCGCTAATTAATCTTGCTTGGCAAAAAACATTTATGTGGGATGGAGCCATCAATAATTTAGATATGCAAGCATTAGCACCAATAACGCATAAAGCCGAAATGGCAAATGATATTAAATCATTAGTTCAAAAATTAAATACAATCAAATTGTATAAACACTTGTTTAAAGATGCATTCGGTGATAGCATAGCAACTGGCGAAAAAACACTGAAGGCTATCTCACAATTTTTATTAACTCTTATTAGTAGTAATGCAAAATACGACCGGGTGATGAAAAAACAAGAAATTTTCACTTCTCAAGAAATAAATGGTTATCGACTTTTCCAAAAACATTGTAATACGTGTCACAAAGAGCCCCTGTTTACAACGAATGACTTTGCAAATAATGGTTTGTCAATTGATACTCTATTAAATGATTATGGAAGATTTATAATTACTAAAAATCCAAGCGATTCCTTAAAATTTAAAATTCCTACTTTACGAAATATAGAATTTACATTTCCTTATATGCATGATGGCAGATTTAAGAAATTATCGCAGGTTATGACGCACTATACTTCACAAATTCAAAGTAGTAAAACTTTAGCAAGTGAATTAAAGCAAAAAATTACTTTAACTTCAAATGAGAAGGTTGATATTATTGCATTTTTGATAACTTTATCTGATCGTGAATTTGTATTTGATAAACGTTTTGCGGATCCTTATATCAAGTACAATTAATATCAATTTGAATTAAGAAATCTACTCATCATAGATGTAAAAATTATTAGCATAGGACGAAGTTTAGTTTCTTCAACAATTACATATAAATTCCTTACTTTTGCTGCATCGTAAAAATTGCAAACATAGAAATTGGGGAATTTCCATTATTACTAGCTCCTATGGAGGATGTGAGCGACCCACCTTTTAGATTTGTTTGCAAAAAATATGGCGCTGATTTAATGTATACTGAATTTATTAGTAGCGAAGGTTTAATCAGAGACGCTATAAAAAGCCGTCAGAAATTGGATATTTTCGATTATGAAAAACCAATTGGTATTCAAATTTTTGGAGGTGATGAGGAAGCAATGGCTATGTCTGCAAAAATAGTTGATGCTACCCAGCCTGATTTATTGGATATTAATTTTGGTTGTCCTGTAAAAAAAGTTGTTTGTAAAGGAGCAGGAGCAGGTGTTTTAAAAGATGTTGACTTAATGGTTCGTTTGACAAAAGCGGTTGTAAAATCTACTAATTTACCTGTTACTGTAAAAACGCGTTTAGGTTGGGATGATAGTATGATTAATATTATGGAGGTTGCAGAGCGCCTTCAAGATGTTGGTATTAAAGCTTTAACGGTGCATGGTAGAACACGCGCGCAAATGTATAAAGGTAATGCTAATTGGGAGCCTATAGCAGCTGTAAAAAATAATCCTCGGATGCATATTCCTATTTTTGGTAATGGAGATATTACAACGCCTGAAAAGGCATTAGAGTATAAAAATAAATACGGCCTGGATGGTATTATGATTGGGCGCGCAGCTATTGGTTATCCGTGGATTTTTAATGAAATTAAACATTTTTTTAAAACGGGTCAGCATTTACCAAAACCAACAATACAAAATAGAGTGGAAGTTGCCTTATCACATTTTAATAAGTCAATTGAATGGAAAGGACCAACTTTAGGAGTGCTAGAGATGCGTCCGCACTATAGTAATTATTTTAAAGGAATTGATAATTTTAAAGATACGCGTATGAAATTAGTAACTACTAATAATATTGAAGAAATTAGAGAGTTATTATTTTCAATACCTCAAAAATATTCTTAAATAGAGTAGTGCATTTTTAATTGTAACAAATGTAACCGTCAAATGATTATTGTCATATTATCTTTGTACCATAATTGTAAATTTATTTAAACCGCAATATTATGGAAGTAATCGGATACATTTCATCAATTTTAATTGGAATCTCTTTAGGTCTTATTGGAAGTGGCGGGAGTATTTTAACAGTGCCAGTATTGGTATATTTATTCTCAGTTGATGCTGTTGCAGCCACGGCATATTCCTTGTTTATTGTTGGATTTACTGCAGCTATTGGCTCGGTAGGTTATTTCAAAAAAGGATTAGTAAATATCAAAACCGCTTTGGTTTTTGGTGCACCATCCATCGTTGCAGTTTTTTTAACGAGAGCTTATATAGTACCAGCCATTCCCAAAGAAGTGTTTTCTGTGGGGGATTTTATGGTTACTAAAAGTATTTTAATGATGTTGCTATTTGCCATTTTAATGGTTGTGGCATCATTTAGTATGATTAAGAAAGATAAGAAGAAAAAAGAAGAAGATTTAGGACCGCAAAAATTTAATTATCCTGTTATTTTATTAGAAGGTGCAGTAGTTGGTGTTGTAACTGGTTTAGTTGGAGCAGGCGGAGGTTTTTTAATTATACCTGCCTTAGTTCTTTTATCTAAACTACCTATGAAAGAAGCTGTAGGAACATCGTTAGTAATTATTGCTGCTAAATCATTAATCGGATTTTTTGGAGAGGGTGGAGAAACTGTTATTGATTGGACACTATTAACCTCCGTAGCGGCTTTTGCAACAGTTGGTATTTTTATAGGAATTTATCTGTCTAAAAAAATAGATGGCGCAAAATTAAAACCAATTTTTGGTTGGTTCGTTTTAATCATGGGAGTGTATATAATCATTAAAGAAACCCTTTTAAAATAGTAAGTAACCATTGTTACACATAGTAAAATCAAGTAGTTGAGTGTAATAAATGTTACAATAAAAAAAATAAAACCACAGTACCTTTGACTCATAAAAATAAACAAATCATAAAATAATTATAAAAAATCAATCAAATGAAAATAGAACAAATTTATACAGGATGTTTAGCTCAAGGAGCTTATTATATTACTTCTAACGGAGAAGCTGCAATTATTGATCCGCTTCGCGAAACACAACCTTATATGGAGAGACTTCAAAAGGATGGTGTGAAATTAAAATACATTTTTGAAACACATTTCCATGCTGATTTCGTTTCAGGACATTTGGACTTATGCAAAAAAACAGGAGCGCCAATTGTTTATGGCCCAAGTGCAAAACCAGAATTTGAATTTATCTCTGCTAATGATGGAGAGGTATTTACAGTTGGAAAGGTTAAAATTAAAGTATTACATACACCAGGTCATACAATGGAGAGTACGTGCTTTTTATTAATTGATGAAAATGGTAAAGATCATGCTTTATTTAGTGGAGACACCTTGTTTTTAGGTGATGTTGGTCGCCCAGATTTAGCGCAAAAAGCAGCATCTATGACTCAAGATGAATTAGCGGGTTTATTATATGATTCGTTAAATAATAAGATTATGCCTTTAGCGGATGATGTTATTGTTTATCCTGCTCACGGCGCTGGTTCAGCGTGCGGTAAAAACATGATGAAAGAAACGGTTGATACTTTAGGTAATCAAAAGAAAATGAATTATGCTTTAAATCAACCAAACAAAGAAGAGTTTGTAAAAGCGGTTACTGATGGATTATTACCTCCTCCAGGTTATTTTGGTAGCAACGTTGCCATGAATAAAAAAGGAATAGAGAGTTTTGAAACTGTTTTAAATAACGGAATGAGAACTTTATCTCCAGTAGCTTTTGAAGCAGCTGCAGAAACAACGGATGCCATTGTGCTTGACACAAGAGATGCGGCTGAATTTGCAAAAGGATTTATACCTCGTTCAATTAACATTGGTATCAACGGAGATTTTGCGCCTTGGGTTGGTGCTTTGATTAAGGATGTGAAGCAATCTATTCTGTTAGTGACAGAACTTGGAATGGAAGAAGAAACTGTTACGCGTTTAAGCCGTGTTGGATTTGATAATGTGATTGGACATTTGCAAGGAAGTTTTGCTAGTTGGAAACAAGCTGAAAAAGAAATTGATACAGTAAATAGAATTACTGCGGCACAATTTGCTAAAGAAGTTGATGTAAAAGCAGATACTGTGATTGATGCAAGAAGAGAAAGCGAATATAGAGCAGAGCACGTTGAAGAATCTTACAACAAACCTTTAGATCAAATTAACAGTTGGTTTGCTGAAATGGATACTCAAAAACCTTTTTACCTTCATTGTGCTGGTGGTTACAGAAGTATGATTGCAGCTAGTATTTTAAAATCTCGTGGAGTGCATAACTTTAAAGAAATTGAAGGTGGATTTAAAGCAATTGCAGAAGCTGGCGTAGCAAAAACAGATTTTGTTTGCCAAAGCAAATTACAAAAAACGTAATTAAATTAACTGCCATAGTTGGTGAAACTGACTGTGGCAGTTTATTAAAAATAAAAATATGATAAAAATTAAATCAATTATTGCATTAATGACGTTAGTGTTTTCATTAACACAATGTAATTCTCAAACTAAAACAACAACAACTATGGAAACAAATGTCGCAACAAAAACAAATACAAAAGAAATAATTGTAGATGTAAGATCAATAGAAGAATGGAATGAAGACGGTCATGCTGACTGCTCTGTAAATTACCCATTAGATCAATTTGCTAGTAAAATAGAAGAATTAAAAAAGTATGATAAAGTAATTTTAGTATGCCGCAGTGGAAACAGAGCGGGTATTGCTAAAGGGCAATTACAAAGTGCAGGTTATACTAAGGAAATTGAAAACTTAGGACCTTGGCAAAATGTAACATGTAAAACTAAATAACATGAATTTATTAAAATCATGGGGTTTTATGCGAGTGCTTCGATTTGTTTTCGGGGCATTTTCTTTAGTTCAAGCAATAATAACCTTGGATATTGTTTTAGGAATATTAGGATTAGTAATAGGTGGCATGGCATTTTTTAATGTTGATTGCTGTGGTTCTAATGGCTGCGAAACAAATTACATGAAGGATGATTCTACCAAACAAATAACAGATGTTGAATATGAAGAAGTGGTTGCTAAATAATAAATTGACGGTAATAGGCGTAATTTTTGGAGCGATAGGAGGTTATCTATATTATTATTTTGTAGGATGTGCTAGTGGAACTTGTGGTATTACCTCTAGTCCTGTAAATAGTACGTTATATTTTGCTGCTTTGGGTGGTTTAATTGTTAATTTGATTAAACCAACTGACATTAGTCAGAAAGAAAATCCTAATATGTGACAAATGTTACAGGGCGAATTGTTTTAAGGTTGTAATTTTATGTCAAATTATAAAGCATACATATTATGAAAAAAAACATGGGTAACATCGACAAGATTATTAGAATACTTGTTGCAATTGTAATTGCTGTATTATTCTTTAGAAACGTTATTTCTGGAACATTAGGTATTGTGCTCTTAGTATTAGCTGGAGTGTTTGTATTGACTAGTGTAATGAGTTTTTGTCCTCTTTATACCTTAGTTGGTATAAATACTTGTACTAAAGATAAATAAGATTATTTTTAAAGTTTACACAAAAGCCTCTAATTATAGATGCTTTTGTGTTTTATGTGACTTATTTAGCAGAGTTTAAAATTCATGCTGGTTAACTTTGATGAAAATTTATTACTATGAAGACTAAAATTTTAATGATTGCTTTTATAGCATCAATGTTATTTGGCTATGCTCAAACTATTCCATTTGATTATTCAGTTAAATTGAAACCATTTACTATTTCAAATCTTTCTGGATTACATTCTTATGTGGTGGCTCAATCAGGTGGTAAGTGGTTGATTATTGGTGGAAGAAAAGATGGATTGCACGCCCGTCAACCATTTAACGCTTTTCCTGCTGCTAGTAATAATACAGATATTTATGTTGTTGATATTAATATTCAACAATTTTGGACATCTCCAGTGACTGTTTTAGCAACAGGTTTAGCTGAGCAAATGCAGTCTACTAATATGAATTTTTATCAAGATGAAGATTCATTGTATATGATTGGAGGTTATGGTTATAGCGCCGCCGCTGCTGATCATATTACATATCCTAATCTAACATCCGTTTCAGTAAGCGGTTTAATAAATGCTGTCGTTAATGGAACTTCCATAATTCCGTACTTCAAACAACTGACTGATCAAAATTTTGCAGTTAATGGTGGGCAATTGGGTAAAATTGATTCTACTTTTTATTTAGTGGGCGGGCATCGATTTGATGGAAGGTATAATCCAATGGGAAATCCAACTTATACTCAAACCTATGTGGATGGCTTAAAGAAATTCAAGATTAATAATTCAGGCACTCAATTAAGTTATACTAACTATACTTTGATTACAGATCAAGCCCATCTTCATAGAAGAGATTATAATTTGATGCCTCAAATATTTCCAAATGGAGAAGAAGGTTATACCATTTCTTCAGGTGTATTTCAAATAGGAGTTGATTTGCCATTTTTGTATCCTGTTGATATTAAAAAAAGCGGACATACGCCAGTGACTTCATTTAATCAATATTTAAGTAACTATCATTCTGCTAAAGCTTCCTTGTATGATAGCGTTAATAATGTAATGCATTCCATTTTCTTTGGTGGTATGAGTCAGTATTCTTATGTAAATAATATTTTAACTCAAGATAATAATGTACCTTTTGTAAAAACAATCAGCAGAGTATCAAGAGATGCAAGTGGGAATTTACAAGAGAATGTGTTTTTAACTCAAATGCCTGCTTTATTGGGTGCTAGTGCTGAGTTTATTCATAATCACTCTATTCCTCATTATAAATCTGAGGTTGTAAAACTATCTAGAATTACAACTGATTCAGTTTTAATTGGACATATTTATGGTGGAATTTATAGTCCTCAAATAGATGCGTTTACGGCTAATAATACAAGTGTTACAAATGCACATAATGTAATTTATGAAGTATGGTTGGTAAAAGATCAAGTAACAGGTTTATTGCCTTTAGATGGTAAAAATCCATTAAAGTTAAATGTATATCCAAATCCAAGTAAAACACAATTAAGTTTGAATATGGATTTACCTTATAAAGGTAATTTAGAATTATATGTAACAGATGCAACAGGTAAAATTGTTTCTGAGAAATATTTTACTGATTTACAAAAAGGAAAGCAATCATTAAACATCTCTAATAGTTTAAAATTGACCAAAGGGATTTATTTTTTCAATTTCACCTTTGATGGTAAATATAGTGCCGTTGAAAAAGTAGTAATAGCAGAGTAGAATTTGTACTTTAAACGGATGAATACTATTGAAACAAAGATTAATAAAGATTTAATTCTGAGAGAGAAATTAGCAGTGCAAAGAACGGTGATGGCAAATCAAACAACTTTATTGTCATTTATTAGAACTTCTCTTTATTTTTTGGTAGCTGGATTAAGTTTAAAAAGTCTTTTAAAACTCGAGAATAGTTTATTATTTCAAATTACATTTTATGTGGTTTCCTTTTCAACGACGGTTATTGGATTGTACAACTATTTTAAACAGAAACGATTAATACAAAATAGTGAAATTCATATCGGAGATTATAAAACCGATTATTTAAAACAATAAAATGGATGTTAATTTTTGGAATACACGCTACAAAGAAGCAGAATTTGCTTATGGAACAGTACCAAATGATTTTTTAAAATCAAAGATTCAAGTTTTTAAGCCTAATTCTAAAATTTTATGTTTAGCAGAAGGCGAGGGGAGGAATGCAATTTTTTTAGCAGAACATAAACATGATGTTACCGCTATTGATTATTCTCTGGAAGGCTTAAAAAAACTTCAAAAATTGGCTTCTGATAAAAATCTATCAGTTGAAACTGTTTGCATTGATTTGAATCATTATAAAATTGAGGAGAATAAATGGGATGCCATTATTTGCATTTTCGGACATTTTCCTGAGCCATTAAGACAAACAGTTTTTAATCAAGTTTATTCAGCTTTAAAAAAAGATGGTGTTTTTTTAATGGAAGCTTATCATAAAGATCAGATTAATTATAAAACTGGTGGCCCGCAAGTTGCTGATTTATTATATAGTGCAGAAGAATTACAAATTGATTTTTCTGAATTTAAAAATAGATCTATTGAAACGTCTATTAAAGAAATTGAAGAAGGAAAATATCATAAAGGAACTTCTTTTGTTATCCAGGTAATGGCACATAAATAGTCGCAACTCAAATTCTCGTGATGTAGAATGTTACACTAAAGGAAAACAGCATAAACGTTTTGAATTTGGAAGTAAGGTGTCTATTACTGTTGCACAAAAAAAAGGAGTCATAGTTGGCGCACTAAATTTTAATAATACAGAACATGATAGTAAAACACTAGAAAAGGCACTAACCCAATACACTAATTTAACGGGTAAAACAGTTAAGATGGTTTTTGTGGATAGAGGTTATTGTGGTCCTAAAACGGTTAATGAAAAAACAATCTGTGTTCCAAAACCAAATAAAAATATCACAAAAACAAAACGCAGAAGGCAAAGCACAAGAGCCGCTATTGAGCCAGTAATAGGTCACCTAAAAAGTGATTACAGAATGAATAGAAATTTTTTAAAAGGAGTAATAGGAGATGAAATGAATTTATTATTATCAGCAGCTGCTATGAATTTTAAACGAGTCATTAATCTCTTGAAGCAGAGACTCATTAACTTCAAATTAAAAATTGTTTTTGAAACTTTGTTTTATAATAAAGATTTGAAATTGACTTTTTGACGAGCGACTAATTAATACCATTTTACTTTTAAAAAAATACTATCGTCAATTTGTATAGTATTATCTTTTGAATAAAAGTAGACTGAATTACCCTTGATCGTTTCAGCAAAATATTCGAATCCATAACCATTAAAAAAAACATTTGTGACCTTAACTTTTAAGTGAGCTTCTAGTTTAGATTCAACAATCTGCAATTGGTTGGGACGAATATATGTTTGGTTTTTCTTTAACTTTACTTTAGTGGAAATTAAATCTTCCTGTTCCAAAATAATGTAACGACCCATTAAGGCAGCGATGTTTTTTGATTTTGGTTGATAGTAAACATCAAAGGTTGAGTTAAGTTGTACAAGTTTACCATTTTCCATTACAGCAGTTGAATCAGCGTAGCGAAGTGCTTCCTCTGGTTGGTGGGTTACTAAAATAACTGAAGAATTTTCTTTTTTTATTTGCTGGCGGATGTACGTGAATATTTTATCCCGTAACGGTAAATCTAAATTACTAAAAGGTTCATCTAACAAAAGTACTTTCGGGAATTCAGCCAAAGACCGAGCAATAGCTACACGCTGCTTTTGTCCAGAAGATAATGTGATTGCTTTTAAGTTTTTGAAATTTGTTAAGTCTAATAAACGCAGTAATTGATTTGCGCGTTTTTGCTTATAATCATCAGTATAGCCCGCTAATTTATCTTTTATGTTTTCCTCAACTGTATGATTATCTAACACATAAAAGTCCTGACTTACAAAGCGCATATCGCTATGTCCTGGAATTAAATTATAAGCTGGCCCTAAAACTAATTTATTACCAATAGTAATTTCACCATCTTTTAAATCTTCTAAACCATAAATACATTTTAGTAAAGTTGTTTTTCCACTGCCACTTTTACCTATTATAGCTAAAATTTTGCAAGGCTCAGTAGTTAACGTTACGTTATGTATACCTTTAAATTGGGTAGAGTTAGGATAGTTAAATGATATTTTGTTAACTTTTAAAATAAGCTTACTTGTTATAGAATCCACCTGTGAATATCTGGACAGTTGTTTTTTCTTTATACTTTTTCCCTTCAATTCCAATAGCATTTAAAATACAAAAGTAGACGCCATCTTGGCAAGGTTCTCCACTAGTTGTTCTTCCGTCCCAAAAACCATTTACGCGATTTGTTTCAAAAATTATGATTCCGTAGCGGTTATAAATACTGAAGTTTAATTCTTCTATTTCATCCAAATAGGGTTTAAACACATCATTGATGCTATCAAAATTTGGAGTGAAAACATTTGGTATAATTATATTAGAAATAGAATCATTAGTGTCAAATGTTTGGCTTTTTATCCTTTGAAAAGATAATGTAAGTAAAAATAAAAAAAATATTTGCTTAAAGCCTTTCAATAACTTGTAAATTAAATAGTATTTAAAAAATCAATTGTATTTACATTATCTGCAAAGTCAAAAATGTTTGGTTTTTGTGTATGCCCAAATGCAATCGTATTCATTCCAGTTATTTCAAAATTACTTACAATACATTGTAAGTTTGGCATTAGTGAGTTTATCTTTTCAACAATGCATTCTTGATTAGTATATGTTTCATAAAAAAGTACCGAAGTAGGGGCGTGTAAATCTTCCTTTTCTCTAATTATTAAAAAGTTATTATCTAAAAAAGGAATAAGGTCAAGTAAATAAATTGCACGATTATATTCGTAATTATTGTTATACTTTTTGTTATCCAAAACATATTTATAATCGTAAATGGATTCAAATAAAGTATCAAATTTATAACCTTGGGGCACATAAATTTTACTTACATTTCGGCATCCTAATCCGTAATAGTAAAAAATATCTTTTCCTAATTCAGTTAGTTCTTCTTTAGTTTCCTTGCCATTCAAAATAGCAATTGAACTTCTGTTTTTTCTTATAATATGAGGGTATTTACCAAAATAATATTCAAAGTGCTTGGCTGTATTATTGCTGCCTGTTGCAATTACAGCATCAAAATTAATAAGTTTTCCTTCCGAAAAATTAATTGATGGAGCGAAGCCTTCATTATAATAAATAAGCATTCCTGCTAAAAACGGAATTAATGTTGGATCATCAGATGATACTTTAATTAAAATATTATGACCACTTAGTAAAACACAAAGTAAATCATGAAAACCAACTGCTGGAATATTACCAGCCATAATAACAGCAACCGTTTTCTTAGCAATAGGTTCCTTAATCGTTTTCGTGAATTTTATTATGCCATCTTCATCTAGCATGAAAGCAATTCCGTTTAAAGATCTACTAATGCTTTCTGGAGTAAACCAACCATTGTAAGAATACGAAATTTCTGTTAATTTATTGAGGTCGTTATGAAAGCGCTCTTCTTTTTTAAGCCACTGATTAGAAAAATGTCTTTTTATAAACAAGCCTAGTTGAACAAAAGCTTGTTCTCGTTGTTTTAAGGTCATAAAAATTAATCTTATATTTGTAATCTTTTTATTACAGAAAACAAAACTAACAAAAAATGGCTATTAAAATTACGGATGAATGCATTAATTGTGGCGCTTGCGAACCAGAGTGTCCGAACAATGCAATTTATGAAGGAGGCGCTGAGTGGCGCTATGCAGATGGTACGAAAGTTAAAGGTGAATTTACTGGTAAGAATACAGGAATTACGGCAGACGCTAATTCACCGCAGATACCATATAGTATGGATGTATATTATATTGCAACTGATAAATGTACTGAATGTGCAGGCTTTCATGACGAACCTCAATGTGCAGCAGTTTGCCCAGTGGACTGTTGTGTAAAGGATGAAGATAATGTTGAAACTGAAGACGTACTTTTAGCGAAAAAAGATAGTATGCATTTGTAAAGGTTTAATTTACTTTAAACTTATTTTTTTAATAGCACATTTTAAGAATTACCAATTAAAAAAGTACATCGAAGATAAAATAGGAGTTTTGAATTAAACTCTAATTCCAATTAAAGTAACATCATCAATCTGCTCCAAATCTCCTACCCATGAATTAAATGTACTTTCAAGGATTGTTTTTTGTTCATCCATTGGTAAGTTTGCATTCTTAGCTAATAATTCGCGAAGTTTTTTACTCATAAACTTTTTACCTAATGAGCCACCAAATTGGTCAGAGAATCCATCTGTTAAAGTATAAATTACATCACCTTTTTGAATATCGATTTTTTGTTGAGTAAAGGAAAGGTCTTGTTTATCGTGCTTACCAACCGGCATCTTATCTGGTTTAATTTCAATTGTTTCTAATCCTCTAACAATCCACACTGGATTATTTGCAGCAGATACAATAATACTTCTATTTTTAAAGTCAAAACATATAATACTGCAGTCCATACCATCTTTTCCACCTTCGTCACTGCCATCGTTTTTTAAACGATCAATAATTATTTTGCGAGTTGTATTTAAGATATCAGATGGTTGAACTTGATTTTCAATTGCTTTTTCTAAACTTGTGATATTTAATAAACTCATAATAGCGCCTGGAACGCCATGCCCAGTGCTATCTGCTGTTGCTAATAAAAAGTTGTCATTATTTAATTTATGAGCAAAATAAAAATCACCACTTACTATATCTTTTGGTTTAAAGAAAACAAAATAATCACGCAAATTTTCATCTAGGATTTCTCTCGTTGCTAAGAAACTTCTTTGAATCCTTTCAGCATAATTAATACTATCAGTTATCTCTTTATGTTTTTCTTCAACTATTTGTCTTTGACGAACTACTTCCTCAGTTCTAGCAATAACTTTTTGCTCTAAAACCTTTTCATTTTCAGAAAGATCATCCCTCATTTTCAACAATGCTAGTCCAAGACGATCATCCTTACTAAGCGGTTTGTAGTCTGCTTCAAAATTTCCAGCACCAGTTTGTTTAGCAAATTCCGTAGTACTTTCCATTGATTCTACAAGGCTATTCAGCGCAATTCCCATCTCACCAATTTCGTCTGTTCTGTAAGTAATTCTGTCTTTTGGCAAAATACCTAACCCCATGGATAGCAACATCTTTTTTAGCACTTGTATTGGCTTGGTGATAGATGTAGTTGTAAAAATAGCAATTAGTATTCCACCAATAAAAAGTCCAATTCCCAATAGCTTAACAAATCTGTCTAGAAAATTAAAAGAACTAAACATTTGCTCTTTTGTTTTTTCAGCATTTAACTCCTTTTGAGTAATTAAATCGTTTAATTGCACATAAAGCATTTTTATTTTCTCTTGACTATCTTCAAAGGGAGACGTAACCAAAAAGTAGATATTAGCATCGTCATAGCTTTCCCATGAATTAAGAGGAGTCATAATTTCTTCTTGATAGAGTTTAAATAAACCATCACTAAAATTGATAATTGTTTTAGCTTTATCTTTTTCTTGTTTGGTCCAGTTTTCTGATAAAGTGTTTATTTCAGATTTAATATGGGGATAATCTTTATTTATTAAATTAATTAATTCTGTTTTTGAAGGATCATCATCTCCAGATTGCTTAAAATACCATCTTGAGATTAACGTTTGGGATTTCTGCAAAATAAAGTTATATTCTTTTAATGCAGAAACAGATGGAGTTACCTGTCCCACAACGGATTCGGTTGAGTGTTTGCTTTTGGTAACAATAACTATAGTAAATATAAAAGCTACAAGAGTTAATACAAGTAAAACTCCAAATCCAGTCCCTATTTTTCTACCAATCGTAAATCTAAATGCCATATTACAGCCTTTTATTTTTTGTTTAAGGCTTCTTTCTTTTGTTTGAATTCATTTGCCTTTTCATCGTCCATTAAAGCTGAGTAGATACCTTCCAAACTTTCTATTGCTTTTTCAGCTTTAGGATCAAGTTCATAAACCTTAATCATAAATGGCAAAGATTGTTTAAATAATTTTTTGGCATTTTCTTGAATGACATCTAGCTGAGCTAAATCTACGTCATAGTCCATCATGCGCATTAATGTTGCGCCTTGATTATAATATAAAATTCCTAGGTTGATATTTGCAGTGATATTTTTACTATCAATATCTAATACTTTTAATAAGGCATATTTTGCTACATCTCCGTACTTTTGATTAAAATTATTTCTCATGTACAGATCCTCAAACGTACTACCTGTTGAATTGTAATAATTGACATCTTTTTCTTTAAAATCAAACGATGGATCAATAATAGATGTATATTTTTTGTAGTTCAAATAGTGTTTTTCTGATTTCTCATTATTTAAGGAGTCTTCTAAAAGCGTAATGCTAATTTTGTAGTAAGACCCTGCACCACTTTTAATGAAGGCTTTATTATTTTCAGTGTAACTCTTTGAAGAATCTAATTGCATTGATTTTATAGCCGATGACATTGCAGTATCTAACAAATAAGTTTTTGAAATATTAGCAATTCCAAGTAGCTTAAAGCTTTGAATATAAGCAAATGAACGAATATGCCAAGAAGCCGGGTCTTCTTTAGTTTCAGGATGCAAAATTACCTTATCAATAAGGGGAATTGCTTCACCAAACTTTTTTTCGTTACATAGTTTTTGAGCATCAAATAATAAATCGGTTTGTGCATAATAGTTATGACAAACAAATACTAGTAAAAAGAATACGCTTCTTTTAAAGTAATGATATGATTTTAAGACTGTTAACACTTGTACAAATTTAAAAAATTATTTAATCAATTACAATAGCTAAACTATTTAGGCCGTCGCCAGTTTTTAACCCTTCTTTTACTGCATTATGCTTACTATATTCAAACTTTAACTTACTATCTATTGCCACAAAGTTAATTGCAGAACCAGCTTTGGCCAATCCATTTTTTTCTGTAACAATTAATGATCCCTTTCCTTTAAATTTTGATGCCACCTCTTTTAACATGTCAGAAGCATCATTTAATAAAAAAATGATATGTGGCTGATTATCAAAGATACTAGAGTTTTTGATTTCTAATTTTTGGTTTCCAACTTGTTTTGAAGCAGCCATTTTACTTAACTCTTGATTTAAACTAGAATTGGTGCCAACCACCTGAATTATAAAATTTCCAGATTTCATTTTATCTGGCCAATCAAAATGTTTTGTGAAATTGTAAATGTAGGTTGCTTTCAATTTTGAATTTGGATCAAAACCCTGCTGTTGCTGAAATCTAAGGTTCGAAAAACCTAAAATAAGTAATAAACTATATTTTATTAAAATTTTCAATTAATTAGATTGTTTTACAAATAGCTTGCCATTTTAAAAGCTAACAAATATACTAGTATCATAACATTATTCAAAAGATTTGTCTATTAATTTTTTGTGATTAAAATAGCTTATCTTTAACCTTTGATTTCATTTTGCTCTACCACGAAAAATATAATGACTTATCTGATAATGAATTAATTACAGAGTTTAAAAACACAAAGAATAATGTTTTTGTGGGAATTCTATATAAGAGGTATTCACATTTAGTATTGGGTCTATCTTTAAAGTATCTTAAAAATGAGGACGAGGCAAAAGATGCAGTAATGCAAATATTTGAAAAGCTGTTAGCTGATTTGTTAAAATTTAACATTGAATATTTTAAAAGTTGGTTGTATACATTTTCAAAAAATCATTGTCTAATGATAATAAGATCTCAACAAGCGAAATTAAAAAAGGAGATGGATTTGCAAATTCATGCTGACTCTTTTATGGAAACGGAGAGTAGTTCGCATCCTAATAAGGCAGAAGAAAAAGAAATACAATATACTTTATTAGAAAAGGCGATTGAAGAATTAAGCGAAGAACAAAAAAAGTGCATTGAGTTATTTTATTTGAAGCAAAAATCTTATCATGAAATAGTTGATATTACTGGATACTCTGTCAATGAAGTAAAAAGTTTTATTCAAAATGGCAAAAGAAATTTGAAAATTAAATTAGAAAAAAACAGTGAGCAAACCCGATAAACATAAACCAACGTCTGCAGAGGAATTATTTAAGTTGTTAGATTCGTCATCTGATAATTCAATTAATTCTGAAGAATTTGATGATTTTGAAAAAGATGCTTTTGAAGGCTTTTCGAATCATTCAAATGCAAACAAAGCTAAGATTTTAACCGAAGAGTTAAATTTAGCCATTTCAAAAAAAATAGCTGATACTACTAAAGGTGGTTCAAAAAATAAAATTATTTGGTTTAGCGCTGCGGCATCAATTGTTTTGATAATTGTAATTTCTATTTTCTTTTTAAATCAAACTAAAAATGATTCTGAAAGTAATATTGTATTGAATGAAGTGAAAAATGATGAGAATGCCCAATCTACATCAATTTTACCAATAGAAGCTAGTGAAGAAAATAAAATCTCAACTGAATCAGATAAAGTTGAAGAGAAATCAAAATCTCAAGAAATAATTATATCGAAAAATGGAAGGAGTGAAGGTACCAAAAGTACGATAATGGAATCAACAATTGCTTTGGCTGAAACATTTACTAATACTAAAGATCAGTCTAAAAATAGAAATGATGGCGATATAGATGCTTTAGCAAAAAAAGAAGTTTCATTAGAGGAGAAATCTCAATTTAAGAAAAAAGATAACAGCAATAAAGAAAAGTTAGAATCAACTAGTGTTGCTGTTGCTGATGAAAATGGCAGTGCTGCAATTGCTCAAATAGATGAAACAGATAAATTAACCAATAATTTGGGAAAAGAAAGCGCTTCTAAAAAAGCGATAGAATCAGAAATGGAATCCGAAAAATCAATAAAGTTTGAAAATGCTAATTCAATTATTAGTAAAAAATCAGTTACTTTACCTGCCACTTCAGCAACTATTTCCAATGAATATTCTAAACCATCTTATACCGGAAATGAATTAGCTATTAAAGAATATATTCTTTCATATTTTAAATCTAAACAAATTGTTAAACCTATTTTTGGTAGTTTTAAAATCTTTGGAAATGTTAATTTAAAAGGTGAGTTGACTGTTTCGGAAATTATACAAATTAAGGAAAAAGAATGTAGTTGTAAGGAAGAAATTAAAAAAGCACTAAATACGATGAAAAAATGGAATACTGCTAAGCAAAATGGAAATGCAATTTCATCAAGTGTTGAATTTACATTACTATTTTAAGACTTAATTAAACCCTGTTTTTCTCGCTTACCATAATCTACAATCAAGAAATAATACATAATAACACCAAAGGCATAAAGGGCCGCGGTAATTAAAAATATATTTACATAAGGATAGTTTTTGCTAAACATGATTTTTACCATGTAGCCACTAATTACCCAACTTCCACTCCAAATAGCAGACGTTAAAGCACTAGTAATTTCTCTGTTTTTTTCTCCAACATAATTCATGACTAACTCGGAGGTCATTGGACCTGCCATATTCATTAAGGGTTGTCTGAGTAAATAGCAAATAATTGCAATGTAAACAGCAATACTATACTGACTATATAATTGTGTGGTAGCTAATGCTACTAAAGATATAACTGCTAATGCTTGAGTTGTTGGTATAGCAATTTTATAACCGATATTGTGTTTTATGCGTGGCACCATTAAAGCGCCCCAAACAACTAACACGGCCGCAATAGCGCTTACAAAACTAAAATCGCCTTTGCCCATGTGATGTACTTTATCAAAAAAGAGGCTAATAAACGGAATAGTTAAGCCAGCACCAGTTGCAATAATTAATGTAGGAACCAAGCCTTTAAAAATTAAGAACCAATCATTTTTATGAAGTTTAGTTTTTATTTTTGATGTTTTAGAGTCATCAATTTCTTCCACTAAATTTACTTTATTCATAAAAAAAAGTCCACCAAAACCTAAAATTGAAAATAGAATTAAAATTTTTTCTTCATCAAAATAATAGGGATTTATTTTGTCTAAAAAAGCTATAATAACACCACTAACAATTCCTGCAAAACTCCAGGTACTGTAGCTTAAAGCGATTCCTGATGTGTGATTTTCTTTTATTTCGTTACGCAAAATATAGGGAGTAATTGGTATTTGCATAAAAGTAAATGATGCACCCCAAAGTAATAAGGATATATATATGAGTAGGGTTAATTTTAAATAGATGCACAACACTATACATAAACCAAATAGTGGAACTAAAATGGTAGCCATATAAAAAAAAGGTTTCATCACTCGGCCTTTTATAATATTGCCAATTGGAAGTGCTAACAGAAATACTCCTAAAAATCGAAAGGTAATAAAAAGTGCAATTTCTTCGGCGCTGTAGCCTTTTCTATCCATATATAAAGGAAGAATCAACATAAAAGTTGCATTGACTAATTGAATAAAAAACTCAGCAACTATTACATTGGTTATGGCGGGTGTTAACCTTCTATATTCTTTTATAAAATCAAACATGGTATATTTTATAGAGAATTGATATTGCTTTTTAACCACATAGGAACATAGTTGTGTATTTGTAAAAGTTTATTAGAGAAGCTTCGCTTTATGCATAGGTTGTTATGTTCAAAAACCTGTTTTCTATTCTCTCCTTTTTTAAAGTTCAATTTCTATGTTTCTATGTGGTTTTTTAATAAAAGTATCTGCTAGATAAGATTTATAAATATTGTTTCAAAATATCTAAGTAAGCTTTTATTTTTTCTAAATCAGATGGCTCAAAAGATTCAAAATCGCCTTGATGATTAAACCAAGTCAGTTGTCGTTTGGCATATCGGCGACTATTTTGTTTAATTAAATTTACGGCTTCCTCAAATGTTATTTTATCGTCCATAAAATCAAAAAGTTCCTTGTAACCAACAGTGTTTAGTGCATTCAAGTGCTTGTTTGGGTACAAGCTTTTAACTTCTTCCAATAAACCTTGATGAATCATAACATCAACACGCTTATTGATTCGTTGATATAATAATTCTCGTTCTGTGTTAATTAATAAATTTATAGTATTAAAAGAGCGCTCTTTTTTTTGTTTTTTTCTAAAACTAGAGTAGGGTTTTTTTATGTGAATACAAACTTCAAGAGCCCGTATCATTCGTTGTGGATTGTTTAAATCTACCTGATTGTAATATACTTCATCTTTGGATTTTAGTTCTTCCTGTAAAAAGGATAGTCCTTTTTCTTCAAAGTCTTTTATTAATTGTTCCCTTATTTCTGCAGGAATTTCTTCAAATTCATCAACACCATTAATTACCGCATTTATATATAATCCAGAACCTCCTACTAATAGTAATGTATCATGTTCTTTAAATAAATGCTCAATGCATTCAATAGCATCTCTTTCATATTGCCCCACATTATAAGTATCATGAATACTTATGTTGTCAATAAAATAATGAGTAATTCCCTGCATCTCTTCAACACTAGGTTTGGCTGTTCCAATACTCATTTCTTTATAAAACTGCCGTGAATCGGCAGAAATAATAGGGCAGGAGTAATGCTTTGATAACTCAATGGATAAAGCTGTTTTTCCGACAGCTGTGGGACCTGCAATGATTATGAGATTTTTTTTCAAAAACACTAAAAGTTAAATTCTATTTTACTATCTGGATTTAGCACTTTACTACTTTTTTTTATACCATAAATTTCGGCGTGAACAATATTACTTTGTTGTGGCAGGTAGTCGTATAATAAGGTGGTGTTTATTTTTAGAGTTTTTGGTTGATTTACTTTTTTGCTTTCTAAATAAACCCAGATAACATCCTCTTCTTTTTCGTAGCCAATAAAATCGAGAGTAATTGGTTTTTGATTATTATTTAAAACAAAACGTTTTTTTATGTAATTAAATAATTCTAGTTCCATTTCTGGTTTATTTTTTGGATTCAATAAGTCGATGGGTTTACCAGTTGTTTTTTTTAGGGCATTTTCTATATCGTTAGTAAATAGTTTAATGCTAATATTTAAACTATGTTGTTTAATGTTGTGTTTTATATCTGTTACACACATAAAAAAAGGATGCTTTAACACATTAAATGAGCTAAACCCAATAATTATAAGGCAAAGAAACAACCCTCTTGCCGCAGGTGTAATAATTTTTGGATATGCGGCTATATTTTTTATTTTTAACACACGCAAAAGTAACAATTTTTATGGATGAATTTTGGTTATGGTTTAGTGCCGGAACTGAACATATATTAGACTGGAATGGTTATGATCATATTTTATATGTAATTGCTTTGTGCGTTTTATTTTCTGTAAATCAATGGAAAAACTTATTGATTTTAGTAACAGCTTTTACGATAGGTCATTCTTTAACTTTGGCTATTAGCACATTTAATATTTTTACAATAAAACAAAATTATATTGAGGTTTTAATATCCTTAACGATTATTTTAACCTGTTTGGTAAATATTAGGTATCGATTTTTAGTGTCATCACCAAGAGATAAAAAAAATAATAATTATAGGTTAAACTATGCTTTAGCACTTAGTTTTGGATTAATTCACGGCATGGGCTTTTCCTATTTGTTAAAATCTATGCTTGGTAAAGAAAACAGCATCATTATTCCATTATTTTCATTTAATATCGGTTTAGAATTTGGGCAATTAATAATTGTATTTTCAATGCTTTTAATTTCTGTTTTTTTAGTTAGATTTACCAGAATCAAAAAACATGATGTTATATTTTTTATTTCTTCAGCTGTTTTTGGAATTGCCTTTTTATTATTAATACAACGATTAAACGATTTATAAAATGATTAAATTTATTAAACTTACTGCTTCTGTTTGCTTTTTTGCTTCTGTTACTTTAGCTCAAAACACAAAAAATAATCCTCAATCAAACCACGGAAATAAGTTTGAACAGTTAGGAACTATCTTGCCTACTCCAAACGAACAACGAACAGCTTCAGGTGCCCCAGGCGGAAAATACTGGCAACAAAAAGCTGATTACAATATTGAGGCTACTTTGGATGAGAAAAATTTAATGCTTATTGGAAAAGAGTTGGTGACTTATCATAACAATTCGCCAGATAAATTATCTTATTTATGGTTGCAGTTAGATGAAAATCAACATAACCCAACATCTGATGCTAATTTTTTTGACAGTAATAAAATGAATGCTCCATACGATGAAGGTGCTGTTAAAGGGATGGATGTTAACGAGCGTTTGAAAGGTTTAGGAGATCAAATTTTAGCGGTTACAGATGAATTAGGAAAACCTATTAAATATACCATTAATCAAACCATGATGCGTATTGATTTACCAAAAACCTTAATGCCAAATAGTAAAGTAAAATTTATTGTAAAATGGCAGTATAAAATGGGAAATCGAATGGAAATAGGCGGTCGTGGTGGTTACGAATTTTTTAAAGAAGATGGAAATCACTTATTTACTATGACACAATGGTATCCTCGCATGTGTGTGTATAGTGATTTTCAGGGATGGCAAAATAAACAATTTACAGGGCGTGGGGAATTTGCATTAGCATTTGGAGATTATACAGTAAAGATGACTGTACCGGCTGATCATATAGTTTGTTCAACAGGTGAGTGTCAAAATTACGCACAAGTATTAACTCCAAATCAAATGGCACGTTGGACAAAAGCATCCACTAATTATGCTGATTTAACTGAAATTGTAACATTAGATGAATGCACGAATGCAGAAAAAACAAAAAGCTCAGCTACTAAAACCTGGATTTTTAAAGCGGATAGCGTAAGGGATTTCGCTTGGGGTTCTTCTCGTAAATTTATGTGGGATGCAATGCCAATTAAAGTAGAAGGAAAAAAAATTATGTGCATGAGTTTTTATGGAAAGGAAGCGGCAGCTTTGTACAGAAAATATTCTACAAAAGCGGTTGCTCATACAATCAAAACCTATTCGAAATTTACGGTGCCTTATACTTATCCAGTTGCTCAAAGTATTGAAGCTGCAAACGGAATGGAGTATCCTATGATTTGCTTTAATTTTGGACGGACAGAAAAAGATGGAACATATACCGAAGGAACTAAATATGGTATGTTAGGAGTTATTATTCATGAAGTAGGACATAATTTTTTTCCAATGATTATTAACAGTGATGAACGTCAGTGGAGTTGGTTAGATGAAGGTTTGAATACATTTGTTCAATTTTTAACAGAACAAGAATTTGATAATAACTATCCGTCAAATAGAGGTCCGGCTCATAAAATGGTTGATTATATGCGTTTACCAAAAGATCAGTTAGAACCTATTATGACTAATAGCGAAAACATAAACAACTTTGGTGCTAATGCTTATGGCAAACCTTGTACAGCTTTAAATATTTTACGTGAAACAGTAATGGGTCGTGAATTATTTGATTTTGCATTTAAACAATATTGTACTCGTTGGGCTTTTAAACATCCTACACCTGCCGATTTTTTCCGAAGTATGGAAGATGCAAGTGCAGTTGATTTAGATTGGTATTGGAGAGCATGGTTTTATGATATAGAGCCGGTTGATGTATCTTTAGATTCAGTAAAAGCCTATACATTTATAAATAATAAAGAAGTTCCAGTTAAAAATGATACAATTAGAACGTATCCTAAAAATAAAGATTTTGAACATATTTCAAAAATAAGAAACAAGCAGGAAGGTCTTAAATTTTTAGTAGATGTAGATACAACTTTACGTGATTTTTATTTTCATTACAAGCCAGAAGTGAAAACTACAGTAGAAAAGAAACCAATAAATCGTAATGAAAATTTAGAACCAGTTAGTGATTCTGCTTTTCAAAGTATTAAGGGTAAATATAATTATGAGATTTACTTTACCAATAAAGGTGGATGTGTAACACCCTTAATAATTCAATGGAATTTTAAAGATGGAACCTCTGAAATTGATAGAGTAAACGCTTATGTATGGCGCAAGAACGAAAAGAATGTGGTAAAGACTTATTCTAAGAATAAAGAAGTTGCTTCTATTTTATTAGATCCATATAAAGAAACATGCGACATTGATGAAAAGAATAATACTTGGAATATAACCGAAGTTCCAAATCGTTTTGATATATTTAAAGGAAAAACAGTTGGTCGCGGACAAAGTACAGGTGGTAATCCTATGCAGAAAGCTAAGTCTACAAAATAGTTTTTTAATTTATTTTGAAACAAATCAAACATTAGATAATTAGCCTTTCAGCTTAATTAATGCGAATACGGCATAATTAAGCATATCCATATAATTTGCATCAACGCCTTCACTTGCAAGGGTTTGGCCTTTATTGTCTTCTATTTGTTTTACCCTAAATATTTTCATTAGAATCAAATCAGTTAAAGAACTAATTCTCATATCTCTCCAAGCTTCGCCGTAGTCATGGTTTTTGTCTTCCATTAATTGCTTGGTTTGCTTTACATATTTATTGTATAGTTGTTCAACTTCTTCATAAGGAAGTTCAACTCTGTTATCATCTTTTAATTGCAATTGAATTAACGCAATGATGCAATAGTTGATAATGCCAACGTATTCGCCAGTTATATCATCTACTACTTTTTGGGTGCCTTTTTCTTCAATACTTTTAATGCGTTGTGCTTTAATAAAAATTTGATCGGTTAGCGATGTTGGTCTTAGATTTCGCCAAGCCGTGCCATAATCTTTCATTTTTTTTAAAAAAAGGTCCTTGCATAATTTTATAGCAGAATCATATTGTAATTGAGTTGTATTCATTTGTTGATTGATGTTTTTCTCAACCATAATAGTTATGGTGGATTTATTTTTTATTTTTTATAATAAATAATTCATTACTTGCAATGTGCTAAATTAATAAAAATGAATAAAAGCTACTTAACAAATGGTAAACAATTAAGTTTTGAAAAAGCTCAGGTAATGGCTATTATTAATCTTACTCCTGACAGTTTTTATGATGGTGGTAAGTTTTCATCGTTGACGGATATAATAAACGATGCTGAAATGAAAATTAGTGAAGGCGCAATTATTATAGATATTGGCGCAGCGTCATCAAGACCAAACGCAGTGTCTATTTCTGCACAAGATGAAATAGTAAGATTGAAAGAACCATTAATTGCGTTGCGAAGGGAATTTCCTCATATTATCATATCAATTGACACCTATTTATCAGATGTAGCGGATGTTGTAATTGATTTAGGTGCTGATATGATTAATGATATTTCAGGCGGTGAGATGGATAAAGATATGCTGCCACTAGTTGCCAAACATAAAATTGCCTATGTGCTGATGCACATGCAAGGCACACCACAAACCATGCAAGTTAATCCTAATTATAATAATGTTGTGGTTGATGTGTTAAGTTTTTTTGAAAAGAAAATTGAATTTTGTAATAGCCTTGGCTTAGATAAATTAATTATAGATGTAGGTTTTGGCTTTGGTAAAACAACAGAACATAATTTTCAATTATTAAAACAATTAAATGATTTTGCGATCTTAGATTTCCCAATATTGGCTGGACTTTCCAGAAAATCGATGATTAATAAAATCATAAATTCTTCCGCAGTTACTGCATTAAATGGCACAACTGTATTAAATACAATTGCGTTGCAAAATGGCGCATCTATTTTAAGAGTGCATGATGTTAAAGAAGCTAAACAAGCAATTGACTTATTTGAGTATTACAAGGGAATTTAGTTCCTAAATTTTCATCCAATTCACTTTTTATTAAATCATTAAGTTATATGCTGGATTCTCTAAAAATTTGATTTTGAAAGTTCCTCGCAAATTGTTGCACATTTAATACATGTTTCAGCGCATTCTTTGCATGAAGTATGGTGAGAAGCATGTTTTGCGCATTCAATACTACAAGCTTTGCAAACTTCTGCACACAAACCATGTAAGTTTTTAGAAAATTGCGAACCTCTTGCCTCGAACCTAGCGCATAATGCGCAAATATCAGCGCAATCACGACATAGCAAAATACATTCTTTATTGCCTGCTGCAACGCAATCTGTAATACATTTTTCGCAATTAATTAAGCACGCTAAACAAGCATCAATACAATTTTTTGAAATTGTCATAGTTATATGGTTTTAAAATATTAACTAATATTACAATTGTCTGGCTGTGAATGCCATGATCTATTTCAGTTTTAGAGGTGATTTACAATTTTTCCAAAAAAAAGTTTTAATAAATTAAAATTTCCCGATATTTTACTGTTAAATTAGTTTCTTAGAGATAAGATTATTGTTAAAATTATCATTAAATGACTCTAGTATCTATATAATTAACAATTAATTAGCGTGGTATTTATTTTTAATCTAATCCATTTTTTTTCAACTTATTTTCATATTTTTAACAGAATTTTATATGCTATGCTTTTATATACATTTTCTTTAATTCCTAAACTATTTCATGATTAATTTGAAAGAAGTTACTAGCATTAAACTTGTTAATTTATTAAGTAAAGTAATAAAAATAGTTTTTAAAAAAAGTAGATAGTTTGTTCAACTAAAGGCAAGTATTTTATAAAATGATAACTCATAAACAATTATATATAAACATAAAGTAGCCCTGATTGCCAGAACACAACTGCAGATAATTAAATGAGCTATGACATATTACAAATAAAAAACCATTATAATAAAACATGAAAAATCTTCTATCTACAATTTTTATTGCTCTTTTTTACTTATCATACGGTCAAGCACCTCAGCAAATTAGTTATCAAGGAATAGCAAGAAATGCAACGGGATCTGTTTTAGCTAATCAAACTATTTCAATTAAATTAGATTTACATCAAACAAGCGCTGCAGGTGCTATTGTTTTTACTGAAACTCATAGTAAAGTAACTAATTCCTTTGGTTTATTTAATCTAGGAATTGGTTCGGTAAATGGAGTTAGTTTTTCGGCAATTAACTGGGCAAACGGCCCCTATTTTATGGAAGTATCAATCGATCCAACGGGAGGAGTAGCTTATTCTTCGATAGGTACTCAGCAATTTATGAGTGTTCCTTATGCCTTATATGCTGAAACTTCTGGTAATGCAGCTTCAACACCTACAATTACAATCAATGCTCCAAATACAGTTACTTCAGGTGCTGGAAGTTATAGTATTAATATTCCTTCCTCAACTGTTTATTCAGCAGGCAATGGTATCGATATTACTGGCGGTGTTATTTCAAATACAGCAGTAGCAGTAACTCCAACCATTGTTGGAGCTGGTTCATCAACTGTAACATCATCAGGAAATACGTTTACAGTAACTAGTCCAACTCAACAACTTTATACTCCCGGAAATGGAATTGATATTACCGGTGGTGTTATTTCAAATACAGCAGTAGCAGTAACTCCAATCATTGTTGGGGCAGGATCTGCATCAGTAACAAGTTCAGGAAATACATTTACAGTAACAAGTCCAACACCTCAAATTTATACTCCAGGTAATGGTATCGATATTACTGGCGGTGTTATTTCAAATACAGCAGTAGCAGTAACTCCAACCATTGTTGGAGCTGGTTCATCAACTGTAACATCTTCTGGAAATACATTTACGGTAACTAGTCCAACTCCACAAATTTATACGCCGGGTAACGGAATTGATATAACCAATGGTGTTATTTCAAATACAGTAATTGCAACACCTCCAACCATTGTTGGGGCAGGATCTACTTCAGTAACAAGTTCAGGAAATACATTTACAGTAACAAGTCCAACACCTCAAATTTATACTCCCGGAAATGGTATTGATATTACTAATGGAGTTATATCGAATACTGTAGTTGCAGTTACACCTACTATAACAAGTTCAGGAATTGCAGTCGTAACGTCAACAACTGGAAATGTATTTAATGTGGATGTGCCTAGTCCGGCATTAAATTTTAATGGAGCTACTAATGTTCTAAGTTTATTGCAAGGAACAAGCCTAACAACAGCAACTTTAAGTGGAGTAGGAGTTAACACAGTTAGCATTGTTGGCAATGGACTAGCAACTGTCTCACCTACAGTAGGAACTGTGTTTACCGTTAGTGTTCCAAATCCAACGCTCAGCATTGGTAGCGGTTCTTTATCAATTAGTGGTGGTAATGCAGTTGCTTTGCCTAGTCCAAGTTTAACAATAAACTCTAACTCCTTAACAATAAATGGACCAGGAGGTAATACAGTTTTGTTACCAACATCACCAACAACGACTATAAATCAGGGAACAAACGTCATTGTATCTGGTGCTGCAACAAATTATACAGTATCAGCAATTACACCAACTTTAGAAGTAACCGGAGGTACTTTATCTGGAACATATCCGACCCAAACATTAACAATTCCAACATCTAGCACTACAAATCTAAGTGCATCAAACAATATTTCTATTACTGGAACTGCACCAAATTATACTGTATCAGCTATAACGCCAACTTTATCAGTAACCGGCGCTACTTTATCTGGAACGTATCCAACCCAAACGTTAACAATACCAACATCTAGCACAACAAATTTAAGTGCATCAACTAATATTTCTATTACTGGAACAGCACCAAATTATACTGTATCATCTATAACGCCAACTTTAGCAGTAACCGGCGCTACTTTATCTGGAACGTATCCATCCCAAACATTAACAATTCCAACATCTAGTACAACGAATTTAAGTGCATCAACTAATATTTCAATTACAGGTGCTGCACCAAATTATACAGTGTCAGCTATTACGCCAACTTTAGCTGTAACTGGTGGTACTTTATCTGGAACGTATCCAACCCAAACTTTAACAATACCTACTTATAGTGCTACAGTATTAACAGCATCCAATAATATTTCTATTACTGGTACAGCTCCAAATTATACGGTGTCATCCCCCAGTCAATCACTGACAATTAATAGCAATACGCTCTCAATTACAGGCGGTAACACAGTTACTTTGCCAACCGGAGTTATCACGATGGCACCTATTAATGGCACTTCTGCACCAGCTGGTGCAATTATAAACTCGGGAGCTTTAAGTTTGGCGCCTGCGGATGCTACAAATGCAGGTATTGTTACAACTGCAGCACAAACTTTTGCTGGGTCAAAAACATTTAATGATGATATTAATGTTAATGGAATACTAGTTGGAAATAGAAGTAATAATGCATTAGGAAATGTTATTTTAAGTAATAATGCATTAGGCAATAATACAACAGGTGTATCTAATACAGCAATTGGATGGAACACTATGAGTTCAAATACAACAGGAAATTGGAATACGACGTTGGGAGATAATACATTTCAAAGCAATACAACAGGTCAACTAAATTCAGCTATTGGATTTAGTACTCTGGTCCAAAATACAACTGGTTCTAATAATAATGCAATAGGATATAATGCCTTAGGTAACAATACTATTGGAAGTGATAATATAGTTATAGGAGCTCAATCTGCGCTTACAAATACGGTTGGAAGCGGAAATGTAATTTTAGGTTCGTATGCTGATGTTGGAAGTGATAATCTTAACAATGCAACAGCTATAGGAACAAATGCTATTGTTAAATCATCAAACACCATTCAATTAGGTAATACAGCAATTGATACGGTTATTACCAGTGGTAGGTTAAGACTAGGCAATGTAACTTATCCAAAGGTGCATGGTAATTCTGGACAATTTTTGTCGACAACAGGAAGCGGCGAACTTATTTGGACTGATGCAAACGGAGGTTCATCTGGTTGGACATTAACTGGAAATTCAGGTACGATTGATGGCACTAATTTTATTGGTACGACCGATAATGTTCCGTTAAACTTTAAAGTAAATAATCAAAATGCAGGTAGAATTGACCTTGCTTATTCTAGTACTTTTTTTGGACTTGAAGCAGGTAATGCAAATACAGTTGGATCAAATAATACAGCAATTGGAAGAGGCGCCTTACTTTCCAACACCAGTGGATATAACAATACAGCAGTAGGAAGTGTTGCACTAAACTCTAACACCACAGGACAATTTAATTCGGCACATGGTTATGCATCACTGTTTTCTAACACTACGGGATATAACAATACGGCTGATGGAGGTGGTAGCTTAAATCAAAATACTACAGGAACAAATAATACAGCTAATGGAGCAAATAGTATGTATTTTAATACTACAGGAATTAATAACACAGGAATAGGAGCTTCCAGTATGCAAAGCAATACCATAGGCAGCAATAATACTGCTAATGGCTACTCAGCATTGTATTCAAACACTATCGGTAATTCAAATGTTGCAATGGGTTCGGCATCGTTATATAATAATACTAGTGGAGATGGAAATACAGGACTTGGAAATGCTGCACTTTATAATAACTCTGCTGGTTCAAATAATACTGCAGTAGGAAATGCTGTTATGAATGATAATACAACCGGATCATTAAATGTGGCAATTGGTTATTTAGCTGCTAACAAAAATACAGTTGGAGGTAATAATGTTAGTGTCGGTTATTCCGCCCTCGGATCAAACACATCAGGTGGAGAAAATGTAAGTATTGGTGGTGCCGCAAATTATTTTAATATTACTGGTTCAGGCAATGTAGCAATTGGACAAGATGCGTTGTCTCAAAATGTTGCTGGAAGTTATGCCACAGCAGTTGGTTACCACGCTATGCGTTATTCAAATAGTACGTCAAGTCCATTTACAAATAACAATGTAGCTTTAGGTTATCAAGCACTTCAAGGGTCATCAAGTGCTGCTTCTAATACAGGATTAAATAATACAGCTTTAGGATATAGAACATTATTTGCAAATACTTCGGGAAATAGCAATACGGCTGTAGGAGTGCAAGCATTAAATGCAAATACTACTGGACTTGAAAACACAGCAAATGGAGGTGCCGCGCTTTATTCTAACGTTTCTGGTAGCTATAACACAGCAACTGGTAATAATGCATTAAATAATAACAGTGGTGGAAATTTTAACTCAGCACACGGAAATCTCGCATTGTATTATAATACTACTGGTAATTTGAACACAGCATCGGGTGTTAGAGCACTTTATTTTAATACAACGGGCATTCAAAATACAGCAAATGGAGTTTATAGTTTATACAGTAATACAACTGGTACCAATAATGTCGCCAGCGGATTTCAAGCACTATACTCAAATAATATTGGAAGTAATAATGCCGCAAATGGATATAACGCATTGTATACCAGTAAAGCTGGCAATAATGGCGTAGCATTTGGAGCTTTTTCTCAATACCTCGCAAATAATACCACTACTGCTTGGGACAATACAAATACTAGCGTTGGATACAATTCTTTGCGCGGATCTGCAACACCAGCAAATAACACGGGCATAGGAAATACAGTAGTAGGTAGGGATGCGATGTATTCTAATAGTACAGGAAATAATAACACTGCAGTTGGTATATTCTCGCTTTATTATAATGCCACTGGTTTTGATAATACATCCATTGGTCGTTATGCATTGTTTAACAATACTACTGGTAATAATAACTATGCAGGAGGTCAATCTTCTCTGCGCAGTAACACTATTGGCCAATTTAATGTTGGGCTTGGAGCACAAGCTTTGTTTTCTAATACAACAGGTAATGACAACGTTGCAATCGGTGGAAACGCTATGAATGTAAATAGCACTGGACAGCAAAATGTCGCGGTTGGTTATGCGGCATTAGTAAATAATGATACAGGTAATTATAATACGGCTATAGGAACTAATGCTGATGTATTATCAGGTACTCTTACAAATGCCACAGCAATTGGTTATAATGCCAAAGTCGGAGCAAGTAATAGTATGGTTTTAGGTGGTACCGGAACTAACTCAGTAAATGTTGGTATTGGAATAACCTCTCCAACCTCACTTTTACATGTAGTTAACACGACTAGCACTGATGCTGTTTATAGTAAAACAGAAGGCAGTGGTGCAGCAATTCATGCTGTAACTTCATCAACAAATTCGTCTTCTGCGTTGGCTTTATTAATAGAAAATGGTCATATAGCAACAGTAGGTTTATCTCCAACAATAGCTGCACCATCATCATCTTTAACTAATGTTTTTTTATCCTCAGCATCTACAGATGTGGCTGGCCAAATCAATTTAGCTAATTTTACAGGTAGTTCACTAACTACTGCAGACGCTAATGTTACAATTACTTTTAATAAACCTTATACATCTGTTCCTATTGTTATTATAACACCGGCAAATCAGCCAGCTGCATCGGATCCTATTTATGTTACTAATATTACTACAACTGGATTTAAGTTGCAATTCTCGACTACAATGTCAATAGGAGGAAGAATATTTAATTATATGGTTATAGAAACAAGATAAAAAGAAATTAAACATGCAGAAATTTCTTTTGATAGTACTATTATGTTTAAACCTATTTATTAATGGGCAAACAATTGCACCACAGGTTATTAATTCGGCAGGTGGAGGCGGAACTGTTGGTGCAACCGGTGTTGAAGTATATTATAATATTGGCGAGCCGCTTATTTCTGCGATCAATAATAGCAACACTATTATCACTCAAGGATTTTTGCAACCTGAAATTAATGGTAGTTTTGATTTAAGCATCACTCCGTTATTTCAAAATGAAAGTTGTTTAAAGAACAACGATGGTTTTATATCATTAGCACTAAATACTGCACCAATCAGTGCTTTACAATTTTTATATGTTTGGACGCCTTCTTCTATTTGCCCAACTCAAAATTGTGCTAGTGTTGATAGCTTAGCGCCTGGTTTCTATAGCGTAACCGTTTTTGCTGTAAATTCAAATAGTGTAGTAGTAGATTCAGTAAGTTTTAGTCATACAATTTTAGCAAGTACAGAGCCATGTTTTATTAGAATTTATAATGGATTTACCCCTGATGGCGATGGTATTAATGATAATTGGACTATTGATAATATTGAAAATTACCCAACTAATTCGTTATCTATTTTTAATAGATGGGGAAATAAAATTTGGTCAACCACTAATTATAATAATACCACTAATTATTGGAATGGCAAACAAAGTAATGGAAATACCTTGCCAAATGGCACCTATTTTTATGTACTTGAAATTGATGGTGGTATTGGAGTTAAAAAAGGCTGGGTAGAGTTATCTTCGAAGTAATTTAATCAACCATTGTTTGTGATTTCGTTGATTTGAAAATTACGTTGCTATTGTATATTTGATTTTTTTTTATCTCGATCAAAAATATACGTAATACTGCTTTTTGGATTATAAATCTTCAATTTCTTAAATCAAGTTAAACAATATGGATGCTTATTTTTTTAATCTAAACTTTCAAAACTTTTTAACTTTCAAAACTTTTTAATTTAATATATAGTAATTTGGAGGTCTCAAAAAAATAAAAACTATGTCAACTACTACCGAACATATTAAATGCCTAATTATTGGCTCCGGTCCTGCAGGATATACTGCAGCTATTTACGCATCTCGCGCAGATTTACATCCTGTTTTATATACAGGTTTAACACCTGGTGGCCAACTTACAGAAACAACTGAAGTTGATAATTTTCCGGGTTATCCAAAAGGGATTACCGGTCCTGAATTAATGGAAGATTTAAAAGCGCAAGCAGAGCGTTTTGGTACTCAGGTGCGTTTTGGTTTAGCAACCAAAGCAGATTTAAACTCAGCTCCAAAACGCATTTGGATTGATGATACTATTGAAATTACTGCTGATACTGTTATTATTTCAACAGGTGCGTCGGCTAAATGGTTGGGTTTAGAAAACGAAACACGTTTACGAATGAATGCTGGTGGAGTTTCTGCATGTGCCGTATGCGACGGATTTTTTTATAAAGGGCAAGATGTTGCTATTGTTGGAGCAGGAGATACTGCGGCTGAGGAAGCCACATACTTATCTAAATTATGTAAAAAAGTGTACATGATTGTGCGTAAGGATGAAATGCGCGCTAGTAAAGCCATGCAACATCGTGTGAAAAATACAGCCAATATTGAAATTATTTACAATAGCGAAACCCATGATATTTTAGGGAAAGAAATGGTTGAAGGAGTTGTTGTAAAAAACGGTTTAACTAATGAACTGCGTACTTTGGATGTAACCGGTTTTTTTGTGGCTATTGGTCACAAACCAAATACAGACATTTTTAAAGGGCAAATTAATATGGATGAATTAGGATATATTGATGTAATTGCCGGTTCAACAAAAACAACTATAGCAGGTGTTTTTGCTGTAGGTGATTGTGCCGACAAAACATATCGACAAGCTGTAACGGCTGCTGGTAGTGGCTGCATGGGCGCATTGGATGCTGAAAGGTATTTAGCAGCATCCGGAAAACATTAATAATAATATAACTTTATTTACTAAATTATTTTGCTATTTTGTATAAAATTTGCAAATAGACAAATTATGACTTTTAATAGATTAATACTTTTTATAATAACATTAGTAATAACTAATGTGATTTTTTCGCAAAATTTTTCAAATCAACCATCAGTATTATCTAAACGCTATGTAGCGAATGAAATAATTGACCTTGATTATGGCATTATGATGTACAATAAATTAGTGCCAATGATGGGTGGCGATTCTGTAAGATATACAAAAGAAGGAGTTAAGGCACAAAATTACCAAGAAGATTATTATGTTAGCGGAAAGTTATTGCATAAAGGATTTTATGCAGATGGAGCAATTAAAGTATTTAAAAACTACTATGAAAACGGACAGTTAGAACGTTCATTTTCAAGCACAGATGTTAAGCGTGGTAAATTAGAAATTTTTTATGATAACGGAACAGTTAAATCTACAATTGATTATTTCCTTGGTAATCCTCAAAATCAATACGACTTTTTTAAGAATGGAACACCCGAATATGTTGAAGAAAATGATAAAAATATTGAATATTTATATAAGCGAAATTCATATTTTGAAAGTGGCTCACCTGCTTCTATATTTGAATTAGTTGATAAAAAATCTAAAACTTATATTAAAAAAGAGTATTACGATAATGGCCGTTTAAAAGAAGAAGGTACCATGATATTTCGAAAAGATTTAGGTGATTACCAAAAAGAAGGAAACTGGACTTACTATGATGAAAAAGGTACAATTATTAAAACTGAAAAGTTCCTAAAAGGAGAACAGCAATAATTAATATAGCTCATCGGCCAATTTTTTCCATTTTTTATTAATGTATTTTAGTAGTACTAGCTGCTTTATCGATGTCTTTTTAAATGCTCATCCTATTTCTTATTTATTAGTTGAATGACTATTTTACTTTTTCAAAATTGGCATTCGCTTGATTCCAATTAACTACATTCCACCAAGCGTTAATATAATCTGCTCTTTTATTTTGGTGTTTTAAATAATAAGCATGTTCCCAAACATCTAAACAAAGCACGGGATGGCCTTTAAAATCAGAACTATCCATAATTGGACTATCTTGATTTGATGTACTTCCAATTTCTAACTTCCCATTATTTACGACAAGCCATGCCCAACCAGAACCAAAAATTTTTGAGGCAACTTCGGTAAATTTAGTTTTGAAATCTTCAAATGATCCATAAGTTGTAATAATAGCTTCAGATAATTTTCCTGATGGTGCACCACCGCCTCTAGCTTTCATTAACTTCCAAAATACGGAGTGATTATAATGTCCACCTGCATTATTTCTTACAACCATCGAATAATTTGCCTTCTTAATATTTTTTAATAAATCTTCAATATTGTAAGGGACATTTTCCATTCCTTCTAGCGCTTTGTTTAGGTTATTTACATAAGCAACATGATGCCTTGTATAATGCACTTCCATTGTAGCTCTATCTATAAAAGGCTCCAAAGCATCGTAAGTATAAGGTAGGTGAGGTAGTTCATATTTTTCTTTTAACTTAGATTGTTGTGTTTTGGATTCCAGAGTTTCAACACCCTTTTCTATAATTTTAGGCTCTTTCAGTGCCGAAAATTCTCTGTTGTGTAAGCCAACAATAATAGTTTTATTTTCTTTTTGCATAAGTAGATAGTTCTTGTTTTATTAATTACTTTTTTAGTGATTAACTATGTTATATTTGAGGTATACATAGCCGCAACACTTGCTTGCGAAATTAGTTTTTTAGAAATATAAAATTAATGAGAGACTTTATAAGTTTGAATGATTTTAAGCAAACCATTCTTTATAAAGAAGAAAAAAGTACATTACATACTAATTTAATACACTATTGCGCATTCCATCCACCATCAATTGGCAGAGCAGTTCCTGTTAATGTAGTTGCACTTTCTGAGGCCATAAATACTGCCATCTGCCCTAATACTTCTACGGGTACAAATTCTTTTACAGCTTGCTTTAATAACATCACTTTATTTACAACATCTGCTTCGCTCATATTATGAACTTTAGCTTGGTCCGCAATTTGCTTGTCAACCAAAGGTGTTTTTACATAACCGGGACAAATAGCATTTGCAGTAATATTGAAAGGAGCTCCCTCTAAAGCAATTGTTTTTGTAAAGCCTACAATACCATGTTTGCTGGCTACATAGGCGCTTTTAAATTCAGATGCAACAAGGCCATGCGCTGACGCGATATTAATGATACGACCAAATTTCCGTTCCTTCATTCCTTTCCAAACGGCTTTGGTTAAATAAAATGCAGAGGTCAAATTAATGCCAATGATGGAAGCCCACTTTTCGTCAGGGAAATCTTCAATCGGCGATACGTGCTGTATGCCTGCATTATTAACTAATACATCAATCTTACCAAATTTTAAAATGGCATCATCTACCATTTTTCTTAACTCTTCGGGTTTAAGCATATTGGCATTACTAAACATTACCTCAATGCCACATTTTTTTGCTACATCTTCCGCAATCTCCTGACCGTTAGTTTCTAAGCCATTAAATACAATGTTATAGTGTTTTGTTTTTGCAAACTCATTTGCTATTCCAAGTCCAATGCCACTTGTGCTTCCTGTAATTAAGATTGTTTTCATGTGTATATTATTTTTGTTTGCCCGCAGATTTCGCAAATAGTCGCAGATTTTTTATCTGTGTAATCTGTGAGATCTGCGGGAATTAATTTTTAAAAATTTGGTTTAAGCATGTATTTACTATAAAAATCTACAATATGTTTTACCGCTTCATCAGCAGTATCAACAATTTTAAATAAATCGAGATCTGATTCGCTTATGTTATGCTCTTCGTGTAACATTGTTTTTTTTATCCAATCAATTAAGCCACTCCAATAATCAAGGCCAACTAATACTACAGGGAATTCAGCAATTTTATTTGTTTGCACTAAGGTTAATGATTCAAATAGTTCATCAATAGTACCAAAGCCACCAGGCATTCCAATAAAACCTTGAGAGTATTTTAAAAAAACAGTTTTACGGACAAAAAAATAATTAAAATCAATACTTTTATCTCTATCAATATAATCATTTGGTTTTTGTTCGAAAGGTAAATTAATATTTAATCCTACAGAATTTCCTTTACCTCTTTTAGCACCTTTATTTGCTGCCTCCATAATACCTGGTCCACCACCTGTAATAACGCCGTATCCTTCTTGTGTTAGTTTAAAAGCAATTTCTTCTGCTAATTGGTAATATTTATTTTCAGGTTTTGTTCTAGCGGAACCAAAAATGGATACACACGGACCAATTTCCTGCATACGTTCAAAGCCATTTACAAATTCACTCATTATTTTAAAAATCTTCCAACTGTCAGAAGCCATGACCTGATTGGTTTCTTTTGCAGCAAATGCTTTCCTTATTTTGTCTTCTTTATCGTGAGTCATTACAGTTGTTAGTTTTTTATAAAGTATGAATTTAATTTTTTTTAGTTTTAATACAATGTATTTAGTACTTTTTCTTAAAAACTAATAACTAAACATTAAAAATTAATTTATAGTTCTTTTTTTAAGAAGGGAGCAGTGTATCCTTTTTTTGATTTCACCAACTCTTCCGGTGTTCCTGTAAAAATAATGTCACCACCGCCTTTTCCGCCTTCCATGCCAACATCAATAATATAATCGGCTACTTTAATAATATCCATATTATGTTCTATTACTAAAACTGTATTTCCACTATCTACTAACCGGTTTAAAACGCCTAATAAAATTCTAATATCTTCAAAATGTAAACCAGTGGTTGGTTCATCTAAAATGTATAATGTATTGCCTGTATCACGTTTACTTAATTCAGTAGATAATTTTACCCGCTGCGCTTCGCCACCGCTCAAGGTTGTTGCTTGTTGTCCTAAAGTAATATAACCTAAACCAACATCTTGTAATGTTTTTATTTGTCGGTAAATAGTTGGAAGGTTTTCGAAAAATTCACAAGCTTGGTCAATAGTCATATTTAACACATCGCTAATTGATTTTCCTTTATAACGAATTTCAATTGTTTCTCTGTTATAACGTTTCCCATTACATTCGTCACAGTTAACGTAAACATCTGGTAAAAAATTCATTTCAATTGTTTTTACACCAGCGCCGCCGCACGTTTCACAGCGCCCACCTTTTACATTAAATGAAAAACGTCCGGGTTTGTAACCTCTAATTTTTGATTCGGGTAACTCAGCAAATAAATTTCTTATGTCAGAAAAAACGCTTGTATAGGTAGCAGGATTACTTCTTGGAGTTCTACCAATAGGTGATTGATCAATATCTATTACTTTATCAATGTTTTCAATTCCTGTAAAAGATTTATAGGCTAGTGGACGTTTTTCTGAGTTATAATAATAGTTACTTAAAATTGGATATAAGGTTTCGTTAATCAAACTTGATTTACCGCTACCACTTACTCCTGTGATGCAAATAAATTTACCTAAAGGAATTTCGATATTTACATTTTTTAAATTATGCCCCGTACAACCTTTTAATACTAATTTTTTTCCATTTCCTTTTCTCCGAACTTTTGGTATTTCAATACTTCTTTTACCAGTAATATAATCAGCAGTAACTGTATTAAATTTTAACATTTCTTTAGGAGGTGCAGCGGCAACTACTCTTCCACCATGCACCCCAGCGCCAGGCCCAATATCAATAACATAATCACTTTCAATAATCATATCCTTGTCATGCTCAACAACTAACACACTATTTCCAACATCTCTTAAATTTTTTAAAGCATCTATCAATCGCATATTATCACGTTGGTGTAAACCAATACTTGGTTCATCTAAAATATATAATACGCCTACTAATTGCGAGCCAATTTGAGTAGCTAATCGAATTCGTTGAGCTTCGCCTCCACTTAATGTTTTTGATGAACGATTTAATGTTACATAATCTAAACCAACTTCTAATAAAAAACCAATGCGCGTTCTAATTTCTTTTAAAACTTCTTTTGCAATTACGTTTTGAGATTTGTTTAATCGCTTTTCAATATTTTTAAACCAATCGCCTAAAATATTAATATCCATTTCAGATAATTCAGAAATGTTTTTTCCATCAATTTTAAAGTACAGCGCTTCTTTCTTTAACCGAGTTCCGTCACAAATTTCACAATTAATTTTATTTGTAAACCCTTCAACCCATTTACTCATTGCAGGCGAAGGGTTTTCTTCTGCTTGTCGAGATATGTGCGTTGCTATTCCATCAAATGCAGTGCTATAACCGGTAGAGTTAGTATCTGATTTTATGGTAAATAATTCTTCAGTTCCGTTTAATAGAATATTTACTGCTTCCTCAGGAATGTCTTCAAAAGGAGTGTCTAAGGTAAATTTATATTTTTCACCAATAGCTTCAATTTGCTTAAATACCCAAATACCTTTTGAGGGACCCAATGGCGCTATGGCACCTTTACGAATTGATATTTTTTGATTAGGAACAATTTTACTAATATCGACTTCAGATACAACTCCCAATCCATTGCAATGCGGACAGGCACCATAAGGAGAATTAAATGAAAATAAGTTTGGTGCTGGTTCATCATATGAAATACCAGAAGTAGGACACATTAACGTACGACTAAAAAATTGAACTTTACCGAAACCAAATGCAGAAGTTGTTTTCTTTTTGACTTTCACAACTTCTTCAACCTGTTCCAAAACCATAATAGTTCCCTTACCTTGTTTCATTGCAGTTTGTAAAGATTGGTAAAGACGAGGTTTGATATCTTCGGTAATTTCTAAACGATCAATCACAATTTCAATATCGTGAATTTTATAACGGTCCACTTGCATTTTAGGCGTAATATCAACTATGGCACCATCAATGCGGACTTTATTAAATCCCTTTTTTCTAACATCTTCAAACAATTCTCTGTAATGACCTTTACGTCCTTTAACAACTGGAGCTAATAAATTTATTTTTTTTTCTTTATATTTTTCTAAAATTAAGTCAATTATTTGCTCGTCACTATAACGTACCATTTTCTCGCCAGTTACATATGAATAAGCTTCTCCTGATCGTGCAAAAAGTAAACGTAAAAAATCATAAATTTCTGTTATCGTACCTACAGTAGATCTTGGATTTTTATTAACTGTTTTTTGTTCAATAGAAATAACAGGACTTAATCCCGAAATTTTATCAACATCCGGGCGTTCCATATTTCCTAAAAATTGTCGCGCATAGCTCGAAAAACTTTCAATGTAACGACGTTGTCCTTCTGCATAAATCGTATCAAATGCAAGCGACGATTTACCGCTACCACTTAATCCGGTTAATACAACTAATTTATTGCGAGGAATATGGAGAGATATGTCTTTTAAATTGTGTGCGCGAGCTCCAATAACTTCTATTTGTTCGTCTTCCATGTTGAGTGCAGATTAAAGATATAAGATTAAAGATTTAATTAATGACCTAAATCTTATATCTTTCAACTTTTAGCATTTCTTTAAAGTGTCTGTAATTATTTTTAATGTATCTGTTGATTGTTTCAATAATAATGTGGTATCATTATTTATTTTTATTGGAAACACATCGTTATAATAAACACTTATGTCTATGTTTTTGTTTTTAGGAATTTTAATTTGATAAATTATTTTATCTGGGTTATGAATTTGTTCTCCAATTATCCATGGATTAAATGTTTTTAATAGTGTTAAGTCAGTATTAATATGTTTTGCAAAAGCTGTTAAATTTGTTATTGAGGAATCCACCTTTATTATTTTAAATGTAGGGAAACCATTTGTTTTTTTTATTTTATTTTTAACTCCAAAATGTGTAGGGTTGGAGAGTAGTGTTTTATAAGCCAATATTCGATAAATAAAACTTCCAGTTTCCTTATTTAGTAATAGATCATAATAATTATCGGACTTTTGTTTTTTTAAAGCATTTTGAATTCCACCTATTCCAACATTGTATGCAGCAGCTGAAAGAGTCCAGTTTTTAAAATAATTATAAGCATCTTTAAAGTGTTTACAAGCTACTACCGTTGATTTTTCAACATCTAAACGCTCATCAACTTCACTGTTAACTATTAGTCCATAATGTTGCGCTGTAATAGGCATCAATTGCCAAAATCCAGTTGCTCCCATTGAAGAAACAACATTTGATAAATGACTTTCGATCATAGCGACGTATTTAAAATCATCAGGAATACCCTCTCTTTTTAAAATAGGCTCAATTATTGGAAACCACTTTTGAGCTTTATTAAATAAGGCTAATGATGAACTTTTCCATGATTTATTTGCAAAGAATTCTTTTTCTAAACTTTCTTTAATTTCATAATCATTTTGAGGAACGCGCTCTCCTGCAAATTCTAAATTAGTAGGAATATTTAATCCTAATACCTTATAATTAGAATTTTCATAATCAACAGAATTTAAATTTGGATAAAATATTATCCAATTAACTAAAAAAACTATGATTAACCAAGATGCAAGACTCGCATATATTTTCTTATAGAGAGAAGTTGGCTTGCGGAAAAAATTTAATATCCAGTCAGATATGGTCACTTTCTTTTTATAATCGTGTTAAAGTATAAAGATAGGAAAGTGATTGCACAAAAAACAATAGAAATGATAAACCACATTAATTCATAATTTAGAATTAATTGTAAAGCCAAAAATAAACTAACACATCCAATTATGGAGAATAGAATAGCAATTCTTTTTTCTGTAATTCCTCTAAAAAACAAATGATGCGTTGTATGATCTTTACCTCCGATAAAAGGAGATTGTCCTCTTTTTATACGATTAAAACTAACTGTAATAGTATCAGTTAAAGGTAAAATAAAAATGAGAGCAATTGAAATAAAACCTTGTAAAATAGGGTTAATTGAAAACGTAGAATTGCTACCTAATGAATTTGAGTTCCAACAGTAATCAATACCAACTACAGCTAAAAAGGCACCTAAAAATTGACTACCAGTATCTCCCATAAACATTTTTGCTGGATGCCAATTATAAACTAAAAACCCGAGTAAGGCACCCAAAATACCTAAACTTAAAATTGGTAAAGGTGAAAGAAGAATATTTAAATTAAGGGTTAATGCAATTATGAATATTAAAATTGAAATTGAAACAATACATGTAATGCCGTCCATATTATCAAGCATATTTATAGAATTCATAAGTCCAATTACCCAGATAATTGTCAAGCCAAAATTTAATGCTTCGTTTGAAAATAAATTAATTTTTGTGCCTGAAAAATATAAAATTAGTCCACAAACTAATTGTGCAACAAATTTCAGTAAGGGTTCTGTATTATAAGCGTCATCAGCTAAACCCATTAAAAATGCGATTGTGCAAACAACAAAAATTCCAATAATTTTAACGCTGCTATAATTTAACGGCAATAAATGGTCAATAAAATTGACGATAATAAACGTAATTAAAAATATTACAAAAAACGAGATGCCACCTATGGAAGGTTTTATTTGCGGATTCCAGCGAATTTCCTTTTGTAAATTTTGTTGATTCCTAACTCCAAGTGTTTGAGAAAATTTTAAAAGAATCGAATTAAATAAAACTGATAAAATGAAAGTAGTGCCAATGGTTAAAACTACAAATAATAATACATTGTTTTGAAAATAGACCATGTTAGAAAGGGCTGATAAAATCTTTAAATTTAGTGCCAACTAAATCTTTTTCTGATAAAATAGGGTTTGATGTATTCCAATTTATATTTAAATCAGTGTCGTTCCAAAGTACAGTGCCTTCTGAGGCTTTGTTATACAGATTGGTGCATTTGTATGAAAATATAGTACTATCCTTTAATGTTAAAAAACCATGAGCAAAACCTGGTGGAATATAAAACATCGTTTTGTTATCTTCAGATAATTCGATTGCGATATGTTCTCCATAGGTAGGAGAGTTTTTTCTAATATCAACAGCAACATCCAAAACAGCCCCTGTAATAACTCGAACTAATTTTCCTTGATCATAAGGTGGAGCTTGAAAATGCAAACCTCTTAATACGCCTGAATTTGATAATGACTGATTATCTTGAATAAATTTAACATCAATGCCATGATCTTTAAAGACCGAATCATTATAGCTTTCAAAAAAATAGCCTCTAACGTCTCCAAATACCCTTGGATTGATAATTAGTAATCCTTCTATTTTTGTTTTTATTACTTCCATAATTTAGAAAAACCAGTTTTTTTTTCAACTTTATCGTCAGAATAATATCCGTTACCATAGCCATAACCATAGCCATAACCATAGCCGTATTTATAACCATACGCAGAACGAGAAGTATCTACGCCATTTAAAATTATCGATAAATTTTTAATATTACCTTCATTAATTAATTTATCTAATATTTGAACAAAAGATTTTCTTGAATAATCTGCTCTAAAAACATAAATTGGATAATCTGCTTTTTGAATAGTTGTAATTCCATCAGTTACCAAACCAATTGGAGGGTTGTCAAACACAATATAATCGTATGATTCTTTCAATTCATTTATTAATAAATTTAAACGATCACTTATAATTAATTCTGAAGGATTAGGAGGAATTGGTCCAGCCGTAATATAATCTAAGTTTGGGAAATGACTTTTGTTTATACAATCTTTTGTAGGCGTTAAGTTTGTTAATATAGTACTCATTCCAACATCATTTGCTACACCAAAACCTTTATGAATTTTAGGTTTTCTCATATCCAAATCTAATAAAATGACTTTCTTTCCTGTATATGCTAAAATACCAGCAACATTTAAACAAACAAACGTTTTTCCTTCTCCTGATATAGATGAAGTTACAGCAACTATTTTTGGACCTTCTGTATTATTAATAAAATGCAAATTAGATCTAATACTTCTAAATGCCTCAGCAATTTGTGATTTAGGGTTTTTATCCACAACAAGTTGAGAAACAGGAACGTCGCTTTCGTAATTAGGAACTATACCTAAAACAGAAATTGACGCATCAATATTATTTACAACATCATTTACAGAAGTTATTTTATCATGCAAAAAATATCTTATAAAGATGAGAAGCAAGGATAATAAAATAGCAACGAGAAAGGCAATAATTAGTGTTGTTTTTTTGTTTGGGGAAACATAAGCGCCATCATTTATAGCTTCCTCTAAAATCACATTTTGAGAAACAAAACCAGCCTTAGATATTGAAAATTCTGTTTTTTTCTCAAGTAACATCGTGTAGTATTTTTCACTAATACTAAATAATCTCATCAATCTTGAGTGCTCAAGATCTTCATCGGGATTGCCAACATTTTTACCTTGATATTCGGCATATTTTTGATTTAGTGCAGAATATCGCGATTTATACTTTAATCGAACTGAATTAATGGTTTCTATCAATAATTTTTTTTGTGTTTCAATGTTAAAATTTATTTGTTTTATGTTTTCGCTATTTGGAGTAAGCATATAAAGCAAGGTTTCTTTTTCTAACAATAATTTTTGAATATTTTGAGTATACTCCTTAATTGAGTTTTCATATTCAGTTCCTGAAATAAGGGAAATGAGCTGATAAGTGTCAATACTTTTATTTTTAATGATATTTTGTTGAAGCTCTGCTAATATTTTTTCATCTAATTCTACTTTCAAAATATCATCTTCAATTTTGGACAATCTTATTGTATTTACATCTACAGCATCGTCCTTTACATTATAATTATGGTCTTTACGAAATTCCTGTAAATTACTTTCAGATGATTTTAAATCACCATATACTAATTCTAATTGCTGACTAATAAAAGCCAAAATACTTTTCGAACTTTCACTTTTTCGTTCCACATCAAAGTCCAAATACTCCTTTGAAATAAGGTTTACTAAAGCTTTTGATTTTTGTGCATTAACATCAGTTACTTTAATTTGTATCGTTTTAGCTGCTTCATTTATTAATTTAATATCAATTTTTGTTTGAAGATTAGCTGTAATATTATCAATATTATTAATGATAAAATACGATTTTTCATTCTCTGATAATTGTTGCTGAACTGCTTGTTTATTTAAAGTAGAATTTGGTGAAATACTTAAATCAAAGTAGGGAGAATTAATAACATTAAATGTTGTAAATGAAATGACTTGACTTTTTCCATCTGCTATAAAAGAAATTTTTCCAGAGTTAGGTGTATTAAATTTTATATATATTTTTGTCCCATATATGTTATCTTTTTTTACATTAAATTTTACAAAATATGGCGAGGAATTGTAAAGTTCATTATTTTTAAATGTACCCTCGTTAAAATAACTTATTTGAATATCAGATTTTGCGACAACTCTCTTCAAAAATATTTTTGAACGAATTTGCTCGATGGCTTCAGCTATTTTATTTTGCCCAGTGTTTTCAAACTTAGTCATTTGAAGCACTTGAGATGCTTCGCTGTTTTCATTAATTTGAATAACGGTTGAAGATTGGTATTCGGGTTGACTATATCTTAAATATATAGTTGCAGTGCCAAAACTTAGTACAAAAAAGATTAAGACAAACCAAAAACTTCTTTTTGTAATATATAATACTAATGCTAAATCTAACTCACTGCTAAACTTAGAAACTCTGTCTCTATATTTATCTAAAGAATTATCTCCTTCTGGTTGTATCATTTTCTAGATACTAGGCTATAAATTAAAAATGCGGATGTGATTAACGAAATAAGTGGTGTTATTTCAGCAACTAATGTTCTAGCTAACCTATATCTTGGCTCCACATAAATAATATCATGTGCTAAAACGACAGAATTGCCTGCGGCTAATCCTTCAATTTTTGATAAATCCATTAAGTAAACTTTTGGTTTTTCATTATCTTGATTTCTGATAAGTTTTACTTTATAAGCTTTACCATCCTCAGCAATTCCCCCCGAAAGAGCTAGCACTTCAATAACGGTTGTATTATCATTAACTAAACTTACAACTTTTGCTGCTCCACCATTTCCAGGGAAAACAATTACTCGCTTATTAACAACAGATAGTATAACAAATGGCTTCACGTAATAATCTGCATAAATTTGCTCCAAATATTCTGTTGCTTCTCTTATGCTTAGTCCTGCTAATTTAACTCTGCCAATTAATGGCAATTTACTTGTGCCATCTCTGGTTACAACATAATCTATATTTAAACTCCTATTTATTAAGTTAGTAGTAGCTAAATCAACAATTTTAAATCCATCATTCGAAAAAATACTTACATTAACTATATCATTTACACCAATTTTATAATCTTGTTTGGATAAAGAATCTACAATTTTATCATACGTATATTCTTTTGGCGTTTTAAGCATTAGGTTAGACCTAAATACTTTACATGATGAAAAGTAAATTAAGATTGATAAATAGAAGAAATATTTAATTAATCGCATGTTGTTGTATAGTTGTGAAGCAAAGTTAGGATTTATATGCTAATATCAAAAATCATATTATTTAAAATAATTTGTCATAAAGAAGTTTCATATCATTCACTAATCTATTATAACTAAATTTAGAAAGTGCCCATTCTTCAGCTATTTTTGAATACTTTAAAAGTTGCTCATTATTATTTAATATCAATAATAAGTTTGAAAAAAAAGTGTTTTTATCGTTTATTTCAGATAAAAATCCACATTCGGGATGCAAAACATCTTCAATGCCTCCAACATTTGTTGAAACCACAAATTTGCCAGCTGCTTGAGCTTCAATTATGCTAACGGGAGTTCCTTCATTTAATGAAGTTAATGTAACCAAATCTAAACCATGTAAAGCCCATTCTATATTAGTAATCCAAGAGGTGAAAATAACATCTACATCATCCTTTGGATTATTTGACCAAGTAATATTATTTAATTTACAAGTATTAATAATCGAATCGCGCGTATCCCCATCTCCAATTATAAAAGCTTTAAAATCTTTTATCCCATATTTTTTTAAATATGCAAGGGCTTCAATAAACAAACCATGGTTTTTAATTGGTGCTAAACGACCTATTATTCCAATGGCAAGTTGGTTATCTTTAAGATTATATTTTTCTCTGAATTCTTTTCTGTTTTGATCTTTATTTATCGTAAATCTATTTAAATCAAAACCTAAGGGAACTACATGTATTTTATTTTTTTGTGCAATATTAAATACTTCCGATAACTCTTGTTTTTGTTTATGACTAATGGCAATAATGGCAGTAGAGTGCTTTGCTAAATAACGTTCAATTATTTTATAAAAATTTGTTTTGAATTTCCCAAAATAGGAGTGAAAAACATGCCCATGAAATGTATGAATTATAATTGGAACTTTACAATGTATAGCTGCTAAACGACCTATCGCTCCAGCTTTTGAAGCATGGGTATGAACAATATCCGGTTTAAATTCACGAATTATTTTTTTAATTTCCTTATAAGCTGCATAATCTGATTTTAAATTAATTTCACGTTGAAATTGTTTTAAAACTCTTGGCTTTAATCCTAAACCTTCAGGTATATATAACGAACTGTCTTCACCTTCTTCTTCTGGACCACCTACTAAAAGTGTTTCATAATCAGGTTCCAAATATTTTGATAAATAACTTACATTATAAGTTATGCCACCTATATTAAAACGATTAATAATTCTTAGAACCTTTGGCAAAGCTTTATTTTAAATTTAATTCAGTTGATAATTGTTTAAAGTCAATACCATCAAAATTACCTGAACTCATCATCAAAAGTACATGATTTTTTAGTGATTTTGATTTTAAGTAAATGACTAAATCGTTACTATTTGTGAAAATTCTTAAATCTTCTCGATTAAAATAATTAAGGACTTGCTCGTCGGTAATTGGTTTCAGTTTTTTATGTGCAATGGTATGCGGATTAAAATAAACTATTGCTTCGTCAGCATCGTTCATTGCACCATTGTATTCAGCTAAAAAAGTTTCATTTAAACTACTAAATGTATGCAATTCCATACAAGCTAAAATTTCACGTTTTTCAAATTGTTTTTTTACGGCTTGTGTGGTTGCTTTTAATTTAGAAGGGGAGTGAGCAAAGTCTTTATAAAAAGAAAATTCATTCGTTTTTGAAACTAATTCTAATCGTTTTGCTGCACCTGTAAATGTTTGAATAGCATCATAAAATTGTGAGTCATTTAGCCCTAATTTATTGCAAACTAAACGAGCCCCATTTAAATTCATTAAGTTGTGATTTCCAAATATTTGTAGGGGAATTTCATTTTGTGCTTCTACAATAAAAGTTATTCCATTTTCAATTCGGTGTTTTGGAATAGAGTAGGGGATTTTTTCAATGTTATTAGATAGCCCAGAATTTGCAGCTACTTTTTGTAATTCTGAATCTTCATTACAATAAATTAAACTTCCATTAGGTTCAATTAAATTAACAAATATTTCAAACTGTTTCACATAGTTTTCAAAGGTTGGAAAGACATTTATGTGGTCCCAGGCAATACCACTTAGTATAGCTACATTTGGTTTATATAAATGAAATTTCGGTCTGCGGTCAATAGGTGATGCTAAATATTCATCGCCTTCAATAATAGCAATCGGTGCTTCTTTAGTTAATTTTACCATGGTATTAAAACCTTCCAATTGTGCACCTACTAAATAATCTGTGTCAATTTTATGAAAATTCAAAACATGTAAAATCATGGCGGTAATTGTCGTTTTTCCATGACTACCGCCGATTACTACACGTGTTTTATCTTTTGTAGCTTCATAAATATATTCGGGATAAGAATATACTTTTAATCCCAATTCTTTAGCTTTAATTAATTCAGGATTATCTTCACGAGCATGCATTCCTAAAATTACAGCGTCATTATCGCTCGTTAATTTTTCAGGAAACCAACCAATTTCTTCAGGTAAAATACCCGCATTTTTTAAACGAGTTTTTGATGGTTCATTTATTTCATCATCACTACCAGTAACTTTAAAGCCTTTTTCGTGTAAAGCTAAAGCCATATTGTGCATGGCACTTCCGCCTATTGCAATTAAATGTACGCGCATAATTTTGATAAAATTGGTTATACGAAGTAAGTGTTTTTAAACAAAAAATGCAGACTGTATGAGTCTGCATTTTAAACAATGATTTGTTAAGTAATTATGCCAACTTTGGACTTGGCTGCCCTAATAGGTACAATAATTTTGCATGAGCTGCAACAGCACCAACAAAAGTTTTTTTAGTATGATAAGGTAAGTTAAATTCCTTTGCCGTTTTTTCAATAATTGGAGCTAATTTTTTGTAGTGAACATGACAAATATTGGGGAATAAATGATGTTCTACCTGAAAATTTAGACCACCTACAAACCAGGAGAAAAACCAACTTTTTTGAGCGAAGTTGGTAGTAGTTTTTAATTGATGTGCTGCCCAATCATCTTGCATATTTCCTGTATTATCTGGTAATGGAAATTCAGTTAAGTCAATCACATGCGCCGGTTGAAATATTAGGGCTAATATCATTCCGCATGTAAAATGCATTATTGCCCAACCTGCTATAATTTGATACCACGGACTTTCCATAATTAATAACGGTAATCCTAAACTGTATCCTAAATAAAACATTTTATTTAAAATCAATAAGTATAATTCCTTTTTAAAAGTTGTCTTTTTAATAGCTAGTAAGCCCATTTTATTGTATCGAGCTAATTGCTGAAAATCTTTAGTAGTAGCCCACATAATTGTCATCAGACCATAAAAAAACCAAGCATATAAATACTGGAATTTATGAATTTTTTTATAGTCGGCATGAGGCGAAAATCTTAAAAATCCTGGAGGAGCAATATCTTCATCATGCCCTTCAATATTTGTATATGTATGATGCAGGTTGTTGTGCTGCAATTGCCAGTTTAAAGAACTACCTCCAACAAAATTCATACTACGACACATTAATGCATTTAGTTTTGCATTTCTAGCATAAGAACCATGATTGGCATCATGCATTATTGATAAACCTATTCCGCTCATACCAAACCCCATTAATACACAAAGTAAAGACTGAATCCAAAGGTTATCAAAAGTATTTGTAATTAATAAAACAAATGGAGTAAGATATAAAGTGAACATAAAAATGGATTTGATTACCATTGATGCGTTACCGTAGCGAGATAAATTATTTTCTTTGAAGTATTCGTCAACTCGTTTTTTTGCAGTATTGTAAAATGAACGGTTAGCATTATTAAATCTTATTGAAGCAGTACTCATTTATGTTGTGTTTAGGTTATGTTTTGTATTATTAAAGTCAAAGATAAGCTATTAAAAATAAATAATTTATACCTTAAAACTATTACTATTTAACAAATAATAGTTGAAATTGTTGAAAATGAATGATTTATGTCTTCTTTTATGAGAGGAATTAGCTTAATATAACGACAAAATCATTTCTGCTAATTTTTCGACCTCTTCTTTTTGGTTTTTTTTGCCAAAAGAAAATCGAACACAATTATTCGATTCTTCTTTATTTAAACCCATTGCCATTAAAACATGAGAAGACTCGGAATTTGCAGAAGTGCATGCAGAACCTAAAGAAACAGCATAATGATTTTTAATGTGTGAAAATACACTACTTCCGTCTTTTAATTTTGGAAAGTAAAGATTTGAGGTGTTATAAAGTCTGTATTTGGTTGATCCATTGATTGTTAAGTTAGGTATTTCAAGTAATTGATGTTCTAAATAACCTCTTACTTTAGAAATATGCATGTTATTATCCCAAAATTCATTTTGAGCAATTTCGCAAGCTTTTCCTAATCCTACAATTCCAGAAACATTTAATGTGCCGCTTCGTTTATTGTTTTCATGCCCACCACCATGTAACAAAGGAATTAAATTTACTCTTGGATTTTTTCGTCTGATGTACAATGCTCCGACTCCTTTTGGACCATAAAGTTTATGCGCTGAAATGCAACACATATCCAAACCCATTTCATTTACATCAATGGGAAGTTTACTCGCCATTTGAGTGGTGTCACTAAAAAAGATAGAGTCATTTTGATGGGTGATTTCTGCTATTTTTTCCAAATCTTGCAAAACGCCGGTTTCATTATTTGCCGCCATGATGGCAACTAAAATTGTTTTATTGGTAAGGCTTTCCTGTAATTCATCTAAATCAATGCGACCTTCTCGGTCAACACTTAAATAGGTAATAGTAGCACCTTTTTCTTCCAAAAAAGTACAAGTATCTAAAACCGCTTTATGTTCGGTTTTACATGTAATGATATGATTGCCTTTTGATTGGTATGCTTCAAAAACCCCTTTTAAAGCCATATTTATAGCTTCGGTAGCTCCTGAAGTAAAGATGATTTCAGAACTTTCTGCGTCAATAAAATTGGCTACTTGTTGTCGTGCTTTTTCAACAGCACCTTGCGCATACCAGCCAAAAGGATGTGTATTACTATTTGCATTGCCAAAATGTTCTGTAAAGAAAGGAAGCATTTCTGCTAATACTCTTTCATCTACTGGGGTTGTGGCGTTATAATCGAGATAAATCATTTAAGCTTTCTCGATAATAGCAGCGTAACCTTGTCCAACACCAATACACATCGTAGCTAAGGCGTATTTTTTATTTTGAAGATTTAATTCGATAGCTGCTGAATTTATAATACGGGCACCACTCATTCCTAATGGATGACCTAAAGCAATAGCGCCACCATTTGGATTGATACGAGGATCATTATCATCTAATTTCCATTGACGAGTACAGCCTAATGCTTGCGCAGCAAACGCTTCGTTTAATTCAATAATATCAATATCATTCCAGGTTAAGCCTGCTTTTTTTAAGGCTAAGTTAGCTGCTTCAACTGGACCTAATCCCATAATTCGAGGCTCAACACCAACCACAGCTCTGCTCACAATGCGCGCTAAAGGTTTTAAGTTATAAGATTTTATTGCATTTTCGCTTGCTAATAAAATAGCAGCAGCACCATCATTTAATCCGGAAGCATTACCTGCTGTTACTGTTCCGTCTTTTCTAAAAGACGCTTTTAATTTTTGTAAACCTTCAATTGTTGTATTTACTTTTGCAAATTCATCTGTTTTAAAAATTAGAGCATCTCCTTTTTTTTGCGGAATTTCAATAGGAATAATTTCTTTTTCAAATCTACCCGACGCTATCGCAATAGCTGCTTTTTGTTGACTCCATAGTGCAAAAGCATCTTGGTCTTCTCTACTTATTTTATGCATTTCAGCAACATTTTCAGCAGTTTCTCCCATGGCATCAACGCCGAATTGTTCTTTTAATTTTGGATTGATAAAACGCCATCCAAAACTTGTATCAAATAATTGTTGATCGCGTCCAAAAGCTGAACTTGCTTTACTCATTACTAATGGTCCACGAGTCATATTTTCAACACCCGAAGAAATCATTAAATCTGCTTCGCCTAATTGTATATATCTTGCTGCATCAACGGTAGCACTTAAGCCAGATGCACATAAACGATTAATAGTTTGGCCTGGAACTGTGATTGGTAAACCCGCCATTAATGATGCCATACGAGCCACATTGCGATTATCTTCTCCAGCTTGGTTAGCACAGCCCATTATAACATCTACCACTTTACTAAAATCAACCGATGGATTTTTTGACATTAATTCTTTTAAAACTAAAGTTGCTAAATCATCAGTTCTAATTGTAGAAAGTGTTCCTCCAAAATTTCCAATAGCAGTTCTGACTCCATTTATAATATAAGCTTGTTGCATAGTTTTAAGTTTAGTACTACAAAATTATTGTTTTTACTAAGACTTACTCATTAAAATAGGCTTTTTAATAGTTTTATATTTATTTATATACTAAAACATCTAGTTTTTCGTTCCTTTGTAATTGATTAACAAGTGTTTATTAGACTCTTTTTTGAAAAAAAAATCAACATATTTTTTCGTAATCATTATAACTTTTTTCTCATTTAGTTTAAAGTCGCAAGTTGCTGCTCCTCAATTAAGATGCGTTTCTGTTACTTCACCCACAATTTCAGTCTTATCTTGGATAATTCCAGCAGACCCACTAGGTTCATTTTCGCAATATCAAGTATGGAGTTCAAGCACTCAGCTTGGAGTGTACTCAATGATTGGCACTGTTAATTTATATACTCAAAGTTCTTTTACTCATTCACCTTCAAGTGCTGGATTGCAATCACAATATTATTATTTAAAAACAGTTAGTGCTGCTAGCATTTCTTTATCATCAGACACTTTAAGGTCTGTTTATTTAAATATTGGTAATCCTGGTAATGGTGTGGTTAATTTAAATTGGAATGCTACAAAAACACCTTCTTTATTAACGTCATCGCCAAGCTATACTGTTTCGAGGGAAGCTCCAGCAGGTGTTTGGTCGCCAATATATATTGGTAATAAGTTGAACCATAAGGATACAATATATAGATGTAAAGTTTATTACAATTATAGAGTTGAAATTTCTGATTCGTACGGTTGCGTTTCTAGTTCCAATATTATTGGGGATACGTGTTATAACGTTCAGTCTCCAAATATTTTAGTTTTAGATTCAGTATCGGTAAATAGTAATGGGCAGGCTGTTATAGGTTGGGAGCCCGCATCGTCTTCAGATGTAAATAGTTATATTATTTATTCGGTTTCTCCTGGAAATGTATTAACCTCAATTGATACAATATATGGTTACAATAATACATCCTTTATTGATGTCGGCTCTGCTGTAAGCTCTAATTCTGAAGGTTATTGTGTGGCAGCAATTGATAGTTGCAATAATTACAGTATTCCAAGTATTTCTCATAATTCAATATTTTTAAACGCACCTACTTATGATTTATGTCAAAGGTCGGCAAGTTTAACTTGGACTCCTTATTCTAATTTGCCGAATGGAATTCTTAATTACGATATTTATTGTTCAATAAATGGTAGTCCATTTTCTATTGTTGGTACTACTAGTGGAACAACTTTTATGCAAGCCTCCTTAAATTTAGGAAGTGTTTACAAGTATATTATTAGAGTTAAAAATACAGACTTGTCAATTACTGCAAGTTCTAATGCGCAAAGTATAACGGCTACAGGACTTCCAGGACCAAGTTATGTTTACATAAATTCAGTAAGCGTAATTACCTCGAACAAGCAAGTAGAAATATCATATACTATAGATAATACTTTTTCATATAAAGGCTGCACTATTTATAAATCTGAAGATGGCATGTCATATACAAAATTAGCCTTTGTTCCTTTTTCATCTATTTCCCCTCAAAAATACATCGATAAAGATGTTAGCACTACTGATAAAAATTATTATTATAAAATTCAGGCAGCGGATGATTGTTTTAATCCAGGCGTTTGGAGTGATACCTCAAAAACAATTTTATTACATGTTAGTAATGATAACGACAATATTTATTATAATACATTAACATGGGATGATTACAACAAGTGGAATGCAGGTGTTGAATCATTTAATATTTATAGAGCAGTTAATGGCGTTTTTGATCAAACACCTATAAGTAATGTTCCATTTGCTACTAAAACTTATGTTGATGATGTTCAAAGTTTTGTCAGCGAAAAGGGTAAATTTTCTTATTACGTTGAAGCTGTTGAAGATTTAGGAAATGTTTATGGATTTAAAGATTCGGCCAAATCTAATCCCGCAGACGCTTATGTGGAAGCAAGTGTTTTTGTTCCTAATGCTTTTGCTCCAAAAGGAATAAATAATGTATGGTTGCCTATAGCTCAATATGTTGAGAAAACAGATTACAAGGTGATGGTGTTTAACCGATGGGGAACAAAGGTGTTTGAAACATCTAATGACACGGAAGCTTGGTCGGGTGATGCTGCAACTGATGAAGTTTATGTGTATTTAATCGAATATAAAAATGCTCGTGGAGAATTTATTCAATTGAAAGGGCATTTGAATATTATCAGATAGCATCTTTTAAAATTGCTTTTTTGTTGTTAAACTTCATTTTTAATCCCGATAATTATCGGGAGCTCATCCTCCAGCTGGCGGACTGCGCTTTTAAAAATTTGTTCGCCTAAAAAAATCTAATTTGAAAAGACACTATAATTTCTTTCTTAGCATTTCATTATTAATAAGTTTCCGTTTTCTTTCCGTTTTGAGTTGTAACCTCTCTTAAATTTGAAGTTATATTTTAAATGAGAGAAATAATTGTCATACTATTTAGTTTCGTTTTATGTAGTTCAAATAGCCTTTGTGCTCAAGCTAAAAAGACAGATCCAACATTAACAAGAGTTTTGTTTGTTTTTGATGCGAGTAAAAGCATGAAGACTATTCATAATTCTAAAACTCGTATTCAGGGTGCAAAGGAATTATTTTACAAGTTTTTGGATAGTTTAAGTAAGCAAAAAAACACTCAGTTTGCTTTAAGAATGTATGGTCATACTGTAAAATATCCGCCGGGAGATTGTAAAGATTCAAAATTAGTAGTTCCATTTGGTAAGAATAATATAGCGATTATTAAAAGTAAAGTTGCCGAAGCAAAGCCAACAGGTATTACTCCAATAGAACATTCGTTAACTGAATCCGCAAACGATTTTCCAGATTCAAAAGCGGTGAATATGATTATTTTAATTACAGATGGAATAGAGGAGTGTGAAGGTGACCCTTGCAAAGCGAGGCAAAAATTAATGGAAAAAGGTATTGTTTTTAAACCATTTATTATTGGAATTGGATTAACAGTAGAACAAATAAAAACGTTTGAATGCGTGGGAGATTATTTTGATTTTGATAATCCTTCATTGATTAACGACATAAGTTCAATTATATCTAAACAAAAATTAAATAAAACTACTTCACAAGTTAATTTATTAGATTCAAAATCGTTACCAACTGAAACAAACGTAAATATGACGTTTTATAACACAGCTAAAGGTAGTTATGTGTATAATTACATCCACACTTTAAATCAAAAAGGTAATCCTGATACGTTGTATTTAGATGATTACCCTACATATAAAGTTATAGCGCACACCATTCCTCCAATCGAAAGTAAGGAAGTTAAATTATCGCAAGGAAAGCACACCATTATTCCTATTGATGCACCGCAAGGTTTTATAGAATTAAGGCGACCAATGGGCGTTTATAATTTTAATGAAAAAGTTAAAACTATTGTGCGTCAATCAAATAGTAATATGCTAACATTACATGTTCAGCAAATCAATACTATTGAAAAATATATTACCGGTAATTATGATTTGGAAATTTTAACACTGCCAAGAACCTACATTAATTCAGTTACAATAGTGCAATCTCAAACTAAAATTGTTGAAGTTGCAAATGCAGGAATGCTAACTGTAAAAGCATTAGATAATGGTGATGGCAGTATTTATAAGGACACAAAAAAAATGGAATGGGTTTGTAATTTAAATACTACAACCTCTCAGATTTATTATTTACAACCTGGTAATTATCGCATCGAATGGCGTTCTAAAGAACTTAAAGGTTCTATTTATACAATAGAAAAAAAGTTCACGATAAAATCTGACGTAGAAACAAAGGTAGAATTGTATAGGTGATCTCGCAATTAATTATTAGTTCAATTGTCTATTATATAGAAGAAAACGGGTCACATTAAAAAGTTGGGGATAAATTGCTAGGCAAATAATTTTTGCAGTCTAAAGAGGAAGAATTTTACATCAGTAACGCCTCTTAAATTTGCCCTAAAGTTTTTTATTTTTGAGTTAAACGATTCAGCGTTGGCA